>JBHHZZ010000026.1:0-22006 GCA_046758325.1 Thermoplasmata archaeon | reverse complement strand
CGGCCATCGGGACCGGGGTGGGAGAGGACTTCGACCTGGAGAGGGCCCGGTACCATCGTATCGTACTTCTTACAGACTCCGACGTGGACGGGGCGCACATTCGGACGCTGCTGCTCACCCTTCTGTTCCGCTACATGCGCCCCCTCATTGAGGCCGGTTACGTGTACATCGCCGAGGCGCCCCTGTACAGGCTGAAGAAGGGCAAGGTCGTTCGCTACGTCTTCATGGACAAGGAGAAGGAGAGGCTGTTGAAGGAGATGGGGAGGGGCACCGTCGTTCAGCGATTCAAGGGCCTGGGCGAGATGAACCCCAAGGAGCTGTGGGAGACCACCATGAATCCCGAGACGAGGGTGCTCAAGCAGGTGACCATCGAGGACGCCGTCAGGGCCGACGAGCTCTTCACCATCCTCATGGGGGAAGCCGTGGAGCCCAGGCGGGAGTTCATACAGGATCACGCCGGAGAGGTCGTGAACCTGGATGTCTGAGGTGGTCCCCTGAGTGACCGTGCTTCTGGAGTATCCTACCGACCCATCGAGCGAGAGATGGAGAGGTCCTACATCGACTACGCCATGAGCGTCATCGTCGGCAGGGCCCTACCGGATGTGAGGGACGGCCTGAAGCCCGTCCAGAGGCGGATCCTCTACGCCATGAGGGAGATGGGCATCAGGGCGAACCAGCCCCATAGAAAGTGTGCCCGCGTCGTGGGGGAGGTCCTCGGGAAGTTCCATCCCCACGGTGACACGGCGGTGTACGATGCCCTGGTGAGGATGGCCCAGGATTTCTCCCTCCGATACCCCCTCATCGACGGCCAGGGCAACTTTGGCTCCATGGACGGCGACGACCCCGCTGCCATGAGATACACCGAGTGCAGGCTGGCGCCCTCGGCGGAGGAGATTCTGCAGGACTTCGATAAGGAGACGGTAGACTTCGTCGACAACTTCGACGCCAGCCTGAAGGAGCCCGTCGTCCTGCCCGGAAAGTTCCCCAACCTCCTGGTGAATGGGGCCAGCGGCATCGCCGTGGGCATGTCCACCAACATCCCCCCTCACAACCTTCGGGAGGTTGCCGACGCTATCGTATACCTGATAGAGCACGAGGACGCTGACTTGGAGGACCTGCTGGAGATTGTCCGGGGTCCCGACTTTCCCACCGGCGGTGTCATCTGCGGCGATGAGGGCATCCTAGAGGCCTACAGGAACGGTAGAGGCCTCCTCCGGGTCCGCGGAAGGACCGAGGTGGAGCAGCTACCCAGGGACAAGAAGGCCATCATCATCACCGAGATCCCGTATCAGGTGAACAAGTCCAACCTGGTGGAATCCATCGCCAACCTGGTGAAGCAGAAGAAGGTGGACGGCATCGTCGACCTGCGGGACGAGAGTGACCGGGAAGGCATCCGGATCGTAGTGGAACTCCGGAGGGATGTCCACGAGGAGATAATCCTCAACCAACTGTTTGCCCACACCCCGCTGCAGGTCACCTTCGGCGTCATCAACCTGGCCCTGGTGGACGGAGAGCCGAGGGTCCTCTCCCTGAAGGAGACCCTGGAGGAGTTCATCAGGTTCAGGGAGGATGTGGTGAGGCGAAGGTCGGAGTTCGACCTCCGCAAGGCCAAGGATAGGATCCACGTGGTGGAGGGCCTGCTCGTCGCCCTGGACAACCTGGACGACGTGATATCCCGCATCCGGAGTTCCGAGACCGTGGGGGAGGCCCAAGCGGCGCTGGAGAAGGGTCTCCATCTCACCGCCCTTCAAGCGAAGGCCATTCTGGACATGCGCCTGCATCGGCTCACAGCCTTGGAGGGCCGCTCCCTGAGGGAGGAGCGTGAGGAGCTGAGGTCCCGCATAGGTCAGCTGGAGGCGGTCCTCGCGGACCGTCGGCGGCTTCTTTCAATCATTAGGGACGAGACCCTAGAGGTCAGGGAGAAATACGGGGACGAGAGGAGGACGGAGGTGGAGGAGTCAGCGCCGGAGCTGGACATGGAGGACCTGATCCCGAACGCCAACACAGTCGTGATGATCAGCAACACTGGCTACATCAAGAGGCAGGATGTGGAGGACTACAGGCAGCAGCGACGAGGCGGCGTCGGGCTGGTAGGGATGGAGACCAAGGAGGAGGACTACGTCGTAGACCTGTTCGTCACGAAGGCCCACAATTACATCCTCTTCTTCACCACCAAGGGCAGGATCTACTGGCTCAAGGCCTGGAGGGTTCCCGTGGGAAGCCGACACGCTCGCGGACGTCCCATCGTCAACCTCCTCCCCCGGCTGGAGCAGGACGAGGCCATCGCAGCCAGAGTGGCCGTCGAGGATTTCGAAGCGTCCAAGTATCTCATCTTCGCGACCAGGAAGGGCCTCGTGAAGAAGACAAGCCTGGCAGCCTTCAGCAGGCCAATGGTCAGGGGAATCTGGGCCATCAAGTTGCGGGAGGGGGATGAGCTGGTGGGTGTCAGGCCCTGTCAGAAGGGAGACGAGGTGATTCTGGCCACCCGACTTGGCATGGCGGTCCGGTTTGACGAATCCGACGTTCGGCCGACGGGCAGGTATACGGAGGGCGTCAAGGGCGTTACTCTGCGGCCTCAGGACTATGTGGTGAGTATGGCCCTTGTTCGCGGAGACTCCACCATGCTTACGGTTACCGAGGGCGGCTACGGCAAATGCAGCCTTGTCTCCCGCTACAGGAAGACCAGGCGTGGGGCAAAGGGTGTCATAAACATCTCCAACATCGAGAGGAACGGGGCAGTGGTCAGCGTGCAGGAGGTCCATCCGGAAGAGGAGCTCCTACTGACGACGGAGGGAGGCATGATCATCCGATTCCCTGTGGAGGACCTGAGGGTCATTGGAAGGGCCACCATGGGGGTCCGCATCATGAAGCTGAAGCCCGGGGACCGGGTCAAGGCCGTGGCCAAGGTGGCGGCCTGATCCCGCTTGCTCAGCGATTAGTGACGCCGGAAGACGGCATGTCCTGGCTTGCGCCCTGCTGGCGAGAGAGGTTGTAGGCGCACAGGTCGGCGAGGTTACAGGAAGGACAATCGGGTCTCGTAGAAGTACACGTCGTCTGACCATGTCTCACGAAGAGTTCGTTGACCTCCAGCCAGAGGGACTCGGGCAGAAGCCTGCGTAGCTGCACCTCTGTGTCCGCCTCATCCTTGGTCTGCAGTAGCCCCAGCCTGTTGGGTATCCGGTGACAGTGGACGTCCACCGGGATGGCCGGCACTCCATATCCGTAGACCAGGACGCAGTTGGCCGTCTTTTGGCCCACCAGGGGCAGCTTACGGAGTTCCTGCATCTCCCTTGGCACCACTCCTCCATACTCGCCAGCAATCCTTTGGGAGATATCCTTTATTGCCTTGGCCTTAGTCTTGTAGAAGTTGGCAGGCCTGATAACCTCCTCAAGGTCTTCCAGCGATGCCGCGCCCAGCTCCGAGGGAGTCCGATAGCGGGAGAAGAGGTTGGCAGACACCTTCTCCGTAGTCGGATCCGCCGTACGCTGAGAGAGAACCGTAGATATGAGGACGACGAAGGGGTCCCCCGTCTCCCTGGTGATCTTCCCCAGGGCGGTCTCCAAGTGAGCCGAGGCGAAATCCCCCGGCAGGTATCGCTGCTTGAGCCTTAGGACCACCTCCTCGGCCCGCTTCCTCTTCCACTCCTCCAGGAAGATGGACGCCTCTCCGGCCGTGTATAGGGAGCCCGTTATGAGTACGATGTCGTTGGAGCCCGCCATGGATAGGGCGGTGTCCACCGCCTCCGCGACCCGCCTCACGACCTTCACGCTCCCCGCGCCCCTGAATGCCTCCGCCACCTGTTCGGCCCTGAAGGCCCTCTCCGTGTCCGCTTCAGTGGCAATCACCGATTGGCAGAGGGGCATCAGCTGGGCGACCATGCCCTTCAGGTCCTTGTCCCTCAGAATCCCTATCACGAGGATGAGCCTGCGCCCGGGGAACAACTCCTCCAAAGACTTCCGCAGCTCCTGAGCGCCCTCTGTCGTGTGGGTGGAGTCGAGGACGATAGTCGGGTATCGGTTGACGACCTGGAGGCGAGCAGGCCACCTAGCTTCGGAGTAGCCCCTCCTCACGGCCGTCTCGCTGATCCTCCAGCCCCTTTCCCGGAGTTCCTGGATGACACCGAAGGCGAGAGCGGCGTTCTCTGCCTGGTAGCTCCCCAGGAGGGCTACATCATACTCCCATGTCCCGTCATCTGAGAAAAGCACCTTCTGGCCCTCCAGCCCTTTCGCCGTCCGGGCCACATGGAGATCCCTGCCTACCACCCTCAATGGGGCCCCCAGGGCCCGGCACCTCTCCTCGATTACGTCTACCGCAGGCTGGTCTACCGTCCACACCGGTATCCCCTCCTTGATGATGCCCGCCTTCTCCCTCGCTATCCTTTCAAGGGTCATCCCTAGGTACTCTGTATGCTCCATCCCAATCCGCGTGATGGCGGCCACCTCGGGTCGTACCACATTGGTAGCGTCGAGCCTGCCCCCCATTCCCACCTCCACGAGGGCCGCGTCAACGTCCTGCTCTCTGAAGTACTGGAAGGCCATGGCCGTGGTGAACTCAAAGAAAGTGGGCTGGGACGCCTTGGCGAGAGCGGTCATGGCTTCTGCATGGGGCCTGATCTCCTCCGTAAGCCTGACCACGTCCTCATCGGAAACATCGATGCCGTTGACCTTGATTCTCTCGTTGAACCTCACCAGGTGGGGAGAGGTGTAGAGCCCGACCCTGTAGCCAGCCCTTCTCAGGATGGAGTCCAGGAAGGCGCAGACGGACCCCTTGCCGTTGCTCCCGGCGACGTGGATGCTTCGGAACCCCCGATGGGGGTCGCCCAGTCGCGACAGAAGGTCCCGAATGTTGTCCAGGCCCAGCTTTATGCCGAAGCGCTGGAGGCCGTACAGGTAGCCGACGGTGTCCTCATAACCCATGAGACCTCGGGACACATGGACGCCCCTTCCATAAACCTTCGCCGTTTGCTGAGACACTCTTCAGGCAGGCAACCGACGGCGAGGTTGTTGAATAGGTATAAATCCGTGTGGTCGGATGTGATGGCATGCATCCCAGTGAGGCCATAAGGGCCTCCGAGGGCGAGGAACTCCTAGGCAAGACCATCGTCCTGGGCGTCTGCGGGAGCATCGCGGCCGTCGAGACCGTGAAGCTCGCCCGAGAGCTGATTCGCCACGGTGCGGACGTCTATCCCGTCATGACGGACGCCGCCCGAATCATCATCCACCCCAACGCCCTAGAGTTCGCCACGGGGAGGGTGCCGGTGCAACAGCTAGACGGGTCCGTGCAGCACGTCGACCTGTGTGGGTCCAGGGGCAATGCCGACCTCCTGCTCCTCGCCCCCGCCACCGCCAACACCATTTCAAAGATGGCGCAGGGCATCGATGACACGGCGGTGACCACCTTCGCCACTACGGCCTTGGGTTCAGGCCTCCCCATCATAGTCGCTCCCGCCATGGACGTCTCCATGTATGATCACCCCATTCTCAAGGAGAACATGGAGAAGCTCAGGGGTCTCAACGTGGAGTTCGTGGAGCCCTTGCTGGAGGAGGAGAAGGCTAAACTAGCGGACACGGAGGTCCTCACGGCCCACGTTATTCGGAAGCTGGGGCCGACGGACATGAAGGGGAAGAGGGTTCTCATCATAGCCGGGGCCACGGAGGAACCCCTCGACGATGTCCGGGTCCTGACGAACAGAAGCACTGGGGAGACGGGCCTGGAGCTCGCGAGGGCCGCCTTCCTAAGGGGGGCGACTGTGGACCTGTGGATGGGTCGCTGCAGTGTCCAGATTCCCTCCTACCTCAAAACATGGAGGTTCCAGACCACGGAACAACTGCTCTCCAGGGTGGGGGAGGCCGACCACGATTTCTGTCTCGTTCCTGCGGCCATCTCCGACTACGTGCCCCAGAGGGAGGAGGGCAAGATCCCATCCAAGGCGGAGTCGCTGATTCTGGAGCTGAAGCCCAACGTGCAGGTTCTGAGCAGGATTAGAGAGGTATGCAAGCACGTCCTTGTGGGCTTCAAGCTGGAGTCCCAGGTGCAGCCAGATGAGCTCATCCAGAGGGCCAGGACGAGGATGAAGGAACTGAAACTGGACTACGTGGTGGCCAACGATATCGGTCAGGTGAAGGAGGGACGTACCGAGGTGATCTTAATAGACGGGAGGGGAAGGTCGAAGGAGTTCAAGGGCTCGAAGCGAGAGGTCGCGTGGGACCTGTGGAGCGCCGTGCTGCATGGTCTCGAAGGGTAGGGCCTTCTGCCCGGGCCACGTCACTGGCTTCTTCCAGATATGCGGGGACGACGATCCCTTGAAGATGGGCTCCCGAGGGGCGGGTTTCTGCCTCACCAGGGGAGTCATCGCAGAGGTTCGGGCACGCAGGGCGTCCAAGGCTAAAGTGAAGGTCCGCCTGAACGGCCAGCCAGGACAGGCAGAGACCACAGAGGCGGCCATCCATCACTTCGCGGAGAGGCCCATGGAGGTGAGGGTGGATTGCCAGGTGCAGCTCCCCGTAAGCCAGGGCTTTGGCATGAGTGGGGCCGGGGCCCTGAGCGCACTGATGGCCCTCAACGATGCCCTAGGCGCCCCCAGGCCCAGAGAGGATCTGGTGGCCCTGGCTCACAGGGCTGAGGTGGAGTGCAGGACTGGCCTCGGTGATGTCTATCCACAGTCCTTGGGAGGTATGGACATAAGGGAGGAGGCGGGGGGCCCGCCCTACGGCCTGGTTCACAGGATTCCCCTGGAATCTGAGGTCGTTCTCTGCGTCCTGGGCCCGCCGTTGTCCACGAGAGACATCCTGTCCAACGAAGTGGTCGTAAAGAGCATAAACGGCGTGGGCCGCCGATGCGTTGACCGCTTCCTTCTGAGAAGGGACCTGGACACCTTCTTCCGTCTCGCCTACCAGTTCTCCCGTCAGACCCTCCTGGCCGGTAGCGAGGTGCAGGCCGCCGTCCTCAAAGCCAGCCCTTACGGAAGGGCCTCCATGTGTATGCTGGGCAACTCCATCTTCGCCATGGGTGACGCAGGCCCGCTGGAAGAGGCGCTGATGGAGCACGGGGATGTGTACAGGGCCAGTGTAGACAACCTGGGGGCCCGAGTCCTGTGACATCACAGGAGGGTGAAGAGCTGGTCGTCGTTTCCGGTGTCGAAGACGCCTAGCCGAGCACCAGCGTCCAACCACCCGTGGGCGTAGTTGACGCAGGCGAAGGCGTTGACCGGCTCGCCTTTGTCCCTGAAGTTCAGGGCGTCCTCGTAGTAGGCCCTGGCCATCCCCAGGAAGTCCTCCGCTATTCGGGAGGCGTAGGAGCGGGAGGGGGCCACGATGCGGACCTTCTCCAAGGCCCGTTTTGTCACCTCCAAGTCCTTGTCCAGCTTGGATTCCAAGACGGTGTCCACGGTGGAGGATGGCAGGACCGGCAAAAAACGTTCGTCATGGCGAGGCCGTTCAGAATCAGGTCCGATTCTCAAGACGATAGAATAAAAAATCCAAGGTCTGAGTCAGCGGATGGTGAAGGATCCGGCGCGTTCAAGCAGCATGAAGAAGGTCTATGGCAGGGCCTTCCTGATCCACCTTGAGAAGGGAGACGTCGAGCTAGCGACGGTCTTCGCCAAGGCCTTCCTGTTGTCTGAGAATGGGCCGGAGAATTCCAACAACAACTACTACTGAAGCCGCGAGAGGAGGACCTCCTCCGCCTCTGCCACCACTGCATCCATCGGTCGAGAGGCGTCAAGCTTCACGAAGCGCGGCTCAGTGGCCATCTTCATGTAGAGTTCCTGGACCCGCGTGAGAAACTCCAATCTCTCGAAGGGGGTCCTTTCCCTCACGCCTGATATCCTAGAGAGGCCCTCCGCCGGGTCGACGATCAGGAGAAGGGTCAGGTCCGGCTTCAGAAATAGGTGGGAGGAGGCCCTGCGGAGCCACTCGATCGGGTTTGGAACGCGACCTTGAAGGGCCACACCCTGGTACGCCAGGGTTGAATCGTGGTATCTGTCAGAGAGGACGACCTTACCCTCGGAGAGCCAGGCCTTGATCCTCTCCACATGGAGGCTCCGGTCTGCCATGAAGAGAAGGGCTTGGACGAGGGGGTCCAGTCCCTCATCCACGGACCTCCTCACGGCATCACCGAGCCAGGTCCGGGTGGGTTCCTTCGTGAGGACGACCTCGATTTCATGCCTCCTCACGCGCTCATACAGCTTCTTGGCCAAGGCGGTCTTGCCTGACCCGTCAATTCCCTCCAAGGTCACAAAGAGGGGCACGCCCTTGGGAAGTGGTCCTCCCTCATAAAGAATGTCGGAGCTACCTTCGGACCCGAGCGAAAATTAATATAGCCCCCGGCCTTTGCGGCATCTCGTCGGGAGCTTTTACGGGGGGCGGGGCATCAGATCGACACTGAAACCTGATGTGAGGAAGTTCAACGACAGGGAGGACAGAATCGGCTACTGCCGAAAGTGTGGTGCCAGGCTTATCCTCCTTCCCGATGACAAGAGACAGGGGTACTGCTTTGATTGCATAGACCTCCTCGAGGTAGGAGGCTGACTCCGCCCTTCAAGACTCACTGGCAGTGGTTACCCTTACCCTGAGCTGGCCCACTCGCTGAATCTCCACCTCCAGGAGGTCCCCCGGGCATATCCTCGGCACACCCTCCGGCGTACCCGTGGCCAAGATGTCACCTCTCACCAGAGTCATCTGGGCCGAGAGGGACGCCACTATCTCCGGCACCCTGTGCACCATGAGTCCGGTGGAGGCCCGCTGCTTCGTCCCTCCGTTGACCTTCAAGACGATCTCCAAGTCATGGGGGTCGCCTACCTCGTCCCTGGCCTTCACCTCCGACACAGGGGCGAAGGTGTCCATCCCCTTGGCTAGTGTCCAAGGTAGCCCCTCCTGTATGGCGTTCCTCTGGAGGTCCCGCGCGGTGATGTCCAGGAACGCGCAGTATCCCAGGATGAAGTCGTAGGCCGATTCGGGAGGCACGTGCACAGCTCTGGACCCAATGACGATGGCCAATTCGGCTTCAGCTTGTAGGTCCGAAGTGAGCTCAGGCACCACCACCTCTCCGCCATCGTGGATGATGGCGGTGGACGGCTTCAGGAAACATACCGGCTCCGATGGCACCCCGTGGTGGAACTCCTCCGCGTGGGCCCGGTAGTTTCTCACCAGGCAAAGGATCTTTCCCACCTCCAGCTTGCCGGCGGGCGTCGCGATCCAAGTCATATCATCCTCTGTAGTACGGTGGCCTCTCCCTCTCCTGCCGCCTGATGGCGGACCTCGCCAGACCGACGGCCAGCAGCGCGAGGGAGACCGCCGCCACGAAGCCGATCAGAACGGCAGGATCTCCATACCGCCCTGCGAACAACTCGCCAAAGCTGGCGAAGAAGTTGAAGCTGCCATGCATGAAGACGGCCAGGACGTAGAAGGGAAGGAGGCCCTTGTGCTGCGGGGAAAGGCGGCTCCTAGCGACGCCGTAACCGAAAGCCGATGTCGAGGAGGCGTGGAGGAGCGCGGAGGAGAAGCTCCTTACGGCGATGAGCGCGAGGGATGCACTCAGCCCCTCGGTGACGTAGGCCACCGCCCCGTAGAGCAGGTTCTCCGTAGCTGCGAACCCCAGACCTGCAGAGGCTCCATACACGATGCCATCCTCCATCTCGTTGATGTGGGACCTCACCCGGAGGACGCCAAGACCTTTCGCCAGTTCCTCCGCCACCGGGGCGATGAAGATGACCAATATCAAGAGCCCGAAATCTGGACCGCGCTCCAGGATTTCCGCCAGCTTCACGTACACGTGTTGCATGAACCTGACCGTCTCCGTCACAACGGCGTTCAGAATCAGGCTCACGATGATGCCGACCAGGATGCTCACGACGGCGCCCCAGACGAAGGCCTTGAACACCTGACTCCAGGGCTCCCTCTCGGACCTCTCCGTGTTCCGGAACCATATGACGAAGAGGATGGGCGGAATGAAGGCGAAGAACAGGAGGACGGAGAAGGTTGAGAAGGCTATCTGGCCGACTTGGGAGGCGATGTCCGTCAGCGGATCTCCTCCACCACCTCACCCTTCTCCTCCAGGGCTGCGTGGGCAGAGGCCAGCCTAGCGACGGGAACCCTGAAGGGGGAACAGGACACGTAGTCCAGGCCCAGCTGGTGGCACACCCTGATACTCTTCGGCTCTCCGCCGTGTTCCCCGCAGATGCCGACCTTCAGATCCAGCCTCGTCCTTCGCCCCTTCTCCACCGCGATCTTCATGAGCTGTCCAACACCCTTGGAGTCCAGGACCTCGAAGGGGTTCTCCTCGAGTATCCCATCTTCAAGGTAACGAGCCAGGAATTTCCCCTCGGCGTCATCTCTGCTGAACCCGTAGGTGGTCTGGGTCAGGTCATTGGTTCCGAAGGAGAAGAACTCGGCCACCTCCGCGATCTCGTCCGCCGTGAGGGCTCCCCTCGGAATCTCTATCATGGTCCCGAAGGAGTAGTCCACCTCCACCCCCTCCTGGGCCATTACCTCCTTGGCCACGACCTCCAGCTGGTCCCGGACTCGGGCCAACTCGTTCCTGTGACCGACCAGGGGTATCATGATTTCGGGCAGGACATCCACCCCTTGGGCCTTCAGACGGCATGCTGCGCTTATGATGGCCCTCACCTGCATCTCGTTGATCTCCGGATACAGCAGGCCCAGCCGGCAGCCCCTGAGCCCGAGCATGGGGTTGGTCTCATGGAGAGCACGGACCCTGCGCAGCAGCTCCTCCTTCCGTCGCAGCTCATCGGAGTCCTCCCCCCCGACCCTCATCTCGGTCACCTCCACCAGCAGCTCCTCGAGGCTCGGCAGGAACTCGTGGAGGGGTGGGTCCAACAAGCGAATGGTGACTGGCAGCCCTTCCATCTCCCTCAAGATGCCAACGAAGTCGTCCCGCTGCATGTCCAGGAGCCTGTCCAGGACCCCCAGACGCTCCTCCTTCCTGGACGCCATGATCATCTCCTGCATGTTGGGCAGCCTGTCGGGGGCCATGAACATGTGCTCGGTCCTGCACAGTCCTATGCCCTCGGCTCCCAACTCCCGGGCCCTTCGGGCGTCTGCAGGTGTGTCGGCATTGGCCCTGACCCCAAGGCGACGAATCTCGTCGGCCCAGCTGAGAAGGGTCATGAACTCCTCCGTCATCTGAGGCTCCACCAGCGGTGCCTCTCCCAGGACAACCTTCCCTGTGGTCCCGTCGATGGTGATGACGTCTCCCTCCCGCACCACTGCGTTCGAGGCCGAGAGGGACCTGGTCTCGTAGTCGATGTGGATGTCCTCGCATCCGGCGACGCAGGGCTTCCCCATGCCCCTAGTAACTATGGCGGCATGGGAGGTGCGACCTCCCCGACTCGTCAAGACGCCCTCGGCGGCTACAATCCCGTGGATATCATCTGGTGTTGTCTCTGTTCTCACGAGAATGACCTTCTGGCCTGAGGTGGCGAGCTCTTCCGCCTTGTCGGGCCCGAAGACCACCGTCCCCACAGCGGCGCCGGGGGAGGCGTTGAGGCCCTTCGCAATCACCTCGACCTCGGCCTGAGGGTCGACCTGTCTGTGGAGGAGCCTCTCCACCTGTGCCGAGGTGACCCTCCGCACGGCCTCCTCCGTGCTTATCAACCCCTCCTTGACCATCTCCACTGCCACCTTGACGGCGGCCGTTGCCGTCCTCTGTCCTGCCCTGGTCTGCAGCATATATAGCTTGCCCTTCTCGATGGTGAACTCGATGTCCTGTACGTCCCTGAAGTGTTTCTCCAGGAGTTCCGCCATCTTGGCGAGCTGCTCATACACCTCGGGCATCTCCTCCCTGAGTTCATCGATGGCCTTCGGCGTCCTTATCCCGGCCACGACGTCCTCTCCCTGGGCGTTGAGAAGGTACTCCCCGTAGAGGACCTTCGCCCCCGTGGCCGGATCTCGGGTGAAGGCCACGCCAGTGCCGCTGTCCCCGCTGAGGTTTCCGAATACCATGACCTGGATGTTGACCGCCGTTCCCATGTCATGGGGGATCCCGTTGACCTCCCGATACTTCACCGCCCTGCTACTGTTCCAGGACCTGAAGACGCCCTCTATGGCCTCCCAGAGCTGCTCGTACGGGTCCTGGGGGAAGGCCTTGCCGTTTCGCTTGTACACATCCTTGAAGGCCTCGACCAGTCCCTTCCAGGCCTCCGCGTCTAGCTCCACATCGTCGCGCACCCCTTCGGCCTCCTTCCTCCTTTTCAGCTCCTCCTCAAAGAGAGAGCGGTGGATGCCGACCACGGTGTCCCCAAACATGGATAGGAGGCGCCGGTAGCAGTTGTAGGCGAAGGCCTCGTCTTTCGTCATTCGAGTGAGGCCCCTCACCGTCTCGTCGTTGAGTCCAAGGTTCAGGACCGTGTCCATCATCCCGGGCATGGAGACGGCCGCTCCAGATCGGACGGATACCAGGAGGGGATTCTCGACGTCGCCGAACTTTCGGCCCACCTCCTGCTCGAGTTGCTGGAGGTGTTTCAGGACTTCCTCCTTCAAGCCCGGTGGAAGGGAGCCGGTCCGCATGTACTCAAGGCACGCCTCGGTAGTGATGATGAAGCCTGGAGGAACAGGCAGGCCTAGGTCCGTCATCTCGGACAGCCCGAAACCCTTCCCGCCGAGAAGCCCCTTTCCCTTCCCGCTCCCCTCTTGGAATCTGCAGACGTACCTGGCCATCGTATCCCTGGCTGGCCATGATAGAGGCCTAGCGATAAAAAGTCTTGTGAGACCCTAGAAGCCCATCTCCTCCATCCTCAGCTGGGGCCTCATCTTCTCCAGGTACCTGTAGACGGAGGCGTGTTCGCTCCCCTGGAGGAGCATCTCTACCGCTCGGCTGGCGATGTCCAGCTGCAACGGGCTCCCTATGACGGCCACCGTATGGCCATACACCGATATGTTGGCCCCGGTGAGCTCCTCGATGAGCCTCCTGGTCTTGCCGCCAGACCCGATAACGCGACCCTTGAGCTGTACCCTCCTGTTCCTGCTGTGGGCGAAGTCCTTGATGTCAAGAATCCTCTGGAAGACATCATCCTCCAGGAGTTTCATCGCCTTCTCCTCGGAGAAGCCACGGGCAATGGCCAGGACTACGTCCCTAGCCTTCAGCCCCAGGGCCGGGTCGGCACAGCCAGCTTCATCTATGGTCACATCTCCCGTGGCCGAGTCGATGGATATCCTGACGCCGGCAAGCTCCTCCAGCCTCTTCTTGGTCTGCCCCTCGGTCCCGATGAGGACCCCTAGCCTCTCCATGGGTATCCTGGCATAGAGCAAGTCAACCGCCCCTCACCATCCCAACCAGGTCCTCGGGGGTCACCTCCACCCCTATCCTGGTGAAGTATCTAGACATGTTCCTCATATCCCTCTCGAACCACTCCTGGGCGTAGGGATGATCGAGAGGGACCGACTGGCCCACGTCGATGATGTACGGCAGTCCCCGCCAGAGGAGGATGTTGTACTCGCTCAGGTCCCCGTGGACCAGTTCTGCACGTTGGATGCGGCGCATGTCCTGGAGGATCAACTCGAATAGCCGCTCTGGATCGTCCACCTCCAAGGTCCTGAGCTCCGGGGCCGGCCCTCGCTTGCTCCCGATATATTTCATCACCAAGACGTTGTTCACGCATCTGTAAGCCTTCGGGACCCGCACCCCGTGTTCGGCCATCCTGCATAGGTTCTTGAACTCCTT
Organism: Thermoplasmata archaeon; assembly: GCA_046758325.1. Classification (GTDB taxonomy): domain Archaea; phylum Thermoplasmatota; class Thermoplasmata; order RBG-16-68-12; family JAJISG01; genus JAJISG01. Next base: position 8,328 of record JBHHZZ010000026.1, on the reverse strand, counting down.
GCTGGCCCATGCGTAGATGAGCTTCCTTCGGTTCCCCCCGAGGCGTGGGAACCTAGGGTCCCCGAGTATGTACTTGGAGATGACGCGGAATGTGGAGGTCGAGATCCTGTAGATTTTCAGGGCCCGAGGCCCCCTCTTGCTGGTGGCCCTGAAGACGTTGCCCTCCTTGCCGGTGGACACAGGATAGTCGAGGGTTTCTATGGTCCTGTCGCTGATGAGCCTCTGCAGGGTCATGAGGGTGCGACGGTCGAAGACCTCGTCATAGGTCTTCCTCTCGTCCGCATCCTTGATGCGAACCTTCCAGCTGTCAATCTTGGACTCGAGGAGCCTGAGCACTCGGTCGTCCATTCTCAGACCCTCTTGGCCTAAAATATGTCCACGCTCTTGGGGATCATGCCCTTCCTGCTGAGGTAGGTAGACTCCGTCTTCGTGTACCTGTGGACCACGTCCGCCTTCTCGTCCTGAAAGTCCCAAGGTTTGACGATTACGAGGTCTCCCTCCCTGATCCACATCCTCCTCTTCAGCTTCCCGGGGATCCTGCCGAGCCTGGACCTGCCGTCGGCACACATGATCCTGATGTGGGAGGCGCCGAGGAGCTGGTCCGCTATACCGAACATCTCTCCGTTCCTGGTCCGAGGGAGACGGACCCTAACGTAGCCTTCATCTTCCAATGTAATACGAGTATGGGCATCGCGTATAAAGGCTCTTTCCAAGGTATTGTCAACGAACCCGTGAGTTGAGTGAGGCTGTCAAATTACCGCGGGAGGCACGGTGCGGTCCTAAGTCTCCATTCCGAAGCGGCCCTCGTCTTACTACCTGGGGACCTCCCCGCCTTCCTGAGCGGAAAAGCGACATTCCCCTCCGGTCAGATGTATCCCTTGCATTCCTGATGCGGTTCTGCCTTCACCGTCCGAAGGTACCTTCTCTCCTCCAGAGTGTGCCTGGGCCCTTTGAAGTCGGTATTCCCAACGTCATTGCAGCCAAAAGTGAATGAGGAGAAGGACAGGTCTTCAGCTATAGTATGAATACTGCCACAGCGATCGCCGAGGTCCACAATCCATCTCTGTTCCCTGCTGCTGACTGACACACGTTCGTCGTTTTGAATATTCTCCCACTCGCCTTATATATCTGTCTCCTCTCATCCCAAGCGGTCTCAGGGTCGAATTCTATTCCTAGTGTAGTAGCGAGCATCGTTGCTGCCAAGTCCTCAGCATAGTCCCCCGATATCTTGGCCGTCTCGCCAAATGCATGGTGTTCCGAGAGATAACCATAACCTTCACCGCCCTTGGGTATGGCAAGACCTATTGCCGCGGATATGAGGCGATTGGGTTCGTCTGTCTGGCTCCTAGCCATGACGCAATGGATTATCTGGCCTGGTTCTAGGAGCGCGAGTCCCTCCTTCTTTGGCAAGATCTTGCACCTGGAAGGGAAGATACTGGAAACGTTGACGATGTTGTATTTCTCAATTCCAGCCTTCCTAAGAGCTGCTTCAAAGGATGCCACCTTATCTTTGTGCACCCCAACACCCTTCGTGAAGAATACTTTTGTCGGTATCATTTCACGACCTCGTCCAAGATTCTGTAGCTCCTTGTCTTACGGCCTTTCCAGCTTGCCGCGCGATCTGCATAGCCTGCCTCCAGGGGCCCTCAAGCGCATCGAGGCATCCCAGTCGGGTGGCACAGAATCACTCGCCACAGCGGCGACCTTCAGAGACCCTCGTATGCCACATTCTTCAGTATCCCAATGATCTGCCTCACCCGTCCTCCCCGAAGTCCCTTCCATCCGTGATGGATACGCCATCGGGCAGCCGAAGATCGACGTCCTCCACGTATCCGAACCAATAGACCACGAGGCCATCGCCGAAGAGGTCTACGTATGGTCTCAGCTGGCGCCCCACGTGCCGCCTCACATCCAAAGGGTCGCCAAAGCTTGCCTTGCTTTCAATCCAGAGGACCTTCCTGCCGTCGTACACCAGGGGCTCGGAAAGGAGGGCGTCCGGAGTCTTGTCGAACTGGGACCTCAGCTCCGCCTCCGTCCTGAACGGGATGCCCTTGGCCCGGAGCCACTTCCACAGCCTCTCTTCTCCCCAGGCCCCCCTCTTGTACTGTCTCTCCGTCCCCTCCGGCGAGTAGATGAGGTCCGCCTCACACGCCTCCCGCAGGTCCCGCCGCAGTCTCTTGCTCTCCACCTCTTCGAGGTTGTTCAGCATCTTCCAGAACCGCCGTCTGGAGATGCCCTCCCCCTCCAGCACGATGAGGGCCATGAGGACTGGAGGGAATCGATGCTCCTGGGCCAGGCGGGCGAAGGACAGACCGTTTCGCCATTGGCGGTGAAGGCGCCTGGCGTGCCTCTTGACCTTGTAGAACCTCTTGGTGGCGTCCTTGACGACCCTCTGAGTGTAGATGACCATCAACAGTTCGTGGTCGTAGGGAGAGGTCTCGCTTAGCCTTTCCAGGTCCTCTCTCGTCGCAAGGGCGTCGTAGAGCTCCTTGTAGTTTCTGTATTCCATGGTTGAACCTTGTCCTGACATTGACATAGCGGGCCACTTTATTAAGGGTTATCGAGGAGTCCAGACTGAAAGGCAAGTCGTCTCTGCGCACATCGACGGACTCCCGCTCACTCATCGTCCATCCAAGCCAAGAGCCGCTGGGTGACCTGGGGAGTCAGACAGGACTACTTGCTGCCCACCTACCTGATGTCCGTCGCCTTCCCCGCGTTCCGAGGGCGGCGTGAACGAACCGTATAGTCGAAAGGGTAAAGTTATTCGCCTTCATTGTCCGCGCAGTGGTATCATGAAAGTAGAGTGGTTAGGCCATGCCGCCTTCCTTCTCGAGGGCAAGAACAGGATCATCGTGGATCCCTTCCTCTCGGGCAACCCTTTGGCGGCCCTGAAGCCGACGGAAGTGGAGTGCGATATCATCTGTGTGACCCATGCCCACGGAGATCACTTCGGTGATGCGGTGGAGATATCCAAGAGAAACGGGGCCCCCATCGTAGCCATATACGAGGTGGCGAGCGCAGCAGAGGCGAAGGGGGCGGAGGTCGTTGGCATGAACATCGGGGGCTCCACCAAGGTGGGGGATACGAGGATCACGATGACCAACGCCATCCACTCCTCTTGCTTCGTGGCCGACGGCAAGGTGGAGGCTGGCGGGAACCCCGGTGGCTTCGTCATCGATTCAGGCTTCAAGGTCTACCACTCGGGGGATACGGCCCTCTTCGGGGACATGGGGCTCATAGGCGAGCTGTACGAGCCGGACTTGGCCCTCCTTCCCATCGGGGACTTCTATACCATGGGGATCGTCGAGGCGACCAAGGCCGTGGAGCTGCTGGGGACCGAGCGTATCATCCCTATGCACTACAACACCTTCGACGTCATACGCCAGGACCCTGGGGAGTTCAAGGACAGGGTGACCAGGAAGACGGGGAGCGAAGCCATCATCCTCCAGCCTGGGGAAAGCTACGCCCTGGAATAGAGAAGCCTATATAGGCAAGGGGGGATGGGTTTCTAACCATGGCGGCGGAGATAAGCCGGCTGATATCCGAGGCGGCCTACCAGGCCTATGAGAGGAGACTCCTCAAGGAGGTCCTCCAGGGGCCCGTACCCAAGCATCTTGCCATCATCATGGACGGTAACCGCCGCTTCGCCCGGGAGCTCGGCCTGAGTTCAAGCGATGGCCACCGGAAGGGGAAGGAGAAGCTAGAGGAGGTCTTGGAGTGGTGCCTCGACATGGGCATCCATATCCTCACCGTCTATGCCTTCTCCACAGAGAACCTCATGCGGGAGGATGGGGAGCTCCAAGAGCTGATGAAGCTCTTCGCGGAGAATTTCCGGAAGGCAGGGGATGATGAGAGGGTTCACGAGCACCGCATTAGGATAAGGCTCCTGGGACAGAGGCACCTACTGCCTGAGGACGTCCAGGAGGCGATCGAGTACGCCGAGGCCAGGACCAGGGATTACGATCAGTACTTCTTCAACCTGGCCGTTGCCTATGGTGGCCGTCAGGAGATCGTCGACGCCATCCGGAAGGTAGTGACGGACGCGAAGCAAGGAAAGATATCGGTGGAGGACATCGACGAGGCCCTCTTCTCCAAGCACCTGTACACGGGGGACCTGCCAGATCCTGACCTCGTCCTCAGGACCTCGGGAGAGGAGAGGATAAGCAACTTCCTCCTCTGGCAGCTGGCCTACAGCGAACTCTACTTTGTGGATGTCTACTGGCCAGGCTTCAGGAAGATAGACTTCTTGAGGGCGATTCGCTCCTTTCAGATGAGGCGGAGGCGGTTCGGCCGTTAGCCCCTCCTTCGATAACGGCGTACTTGAGAGCCGCACACGGGGCACGAGTCGACCTCTTGAGGCCAGTACCTACCGCAACCCTTACAGCGAAAGGACCACCCTCTCTCCTCCCGAATCCCCGGCGTGAGGGCGGGGCGATACCTCAGGCCAAGCCTGCTGGCCACGTTCTGGATGGAGTAGTCATCGGTGATGAGGAGGGCATCCAGCTGGAGGGCGAGGGCAAGGACCTCCTTGTCCGTCTCCGACAACCTGACCTCGTCGCCCGTTTCCTTGGAGGCTTTCAAAACCCTTTTCATGTCCTCTCCCCTCGGCTCCAGAACCCTCGTCCTTGTCTCTATGAGGGACTCGGTCCGCGGGTCCAGGCCCATGTTCCTGGCCTCCCTCAGGACCGCCGTGGGGGCGTACAGCTCTCCCTCGAAGTCCATGCCCGATAGGATGGCCGACGTGTCAAGGACGAGCTTCAAGTTCCCCTCCATTCCTGGGGAGTCTCCTCACGCTGCGAGCTTCTCAACAATTCCCAGGAGGTCGTAGAGCTCCTCCACCGCTCTGCGGGCTACACCTTCCTCCGCTACCTTTACAAGGACCCTCCCGGTCCTGTAGAGGGTTCTCTCGGGATCGTCGTGGATTATGAGGAGGACGCCACAATCGGTTATCCTGTAGCCCCTCCCCCTGAGGGTCTCTCCGGCCTCCTCCAGGTCTAGGGTGAGGTTCTTTCTCAGGGTGGCGAAGTAGGCCGCGGTCGTCTTACAGGGCCGCATCATGAAGTAGCTCATGTCCCTCCTTCCATGCCGGTCGCGGTAATTAAGCTTCGCCAGAGGTGGCTGCCTCGGACTCGTGTGGCTCCACCATCCTTAGGGTCTCCAGCGAGGAGCTGAGGAGGTCCCCGTATCTCAACTTGGACTCCTCCGCCTCCACTACCTCGAGCCTGGCCTGGGTCGTCGGATGGCTCGGTCCCAGGACGTCACACACCTCTGGCCCCTTGGAGATGTCATAGGTACCTATCCTCCGGGCGGTCTCCATGATGTCCACCTTGTCCCAGCCGATTAGAGGCCTGACTACCGACACCTCAACGGAGGCGTCGATGGCCCGAAGGTTCGAGAGGGTCTGACTGGATACCTGGCCCAGACTTTCGCCCGTGATGAGGGACGCGGCACCCTCCTGTAGGGCCAGGGTCTCGGCCAGCCTGTACATCAGCCTCTTGGACAGGACAAAGTAGAAGCGGTGACGGCAGTTCCTGGCGATCTCGGCCAGGGCATCTCCGATGCGGCAGATGTATAGCCTCGGGAATCCCAAGATATCCACGATTCGTAGGGCCTTCTCTTCGGGGGCTCTGTCAGTAAAGGGCTCCAGGGAGAAGTGGAGGGCTATGACCTCGATACCCTTCTGGGCCATGAGATGGCCGGCCACTGGGCTGTCTATGCCGCCGCTAAGGAGCAGGATTCCCTTTGCCCGATTCAACGCCGTTAGTAGCGTCGAAGTGGGATATAACCTGTTCCCGGGGGGACGAACATCAGAGGCCGATGTAGCGGGCGTAGAGGGAGGAGGCGGCTTTCTCGTCATCGGTTCCCTTGATCACCGCCCTTCCGTCCCTAAAGATGGTCATACTGTAAGGAGGCGCCTCGAAGAGGAGGACGTGGGGAGTCAGCCGGACCTTTCCCACCTTGGACAGCCGGCCAGCGAGGTCCTCCAGCTGTAGCTCCGCCTCCAGCAACGGGTCCACGGAGACGGCCTCCCTGCCGCAGAGCTGCGTGACCACCCTTCTCCTCGCCTCCAGGTACTCGAAGTTCCGCTGGACGCAGGCCGGACATCCCTCCCTGGGACGTACCTTGATCCTCTCCATGGCCAGCTCCCAGCCCCTCACCACGTAGAGGCATCCCTCCGATTGCTCCCCGAGGATGCACCGAAGGGCCTGAGAGGCCTGGAGGGAGCCTACCATTGAGGCAGCAGAGTTCAGTATCCCCGCGGTCTCACAGGTGGGGAGGGATCCTGGGGCCAGCGGGGTGGGAAATAGGCACCTGAAGCAAGGGGTCGATGGCGGCAAGAGCGTGCTCGTCATCCCCTCACTCCCCAGGGCAGCGCCATAGATGAAGGGGATGCTGAGCCGGATGCAGGCTTCGTTGAGAAGGTAGCGGGTCTCCAGGTTGTCGGTCCCGTCCACCACGAGGTCAACCTCCTCCAGAAGCGGCATCACGGTCCTGTGGTTGACGTCCTTCACGTGGACCTCAACCTCCACATCTGAGTTTACCGCCCTGAGCCTTTCTAGGGCCGCCAGGGCCTTTGGACTGTCCACGTCCTCCTCATCGTACAGCGTCTGTCTCTGGAGGTTATTCAGCTCCACCAGATCCCGATCCACGAGGCGCAGACGACCGACTCCAGCCCTGACCAGCAGGTCCGAGGATACGCATCCCAAGGCCCCTAGTCCCACGACCACCACCGAGGCCCCCGAGAGTCTTTCCTGGCCCTCGGGGCCAATGAAGGGCAGAAGCACCTGTCTGTTGTATCTCTCTCCCCTCATCCCCCCACCTCGATCCTGACCTACTCTTCCTCGAAGGCGTAGCTGAGCTTCAGCCCTTGACGGATGCGACCCACCTCCGCGGCCACATCCTCCCCGCTGGCGCACCTTACGATGCAGTCGGCAATCTCGGCCATCTCTTCCTCTCCAGCCCCCATTCGCGTCACCTCGTTCGTACCAAGGCGGCCGATGGCGTCTACGATGATGTTGGAGCTTTCCAGCTTCACGGCCAGGTCGTTCATGGTGTAGCCGAACCCCTCACGGACCACGGCACCGTCGAGGAGGACCTGCGGTGAGCGGGTGTAGCCCTCCTGCCGGAAGCGCACGCCCATGCCTCTCTTGTCCAGCTCCCTGGCTAACCGCTGGGCATTCGCTACTACCGCCTTCGCATATACCTTCCCGAATTTCCGGGCTTCGAGGAGGGCCTGGGTCAGGGCAGCTATTCGGTTCCAGTGGGCGTTATCCAAGGCCTTCCAGGTGATGCTTCGCTCCAGACGATGTTGCAGCTCCGTGCGGGCCGCAATGATGCCCCCCTGGGGCCCGAAGAGGCTCTTGTGCGTGCTCCCCAGAACAACATCCGCGCCCTCCTCCAGGGGGCGCTGGAACTTCCCGCCGGCTATGAGTCCCATCACATGGGAGGCGTCGTAGGCGAGGATAGAGCCCGAGGCATCACAGGCCTGTCGGAGGTCGGTCATCTCATAGGGGAACAGGAAGAGACTAGCTCCAAGCATGACCAGTCTGGGCTTCGACTCCTCGATCAGCCTGGAGCACTCCTCGACCCTCAGATTCCATCGTGTCCTATCGAAGGGCAGGTAGTCCACCCCGAGGCCGAGGACCCGAGGCAGGTAGTCTGGACCGTATCCGTCATAACCCCCATCCCCAGGCCCCACCACCAGAATGTGGTCCCCAGGTCTGCAGGTCGAGATGAGGGTTATGAGGCCGCTGACGTGACCTGAGAGGGGCTTGAGGGTGGCGTAGCCGGCCGCGAAGAGCTGACGGGCGAGGTCCTCCCCCAGGGCCTCCACCTCGTCCAGATAGCGGGTCCCCCGGTAGGCGTTCTCAACGAAGCTGCCGTGGATTTCGGCCTTCACAGGAAGGCTGTACCTGTGGCCGAAGTCGCTGGAGAGGAGGGAGCGCACCTGCGGGCTGGTGATGTTCTCGGAGGGAATCAGGTTGATACAGCGGCTGAGCCGCCACGCCTCCTGCCGGCGGGACAGGGAGAGGACGTCCCTCATGGCCCTCAGTTGTACATGGAGAGGTCGTCATCTCTGGAGGGGAACTCCTCCGGACCCTCCTCCGCCATATCCTCGAAGACGATGCTAAAGAGCGTGTTCACCATCTGCCTCAGCTGAGCGATCTCCTCCCTGAGTCTCTGGATTTCTAGCAGAAGTCTTTCGTCGGTCCTTGGCATGAGGCCACTCTCTGTGCACGCACTCAATGTTGCCTCTTTTATTAACCCTTTCCCTGGCTCAGAAGGGCGTCGTACACGGCGGCCACTTTCCTGGTCTCAGACCTCTCG
>JBHHZZ010000025.1:0-22575 GCA_046758325.1 Thermoplasmata archaeon | reverse complement strand
CGCCAACTTGTATCGGTCAGACATGATGTTCACGAGTAGTCCAAGGTCGGTAGGGGATGCCCCCTAAGCCTATGGGGCTTGAGATGATCTGGCGGAAGGTTCTCCGGACGCGGGGAGCCTAAAGGTCAGGATTCGACAAAGGTACCCACACACACCAATCCGCCCTCCTCCTCAGCCTCGAGTCTGCTACAAAGCGAGCAAAGTTGGTCACTCTCATTCTCGCTATCGATACCGGGAGAGATACCGATATAAGGAGCCCTGACGAGCGTCCCTTGTGAGGACCGTCCGAAAGCCACGTCTCTACCCCAAGATTGCCCGAACCCATGTCAAGCTGTGCATGGTGGGGGACAGGGGCGTGGGTAAGACCGCTCTGATCAGGAAGTATGTCCTCAATGACTACGATAACAGATACTTCCAGACCGTTGGCACCCGAGTTTATAGAAAGCGGGTTGGCGTTCGTATCGCGGAGTACAGGATGAACGTCGTGGCGGACCTGGAGATATGGGACATCACGGGAGACAAAGGTCTTGCCTCCATCCTGAAGGAGGCCTATTTCTACGGAGCTCAAGGAGTAATCGCCATATGCGATATGTCCAGAAGGGAGACCCTCTACGACCTAGATTACTGGATGGACAGTGCTCTTCAGGTCGCCAAGGGAGCTCGGATGGAGATAGCTGTCAACAAATCAGACGTTCCCAGGAAACAGATACACCCTAGGGACGTGGACCTCGTGGCCCGTGCCTATGAGTGTCCCTACCTGTTCGTAAGCGCCAGGTCAGGTGAGAACACAGAGGCCCTTTATGCTGCCCTCATCATAAGCATCCTTCGGAGGAAACTGGCAAGAAGGCCACGCGCTCCCGTACCATCTGCAATGTAGCCCTTGCAAGAAGCGAGGGTTGCAGCAGAGGATGGAGGATTCGTCGTTGTTGGTGACCCGGATGGCTAGATATGATGGACCGAGAATGGCGGGTCATTGCGACTTCGCATATTACTCCTCGAGGGCCAAGTACAATTTCGTTCGAACGGGTTTGAGGATCTGGTCCTCAACCTCCCTTACTTGCTTCCCTTTCAGTATGATGGTCGCTAGACGCCTTAGAGCGTCATTGAAGGCTTGAGTGTCTAGATCGTACTGGACCGCCATATGCGCATACGGTCCAACCTCCCCCCGCCGTCGAAAGAACTCTGTGAAATTCTTGTACCCGGGGGGATACACCCTCATGATGTAGGTCAGCTCTGTAGTGAGGTTCCCGGACATCATGTAAGCGTTCCACCTGAACTGCTCCTCCTCGTTGAAGGAGGACTGGAGAATGCTACCCATTTCCGCTGCCAGTGCAGGGTTGAGGAACGACCTGAGGGCGACCACGTTGGCCAGGGCCTCCTCCAGATTGTAGCCCAGGGTTCCCTCGGGGTCCTCCAAAGATCGCTGGTAGGGTCCCTGGAGATACGAGCCATAATACTCAGTATCGTCCTCTGTTTCCTGGGCTGCCACGAAACCATCCACACTCGCATGGAGGGACAGGTGATTGGAAGCTATGTCGAAGGCCATGCGAAAGGCTAGTTCCCGGTATTGATCGAGGGGAACTTTCTCGCCCAATTCGAAGAATCCCAGATTGAGGACCCTCAATATCTCCTTCGATAGACCAATCAAGGGCATGCCCCTGAGGTAGAGCCCCCAGCGATCCGGATCGACTCTGAAGGATAGGTAGTACCCGAAGGCCTCGGCTCCCTGTTTCTGCATGAGAGGTCGTACCAGCGGAGGGTCCTTCCAGGGATCTTCCTTCAACAACCTCTCGTAGGCTTCCTTCGGGCCCTCTACCTCCTCCCCCGCGGGCCTTGCCCCAGCAGTCAACCCTGGTATCCTGATCTTGTCGCTTGCACAGAGGTGAGGGTACTGATCCCGAAATGAAGCGAAATCGACCATGGCACCCTTGAGGAAACGGTTCGCCTTAAGGCTTCTCAACAGACCCGAAGCGTTGAAATCCTAGGAACCCGCATCCTACGACATGAGGCTCACTCTGGCCTCCTCAATCCTCATCCTCATCCTCCTGGGTTCCCAGTTGGCTCAGGCTCGCTGTTTCGGGGTTCCGGCAGAAGACGGAGAAGCCGTCATTCCGTGGTACGTCCACCTGGATATCATAGCGTCCGGCGGCCATCTAGGAGAGGTGGAATTCGGTGTCGGTCCTGGACTCTCTGATGGGTTCGAGCAGGGTGTGGATGAGTATTGGCGACTCAATCCCGAAGAGCCCCTTCATGCCTACTTTCTCTATCCGGATGCCGGAGGTCCTTTTTCCAGACTCAGTAAGAGTTTCACCAGCTTCCGTAGCACGGCCTCCTGGCTTCTTCTGATAGCCTACTCAGGAGAGCGGGCGGAGATTCGGATACGATGGGATGCGAAGCAGACAAGTTCCATACCGGAGGATATCGCACTGAGGCTGTCTACCTCCCCAAACGATGAGGTCGACATGAAAACGAGCGAGGACGTGGTCTTTCAGGCCATAGCTGGCACGTACATGCTTCGCATCACGGCCTCGGAACTCCAGGAGCAGGGCTATGACCTCCTGTTGGTCCTGTTCCTCTATGGGGTCGCCGCGGTAACACTATTCCTTTTCATGAGGCGCAGAAGAAGGTGACGCTTTGGTGCCTGTCACGACCTCTGGATCGAATAGGTGACAGTTGACGAGCCTGCCCTGAATCTTCAGATCCCTGGGCTCTGGGGATCCTCTGAAGCTTATCCTCACCACCTTGTCCAGAGCGTCAACCTGCAGAATGGCCTCAGACATGGGTCCGGCCCCTTTAAGCAAGGAGCGCACGGTCCCGGCTATCTGCTCCCCGTTTCTGCCCTTCGCAGGTATCAGAAGGGTATCCCCCGATATCGACATGGCCTCGGGAGTCCCTATGACTTGTTCGATGTTCGAGTCCATGATACGCGCCTCGAGAAAATCCCTCAGGTCCCTGGGTTCCCAGCCACAGGCAGGTATGGCCTCGGGACAGCGGGGATGGAATCTGCATCCCTGGGGCGGTACAACTGCATCAGGGACCTCTCCTCCTGGTATCTCCCTCGGACTCCTTCTGGAGGGATCGGGAATGGGTATTGCCCTCAGCAGGGATTTGGTATAGGGATGCCAGGGGTCTGCGTAGATCTCCTTGGAGTCGCCCATCTCAACAATCCTACCGAGATACATGATGGCCAGGCGGTGGCAGATGAACTTCGCCGTTGCCAGATCGTGGGTTATGAAGAGGTATGTAAGTTCGTACTTTCTCTTTAGCTCCATAAGGAGTTCCAGGATTTTCGCCCTAACGGACATGTCCAGCATCGCGACGGCCTCATCCGCAACGATAAAGGAGGGGCGCAGGATGATGGCCCTGGCTATCACCACCCGCTGCTTCTGACCGCCACTGAGATCTGCCGGATATCTGTCATAGATCTCCTCAGCAGGCTCCAGCCCTACCTCCCCAAGGACCTTCAACACCTCCTCTTTTGCGCTCTCCTCGTCCTCCACTAGGTGGTGGATGCGCAGGGGATGAGCGACCGCCTTCCCCACCGTCATGGCGGGGTTCAGCGAAGCGTGGGGGTCTTGGAAGACGATCTGCATCTTCCGACGGAGGGATCTGAGCTCCTCCTCCCGCAGCTGGGTAATGTCCTGGCCGTCGAAGATGACCCTGCCGTCGGTGGGCTCTGTCAGCCTCAGAATGGTTCTCCCCAGGGTCGTCTTTCCGCATCCGCTCTCCCCCACCAAACCGAATACCTCGCCCCTCCTTAGCTGGAAGCTGACGTCATCCACTGCCTTGACCACAGAGCGACCTCTGCTGACAAGCCGACCCAGTAGGGTGCCCGAGAGCTGGTAGTACTTCCTGAGGTGCTCCACTTGGAGGATGTAGTCACCCATTGCCTTCACCATGGAGGAAGCATGCCACCCTGGATCCGCCAGCATCCACCGCGAGTGGAACCTCTTCACTACATATCCCCATAACGTAGGGGCAACGGGGATGGAACCTGCAGCCGGAGGGGGGATTCAGGAGGTCGGGAGGTATGCCGTCGATGGACTTCAGCTCCTTCGTCTCTAGGTGGATGACTGAAGAGAGAAGACCCTCCGTGTAGGGATGCTTTGGCTTGGAGAAGAGCTCCGAGACCTCGGCGACCTCCACCACCTTGCCGGCGTACATCACGCCGACCCTGTCGCAGGTCTCGGCCACGATACCGAGGTTGTGGGTGATCAGAAAGAGGGCCATGTTGTATGCACGCTTCAGGTCCTCGATGAGCTCCAGGATCTGTGCTTCCACCAGAACGTCGAGGGAGGTGGTTGGCTCATCCGCGATGAGCAGTTCCGGGTTCATCACCAGAGCCATGGCGATCATGATCCTCTGCCTCATCCCTCCGGAGAACTCGTGGGGATAGTTCTTCAGCCTAGTAGGCGGGATTCCCACGGACCCCAGGGCCTTCACCGCCCTAGTCTCAGCCTCCTCCTCGCGGACATCATGATGGGCGGTTATGAGTTCCACGAAATGGTCTCGGACCGTCATCAGGGGATCCAGTCGAGACATGGGGTCCTGGAAGATGAGGACCATTCTCTCCCCCCTCAACCTCCTCATCGCCTCCTTGGAGAAGGTGGTGATGTCATACCCCCTCTTCAGCTCCAGCAGCCTTTGGAGGTCTTCCAGGTTGTCCTGTCCTGCGGCTTCGCCTCCAAGTTCCTGCAGGATCCCCTCCAGGGCGCGGGCATCCAGGGTGGTGAGCTGCGAAGGGTCAAGGAGGTCTTCTAGCTCCTCCCTCAGCCGGGACTCGAGACGATCCACCTCCGCCCTGTCATCCGATGGCATGCCGTAGAGAATCTCGCCACGGACGAGGGTATTGGAGGGTAGAATGCCTAGAAGGGCCCTGCCCAGGGTGGACTTTCCGCACCCACTCTCCCCCACCAGACCGAAGGCCTCGCCTTCCCCTATGTCAAGACTGACATCATCGACGGCTCTGACATAGCCCCGTTTCGTCCTGTAGAAGACGCGGAGGTTCCTGATTTCGATGACTGGGGCCACTAGGTCCTCTCCTTCCTGAGAAGGGGGTTGATGAGGTCGTTGAGACCCTCCCCCAGCATGCTGAGGCCCGCGGTCAGGATGATGATCATCAATCCAGGAAAGAAGGACGTCCACCAGACGCCGACGGTTAGGAAGGGTTGTCCGCGCCCCAGGTCCAACCCCCAATCAGGAATGGGCTCCTCCAGCCCGAAGCCCAAGAAGCTCAGCCCAGCAGCGGTGAGAACAGCGTCGGCTGCATTAATGGACAGGAGGACGGGGATTGAGATGATTACGTTGAAGGTGATGTAGGACTTGATGACGGTTGAAGCCCGGGCTCCCAGGGCACGGGCGGCCTCCACGAACAGCTCCTGTTTCACAGATATGACATGGTTCCTGATGACTCTGAAGTACAGGGGGATGTAGATGACTGTGATTGCCAAGGATATGTTGAGGATCCCCTTTCCCAAGGCTATCGACAGGGCTATGGCCAGGAGAATGCCTGGGAAGGAGTAGATGGAGTCCATGACGACCACGAGGGCCCTGTCCACATAGCCGCCGATGTAACCTGAGAAGAGGCCCAGGGGCAGGCCGACAGCGAGCGCTGTGGAAACGGCTGTGAGCATGATGAGGAGGGAGGTCCTCGAGCCCCACAGCACGCGGCTGAAGAGGTCCCGGCCCAATCGGTCCGTTCCCATGATGTGCTCCGCGCTTGGAGCTTCGTTCCTCTCTCCGACGAAGATTGCCTCCGGGTCGTAGGGTGCGATGAATGGTGCTGCCACCGCTATGAAGATGAAGGCAACCAAGAGGGCCAGGCCGAGCCAAGTCATGATGCCGGTGAGGGTTTTGTACTCCTCGAACAGAGGGAGGAATATCCTGCCGAAGAAGGAGTGCTGCATCTTTGCGGGGAGGGTTGACAGCAGCGTAGTTTTCGTGTCTGCTTCGGCTTCCGTCATGTCCTCACCTAGTATTTGATCCGCGGGTCTACGAAAGCGTTCAGGATGTCGATCACGAGGCTAGCTATTACGACCAGGATGGCGTAGACGATGATGGCACCCTGCACGACTGGGAAGTCCCTCTCGGTGATGGCCGTCAGGAGGCGCGTCCCCATCCCGGGCCAGTTGAAGGTCTTCTCCGTGAGAACGGCTCCCGAGAACAGCAGGGCGAACTGCAGGCCCATCACCGTTATCACGGGAATCATAGCGTTCTTGAAGGCGTGCTTGTAGACCACGGCCCTGTCCCTTATCCCCCTCGCCCTGGCGGCCTCCACGAAGTCGGATTGCATGGTCTGGAGCATGTTCACCCTGATGATGCGGGTGAAGAGACCGGATATGACCACTCCGAGGGCAGAGGCGGGGAGTATGAGATGGGACACGGCATCGTAGAATTTCGTCAGGTCACCCTCTAGGAGGCTGTCGATGGTATAGAGACCCGTTCTGTACCGAGGAAATTCACCGCTCATTCTGCCGTTAGGAGGCAACCAGCCCAGCCAGACCGCGAAGACGAGCTGGAGCATCAGACCTAGCCAGAAGATAGGGATTACATAGGCCACGATGCCGTACATCCTGAGTCCTACATCTACAGGCGTGTCTCGGCGGGAACCTGCCACGATTCCGGTGACGGTCCCGATCAGGATGGCCACGAGCATCCCGTAGATTGTCAGCTCTATAGTTCCAGGAAGGACAGAAATAACCCGTGACCAGACCGTCTGTCCCGTATACTTGAGAGAATAGCCGAGGTTGGGTGTGGGGGCCTCCAGGCGGATCAACTTCAGGAACGGCTCCACCAAAATCTTGCCCATGTAGTCGAAATACTGTACTATCAGAGGCTTGTCAAGCCCCAGCTGGGCCCTGGCCCTCTCCACGACCTCTTGGGGTGCCCTACCTCCATAGATAGCCGATATCGGGTCCCCGGGAATGACCCTAAGAACGATGAAGACCACTGTCAGAAGAATGATGAGCATGGGAATGGAGAGGACGAGTCTCGTCAAGATATAAGCAGACAGAGAGGAGGTCCTTCCCATCTAATGAGCTCCGCTGGCTTATCCTAATTGACCTATAAATAAAAGGGTTACTAAAGGGGAAAAGAGGGAAGCTAGGAAGCTTCCCGAACCGGAAGGATCCGCTCAAAGACGGTCTGTCCCAATCCACTCTCTATCGAATCGAAGTAGCTGTTCAGGAACTGGTTCGCCAAGTCAACGTCCGGTCCCGCGCCGTAAACATCCTTGAAAGCGTCAGTGTGTTCCGGGAAGATGTCCGCCACCATGCTGTATAGCGGGAAGGCGAGGTCGAGGAACACCTGGGATACCAGTGTCTGGCGGTCAACGGCTGCGGCGATCGCCTTTCTGACCCAGACGTTATCGAAGGGCGGCGTCTGCACGTTGAAGACGATGTACCGGATGAACGGGCTCGTCCCTATCTCTACCACAAGCCCCAGTTCAGTCTGCCTGTCCTCGAGGTCCAGGAGGTCGTCAGGGTTCAGGGTCCTGAAGGCGACGTGAATTGCCCCGGTCTCAATCTGGGTCTTCAGGGCGGTGGCGTCACCGATGAGGTTCACCTGTACCTTGTCGCTCACGCCAGCAGTTCCCCAGTAGTCAGTGTTCTTGGTCAGGGTGATCCTCTGTTCTGCGACATAGTCGTCCGCCAGCAGCTTGTAGGGTCCCGTCCCGATGGGGAGGTTGACGTTGTCGAGGCCCGGTCTGAAGTCAGTGTCGGTGTACGTAGCAGGGCTCACGATGGCAGACACCGTGAAGGCCATGAGGGCATTGAAGGCCGTGAAGGGGTTCTTGAGCTTGATTTTTACCTGCATCGACCCGTCAGACGTTACACTATCAATGATGTCCAGCAGGAATCCCGGGTCACCGCCCATGGTCCGTGCCCTGTCAATCGAAAACTTCACCGCGTCTGCGTCGAGGATTGCGCCGTCATGGAACTCCACACCTGACCTTATGTTGTAGGTATATTCCAATCCGTCTGCAGAGACCAGGCCGTTCTCCACCGAGGGTACTTCCACTGCAAGCTTGGGCACTAGATTGGATGTGCCGGGATCGTAGTCCAGCAGCGTCTCGAAGATGTGCTCAATGATCTCGACGGAGAAGTAGTCGTATGCGTCCGCTGGATCGAGGGTAACAACCCTGTCTGTGGTCCCCACAATCAGGGTGGTTTCGCCAGGCTTCGCTAACTGATCGTAGTGGAAAGACCTTACAGGCTCGAGGAGTACACCAGTAACGTCATCCTGATAGACGACGTGCTGGTTGCCCTGGAAGAGGGGTATGTACAGGGCATCCTCTGCCAGCTTCGTCTGTATGTCCGCGAAAATCTGCATCCTCTCATCGCCGAAGCTCGTCCTCTCCTTCAGAATCGCCATATCCATCAACGGGTCGCTGTAGTACGAGCCGAGAGACTCGGCGCCTGCAGTACTCAGAAACGGCTGAATGTAGTTGTCCGCGTCGAAGAAGTCAGGGTACCACCCAAGCAGGAACATGCCCATCTGGCCCTCGCTGAACTGGGTGACGTACGTAGCCCAGTCGGCGGAATCCAATGTAACGCTTATCCTGCCGGTGGCTTCTATGTTGTCCTTCAGGATAGCGGCGATATCTGGTTCCGTGCTCCCGTAGTGTTCTATGGGCCACCAGAGCTTTATGCTCAGCTGCTTAGGCAGCTTAGCTGGTGGGGCGGGCGCGGTCAGTGCAATTCCCAGGCCGGCGCCTAGCACTGCTATGACCACCACCAAGGTGACGATTATCAACAGCTCTCTTTTTTCCAATACGCTTCCTCCTCAACTTGCCTCCCAGACATGGAAGTCCGGGCAGGTCCGCGGTGGCATTCCCTTACGTCTTTATAAGGTTTCGCTTATGCCTGAGACCGGAGGAACGAAGGACGAGGCGTAGCACATGATCTTTTCACAGCTGAAGGTGGGGGAGATGCAGAACTTCTGCTACATCCTGGGGGATGAGGATTCCCGTCTGGCAGCCGTGGTGGACCCTCACGGAGAGATCGACAGAGTGGCATCCCTCGTACAGGCAAAGGGGTTGACCGTGAAGTACATCATAAACACTCACACCCACTGGGACCATGTGGCCGGAAATGAGGAGCTCAAGAGGAGGACGGGTGCCTTGGTGGTGGCCCACCCCGAGGGAAGGGTCCCCAGGGACATCGAGGTACGCCACGGCGATATCCTACCTCTGGGAAAACTGAAACTCAAAGTCCTTCATACTCCCGGCCACTCCCCCGACAGCATCTGCCTCCTGGTCGACAAGAAACTGCTTACTGGCGATACCCTCTTCGTGGGGGAGTGCGGGAGGACGGACATCCCCGGAGGGGATTCCGAACTGATGTACCACAGCCTCTTCGACATACTCTCCAAGCTTCAGGATGATGTTGAGGTGTACCCCGGTCACGACTACGGCCCCAAGCCATCTTCCACGATCGGCTATGAGAAGAAGCACAACTACACCTTGGAGCCCAGGGACAAGGAAGAATTCATACAGTTCATGGCGGAGCCCTAGTCAAGACCCGAAGTCTTCCAGAGAGGGGTGTCCGGCGCGCTTCCTCAAGCGCTCGAGAGCCTTCCTGACTCTTTCCTCCGAGAAGCCCCTCTCCTCGCAGAGGAACTCGACGACCCCCTCTTCATCCACCTTCCCCGCCTCTATCGTGTAGTCCTTCAGCACAGAGGGCCGCAGAAAGAGCTCTCGGATGGCGTCGATGTCTGAAGGCAACCCTCCCCTCGGACCGGGTGGAAGCTCCTCCAGCCTACCGTACCGGCGCATGAGCTGGAGAGCCTTCTTGGGACCTATGCCCTTGACCCCAGGATTGTAGTCTGTCCCGACGAGGATGGCGAGATCTATTAGCTGCTCCCGCGTAAGTCGGAGGGCTTCCAGAAGCGCCTCGAGTTCGATCACCTCTGGCTCCAGCGGCCGAGACCTCCCCTTGCTTGGAAGAAACTCACGGCCAGAGATGGTAAGGTAACGGAGAAGGCGAGGAGAGCCGTAAAGCAGACCGTCGTAGTCCCTGGTCGCGGCTGCCCACACATCACCCCTTTGGCACATGTAGGCGGCCTGAGCCTCCCCTTCCGCCGGTGATTGTATCCAGGGCATTCCGAGCAAGCCAAGGAGCCTCTTGGCATCCTCCACCAAATCGAGCGTCAGACGGGTCGATGCTACGGCCTTAGACCAGGCAGCCGCATAATCCCCCCTCTCAACCGCCTTCGCATACTCCCGCGCAGCCTTAGATCGGACTTCGCTTCGTGCCTTCAGCTCTTCCTTCTTCCTCCCAGGGGGCCGCCCGTCAAAGACAAAGACGAGGGAAAGGTCGTAATCGGAAATCAGACGAGTAGACCTGAAGAGAAGCCCTACGAGGTGAGATGTCACCCGCCCTTCTTTATTGCTTAGGGGCCTTCCATCGCGGAGTCGAATGAGAGCGAGAAACTGGTAGAGGACGTTGTTCCCATCTACGGCAAAACTCCTTCCTCTCAGATCATTCAGCTGAACGATCCTCTTCCTGATGATGGGTGTGAGATGGACTCCCATGGGCAGAGGACTACTGGCTCTTCGCCTCTTAAGGCTTCACCTACCACGCCTTTGACGGATTTCCAAGCACACTCCGCCGAGGCCCTCCTGAACGTCGGCCGCGACCCGCCAGCTCCAGGCCTACCCGTGATACCTCACGTTCTTACCCATCTCAGGGCTGGCGGTCGTCGAAAGATGGTCCCTCTTCATCAGCTTGGATTTGGATATCTCTCTTTCAGCCGCCCTCCTAAGGTCCTTCATGGTTATCCTTCGAAGCGCGTCGCTTCTTCCAGCCGCGTACCTCATGGCCTGGCGGACCACATTGAGGATGTGACCTCCCGATAGGGGGTACTTGCGGGCTAGCTCCCCGAAGTCAACATCCTCCGCCAGGGGCGCTCGGCCCGGCACGGTCTTTCTGAAGATCTCCTCCCTCATCTTCGCGTCCGGGAACTCGAACTCGATTGCTATGTCTATCCTCCTGTCGAGGGCCTGGTCCATGACCCTTGCCATGTTGGTGGCCAGGATGACCACTCCGGGAAATTCCTCCAAGTGGCTGAGGAGAACGTTCACATCCCGATTGGCCCAAGGAGCGGTGGTCTGTCCACGCCGGTAGAAGACAGCATCCGCTTCGTCGAATAGGAGGACAGCATCGTTCTGGATGGCCTCCCTAAAGACCCTCTCAATGTTCTTCTCCGTCTCGCCCACCCACATGTTCTCCAGCTGCGCGTAGTTGACAATCATCAACGACTTGCCCATGGCGTGGCCGATGGCCTCTGCAGTCATCGTCTTGCCAGTGCCTGGAGGACCGGCGAAGAGCATGGAGAGCCCCTTCCTCTTCCGCACGACCCTCGACAGGCCCCAGGTCTCGAAGAGAAGCCTCTTGTTTTTCAGCTCCACCAGGGCGTCGTTTACGGCTTCCCTCGAGCTGGCGGCCAGGACTACATCCTCCAGGGTGAAGCGTGGCTCCACCAGTTGATAGAGGTCGGGTCTCCTAGTCTCCTCATCAGATTCCTCGAACATGTCGTCTTCGAGGAGGTCCTCCTCACTCTCGTAGACCATCACCCCCGCCTTGATGAGTCGCTTGAGAGTCGCGATGTCCTCACGGCTGACGTGCTCACAGGCCTCGAAAATGCGCCCACACACGGGGCACTTGACGTACAACTCCCTGTCCTCTTCCTCCTCAACCACGGCGTCACCTGCCTTGCGGCCGGAGACGGCTGCCGCTCTTCATATTACATTACTAACTATTTAAGGATGAGTCGAGGCGCTTGGAGGTCACTCATGATGAACGATAGCGGGTCCATTAGGCTAGGCTACCAAGGGGCGTTCGCGCCGTCCTATCTGGCTGTTGAGTGGGGGAACAGGGTGTCAGGAATCGTTGCATCTGAGCCCTGCAGCATGGGCTGCTGCCTACTGCATTCAGCCTCAGGCCTGGCGTTGGGTCCCGCAGCCGGATGCCACGCGGTGCGCCTTGTAGAGCCCCGCCGTCCTGCGAGGAACCGCCGATTTGAGATATGGAGGATTCTCCATCACCTCCCCGCTGGAGGGAAAAGTGTTAAAGCAGGAAGCACATGGAACCACGAGACTGAGAGTTCCGGAGTTGGTCGTCTTGGAGCAACTTTACGCCACGAAAGATGAGGTCGAGCGGGCCTGGGACATTCTGCAGTCCGCTGGCGCCTTGAAACAGGGCCATTTCCTTCTGCCCCAAACAGGGCTGCACTACGAGCACTTTTTTCAGGTTCCGTTGGCGCTCCAACACTCGAGGGACGCCAAGATTCTGTGCGTTGCCTTGGGGAGGGTGCTTCGGCGGTCGGGAATCCTCCATCGTCTGGACAGGAGCAGGAGATTCACCATCCTGGCCCCCATGGACGCAGGAATCCCGGTGGCCTTCTGGACCGGAGAACATCTCAGCGCAGACCGGATCCTCTGGGTGAACCGGGCCAACAAGGGCTGGAAGTTCAGACCCTTCATCGGCATCGATAAGGATGACCAGGTGATAATCGTGGATGACGCCATCCTCACCGGAGGGACGATATCGTCTGTGGTAAAGTTCGTGAGATCCAGGGGGTCCTCCATCGTGGCCATCGCCACCATAGTGGATCGTCGGGATGAGACGCCCAGCTTCGACGGAATTCCGGTCTATTGTCTAATTCATGAGAAGGGGAAGAAGCACAAGCCGGAGGAGTGTCCCCTCTGTGAGAAGGGTCTGGAACTCGTAAAGATAGCGCCTCCAGGCTGAAGGTCAACCATTTAATCCCGGGCATGGTTTCTGGCCTGGGAAAGAGGATGAGGAAAGTCTGTCTCATCACAGGGGCATCCAGGGGCATTGGAAGGGCCACTGCCCTCCGGCTGGCTGAAGACGGCTTCGACGTGGTCATCAACTATCGCAAGAGCAAGAAAGAGGCGCAGGAGGTGGGCAGCCGAGTGGAGGCTCTCGGGGGGAGGGTCCTCTTGTTGCGCGCAGATGTCGCATCGTACGAGGATGTGGAGACCATGGTGATGCGGGCCGTTCAGGAACTAGACAGGATTGATGTGCTCGTCAACAACGCGGGAGTGTATCGGCGGACAACTCTGGAGGAGCTGAGCTTGGATCAGTGGAGGCTCACCCTGGACGTGAACCTGACAGGGGCCTTCAATTGCATCAAGGCCGTTCTTCCCACAATGAAGGGGCTAGGCTGGGGACGCATCATCAACATCTCGAGCCAGATTGCCATCCGGGGGACAGACCACGGTGCCGACTACGCTGCCGCGAAGGCTGGTCTGCTAGGATTGACCAAAGCCGCTGCCCTAGAGCTGGCGAGGTACAACATAACCGTCAACGCCATAGCGCCCGGGACCATAGACACGGACATCATCGCCGACTACACGGAGGAGGACAGGAGGCGAAAGGCCGAGGGTATCCCTCTACGACACATTGGCCTCCCGGAGGAGGTAGCCTCCGTGGCCTCTTTCCTGGCCTCGGAGGACTCCAGCTACATGACGGGTGCCACCCTCCACGTCAACGGAGGAGGCCTGATTGTGTGATCCTACGACTCCAGAGTCCATCGATCCCGGAACTCTTCCAGATCCTGCAGGACCTCCAGGCTCCTCTCAGAGGGGAGGGTCATGAAGAGAGCCAAGAGATGCTTGCACAACAGGCCCTTCGAGAGGTTCTTCTTCCAGTCCTCACAATCGTGCTTCAGACGTTTTCCCTTGGAATCGATGAGCGCCATGTAGGCTCCGATGCGGGCTCTTACGATGCCATCCCCGACATCGATATCCGTTTTCTTGACAGCTATCCGGCGGGCTCTCTCGAATCTGGATCTCGTCGTCATCCTATCCAGGAGGCTTGCCACCCTACCCTCAGGCCCCGGGGCAAAGTCCTCCAAGGTGGTGGACCTGACCTTGCCGTGGACTGTTCGCATGACGCCCCTGCGGAAATCCCTGATCCGTCTCAGAACCGTCCTCTGCTCCGGCTTCAGGACGCCGAGCATATCCAACACCTGCAGGCAGTTCTCCGGCGCATATCCGTGAAAGTGGTTGTTGAAGTACCCGTAGACCGCCTTCGACTTGGAGGCCGCATCCCTCAGCATGGGAGCCCACGGCTCTAGTTCCTCCTTACTGTACCTGTAGTTGTACCAGGGGTCCTGACCGTGGCCATGCCAGCGGAAGTACGCTAGAGGGGAGGTGATATGCACATCCGGAGGAAGAAGCGGCTCGTCGACCACCGTGTAGGCAACGTCGTATTCCTTGAGGAGATCCAGGGCCTCATCACGCATCCAGCTTTCATTTCGGAACTCTATCGCAAATTGGAATCCTCCTGGCAGGCGTTCGAAAAAGGCCCGGGTCCTTTCCTCGTGGAAGCGCAGCCGCGGGGGCAACTGCAATAGAAGCGGGCCCATCTTACCCACATCGCATAGCGGTCGCATCAAATCACAGAAGTCGACAAGTTCCCGGTCGGCACCCTCCTCCACCTTCAGCAGTCTGTCGTGGGTCACTGTCTGAGGTACCTTGGCGGAGAAGACGAAGTCGTCGGGAGAGTAACGCCCCCAGCCGAGGACCATGCCGGGCGTCGGCACCCGATAGAAAGTCGAGTTGATTTCCACTGTCCTGAAGGCTCTGCTGTAGGCCGCCAGCTTGCTCCCCCTCTTTGTCTCATAGAATGGACCCATCCACTCCTCATAGTCCCATCCAGAACAGCCCAGGAGGATCTCTCCCATTCATCGCAGGAACGGTCTCTGAATACTTATCATTGTCTTTGGAGTGGGCAACCTGTGGTTGCGGGCTCTTTAATACCGAGGTGTGCGATAATGGAGGGGGATCAGGCTGATAGAGGAACTCAAGGTGGGCACCGGGGGATGGGCCTACTTCAGCATCCCCGGCATGGACTCCCTACAAGCCTATGCTAGGGCGTTCAACTACGTGGAGGTCAACACCACTTTCTATCAGGTTCCCCCCTTTGACATGGTAAAAGGCTGGAGGCATCGAGTACCGCAGGACTTCTCCTTTGCTGTGAGATGCCACCGTGCCATCACCCATGCTCACGGGTTCGATCCCACGGACCTGGTTCTCGACGTCATGGAGAGGATGGTGGAGATAACCCGCGTGCTCAAGGCTGACGCCCTCCACCTCTTAACGCCTCCCTCCTTCGAGTTTGGATCCCCCCAGCTGGAAAACCTCAATGCCCTTCTCGATTCCGTGTCCCTGGAGGGGACTCCGATAGCCCTAGAAGTCAGGTCGTGCGCTGGAAGGGACCTGCCACGACCTCTCAGAAGGCTCATGGAGGACAGAGAAATCGTTCACTGCGTGGACCTCTCTAAGGAAGAGCCTCAGGTGGAGTCTAGCCTCCTCTACACGCGCCTTTTCGGGAAGGGGTATCACACGGTCTATCAGTTTTCCGACGAAGAGCTGGAAGGAATGCACACCAGAGGCAATTCGCGGGACTACAGGAGAGCCCTCTTCACCTTTCACGGGGTACGCATGTATTCGGATGCAGGCCGATTCCTCACGTATTCAAGAACGGGCAGATTTCCCACGGCCCAGGCTCCGGGCCAAAAGAAGCTTCCTTAGCATTCAGGTCCCTCCCCACAGCCTGGGCCTTCGCCCACGCGACCTTGAGTCGCGCTGAGGAAAAGCTATATCCAAGACCTCTACATCGGATGACAGTCGTGAAAGCGAATGAAGACAGGGGACGCTGATGGCCTGGACGTGGTATACGACGACGAGGCCCAGCTCATACTATCGGAACGCGAGCGCCTATATGGTCGCCGGGGGCTTACGGTCGACGCCTACGAGCTGGGTTTCTTGAACAGGAAGGCCCTATTTGACACGGGCCTGTGGATGATCTACTACACAAATCAGAGGGTCGTCGGCCTCAGGGACATGACCAACAGAGAGGAGGAGGTGTACCTGGGAACCCTAAGAGCCATCGACCGGAGCCGCTTTATCGGGCCCCAGGGCGAGGCCCATCACGTCCTGAGGTACTTCGAGTTCCCTCTGAAGGATATCGTGAAGGTGGATAAGGCGGGAAACAGGTACCTGAAGCTCGTAATCCAGTCCGAAGACAGACGCTATGAATTTCGTTTCAGGCCGTGGGGCGCTGCATGTCGGTTCTTCAGCGTTCTCCTGAGGAAGCAGGAGGCTGGGTAGCCCGATATGTAGAGTTTTGTTGTAGCGAACAGCGCTACATAATCTTTAAGTGAACCCCAGGGATATCGGTGGCCTTAGGGACAAACGGGTCTCAAAGGTGAAACCATGTCTTACGACGTCAGGGAAATAAGCCTTGAAAAGAAGGACAAGAAGGCAGTGAAGGCGGAGGACTGGCTATACGACTCGGATCCCAGGGGGACAGGGAAGACCGTTGTGATGAGGTTCAAGGAGTCCAAGGACGCTGGCGCGACCGTTACCATGCCCTCCAAGTTGCGCAAAGGCCTTCCAAGGAGAACCGGATCCCTGTGTCCAGAGTGCGTCAAGATAATCCCAGCCGTCCTTTACGAGGAGAATGGTGCCCTCGTTATGAAGAAGGCATGCCAGGAACACGGAGAGTTCAAAGAGGTGTGCTGGTCCGATGTGGACATGTACCTGAAGGCCGAGTCCTGGGCCTTTGACGGCGTCGGCATTCAGAACCCCGCCATAACCGACGCCACCGTGTGTCCCTATGAATGCGGCCTATGCAATCTCCACTACAGCAACACCTCTCTCTGCAACATCGACCTTACAAACCGCTGCAACCTCAAGTGTCCCATCTGCTTCGCCAACGCCAACGCGGCGGGTTACGTCTTCGAGCCGACATACGAGCAAATCCTGTACGAGTTCGCCGTGCTCAGGGCCCAGAGACCCGTCCCGGTCAATGCCATCCAGTTGTCCGGAGGCGAGCCGACGATCTATCCGAAGTTCGTGGAGACGGTCAAAGCGGCACATGACATGGGCTTCGCTCAGATACAGGTGGCCACGAACGGCATCAGAATGGCCACGGAGCCTGGGTTCATCGAGGCCATTACCCAGGCGGGCCTCAACACGATATATCTGCAGTTTGACGGCTTGAAGGAGGAGAACTACATCAAGGCCCGAGGCAAGCCGCTACTGCAAATCAAGATGAAGGTCATCGAGAGGATTCGTGAGATGGCCCCGCCGAAGCCGACGATCTGCCTAGTTCCCACAATGGTGGGCTCCTTCAATGAGGATCAGGTGGGACCCATCATGGACTTCGCCATCAAGAACAGCGACGTCGTCAAGGGGGTGAACTACCAGCCGGTCAGCCTTACCGGTAGGATCCCGGATGAAGAGCGGGAGAAACTGAGATACACTCTGAGCGACCTCGCCCACGATCTGGAGGAGCAGACGGGCTACCTAACGGTGGACGACTGGTACCCGGTGCCCTTCGTTGCGCCCATCTCTGAGCTGGTCAGCATCCTTACCGACAGCCCCAAGACCTCCTTCACGTCCCACCCCGCCTGTGGGCTAGCCTCTTACCTCTTCCTGGAGAAGGAGGGCGACCCTGTCCCCATAACCAGGTTCGTGGACATCGAGGGCCTCATGGAGGATATGTGGGAGCTGGCGCAGCGAGCCAGGGATGCCAAGATAAAGTTCGTATCCAAGATAAAGGCCCTGAACCTGCTGAGACGACACTTCGACGAGGACAGCGCCCCGTCGGGCATGGGTCTGAGAACTTTCCTGAAGACCCTTGGCCAGATGTTCAAGAGCGGGGACAAGAAGGGCGCTGCCGACTTCTCGTGGAGGATGATGTACGTCGGCGGGATGCATTTCCAGGACAATTACAACTACGATATAGAGAGGGTCAAGAGGTGCGTTATCCACTACGCCACACCTGACGGACGCATCATACCCTTCTGTGCATACAACACTGGACCCGTTTTCAGGAACGAGGTAGAGAAGAAGTTCGCGGTGTCCCTAGGCGAGTGGAGAGAACGGCATGCAGGAAATGGTTAGTCCGCAGGCCATCATAGACAACGGCATAATGGCCATCGACACTGGCGTCTGCATGCACTGCGGTGCCTGCGTGGGCGCCTGCCCCACCAATGCCATCTTCCTCACCGAAGTCCTCATAACCTTCGATGAGAACTGCACGCAGTGTGGCCTCTGTGTGAAGGCTTGTCCCGTGGGAGCCATAGACTTTCCACGGGGCCACAAGCTGTCCCAGCTACGGTGATGGGTTGCAGTACAAATACGAGTATGACGCAGTCGTCGTAGGAGCCGGACCTGGAGGGAGCGTAACCGCCCGTTTCGCCGTCCTGAACGGTGCCCGCACCCTCCTGTTGGAGAAGAGACAGGACATCGGGTCTCCGGTGAGATGCGGCGAAGGCCTTTCCAAGGCTCACCTCGATGAGGCTGGCATCAGGATCGATCGGCGATGGCTGACCAACGAGGTGGAGGGAGCCCACATCATCTCCCCATCGGGACACAGCCTGACCATCTCGGAGAAGTACGCCGGCAATGAGGTCGGCATGGTCATTGAGAGGGACATCTTTGACAAGGTCCAGGCCTTCGAGGCTGCCAGGGCCGGGGCTGACATAATGGTGAAAGCCACCGTCACCGACGTCATAAGGGATAACGGCACCGTGGTGGGTGTCCGCGTCGATCACTTCGGCGACAAGTTCAACGTAAAGGCCGGCTGCGTCGTCGCTGCGGATGGCTTCGAGTCCCAGGTGGGGCGGTGGGCAGGCCTCAATACGAGACTGAAGGGCGGTGACATCATGAGCTGTCTGCAATACCGCCTGACGGGTGTAGAGGTCGACCCCAAGTACTGCGAGTTCTACCTTGGCACAGTGGTGGCCCCCGGAGGTTACCTGTGGGTCTTTCCGAAGTCAGAGGATACGGCTAACGTGGGCATCGGTGTCATGGCCAAAAAGGTGAAGAACAAAGCCGACGCCAAGAGATATCTGGATCGTTTCGTTGAGAAGGATGCCAGAATAAGCAATGGCAAGCCTCTTGACTGGGTGGCCGGTGGCGTATCTACATCTCCACCTCTGGAGAAGACGGTGGCCCCCGGCATAATGCTGGTAGGCGACGCAGCACGGCAGATTGACCCGATCACCGGAGGTGGGGTTGCCAACGCCTGCAGGTCCGGACGCATCGCAGGCGAGGTCCTGGGGGAGGCGGCCCAGAAGGGGGATTTCTCTTTGGATCAGCTGATGAAGTACGAGGTGGGCTGGAGGGCCCTCATGGAGAACAACCTCTATCGCAACTGGCTGGCCAAGGAGAAGCTGGCAAGGCTGTCGGACGAGACCTTGGACAAGCTGATAGAGAGCCTGGCTGACGCGGAAGTGAAGAAACTGTCCGTCCATGCCATTCTCAAGGCCGTCAAGAGCAAGTATCCGGAGCTCGTCAAGGACTTCGCTGAGTTTATATGACCTTGCCCCCCGGGCCCACCTTCTCCTGTCTGATAACATAAAGGTAAGCTATAAGTGAGCCACGGCCGGATTCTCGATCGATGGCGGCTAGCTCTAAGGCCAGGGCGGTTTTTCTGATCGTCTCCTTCACCGTCGTCGTGGCCATGATCGTCTCCATGGGCCTCTTCGAGTTTCCAACTCCTCTCCCCGCCCTACCTCTCGGGGAGTACACCCGCTACATCACCATACTGCTGATCATTCTCGCCACGAAACTCATAATGGAGCTTCTCAAGCCTCTCTTCAGGAGGCTGTTGGCGAGGAAGATGCCCCATGAAGCCGACATCTACGCCTTATTCCAGCTGGTCAGCTACATAATCTGGTCCGGGGTAATCGTAGCATTGCTCTTCGTAGTCCTGGGCGGCCAGGTGGTAGATGTCCTTAGCCTCGTCATTCCCCTGGCTGCCTTGTTCATCGTCCTCCAGAAGCCCCTTCTCAATCTTTTCGGCTGGGGTGTTCTGGTGGCAAGGCGCCTGTACAAGCTAGGAGACAGAATTGAGATAAACGGCGTGCGCGGCTATGTGACTCACATAACTCTCATGACCACCCTGGTCCGGGAGTTTGGAAGCTGGATGGCAGGGGACACCTTCACCGGCAGGTACGTCGCCATACCAAACAGCTACGTCCTGGATCAGAACGTCTACAACTACACCCGGGATACGGAGTTCATCTGGGACGAGATCACCATCGCCGTCACCTACGAGAGCGACCACATAGTGGCGGAGAAATACATCAGAGACGCGGCCGAGGAAGTGGTGGGCGACCTCATGCGGAACAACCGCAACGTGGTGCGGAGCAAGTATGAGTTCGCCGATCTTGCAACCTACATGGTGGAGGAGCCCACCATAACCTGGGCCTTTAGCCAGTCCGCCCTGGACATGCACCTGGTTTACTTCTGCCCATCATACCGCCGGCGGTACTACAAGAGTGAAATCATCAAGAAGATCCTGGAGAGCTTTGCGGCTGACCCGCGAGTAGCAATAGCATACCCCCACATCGAGGTCGTCCCATACAAGACCGCCGACATGGAGGTGGAGACCAGGGACGTCATGAGCCAGATGAAGGGCTGACCCATGGCTTTTATATCTCGAGTTCCTTGAGACGGCAGGTGCGATGCTGGACAAATGGCCGCGTTTCAAGAGCCTGAAGGAGATCGGCGAGGCGGACAACGGCAGGGAAGTAGCCGTAGCCGGCTGGCTGGAAGATCTCCGGAACCTGGGGGGCATCGCCTTCCTCCTGCTGAGACAGCGAGAAGGCACCCTACAGGTAACCATGGTCAAGGCCGACGATGAGGACGTATTCAGGGCGTTGACGGCCCTCCCAAGGGAGAGCATCCTGGCGATTCGAGGGAAGGTGAAGCTCAACCCGAAGGTCAGGAACGGCTTTGAGGTGTTCCCCAGTTCCTACGAAGTGCTGAGCTTGGCGGAGAAACCCCTGCCCCTCGGCGTCGTGGACAAAGTAGGAGCGGAAATGGACACTAGGCTTGACAACCGATTCATGGACCTTCGCAAGGTGGAGATCAGGGCCGTGTTTCAAATGAGAGCCAAGATCGTCGCTGGAATCCGAAGGTACATGGAAAAGGCTGCTTTCGTGGAAACCCACACACCGAAGGTCATCAGTGCGGGTGCCGAGGGCGGCGCCACCCTCTTCAGAGTGGACTACTTCGGACGCACAGCCTACCTGGCTCAGAGCCCTCAGCTCTACAAACAGATGCTCATGGCCACGGGCTTGGACCGGGTCTACGAGATCGCTCCGGCCTTCAGGGCCGAACTATCAGACACCGTTAGACACACCTCTGAGTTCGTATCCTTCGATGCGGAGATGGCTTTCATCAGGTCCCAGGAGGAGGTGCTTCGAGCGCTGGAAGGGGCTGTGGTGAATGCCCTGAAACACATCAAGAAGACGGCCGGGGCGGAAATGGACATCCTGGGCATCGACCTTGAGGTGCCGAAGACTCCCGTGCCCAGGCTTCACTATGAAGAGGCAAGGGAGATTCTTGAGGAGGAGGGTCGTCCGGTCCCCGAAGGGGAGGACATCGACACCGAGGCGGAGAAGATTCTGGGGCAGGCCCTGAGACGCGAAGGCCATGTCCTCTACTACATCGTGGGATACCCGTCAGAGATCAAGCCCTTCTATGTCATGGTCAACGAGGAGGAACCTGAGTACTCCCACTCCTTCGACTTGGAGTACATGGGGGACGAGATGGCCTCTGGGGGGCAGAGGGAGCACAGGTACCCCCAGCTGGTTCGAAGGATCAGACACAAGGGACTCGATCCGGCAGATTTCGAGTTCTACCTCAAGGTATTTCGCTATGGCATGCCTCCCCACGGAGGCTGGGGGTTTGGCGTCGACCGCTTCGTGGCCAAGGTCGCTGGCCTGGGGAATATCAGGGAGGCCATTCTCTTTCCCAGGGACCGCCAGCGGCTGGTCCCCTGACGATTCGGTAGGAATTTCGAAAGGTTTATTCGTCTTACTCCGATGACTACCGAGGGAAGCAATCTGCTGGAATTCAAGGTCTTTGTGGGGGATAAGCCGGGGGAGCTCGCAAGAGTTACTGAAGCTCTCGCGGCTAGCGCGGTAAACATCGTCGCCATCGCCAGCGAGATAAACAATGCGACGCCCTTCTACAGGATAGTCACAAACGATGTAAACACCACGAGGAAGGCCCTGCACATGGCAGGTCTCAGATATGAGGAGAATGAGATCCTGGTCGCCGAACTCATCGACCGCCCGGGAGAGCTGGCGAAGGTGGCTCGAAGGTTGGCCCGCACCAACGTGAACATCTCCTCCATATACATCCTGGGGGCGAAGAATGGGAAGACGCAAATCGCCCTGACAGTTGATAACCCTCAGCGGGCCAAGCGGCTTTTCAAGGTTTAGCCCTGCTTTGGAGAAGTCTCCGCCGGTCTTTCTCCCTCAACAGAACGACAAACGGACCGCCGTCTACCGGACGGCTTGCCTCTCGGCCCGCTGACCCTCCTTGAAGACTGTTGCCACGCTCGGCAGTTCAGGCTCCTCACCGAATTCCTCGGACAACTCCTTCACGCCGTCCTCAAGCGATATGGCTGGAGTGAAGCCCAGGGACTCCAGTTTCGATATGTCCGCCACTAGACGATACGTGTCATCGGTCACATCGCTGATCTCATCGACTCTGGCCTTCCGGCCAGTGACAGAACC
>JBHHZZ010000024.1:0-22650 GCA_046758325.1 Thermoplasmata archaeon | reverse complement strand
AATGGACCCAGCGGGATTTGAACCCGCGACCTCCGCCTTGCGAAGGCGGCGATCTTCCACTGATCTATGGGCCCTTCCCATCATATCATGGAACTCTATTCCTTAAATCTCCTCTTGCATTATACCCGCACACGCTCCTGGGACGTCCTGTCAAGGCCTTTCGAAGCTCGGAATCGTAGCCATTTCTCTCAGAGGGCATGATTCGCTCCAGATCCCCCTATCCTGAGTCTTAACTTCCACCCACTTCTGAACAACATTCTTGCCAGCCGGGAAGGTGGTGGTCTCATGTTGGCTGTACAGCCTCTCCTTGTCTGTCTCATCGAGGTGAGTGATCACCACACCTTGCGTCACAAGGAAAGCAAATAGCCTGTCATTCGCTTGATAACAGGGACAACCGAACATCTTCTTTGTGGCAACCCGCGGCCAGCTCAGAACTTCATCCTCGAAGACCGCCCTCAGGTCTACCGTCTGCTCCTCCAGATAGTACTTCATGACTCCTTTCCCTCCTCCTCTCTTACTTCGGCTCGAAGATGCGGGCGTCGACTGATGAATCCGTCCACTTCGCTCTCCGTGGAACCCGCCAGCTGCTAGTCTACGTTGTGGGTATTTCGAATCACTATTGATTTCTTTTGACTAAGTAACTTCCTTTCCACAACCGGTGGGCGAGCCCTAGCGAAGACCACGCGACTATCAGCACCCCTGTGAGAAGCCGGCATCGCCGCTAGACGGAACTTTCACGCTCCCCTTCCTCAATAGAGGTCGCCAGGAGCGGAGCCACGGTAGTGCGTGCCTCCCGCAGGTCGTCGGGGGTATCGACCTCGATCCAGGGCAATCCCTTTGTGGACTCCGCATAGGGGGAGATGCCGGATCGAGCCATTTGGGCAAAGGCCTCTTCGTAATAGATCTGGGGCCCCTGCTCCCGAAGGGCCTCCGCCAGGCTCTCATAAAATAGCCTTGGTTCCTGGACGAGGGCCACGCCTATGTACTCTCCGTCAGCCCGTTGAGGCTCCAGCTCCTTGCTGATTTCCGTGACCTGACTGCCATCCACAATGACCTTCATCTCCTCCCTTCCCAGTTTCTTCTCCATATCCACAGCAAGGATGGCCCGGGAACGTTGGCGCTCCGTGAGGGCTACCGCAATCCCTGGATGGAATAGGGTGTCAGCATTTACCAGGAGGAATCTGCGTCGCTGCAACTGCTCCCGCGCCAGGAAGACGCTGTAGGCGTTCTCGGTAACCCGAGATTTCGGGTTGGTGACGTAGCTCACCTCGAAGCCCCATTCCTGCCCTTCTCCCACATGGTCCCTGAGGACTTTCTCCCGATAGCCCACGACCAGGACCAGCTCCTCGACGTCAACCGACTGGCAGGCGTGGAGGATGTAGTCGAGGATGGGGCGGGAGCCTACCTGTAGGACGGCCTTGGGCTTATCCTTGGTCAGGTCTCCGAGCCTGGTCCCTCTTCCTGCAGCCAACACGAGTGCCTTCATGGCCTTCCCCTACCAGGTGCAAGGAAGCCTCCTCGATCACCCGGCCCCCCTCCTCCAAAGGGGACAATTATAAAAGGCCTTTCCTCCAGTTCACGAGGCAGAGCGGCAGGAGGATTGCGATGGAGTGGAACTATCCTATCACCAACTACGTGCTTCGAAGGTTCTCGAGGCCCCTGGCAGCGAGGTTGGCCACGAGCAGGATAACGCCCAACCAAATCACGGTGATATCTGGGGTGATGGGCCTTGGAGGCGCGGGCCTCATCGCTTTGGAGTATATCTACGCAGCCGTGTTCATCCTCTTTATTTCAGAGATTCTGGATTGCACTGACGGCGACCTGGCGAGGATCAGAG
This sequence comes from Thermoplasmata archaeon, assembly GCA_046758325.1. Taxonomy (GTDB): domain Archaea; phylum Thermoplasmatota; class Thermoplasmata; order RBG-16-68-12; family JAJISG01; genus JAJISG01. Next base: position 20,813 of record JBHHZZ010000024.1, on the reverse strand, counting down.
GCCAGGCGAGCCGATATGGCGCTTACCTGGACCACATGATGGACCGCTGGGTGGATGGAGCCCTCGTAGTCGCCCTCATCTTCCTAGATCCATCTCTCTGGATGGTGGGCTTGCTGGCGATGATGGGAACCTACCTGGCCACCGCCCCTAGAACCAAGGCCGAGGCGGAGGGCGTGACCTGCCTCGTGGGAATAGCCACCCGGGACTTTCGGCTGCTCATTTGGTGGGTTGGACTCCTCCTTGCCCAGTACTTCTGGTTACTCGCCGCCCTCGCCCTTCTGGGTTTCATCACCTCCCTGCACAGGACGGGGCACTCCCTCAGTCAGCTCAAGAGCGTGGAGGAACCACACGAGGCGGAGGCCGCCTGAGGTTTTCGCCTCCTAGGCGTACCCCCCTTGCCCGCCGAACCTCTTGCCCTCGGAGTCCAAGTGGCAGTACCCTTCGAGGTTCTTCATCCTGCCCACGACCAGGAACCGGCAACGAAGCCACTCTCCTCCGAAGCCGCGGTTTCGGTGGGAATCAGAGGATGATTATTGGCAAATCCGTGGACAATACCTTATAACATGGTACTGCCCTTTTACTGACTAGCATGAAGGAAGCTAGTTTTTCCCCCAGGCTCTTGATGATTGCTCGACGCTTCAACGTCTCCCTCCTCCTGGGAATCATCGTAGTGATCTCCGCCATGGGCCTAGGCGCCTGGGAATCCACGATTCTCCAGACCCTTCACGAGGCCGAGCTGGAAGGCGCTACGGGCACAGTCTCATACATTCAAAACCGACAGTTGGAGGATATCCTCAGGATAATCACGCCAACCTGGAATTTCGTGGGTCTGGCTCTCCTGACCTTCGGCATCGGAATGTCCATCGTGGTCATAATCTTCAACTTAAAGGGGGCTGGCACGGAGTCCTTGGCAGCCTACAGGAAGGCCTTTCCAGATAGCCGCTTGCCCGAACTACCTATACCCAGGTTCTCCAAGGCCTTTCCAGTTCTCCTCTTCGTTGGACTGACCCTCCAGATAGCCAACTTCCTCTTCGCCCTCTCCGGCGGGTTTGCAGCCGCTCGAGCTACCGCGCTTGAATTCGCGGGACTTGGGGGAGGCGAGGAATGGGTCAGCGCCCTCTCATGGGCGTACTTCGCGGAGGTCCTCAGAACGCCACAACGGCCGGGCGCCCTGTCCTTCATAGTGCTGGGCATAGGCCTCAGCCTGGCCACCATCGTGTACAATCTGAGGGCCCAGGCCCGAATGCTTCCCAGGGTCATGGCGGCCTTAAGCTCTGGAACACCTGCCGAGTTCAAGGGGTCTGTCGTCCCCAGACTTCCCCGGTTGCCCTTCGCCCTCCTCTTCGTCGGCTTCGCCATCGTCCTCGCCGCCAGCTATCCTATCGGCTTCCTGGGAGCAATGGCGAGAGGCGGACTGGTGGGAGCTACGGACCCCGCCCTGCAGGCGAGCCTGGCTCAGCGCTTGAGGATTGCGACCGCTCTGTTCCCGGTAACCGCGGTCACGGGCATCGTGACCATGCTGGCAGGCATAGTCTACTGGCTCCTCCTCATCATTCAGGCCCTTCGGGACCAGCGGTCGATGATCCTCCGCGTCGGATCCAGCGTGGCCGGTACCGGGGCCCCACCCCTGGAGCAGCTCCTGTGGCCAGAGAGGGTGGCAGGATACCTCGCCGGCGGCGGCGTCCTGACCCTGCTCCTCCTCTTCGTCCCTGCTTTTTTCCTCATCTTCATACGCCTGGAGGTCCTTCGCCTTCAGGGCACGGGAGGAGAAGCCTTCATCGATCTGCTCTTCATGATGAACTTCCTGGGAGTCCTCATCCCAGACATGCGTTTCATCGGCATGTCCCTCGTCATGCTGGGCATCGGCCTCACCCTAGGGGTGATAGTCATCAACCTCAAGGGCATGGGCATGATTTTACCGAGCACCATGACGAAGGTCCTGCAGGCCAAGGGCAAGACGGTGGCGCCGGTGGTAATCGACCCGGATGAGGGTGACGTCTGGTCTCGAGCCCGTTCGGCCATGGGTCGCTTCCCGAAGAAACTCTTCGCACCCCTCCTCCTCGGAGCCCTCATCCTCATCTCCACCACCTTCCCCCTGGTGGTGCCCCTCCACCTGAACCTCCAGCTGCAACAGAGGGATGCTAGCATCGCCGGTGACACCGAGGCAGTGTCCAGCATTGGTTTGGACATGGCCATACTTGCCGCCCTGCGGGAGCCCTGGAACTTCATCGGCATGGGCCTCATCTTCTTCGCCATAGGGAAGTTCTTCGGGACGATCATAGGCTTCGTACAGGCCAGGAAGGTGATTATCTCCGATACCTGCGGTTCCCTGGCAAGCGGTACCGGGTCAGGCGAGGGCAGTCCCCAGGGCAGCGGCACTTGATGAAGACCTACGTGATGACTGACCACAGTCCTGTCGATCAGCAGAGCGCCTGAGATGTGCCTAGTGCCCCATAAGTTAGAGCGACCGGATAGGCTGTTTCAGACCCGGGTTTCTGGATATCTACCTGTCTGAGAACAGTTCATAGACCGACAGCCGTAGCAGTGGAGATGCGTAGATGATAACGAGAGAACGGGTCGCGCGAGTATGATATCCTGTGGAGCCGCACTTGACCGTTGAGAGCCTCTGGCGATGATCAGAGTTGGCTCGAAAAAAAGGGAGAAAATGACCATCACGGTATAGAGCGCCGTGATGGCAGATCCGAGGTAGTACAACCTGGGCCGTCTACCTAGCGGAGACCTTGTGGCCACAGACAGTGCACACGTACTTCTTGCTGAAGACTCCCCTGAGGACCATGGGCTTGTCGTGGTGCGTCGGCGGCCCGGCGCTGGGAGCAGCCGTCTTGGCCATCTGCGGCATCAGCTCCTTCTTAACCGCTTCCATGGTTTTCATGAAGTTCTGCTTGAGTTCCGCGGGCAGCTGGGGCACCGATTGCTCCGTCAGCTGCATGTCGCTCTGATGTACATCCTTGGGGAGTTTCATGCCTGCCTTCATCCTTGAAGCCATCAAGGTGAAGCGATCCTTGTCCGAGAAGGAAGCCACCAGCATCGTCCTTCCCTTTATGAGCTCCTCTCTTTGCTTGGGCTTGAGCTTGCTGAAGGCGGTGACCAACTGGGATATGGACTCCACCCGCTTGTCCTCTGGCATGCTGATGAACATCTGCAGCCTGTCCTTCATCATCTTCTTTCGCTCCTCTTCAGGAGCTTCGGCTATCATCTTGATCATGTCTTCCATGAACTTTACCTCCTACCCATCCTATTGTTGCTGAACCTACTTAAGTGGTGCTCGCGGAAGAGGGTAAATACGCGGCCTGAGGGGGTGGAATCCACGGTCTTTAAGATGTCGTGCCCCATTCATACCTCGTGCCAAAAACGTGGGAGGGTACGGTGGATTCGATGAACAGGAGGATTCTCAACATCCTCCAGAAGGACGCCCGAGCAACGACCGCAGAGATCGCCAGAAATCTCAAGCGGTCCGAGTCAACCATCAGGGAGAGGATAAGGAGACTGGAGGACAAGGGCATCATCCGTGGCTACTACGCCTGTGTAGACAAGAGGGCGCTGGGTTACCGCTCCGAGGCCTTCGTCTTCTGCAACATCGACCCTGCCGACAGGACCCGCATCCTGGGCGAGCTCCATCGACTCAGAAACGTCACAGGCATATTCCACGTTAGCGGGGAGAGGAGGCTCCTCCTCAAGGTGGCGGCGCAGGACAATCAGGAGCTGAGGAGATTCATTCACAACAAGCTCATACCTCTGGGCATCAGGGACGTGGACTCGAGGATCGTGATGGAGGTGATGGAGAAGCTCCCGCCGGATGCGGTCACCGAGGACTAGGCCGGGCCCACAACCTATATCTGCGATGGCAGGGCAACGGGTTCTCATCCAAGGGGCGCGAGAACGCGCCGTGAAGTCGAGGAGAGTCAGCGATTTTTCCAGAAGGTTTAATTATTGTCCAAACCTCCATGGGGCGAATGTCCGGAGGGGAGTCCCGGATACAGGTGTTGCTGCCCCGGGTCCTGCTAGAATATTCCAACGGGGAGGAATCCGTGGACCTGGTGGCCCGTACCCTGGCGGAGGCCATCGAACAGCTCGATGCTCGTTTCCCTGGCTTGGGGGAGAGAATTCTGGACGACCAGGGTCACGTCAGGAGGTTCGTGCACGTCTTCGTCAACCAGGACTCCGTCGGCAGCCTGGAGCCGGTGGAGGTTCAGCTGCGGTCGGGGGACACCGTGCACATACTCCCCTCGGTGGCTGGTGGTTGATGTGAAGGACGTGAGGAAGGGAGATACAGTCGTACTAGTGGGCACGCGGAAGGGGCTCTTTGTCTTCCACTCCCAGGATAGGAGGAGCTGGAATTCCAGGGGTCCCTTCTTCGAGGGCCTGGCCATCCTGCACGCCGTCCTGGACCCCCGGAACGGCAAGACCGTCTGGGCAGGGGTCACCACGGGCCACTGGGGCCCGACCGTTCAGCGCTCCCTCGACTTCGGCGACAAGTGGGTTCGTGGGAAGGAGAATCCCCATTTCTCCAGCGAATCGGGTCTGAGCGTGGAGCGGATCTGGCACGTCGAGCCTGGACTGGACGACGACCTCTGGGTGGGAGTGGAGCCAGCGGGCCTCTTCCGGAGCGTTGACGGAGGGGATACGTGGACCTCCGTGGACGGCCTCAACTACCGGCAGGGTAGGGAGGAGTGGGAGCCGGGGTTTGGCGGGCTGTGCCTCCACACCATCCTGCCGTATCCGGGTGACCCAGCGCGGATGCTGGTGGGGATCTCCGCCGTGGGCATCCTGGGCACCAACGACGGAGGCGAGTCCTGGAGGGTCATGAACGGCGAGGTTCGGGCGGTCTTCCTGCCGGAGAAGGTGACCCGGGAAGACCAGATCGGTTCCTGCGTCCACAAGATCGTCCGTGACTCCAGAAACCCGGCCATCGTATACCAGCAAAATCACTGTGGCGTGTACAAGAGGAGGAGAGGGGACCCAGCCTGGCAGGCTATCGAGGAAGGGCTCCCGGCCACCTTCGGCTTCCCGATGGCGGCCCACCCCCACAAGAAGGGCACGGCTTACGTCGTCCCTCTGGTGGGCGATTTCAATCGCGTGACTCCAGGGGGTTCCATGGCCGTGTACAGGACTACCGACGGCGGGGGGCACTGGGAGCAGATGTCCCGGGGCCTTCCGCAGAAGAGGGCATACCTGACGATCCTCCGGGAGGGCATGCGTACGGACCAGGATGACCCGGTGGGCGTGTATGTGGGGACCACCACCGGACAGCTGTACTACAGTCGGGATGAGGGGGAGTCCTGGGAGACCCTGGCGGATCTTCTGCCGCCCGTTCTTTCGGTGGAGGCGGGCACCGTAGGCGGCCCTTGAAACACGCTCGTGTCGGCGGTCTGGTCCTGAAGTCCAGCCTCTCTTCAGAAATGTTTAAGATGGACCTGGAGCCTCAGAAGCGTAGGGAAGGGGACCGGATGGCCCTGAGGATCTACAACACCAAGACCAAGCGGAAGGAGGAGTTTCGACCCCTGGGCGACGAAATCCGGATGTATATCTGCGGGCCCACGGTCTACGACTACCCCCACCTGGGACACGCCAAGTCATACGTGACCTTCGACGTGATCCGTCGCTATCTGGAGTTCAGCGGCTGGAAGACCGTCCACGTACAGAACTTCACAGACATAGAGGACAGCATCACCAAGAGGGCTCAGGAGGAGGGGATCTCGCCGACGGAGCTGGCCGAGAGGTTCATCAAGGCCTTTCTGGAGGACATGGACCGCCTCAAGATCCGGAGGGCCCACCGCTATCCCAGGGTAACGGAGCATGTGGGGGAGATGATAGAGGTCATTAGGGAGCTGTTGGACCGTGGCCGCGCGTACGTGGTCGATGGCGAGGTTTACATGCGGACCTCCGAGGCTGCGTTTGGCGGCCTGAGCGGCCACCCCGTGGAGGAGATGGTGGTGGAGGATCTCCCGGAGGATTCCAGGAAGGAAAACCCTCTAGACTTCGCCCTGTGGAAGAGGTCCAAGGAGGGGGAGCAGTCCTGGGGCAGCCCCTGGGGTCCCGGTCGTCCGGGATGGCATCTGGAGTGCTACGTGATGGCCACCAAGTACCTGGGCCCGACCTTCGACATCCACGGCGGAGGCATGGACCTGATCTTCCCGCATCACGAGAGCGAAGACCTCACGGCTCGGGCACTGGGGAAGGGGGAGTTCGCCCGTTATTGGCTCCACAACGGCTTCATGACCATCAAGGAGGAGAGGATGTCCAAGTCTCTGGGCAACTTCGTCACCATCCGAGAGGCCCTTGAGGGCTTCGACTGGGAGGTCCTCCGCTATTTCATCCTGAAGACTCACTACCGGGATACGGTGGACTACAGCGAGGAGGCCCTGAGGGTGGCGGAGGCGGAGCATTCAGAAATTGCGGCCGCCATCATGAGGCTCAGGGACGCTGCTGATTCAGGCGTCCCGGGGGAGGACGCATCTCTCTTGCAGGAGGCTGCCAGGACCCGCACGGCCTTCTTGGAATCCATGGATGACGACTTCGACACCTCCCGCGCCATAGCTGCCCTGCTGGAGCTGGCCAGGATTGTGGAGGGCGTGGGGAAGCTGCCCTCCTCCACGGCGCAGAAGCTCTTCTTCGATCTGTGCGACTACTGCAAGGTCTTGGGCCTCTGCGAGGAGGAGCTGGAGGCCTAGCTGTAGAGGATGGCCTTATGCAGGATCGAGGCCGCAGATAATCGGGATGCTCACCCCTTCTCCCTCGGGCGCTCCGCCTTCGTGACGCGTACCCTGCGCCACCATTTCCGCACCCGCTCTATGGGTTCCCAGTAACGCTGCTCTTCCCAGGGATCCCCGACGAGGTGATAGCCCCGCTCCTCCCAAAAGCCCGCCCCCAGTTCCGTCTGAAACTCCAACCCCTTCAGATACTTGGCGCTTTTCCACGCGTACAGATGGGGCACGACCAGGCGTAGCGGGGCTCCGTGCTCCGGTGTCAGCGGCTCGCCATTGAGACGGAAGGCAAGCAAGGCGTCCTCCATGGCGAAGTACTCCAGGGGCACGTTCGTCGTATAACCCTCCGAGCAGTGGGCCATCACCTGGACCACGTCGGTCTTGGGCTCTACGACTCCAAGGATCTCCCGAGTCGGGATGCCCTCCCACACCAGAGCCTTCTTGGACCACTTCGTTACACAATGGAAGTCGGCTACCACCTCGATGATGGGCAGCCGCATCAGCTGGTCCCACGTCCAGTCGGCAGGGTTCTCCACAGCCCCCCATACCTGGAAGCGCCACTCCGATGAGTTGAAGACTGGCCTACGGGACGTGATATCGTAGATGGGGAAGGTGTCCACATAGGTCTGGCCTGGCGGGCTGGGCCTCTGCAGGTTTGCGCTCTGAATCCTCTCGTTCGCCATGGTCATGCCCTGGTTTCTCTTTCTTGCCATGCACAAGCCTGCCAGCGGGAGGGGGCCGATGATGGCCGCCTCCCCTCGAAAGGATCTCCGTCCGGGGACTTGCAGGAATGTTCATTGCGCGGGTTGCTATTGTAGCTTTCGAACTGACTACCATCGGCCAGGTCGGCGTCGATGCAACCAGTACCTGTCAGCAAGGGCAGCCAGATTCGTCGTTCGAGCCATCCCGATAACCTTTTAATAGCCACCTTCATAGAGCGATTGTTACCCATGGCGGAGTTTAGAGCTGTCATCAGCGATCCCAAGACGGGGAAGACCTACAATCGAGACGTGAAGGGCCACTACGCTGCGGCCCTGACGGGCAAGAGGATAGGAGAAGAGGTGGACGGGATCTTCTTCGACCTGCCCGGATACAAACTGGTCCTTACGGGCGGCTCCGACAAGGACGGGTTCCCCATGAGGGGGGACCTCCCTGGGCCTCGGAGGAAGCGCATCCTCGTGACGGGGGGAACTGGCTTCAAACCGAAAAAGAAGGGCCTGAGAAGGAGGAAGACCCTGCGGGGGAACGCCATAGGTCCTGACACGGTGCAGCTGAACCTCAAGATAGTCACCTATGGCCCCAAGTCCATCGGGGATGCCTTTAGGGAGAAGGTGGAGGCCGAGTGAAGGTTCCAGAGCAGCCGGAAGTTAACATCGGCCTCGTAGGCCACGTGGACCACGGGAAATCGACGCTAGCGAAGCTGTTGACGGGGGAGTACACAGACAGGCATAGTGAGGAGATCAAGAGGGGCATCTCCATCCGCCTGGGCTACGCCGATGCGGCCTTCTACAAATGCCCTGAATGCGAGGAACCTCAGTGCTACGGCACCTCTCCCAAGTGTCCCGCCTGCGGCTCAAAGGCCGAATTCATGAGGGCGGTGAGCTTCGTCGACTCCCCTGGCCACGAGACCCTCATGGCCACCATGCTCTCCGGCGCCGCTATCATGGACGGAGCCCTCCTGCTGATAGCCGCCAACGAGAAGTGTCCCCAGCCCCAGACCAAGGAGCACCTGATGGCCCTCAGCATCATCGGCGTGGACAAGATCGTGGTCGTGCAGAACAAGATCGACCTGGTGGATGAGGGGGAGGCAAGGAAGAACTACGAGGACATCCGGGCCTTCCTGAAGGGGACGGTGGCCGAGAACGCTCCCATAGTGCCCATCTCCGCCCACCACAACATCAACGCCGACTACCTCATCATGGAGATAGAGAGGCAGATCCCGACGAGGAAGTTCGAGGAGGGAAAGCCGCCTAGGATCTACATCGCCCGATCCTTCGACGTGAACACCCCCGGGACGGGGCCCGAGAAGCTCACCGGAGGCGTCATCGGCGGCAGCCTGCTGCAGGGTCGCATCGGGAAGGGAGACGAGATCGAGATAAGGCCCGGCCGCCAGCTGGAGATCTCTGGCAAGAGTCACTGGGAGGAGATCACCACCCATGTCGTCTCACTACACGCCGGCCGGAAGCCCCGGAAGGAGGTGAGGCCCGGAGGGCTCATCGCCATCGGAACGAAGCTGGACCCCAGCATGACCAAGTCGGACGCCATGGTGGGTCGAGTAGCGGGCACTCCTGGCACTCTGCCCTCGGTGGTAGAGAGGCTGACCATGGAGACCAAGCTGTTGGAGAGGGTCGTCGGCACCGAGAAGGAGCTGAAGGTGGAGGAGATCAGGACGAACGAGCCCCTGATGCTGAGCGTCGGGACGGCGACCACCGTCGGCATCGTCACTTCCGCCCGAGAAGACCTGGCTGACCTGACCTTGAAGATTCCCGTAGCCGTGGAAGCTGGCCAGAGGGCAGCCATCAGCAGGCGAATAGGAGGTCGCTGGAGGCTCATCGGCTACGGCGTCGTCCAGTAGTCTCGATATTCACAAATACGCCGCCGCCCTTTCCAGCCCGTGAAGGTTCTCAAGAGGGACCTGAGGGCAGGCTCCATCAAGCTCCTGCCCCAGAACCTGGACGATCTATGGCACCTCTACAATCTCGTTGAGTCCGGGGACTTCGTGAGGGCCACCACCTTTCGCAGGGAGGAGAGGAGGTCTGACAAGATTCGGCCCGAGCGGGGGGAGAAGGTTCGCCTCAAGCTGGGCATCCGGGTGGAGAAGGTGGAGTTTCACGAGTTCTCCGACCGCCTCAGGATTCACGGGCTGATAGAGGAGGGTGCCATGGACCTGGGCTCCTATCACACCCTCAACGTGGGTCCTGGAGATGCTCTGGAGATCGTCAAGGAGTGGAGAGGGTCCCAGCTGAGGAGGATTAAGGAAGCCGTGGAGGCCACCGAGAAGCCTCTCACCACCCTGGTGGCCCTGGACGACGAGGTCGCCCTGGTAGCGGAGATGCACCAGTACGGCGTAAGGGAGGTGGCGGAGATCAGGTCCAGGGGCGGTGGGAAGCTCTATCCTAGCGAGCCCTCCAAGGAGGGCTTCTTCGCTCAGATTCTGGAGAAGCTTCGCCAGCTGGAACCCCCACCAGGCCTGGTGGTTCTGGGCCCCGGGTTCACCCGCGAGAACTTTCTGAAGTATGGTAGGGAGAAGGAGCCTGGCATGTTCGAGAAGGTCTACAGCTTCGCCACGGGCCACGGGGGGATGACGGGGATTCAAGAGGCCCTGAAGGGCGGGCTGGCGACGAGGGTGCTGGAGGACTCCCGGGTCGCCGTGGAGACCAGGTTCGTGGAGAGGCTCCTAGAGGAGATTGCCCAGGAGGGTGTGTATGCCTATGGACCCGAGGAGGTGAGCGCCGCGGTGGAGGCGGGGGCGGTGGAGACCCTCCTGGTCACTGACGAGATGGCCCGCTCGAAGGAAGTGGAGGAGCTGATGAGCAGGGTGGAGGGGATGAGGGGCAAGATACTGGTCGTCAGTTCCCACCACGAGGCGGGGAGGAAGCTCAGAGCCCTGGGAGGGGTTGCGGCCCTACTTCGCTTCCGCATCCGCTAGGAGGAGCCCCTGGACTCCCCCACTTTGATGGCTGTGGCTACTAGATGGGCTATCCTCAGCGGCTCCGGCAGAGCTCCCCTGACCGTACTCCTCCGGATGAGGGACCTGACCTCCTCCATGGAAAGGCCCACGGAGAACACGTAGAGCGGCTTGTGAGGGGTCTCCACCCGCTCCAGAACGGACCTCTTTATGATTTCCATCCTACTCTCCCAGTCCGAGAACCTGGCCTTCAGAGCCTTCTCTATGGCCTCCATGTCAGGCTCCTTCCTGGTGATGGTGGCCACAGGCACGGATATCCGTTCGTACAGCTCTTCGATGTCCACCACGTTGAAGCCGCCGAAAGCCACCCCGTCGATCATGATGAGGGCCAGTGTCTCCCGGAAGCGGGATCTCTGAATCATGTCGGCCACGGTATCGGTGGCGTCATCCCCATCCACTTCCACCTCTGACACCATGATGCCCTCTACGTAGGAAGGGGCCCTGACCACGACCCCGACGATCTCCACTCTCTCGTCCTCGAAGGAGAAGGGGGCGTCGTCGATGCCTAAGACCCTAACCTGCGGCTTCATCACAACAGCCTCAAGTGCCCCGTGACGCGGTCCACCAGCTCCTCAGGCGCGGGCCCGATTCCCAGGCAGGTGGTGGTCCCGGGAGCTACTTCCGTCAGCCCAGCATCCGTAATCAACTCCGCGGGCAGCCCGAGGGACCGTGCTCTCGTCTCGAGCCCCATCAACTCCTCCAGCTCCTTGACCCTGAGGACGACCTTTCTCTGACCCTCGTCCATCCAGGCCTTGAACCATGCCGCCTTGGTGGCGCGAGCCTTCAGCGCGCAGGAGACGGAGGCGTGAGCCACCTGCACAGCCAGTTTTCCCTTCGACAGTTCCAGATCTTCCCGGACCACCGTCGCCAGCTTGTACTGCATCACCACAGCCTCCCGGCCTCCTCCTCCAGACTCCTCTTCTCCTCCTCCAGCCTGCTGATGAGTTCCTCCATTTCGGTGGCCTCCCGGCCTTTTGCCTGGGACGCGGCCCTCGCCTGCTCCAGACGAGCCTCTATCTCCGTAAGCCTTTCTAAGAGCTCCCTCCCTTCCTGAGGCCTCTCCAGAGGTCTAGCAGGAGGTCGACCCAGCCACGTGCTTATCCGGGGATAAGCGCCCCGGTAGACGCCTCCAAGGAAGAGGAGGATCGTGATGACGGTCAGACCAGGCCAGAGGTACTGGGGGAGAAAGAGGACTCGGCCCGGCGACGGAACAAGGATGACCAGAAGGCTGCCGTAGATGATGGTGATGGATACGCTCAGCAGGACACCGAGAAAGACCCTGTATAGCGAGTCAAGATCCCCTCCCAGACTGCCTCTGGCCGGGAAAACTACGTTGACCAGGAGGTAACCCGGGAGGAAAAGGAGGAGAATCAGTAGGGCTAGCTCGAGGGCCACGGGGGACCAAAGGGGGGACGAGATATCTAGCTTTCGAGCCTAGTCGGAATTCTCCGCCCGCCCCAGCCAGACTTGGGCCTTTGGGCCCTCCATCTCCCTGAGTATCCTGGCCCTGAAGCGACGGACACCTGGATAGTCTCTCTCTTCCACGGACACGGCGTCGAGACATCGCAGAGCTTCGCCATACCTGCCGAGGCGGGCCAGGACAGCGGCCTTGGCGAAGAGGGCATCTGGGTCCCGGGGGTCGCAGCTGAGCCTGAGCTCACAGAGCCTCATGAGATTCCATGTATCCTTATCGGGCATCATGTGAGCTACCGGCCAGAGAAAAGGACAGGTCTATAGAATAAAAACCGTTCGATTCGACATTCAACGATGATTACCATTCCTGGATACAACCCTCTCACAACCTCTTTATCTCCCCTGGGGAATGGGGAGGCATGGCCGACGACGCGACCCTGGGGGAGCTGAGTTCCCGAATAGCGGAATTCGTTTCCAAGAGGGAGTGGGAGGTCTTTCACAACCCCAAGGACCTGGCCATCGCCATGGCCGTGGAGGTGTCGGAACTCCTGGAACTCTTTCAGTGGAGGAGGCGGGAAGAGATAGAGTCGAGGCTCCCCGAAGAGAAGGCCAAGATTGCTGAGGAGCTGGCGGATGTCTTCATCTATGGCCTGAGCATGGCCAATGCCCTCTCCATTGACCTCTCGGAGGCCATCCTGCGTAAGGTCAAGAGAAATGAGGAGAGGTTCCCGGTGGAGAGGTTCCGGGGCAGGGCCCACGGCTAGTCGTCAGGCTTGTCGCCATGTCTTGCGGGGAAGCCTCTGACATCCTTCAGGGAGTAGGTACGAAATCCGTGGCTGAGACAGAGGGACCGCAGGGCGTCGTAGGCCATTTCAAGGAGCTCCTTCAAGTTCACAACATCCTCCTTGTTGTACTGCAAGAGGACCTCTAGGGCCTCGTCATCGCCCTTCAGGAACCTCCTCCAGAGGTAGACGGCGTCCCATCCTCTCACATCCCTCGTCTTCGGGCTGCGATCGATGCCCACCTTCCGCTCGATGGCCTTCAGCCCGCCTCTGAGTCCTAGACGCGCCAGGACGTGTCTCAGGTCGATGTGGATCTGGTGAAGCCGCATCTCGGGAAAGGACCGCCTGAGGAAGGGGAGGTCGAAGGATGAGCCGTTGAAGGTCACGATGAGCTTGTACCTCTCCAGGTCGTGGGGGAACTCCTCCATGTCATCGCCGAGGTATGACCGCATCATGCTGCCGTTGAAGAGTCCTATGAGGGTTATCTCATCCCTGTCGGCCTCCATCCCCGTCGTTTCGATATCCAGAAAGGCCACGGACTCCTTGAACTCCTCATAGGCTCTCCAGAACTCCCGGTTGGGCAGGCACTGGCGGAAGAAGCGGTGGTTCCCCTCTGACAGTTGGTTGAGGGACGTCGAGAGCCCCTCCTCCAGCTGATGCATGCGAGTCGGACCCAACCTCACGCCTTCCCTGGAGGCAAAGAAATCCTCCCAGGTCTTTATTCCCGCCGTCCAGAGCCTCCTCTCTGTGGCGTAGCCAACCCCCCTCAGGTGGACGAAGCTGTTCCTCAGCAAAGGATTTCGAGGGGAGAGGGAGGCGCGGGTATATTAATCAAGGTGGGGGAGGTCGCCGAAAGTAGTTAAGGGCCGTGAAGGGTTTGTCCATAGAATGTTCGAGATGAGGGAGAGGGCTGGCCTAGGCCGCATCGGGAAGGTGAAGACTCGACACGGAACGGTGGAGACCCCCGCCCTGATGCCCGTCGTCAACCCCTCCAACCTCCTCATCTCTCCCCAGGACTTGGCGGCGAAGTTCAAGGTCAGCATCCTCATGACCAACGCCTACATCATCTACAAGAGCGAGCTGCGGGAGAAGGCCCTCAAGGAGGGCATCCACCGCCTCCTGGGCTTCGACGGTCCCATCATGACGGACTCGGGGGCCTTTCAGCAGCACGTCTACGGCCGCGTGGAGGTCTCCAACGAGGAGATCGTGAAGTTTCAGGCGGCCATGGGTTCCGATCTCGGCGCGGCCTTGGACATCTTCTCAGAGCCTGACGACCCTCAAGAGGCCTGTGAGGCCGCCGTCGAGAAAACCCTGCAGCACTGCAATGAAGCCCTAGAGTGGAGGGGGAAGATGGCCCTGGTGGGAGCGGTCCAGGGAGGGCTGTTTCCTGAGCTGAGGACGAGGTGTGCCAAAAGTTTGTCAGAAATGCCCCTCCAGGTCCATGCAATTGGCGGCGTCGTCCCCTTGATGGAGGGGTACCGCTTCGCCGACCTAGTCGAGGTAATCATAGCCAGTAAGAGGGGTCTAAGGCCGGACAGGCCCGTACACCTCTTCGGAGCGGGTCATCCCATCACGTTCGGTCTGGCGGTCCTCCTGGGTTGCGATCTTTTCGATTCGGCCTCCTACGCCAAATATGCCTACGATGGCCGGATGATCACCGCCTGGGGAACGACCAGGGTGGCGGACCTGGGCTATCTGCCCTGCGGTTGCCCGGCCTGTGCGGGTGCCACACCAAAGGATCTGAAGGAGGATGTGGAGCGATTGGCCCAGCACAATCTCTACGTCAGCCTCCAGGAACTGGAGGAGGTGAAACAGGCCATCCACCAGGGCAGCCTGTGGGAGCACGTGGAGAGGCGGTGCAGAGCCCATCCACACCTCCTCGACGGCCTGAAGGCCCTCAGGCGGCACCTGGAGTTCCTGGAACGGTACGAGAGGCTGGTGGACGGTAGCCTCTTCTATACGGGCCCGGAATATGTGTGGAGGCCAGTAGCCCACCGCTTCCGCAGGAGGGTGCTGGAGAGGTATTCGCCTCCAAAAGCCCAGGCCCTACTCATCCTGCCGGAAGGACCGAGGCCCTACACCCGCACCTATGCCAGGGTCCTCAAAAGGCTCTTCGAGCGGGCCAGCGCCCACGCGGTGGTGAAGTCGGCCCTAGGCCCCGTCCCCGTCGAGCTGGACGGCGTATATCCCGTGGCCCAGTCGGTCATCCCGCATGAGCTAGACCTGGAGGTCCTGGAAGCAGCGGAGGTCTTCCTCAGGGAGTTCCTGCGGCTGGGCCACTTCGCCTTCGGCCTGCTGTGGGAGGGGGATGAGAGCCTGGAGGAGATCGGGAGGAGGGCTCCTGGCCCCGCCGTCCTGGATGTGGACATGGCTCGGGCCAGAGCCGTCGCCGACTACCAGTTCGGAGCTGGTGCCTCTGATGTCCTTCTAGAGGGAAGGGTTGAGCTGGTGAAGTCGAAGAAGACGAGGAAGATCAGGAACGTGTACGTGGACGGGGATCACCTCCTCTCCTTGAGGGCCAGGGACGGCCTGTACACCCTGAAGCTGGCGGGCGGACGACGTCTCCACCAGGCCCTCAAGCCGCCCCGTCTCCGGGTGGTGGTGAACGAGGAGTCAGCACCCTTCAATAGGGAAGGAAGGAACGTGTTCGCGAAGTTCGTGGTGGAGTGCGATGAGGACATCAGGCCCTGGGATGAGGTACTCGTGGTGGACGAGTCCGACGACCTCTTGGCCGTGGGCAGGACGCTGATGAACAGGGAGGAGATGCTCGCCTTCGAGAGGGGCCTGGCTGTCAAGGTGCGAGAGGGCTCAGCCCTCGTCTAGCATCTTCTCCGCCACTGAAATGCAGGACAGGTAGTCCTCCAAGGTGTGGATGAGGCTGTCCAAGGAGTCGGCGGCAGTCTCGGAGATGACCCTGTTGCCCTCCAGGTGCGCCTCCACATAGGGATAGTTGTCCAGCTCCACAGCCTTGAGGACCTTCCTCGCTACCTCCTTGTCGGGGTAAGCGAACTCGAGACGACAGTGTACTCTCCCCATTCCCATCTCATGATGGGGCTCAACTCTATAGGCCTTTAGGATGATGTGTTGCCGTGAAGGTGGAGCCAAGGGTTGTCCTGCTGACCCTCCTGATAGGGGCTGGAGCCACCACGACGATGGTGGTCCTTGCCCTCTACCTGCCCATGGAGGGCTTCCTCGTCCTCCTCTTCCCCTCTTTCCTCTTCTGGATCCTGGTCCCCTTCATCCTCCTCCACATCTGGAGAAGGCTCTTCCGTCGGAGGGAGGGATAGCCCCGGGGAGATTCGAACTCCCGTCGCCAGGTATCCTCTCGACCTGGAGGCCGATCCAAAGCCTGGAATCATTGTCCTCTAGACCACGGGGCTTTCACCGCTAATAGAGAGGCGACGCTTTAAGATATCTCGATTGAGACATCTCCTCAGGAAACATTTCAGAGATATCAAGGCGAAGGGGCGGTGCCCGTGGCCTGAGGCGCTTGAGCCGCGACCCCTCGGAGAGGCCGGCCTTGAAGGTACGTCTCCGTGCTGCCCTCCACCCGAACGTCGAGAAACTCCCCCAGCGGCCACCGGCCTGGGAGCACCACTGGCCTGTAGGCGTCGCTCCTGGCCAGCGTCGTCTCCCATTTCCCCTCCTCGGTGGTGAGGACCCGCAGACTGGAGCCGATGAGGCGGCGATGGGTCTCCCGGCCGATCTCGAACCTAAGCTTGGTCAGCTCTCTGGACCTCTCCTTCATCACCCAGCTAGGTACCTGGCCCTCTATCGCGGCAGCGGGAGTCCCGGGTCTTGGAGAGAACCTCGTGATGTTGAGGATGTCAGGCCTCAACTCCCGCACAAGCTCCAGCGTGTTCTCGAACTCCTCCTCCCCCTCTCCCGGAAAACCCACGATGATGTCGGTGGCCAGGGTGAGGGGATTGATTTCACGTCGGAAGGCCTCGATAACATCCCAGAACTGCTCCACTGTGTACCCTCTCTTCATCCTCCTGAGGACCTCGTCATCCCCGCTCTGTACCGGTAGGTGGAGGAACTTGAACAGCTTCTCCTGCTTGTACGCTTCCAACAGGTCATCGATTATGGGCCGAAGCATCATGGGGCTCATCATGCCCACCCTGACCCTGAAGCTACCCTCCGCCTGGCACACCTGTCCGAGGAGGACCGCCAGGTTGATGCCCAGGTCCCTTCCGTACTGTCCTGTGTCCAAGGAAGTGAGGCGGATCTCCAGCCTGCCCCTCTTCAATGCATTGCTAACCTCGGCCACCACCTCCTCGGGAGGGTAGCTTCTCAGCGGACCCCGGGCGACGGTGGAGATGCAGTAGGTGCAGCTGGCGAGGCAGCCCTGGGCGATGGGGATGATGCCGTCCACCGTGGAGCGGGGCTCGAAGCACTCGTATTCGGCGTCTGCGGCCGAGGGCAGTAGGTCTGCAATCCTGTCCATCTGCGTCGGGGGGACGACATCTGCCGACGGGACCGCCTCCTTGATGACATCGGTCTGGACGGAGGCCATGCATCCTGCCACTACGAGGCGACGATCCTTGCCGGCCAGCTGCCGCATGCGTTTGAGCATCCTCCTCTCGGTGGTCTCGATAACCGTGCAGGTCACCAGGACGCAAGCATCTGCCCCGTCCGGCCCCTCGACGATACGATGGCCAGCTTCTGAGAGGCGACGAGCTATCCAGCGGCCGTCGCCCTGGTTGAGAGTACAGCCGTAGGCCTCGACGAAGACCTTCATCCCATTGGTCAAGAGACCGTGGGAGTAATAACTTTAGGCCGTCTCGAGCCTATAGCGAGGCTATGTCCCTAGTCCCAGGTGGGGTCAGCGACCCGCTGGACGGTGCCCCCGCATTCAGGACACTTCTCCACCCTCCAATCGGGGGCGGACTTCCAGGCATGGTTGCAGTAGTGGCAGTAGACTATGTCCAGCTCCTCTCCTGCGACGCTAGAACTCACGAAATCCCTCGGTGGCATTAGGAGGCCCCTGGTTAAACGCTTTTCGTGCTTGCGGCTACAGGCCCAGGTATGTGTCAAGGGAGAACTCGCCGGCCCCGGCGAAGACCAGGGCAAGGACTCCGATCAGGTACAGGATGTCCAGCTCGTAGCCCAGCATGAACTGTTTGCCCAGTTTCGTCTTCGAGAAGATGCTGGTGCCTATCATCTCCACCACGAACAGCGCCGCGACGATGTTGGTCAAGAAGCCGAGGATGAGGGCGATACCGCCAAAGAACTCCAGGAGGGCCACGAGGACCGTGATGACAGCTGCCCCCGGTATCCTATTATCCTTCAGCCATTGCACGGTACCCTTGGGACTCCTTAGCTTCGGAACTCCATGATATAGGAAAAGGAGGCCAATCCCAACCCGCAGGACTAGTAGCCCATAATCGCCCAAGCCTTGGAAGATTTCCAGGACCAATCCCCACCCTCCTCGCGCGCGGTAGGTGGTTGCGTCCATATAAGCGTGTCGCAATCACAGGTAGGCGTCCTTGCTTTAGCGATTTTGAGGTTCGGTGTCCTTGGACTCGGCAGGCCTTTTCAGGGTCCGGCTCTATCCCTCTCTAGCCGCAGAGACCCTCATCGGTCCCAGTCAACACTTTTAGTTCTGCTCGTCCATGGCCCATTATGGAAACCATGGACTGCATCAGGAGGCGTGTGGCCATCAGGTCCTTCACCAAGGAACCGGTGCCCGATTCGGTCATGCTGAAAATTCTGGAAGCGGGGAGATGGGCTCCTAGCTCAAAGAACTCCCAACCCTGGCATTTCATAGTCGTAAGGGAGAGGAGGACCCTGGAATCGCTGTCGAGGCTCACCACCACGGGACCTCACCTGGCCACGGCGCCGGTGGCCATTGCCGTGGCAACCATAGGCGCCAAAATGCCCCAGACAGACGCTGCCCGAGCGATCCAGAATATGGTCCTGGTGGCCTGGGACCTGGGGGTAGGGACCTGCTGGATAACCAACTTCAACCAGGAGGAGGCGAAGCGGCTTCTGAACCTCCCCGAGGAAGCGGTCTTCATAACCGCCATGCCCTTCGGGTACCCCGATCCCTCTGAGGCTCGAAGGAAGAAGAGACGGAAGCCCCTGGAGGAAATAGTACACTGGGAAAGGTACGGTCGGAAGAAGCCTTCGTGAATGCGGGTAGGCGACCTCACAGCGGGATTTCTAGGACCGTCGGGCTTAAGAAGGGGGCTGGCATCCGAGTCGCATGGCCAAGTTCGCACGCTACGGTCCGGCTCCCAGATATGGGCTGCCAGAGGCCGGCTTCTGCCTATCCTCCTTCGCCATCCTCAAGGACGGCAGCAAGGTCCTCCTGGGGAGGCCGAAGGACCATCCGAGATGGGAGGCGGAGTGGGCACCCAACTTCACCGCCTACGACCCTGAAGAGAGGGAGGTCGAGTTCCATTCCTGGCGCTTCCCGGCTGCATACCTGTATGAGGGAGAGCACCCGGACGAGGCCCTCCGGAGGGTGGTAGAGGATCAGCTGGGTTTGAAGGAGTACCAGGCCGGCCCAGCCTCGATCCACGCATTCTATGACCCTAGTGACTGGTTCCCGGGGAAATTGCACTACGACCTCTGCTTCGTGTACGAAGTGCGGGGGACGCTTCCTACGGTGCTACCGCCATGGTTCGCTGGACTCGAGTTCGTGGACGCCTCTTCCCTCAAGGCAAAGGACTTCGGAAGCGCGATGGGGGACCTGGCCGCTGCCCTCGAGTTCATTCGCGGGTAGGGTCCTTGGTCTGTCACCCGAAAATTCCCGCCAGTGTCGTCAGTAGGTCCATTTTGAAGGTTCCAAAGGCTGTTTCAGATCGAACTCGTTGCCATCGGGGTCTGTGAAAGCGCAGAGCCACTCGCCCCAATCCATTTTCTTCGGAGGATAGCGAAAGGAAACCCCCTTCCCCCTAAGACGCCTGTACTCGGCTTGGATGTCATCCGTCAGTAGGGCGATGCCCGTAGGGCCTGGCTCTACCTCCTTGAGTTCGCAGAGGTGAATCCTGGTCAGAGGCCGTCCCGGCCCCATCTCGATCCAGTGTCCTACATTCGGCGCGACGAAGGCTTCCTTCAGACCTAGGATGTCCCGATACCATTTCAGCGCTTCGCGGCGGTCAGAGACAACGACCGCCACGGTGTCGATGCCCAGTATGGTCATGCAATCTCGCATCCCACGGACACGATATAAGTGCTCCTGGTCGCTTGAGATCGACATGGTACAAAGTTCTCGGTTCTATCTTCTGATCCTCGGGAAAAGCCTCCCCGTCGTCCTCATATACTCCTCATAGTCGCTTCCATATTTCTTGAGTAGCCCCTTCTCCTCACACCTAATTGCCGTCGCGATGAACGTGAATTTCCCCTCCCGGCCACATTCCCTCAGGTCGGAGTCCGTAAACACGGAGAAGGCAGCAAGGATCAACAGAGCGAGGTAGTTCAGGGTCAGTAGCAGAATCCCCACAGGCACGAGGATGAACGTCAAGTACAGGGGATGTCTGATGTAGGCATATATGCCCGTTCTGATAATGTCCCTCTCTCCAGTCGCCTTGGCGTAGACGTGTTCGGCGAGCGTTCTTCCGGCGACAGCCATTATCGCAAGGCCTACAAAGGATACGATCAAGCCTACAACCTGTAGATAGCCGTCAAAGGGGTTGAAGAAGGATAGGTAGGGGGAGTACAGAAGCCCGATATTGAGTACGAGGCCATCGGCGATGAGCAGGACAGGCAGGCCGATGAAGATGGTCCCACTGGCCAGGGCCCAGACCCGGTTGGCGAGCCTGGTCGGACACTTTTCTGATCTTCTTGCTTCAAGCTCTCTCCTCCTCGCCCCGGTCATGAACTCTCTCTCCCAGTAGGGGAAGACGGCCAACCACAACAATATGCCGAGTGCGACGACGACTAGTAACAAGACAGTAACGACCTCCATCGTCATCAAGTGACCACCATCCAGCAGTCTGGGCACATTCTCAGACGGAATCAAGTCGGCGTGCCCTTTCACCGGGTAGTCATCAAGGAGAGCATCAATCTTGCGTCTCTTTAGCGGGAGGAAGGGCGCGGTTCCTTGCCGATTTCGTGACCTTCGACGCGGGGAGGGGGATTCGAACCCCCGCTCCCTTGCGGGAACAGGATTAGCAATCCTGCGCCCTACCAGGCTAGGCCATCCCCGCAGCTACCAGCATAAAGACGAAGCCTGTCTATTAGCATTTTCCGTTGACT
>JBHHZZ010000023.1:0-22886 GCA_046758325.1 Thermoplasmata archaeon | reverse complement strand
CGATGTGTGCCCCCTCCTCCACCGTGCCCTCGATGCGCCTCTGGATGTCGTCCAGGAGCAGGTGGTTGGCCTCCAGGATGTCCTCTGGCTTGCCCGTGTCCTTCCACCACCCGGTGACGATGTGGGCCTTGATGCGGCCGCCCTGGTTCCGCAGGTGGTCCAGGGCCTCGGTGATCTCCAGCTCGTTCCTCCAGGACGGCTTGAGCTTGTGGATTATCGGGAAGATGTTCTTGCGCAGGAGGTAGATGCCGACCAGAGCCAGGTCGCTCTTCGGCTCCTTGGGTTTCTCCACCAGCGAAACGATGTCCCCTCTCCCGTCCAGCTCCGCCACGCCGAACTTCTGCGGATTGGGCACGTGGCAGAGCATGACCTCCGCGTCATAACCGTTTTCGAGGAAGTCCTCCACCATGGGCCTGATGCCGCCCTTGAGGACGTTGTCCCCCAGGTAGACACAGAAGGGGTCGTCCTCCATGAACTCCTCGGCGCACAGGATGGCGTGGGCGATACCCCGGGGCACGCCCTGGACGATGTAGGTGGTCCTCACACCGTACCGGGAGCCATCGCCCAGGAGTTCCTTAACCTTATCCGGCATGATTTCGCCGAGGATGACGCCGATGTCCGTTATGCCCGCATCCCGCAGGTCCTCGAGACAGTAGAGGATGTTGGGTTTGTTGGCCAGCGGTATCAGCTGCTTGGGGCCCGTGTGGGTGAGGGGCCTGAGCCGCGTGCCGTGGCCGCCGGACAGGATGAGTCCTTTCATGACCTCCCCTCAGGACTTAAAGCGGGCAGGGGTCTCAAAGCTTTCGAGGGTTCTCTGGGAGCGCATGAGGGTGAGTCCCTCTTCGACGCCGATGGGGTTGATGCCATGCTTGGCCGCCCGCCTGTTTATGAGGCAGGAGTTGGCTGGACGGCGGGCTCGCATACCGAGTTGGGTCGCCTTCACCGGCTGGACAAGGTCAAGATCCAGCTCGAAGGCTTTCGCCAGCCGACGGGCGAAGTCGAAGCGGCTCATGCAGTCCAGTCCAGCTAGGTGGAAGACGCCTCCCTCGTCGATTCTTAGGAGCCTGAGCATCGCTTCTGCCAGGCTGTCCGCAAGGGTCGGTGAGCCGTACCAATCTGTCACACAGCGCACTTCCTTTCCTTCGCGCAAGGTAGTGAGGACCCAGGTGGCGAAGTTGAGGCGAGTTTCGTTCCAGCCGTAGATTACGCTCGGTCTGACGACCTGGTTGCCCTCGTGCTCTCCCATCACGGCCCGCTCCGCCTCGAGCTTCGTCACGCCATAATAGTTCACCGGCTCCGCCTTGTCATCCTCTTTGTAGGGACCTGCGTCGCCGTCAAAGACGAAGTCTGTGGAGACATAGAGGTATCGGGCGCCAATCCCCCGGGCGGCCCGACACAGCTCGGCAGTACCGATAACGTTGACCCGCCAGGCCAGCTCTCGCTCCTCCTCACACCCGTCCACGTTGTGGAAGGCCGCCGTGTCCACCACGTAGTCCGGGTGGACCTGGCGGAGGACATCAACAGCCTCCTCAGTCCTCTCCTTGTGCATCTCTACTAACCGCACGCCTTCCAGCTCGGGGACGATGGAGCGATGGGTCGCCACCACCTCGTGTTCCTTGATCCCGGCGGTGGATAGCCTCGATCCCAGCAGCCCGCTTCCGCCGAGGACCAGCAGTGTGGACATGAGACCTACGGCTCCAGGGTCGCGTTCGGGAGCGGTACATGGGCAATGCCCCGGAACTTCCTCACCATCTCCTTTACGCCGTCGGTGATGGTCTTCTTGGCCTCGAAGCCCAACTTCTGGAAGCGAGAGCAATCGACCTCGTAGGAGAGCTGGTTGAGGGAAGGCGTCTTCGTCGTCGTCACGTCCACATCAGGCACGACAGCCTTGATGGCGGAGATGACGGTATCCATGTTGGCGTTCTCGCCGACCACGTTGAAGACCTGCCCGTTTGTCTTGGGGTGGCCCGCCGCCAGCTCGTACGCGGCCATGGCATCGGATACGTGGAGGTAGGGTCGCTTCTCCCGCCATGCTGTGTCGTACACCGTCAGGGGCTGGCCCTGGGCCGCGAGGTACGAGAAGCGGTTGACGATGGTGTCGAAGCGCATGCCGATGGTCCAGCCGTGGACGGTGCCCAGGCGTAAGGCCGTCCAGTTGAATCCCACCTCCTCCGCTCTCCGCTTCATCGTCCGCTCGGCCTCCAGCTTCGTCTCCCCATAGGGCGAGATCGGCTGACACAGAGCGTCCTCGTCGACGACGCCTTCCGTGGGTCCGTAGACGCTGCAGGTGGAGGTGTAGACGAACTTCTCCACACCCGCCTTGATGGCGTGCTCGAAGACGTTCAGGGCGCCCTTCAGGTTGACCTCCCGGGTGAGCTCCTTCCGCTCGAAGGAGAGGGGCGCGTTGGTGATGTCTGATAGGGAGAACACGGTCTCGGCGTCCTGCAACGCCCGCCGGACGTCCTCCTCATTGCGCACATCGCCCTCGAGGAACTCGTAGCGGGTGTCTTCAGGCAGGTTCCAGAGGGACACATAACGCTCCCGGAACATGTTGTCCAGGATGCGAATTGTCTGCCCCTGGAAGCCCGGCATCCGAGGCAGCTCGCGGATGAGCCGCGATCCCAGGTAACCGGCGCCACCGGTGACGAGGACTGTCATGTTAACCTCCTACTTCATCACGATTTCCCAATCGTACGGAATCTTGTCCGTGTTGTAAGGTATTCGCTCCTCATCAGGGTTCTTGTAGTCGTAGAGGTTGTCCGGGAAGTTAATCAGCAGACAGGGCTTGTTGCCGATGGCCTTGAAGCCGTGCCACTTGGAGCCGTCGAAGGACAGGAGAACGGGGTTGTCCTCCCCGATGATGTGCTCGTTGACCTCATCCTTATCGGGATCGTAGATGACGACCTTGGCCATGCCTTGGAGGACAGCGAAGGTGTCCCGCTGCTTGGTGCGGGGGTGACGATGCCACGCACGGACGATGCCCGGATAGGTCATGGAGACGTAGGACATGGCGAAGCCCGGGTAGATGTCCTCCCAGTCGGAGCGGAGGAGCTCGACTAGGTAGCCGCGTTCGTCCACGTTGCGCCTGAGGGGACGGATGAGGGTGCCTTCGATCATGGGTTGCCTCCCGGGGTGCATTGGTCCATCCGGCCAAGGGCGGCGGGCGGACCCTGTGCACCGGCCACGCCTCATACGTGTCAGGGATAAAAAGCATAATGCCCTACATTCTTCTTGGGGAGTGAGGAATCGATTCTTGTGTCTAATCAGCGGATCGTGATTGCCGAGGCCAAGGAGGCCGATGTGGAAGCCATTGCCTCTTTCTTCTGGGCTGCGTGGAAGGAGGCTGGACCCGAGGCCCCCGGATGGGTGGGGGCCAGCGAGGAGGTCCTGCAGGAAATCACGGCCCAGGACCACATGTTGGAGCGCATAGGCAGTACCGATGGACGGATGTTCCTGGCGAGGGAGGGCGACCGGGTAGTCGGCTTTGCGGCAAACCGGAGAATTGACGACGATACCGTCGAGCTGGCGGGGATCATCATCCTCCAAAGCCTTCTCGGCCGGGGCATCGGCTCTCGCCTTCTCGAAGCAGCTGTCTATGGCGCCCGCCGGGATGGATATGCGGAGATGAGCGTGCGGACTGAAGTGAAAAATGAGAGGGCCATCGCCTTCTACAGGGCTAGGGGCTTCGCTCTCGGTCAGAGCGTAGTGGAGGAGATCGAGGGGGTATCGGTGAAGATCTTGGAGTTAGTCCGAGACCTTTGAGTGAGAGCGCCTTTAACAGTCTACATCCCGGAGATCTTCGCCTAGAGGCGGACTCCCCAGTTCGCTGGGAAAACCGGCATCCCGAGAGCGGGTAGCGACGAGGCAGCTCAGGGAAGGCGTCGATGTCTTCAAGGTGTCATGTGGAGCTCGGCGCCGCTGTCATCCTTCGGGAGTGCTGTAGTCTATGATGTGGCGGACCTCAGCCACGTCTCGAATCGCACGAATCAGCTCGTCGTCCGCGCTGTAAAGAGGGCTCGCCAGGTGTCGGGCCAATGCTGCGTAGCTGGCGTCGTAGACCGTGAGCCCCCTGGACGTCGCAATGTCCAGCGTCGCCTCGGAGAGGGCACCCTCGAGGAGATGAAGCGGAATGGCAAAGCGATCCAGTGCCTCCGCGATTCTTCGAAGTTCCTCTGTGGAGAAGACGTTGGCAAACCGAGGGGCGTTGAGCACCTCGTAGGGAAGCAGGCATGGCGCTGCCACATCGATCAGGTCAGCGGCATAGTCGTCTCGGAGCCGACGGGCCTCCGTGGAGAACTCCTCCTCCAAGAACCACTTGGCGACAACGCTAGCGTCGACTACGCACAGGGCCATACCTTCGATCCCTCCAGAACCGGATGACCTCAGTGCTGTCGTAGCCCTCGGCGGGTTCACGGGAGAGCTCCTGGGCCATCAGCAGGGCCTTGACCTTGTTTTCCCGCAAGCGCTGC
Organism: Thermoplasmata archaeon; assembly: GCA_046758325.1. GTDB lineage: Archaea > Thermoplasmatota > Thermoplasmata > RBG-16-68-12 > JAJISG01 > JAJISG01. The sequence continues at coordinate 18,417 of JBHHZZ010000023.1, read as the reverse complement.
TGCACCACTTCCCGGATCTTCTGGCGGAGCACCTGGCTCCAGTTGACTCCCCGGACGCGCCGCATCGCTTCCCTTGTTTCCTCATCGAGGCGTATCGTCATTACAGGCATTACATACCGTATTGACTTGCCTGTATATATCCCTTGGCCAACGTGGGATCCGCTACATCCTCCCCGGCATACCCGGAGCGTGGCGTGAAGTTGCATTGTGCCTATTGACCCCTCCGATTTCGACGAATAGGCTGTCTCGCGGGGCTGCCGAGCCGTCGCCTCAGCGGTAACCGTTCAGGGGCACGACATCGGCCGCGGCGGAGAAGCTCCAACCGCCCGTGAGGAGGATCTCGCCGCACGCCTTTGCCATGCCAGCGAGCAGCACGTTGATGGTCCCCATGGCGTGCCTGAGGCGTTTAAGCCTCCCAGACAGGAGACTGGCTTCGCGGGCGTCGGGTTGGCTGAGACCGTGGCGGAAGAGAAAGGGTGTCGTCTCCGCTATGAGGTCGCCTCGCACCGGGACGACCCGGAGCGATCCTAGGGTGCGGAACTTCAGGATCCTGCGAACAATTATCAATGAGTAGATGCTCCAGCGGAAGTGGACCGACCATGGGGCTTGGGAAACGCAGAATCCTGATAGCCGGTGTGGGTAACGAGCTGCGGGGAGACGACGGCCTCGGCCCCAGGGTCCTCGAGGAGCTGTCGAAGCACTCCCTGCCTCACGATGTCGATGTCATCGATTTCGGGGAGAGGCTGTACGACCTTCTGCTGAAGCTCAAGGGCTATGAGACGGCCATAGTCGTGGACGCTCTGGACGTGGGAGGCGAGCCCGGGCAACTCTACGTGATTGAGCCCAACCCGAGATCCGACCATGTCGAAGGCCTGATGAGCCTGAACCTTCACGAGGCCGATCTCAAGGGCCTCATGGCCCTTGGGAGGGAGCTTGACATGGTACCCGAGAGGATCCATGTCGTAGGCTGCCAGCCGGAGGACACCTCCCCCGGGATAGGACTCTCAGACATGGTCAGGAGCAAGGTCGAGGACGTCGTCAGGCTCGTGGAGAGTATCCTGAAGGACTACATATGAATGCCGTTCTGCCTGCCCCACGCTTTCAGAAGCTGAGATAGGCGCTGGAGCACCGTAACCAGATAGGCCCCGTCGAACTCAATCCTGATGAGGACGTTGTCCTGGTAGTACCTGTACGATGCTTTCACCTTCCCCAGGGTCAGAAGCCTCGACAGCTTGCACCTCACCTTGTAGGAAAATGGCATCCTGAAGTTCGTCAGCCTCACCCATCCCGCCGGTGACATCTACGCTGTCAGCCTCTTGAGGAACTTGCTCAGCATCTGAAGGGTCTCACTGTCTAACGGGTTCTGCTGCATCGCGATCCGAAACTCCGCGAGGACCTCACCTGTAAGCCTCACGTGCAGCTTGGACTCCTTCGTCTTCAGGGTTATGTCCAGCTGCTCGCCCTCCAGGCTCGACAGCATCCTGGGCAGGTCGATTCCGAGGGCGACCTCCAGCGGGACACCGCTCTCAAACAGAGTGGACAGCTTCCCGAGGGCCTTGCTGTCCAGGCTCACTCCAGCCTCAGTGCCATCGTAGGATATCTTCATCTCGACGCCGTCCTTGATCATCTCGGCGAACCTGTAGATGAAGCGCTCCCACGGGTCCTTGACAGTATACGTCACGCTCATCCTTCACCACCCCCTAGTGGAAATGATCGGTTACCTTCTCCAGCCTCCTGTCTCCGATGTACATGGTCACACCGCAGGCGAGGCACGGGTCCATGCTTCTTATGATTCTCATGATGTCCACACCGTCCCAGCTGTCCGGTGAACCCTCCTCCATGATGGGCGTCCCCATGAGGGCCTCCTCATACGGCCCCATCCTGCCATCACCGTCCCTCGGCGAGGCGTTGATGTTGGAGGGCGTTATGACCTGATACCGGTGTATCTTGCGGTCCTTGACCACGATCCAGTGACCCAGCGCGCCCCTCCCGGCCTCAGTGAATCCCACACCGAGGCTCCAGTCGGGCCTCTCGAACTCCTTGAAAACCGCCGTCTTCCCCTCCTTCACGTAGCCTAGGACCTCCAGGAGTCCATTGAAGGCCGAGTGCGCCAGGTATGCCAGGTAGTATATCCTGGCCCTCAGCCTCTCGACCACGTTCACCGACTTCGGGATCTGCCACTCCAGCTCCATCTCGTCGTTCAGGGCCGGTGGGAGGCCCACGACATTCGTCTTGGGCAGCCCGAACTTCAGACTATGGCCAGTGGAGCCCTCGACCTTCCTGGAGGCCGCCGTCGTCCACATCCTGGCGAGCGGGCCGGCCTCTACCACATGCGATCTGTCCTTGTAGGCCCACCTGGGGGACGTCACCCATGAGTACCTGTCGGACCAGTCCACCTCTGCAGGCTGAGGCATCGTCTCCTTGTTCCAGGGATGTCCAGGTGGGACCCTGTTGCCCAGGGGGTCCTCGGCTATCTCTCCTCCGTCCCACTCCTCGTAGAACGAGTGGGAGATGGACTCCTGGATTCCCAGGTGGATATCGGTGAGCTTGTTCGTCACCAGCTTCCCGTCGATGACGACACCGGGTGTGACCTCCCTGGCCACGCCCCACTCGTCCATGTTCTCATACCTGGCGTCGTAGGCCTCCGGATCGTCGGCGGCACCGAAGGCGATCAGGTTGATGGGCCTCTGTCCCACCTTCTCGTACCCGACGTCCTCGATGAACCTTAGCATGTCCTCCGCGATGTACACCAGCCGCTTTACCCACGGGACCAGCTCGAGGAACTTGAAGATGAGCTCCTGGACCCTGCCCAGAGTCGGGGTGTACGTTATCCCACCAGGGACGACGGTGGCCAGGTGCGGGTACTTCCCCGCGACCATCGTCAGGCATTCCTTAGCCGTCCTCTGATGGTTGATGGACTCGAGCCACAGGCCTCCCTGGAGGGAAACCATGGAGCTCATGATCTCTCCCACTGTGGAGAAGCCGTGGGCGTCCGCGTGCTCGGTCTTGAAGCCCGCGGCCTTCTCATGCCAGCTCGGATACCTCTCCTTCACGATGGCCTCCGAGTAGTCGGGGCCCGCAAGCTGGAACCAGTGAAGCGTGTGGTCGTAGACGATCTCAAAGGCGTCGGCCAGGTTCCTCAGCAGAACGGCGAGGGGTGGAGGGGAGACCTTAAGGGCCATGTCCAGGGCCTCTGCGGACGCTATGGCGTGGGGCGTCGGGCAGACCCCGCATATCCTCTGGACGATCCATATGGCGTCCGGAGGGTCCCTCCCCTCCAGGATCGTCTCGAATCCCCGGAACATGACGCCGGTGGAGTGGGCATCCACCACCTTCCTCTCATCCACGTCCACGTCCACGCGAACGCCGAGGTGCCCCTCAATCCTCGTCACCGGCTCGATGAAGATGGTCTTCCTAGCCACCTGCATCACCCCCTTTCTGCAGCCTGTAGGCCTCGTAGAGCCCACCGAGGACCCTCTTGAAGACCGTCGTCGTCATGACCACGCCCTCCGGAGGCTTCAGGAAGGGTGAGAAGGGCTCATCCGGGAACTCGGGCTCAGTGCAGCCCAGGCAGGGCGAGCCCATGGTGGGGCAGCCACCGACCCTGTTTATCCACCCCCCTCCGGGAGCGGGACAGTTGGCTATGAGGCCCTTGCATCCTAGGGAGACGACACAGTTCTCGTCGCCGAAGGTCTCGGAGAACTTGCCCTCGGAGTAGAAGCCGGCCCTGGGGCAGTTGTCGTGGGCCAGCTGTCCGTAGAGGAACGTCGGCCTGTTGAGGTCGTCCAGCTCGGGGATGGGTCCCAGACCCCTGACGGCGAGTACCAGGGCACCGATGGCCTGGGTCATCCAGTCCCCAGCAGGCGGGCATCCGGGGATGTTGATGACTGGCAGCTCCAGCTTGCTCAGCCAGTCCTTGCCCAGGTGCTCCATGAGGCCGTGAGCGCCCGTGGGGTTCGGCTTCCCGTGGGGCACCCCACCGAATGTGGCGCAGGAACCCACGGCCACGGCCGCTGCCGCCCTCTCGGCGAGAGAGTCTATCCAGTGGTTCAGGGTGTACACCCTGCCGTTCTCCTCACCCATCATGCACCAGAACCCGCTGCCTGCCGTCTCCTCATCAGGAATGGCACCCTCCAGCACCAGGACGAAGGGATCGTACGTGCCCTTCTCGGCCTCCTTCAGCACGTCGATGGCCTTGCCGCCCCAGGGCAGCATGACGGCCGGGTGGAAGACGAGGTTGATATCCGCAATGGCGTCGATGATCCCCGTGAGGACATCAGCAATCGCAGGCATGGACGAGTTGGTGAGCGAGATGGTGCAACCCGTGCATCCTTGGCCCTCTAACCATATTACACTTATTGGCTGCAATCCGATAACCTCCCCGTTCTTACAGGAATGATAACCTACGTATTTGAAGGTTTCTTCACCGAGGGCGGCTTCATTAGAACTGCATTCACGTGGGCGGTCCCGCCCTCGGATACGGCCATCGTCTACTGGCCACTGAACTCCGGCTTCTGCCGGTCGAGGAAGGCCTTTAGGCCCTTGCGGAAGTCCTCAGTGTCGGCGGAGTGGACGAGGGCACGTAGTTCCTGATTTAGGTGCTCCTCCAGGTATCCGGGGACGGCTTGAGCCATGAGCTGCTTGGCCAGGCCGAAGGCCCTTGTCGGTCCGGAGGCGAGGTCCGTCGCCGTCTTCAGGACGCGCTCCTGGAAGTCCTCCTGGGCGTACACGCCGTTCACCAGGCCGAGCTGGAGGGCCTCTCTGGCCGAGATGCGGGGCGAGAGGAGCATCAGCTCCTTCGCCTTACGAGGGCCGACGATGCGGGGGAGGAAGAAGGTGGTGGACTCCGCCCCCGATAGGCCGGTGCGGAAGTACGCCCACTCGAACCAGGCTTCCTCCGAGGCGTACACGAGGTCGCAGCACATGGCCAGACCGAAGCCTCCGGCCGCGGCTACGCCGTTGACACCGGCAACGAAAGGCTTCGGCGTCCGCTGAATCTCTTGGATGGTGGCGTGGAGGTAGCTCAGTATCTCCTTGAAGAAGGGGCCGTAGCGTGGTCCTCCCTCCACCTTGTTCCCCTGCTCGTAGATAAACTTGAGGTCGGCGCCGCTGCAGAAGGCGCGACCGCTTCCCGTGAGGAGGACACAGCGAATCCCCTCGTCCCTCGTGGCCTGGATGGCGCAGTCCCTCAGCTCCCGGGCGGCCTCCGTGTCCAGGGAGTTGAACCGGCGTAGGCGGTCGATGCGGATGATGCCTATGCCCTCTTCCCTCGTCAGGTGGACGCTCTGGTGCTCACGTCCGCGAGGCCTCGGGGACACGCTCTTCTATCGGAGCTCGACTAATGAAGTTATTGACCGGGCCGTGATGGAAGTGGCAGTCAGGTTGATCCAGGGGCAGAGAGGCATGATGACCTCCTAGACTCGGAGGAGTTGTCGTCCTGATCGTCTCGCTTTTCACAAGAGCAAGACCGAATTTAGAATCAGGGGGTTATCCGTCATTGCTAACACGACACCGCGAGACACTAGCCCTGTGACGCAGTCTGAGACAGCACTCTTCGGCCTCGCATGTTCTGACTCATAGTTATATAATATGCTACGAATCGTACTGCCAAATGGACTCGGTAGTTGCCTTCGACGGGAAAGAATTCAAGAGGGAAGGCTTCCAGGCTGAGTTCATCGCGATCCTTGGCGCGGCAGTTCGGATTAAGGACTACACCAGTTTCAACGAAAGTTTCGACACAGCCTATCGAAAGCTTTCGAGCAAATACTCATTTCTTCCTGGACGCAAGTTCCACAAGAGCTACGACTTGAGCACTTATCTCGGGAGGAAGGAAGCAGATGATTTCAACGACTCCTTGCTCCATTCGATTGAATCCGAGATCGATGAAGTTGCCATTTATCACACGCAAATCCCGCCGTCGAAGCTTCCAGAGATATACGTCGGAGGTGAGGATAAGCCACGGGCCGTCGGAGCTCTACACTTCCTCAAGCAACTGAATAACGCCTATCCTCATCTGTGTGCGTGGAAATACTCTACTGAAGCAAGGAAAGGAGACAGATTCTTGCTCGACTACTTCCAGAGCGACGTAACTCCTGCTTGGGATGTTGTTAAGGAAAGACACCCCCTAATCTACATCCATGGCGATTCATGCAACCGTGCCATCGCGGTGGCCGACATCATGGCAAATATTGCGGATGCAAGACTGCACTATTCAGGTCTGAAGTTGACAACCGAGAACCTAGAACGCGTATTCGAGAACCAGGGGATTCCTGTCAAGGCTGATTTCATTGGGCAGCCAGACATGAAGCATATAGTTCCACAGTACGGGCAGCAGATAAACCTGTACAGGTGGGTAAAAGATCCAGTCTTTTTCTATATATCCGAGAAGAGACCCGAGGCCCTCGATTATGACGAGGCGACCTATCTCGTCGCGAGATCGCCAGCGTTTGGGCACTTGCTTGACCTGGCTTGCGAAGCTGACGGGTGCGTGAAGAAATATCAGGAGAGGCAGGATGGGAATCTCTTTCCGAAAGCTCGAATTGCTGGTTACGTCGGCCCCAGGGGGAAGGAGGTTGCTGAGTCTCTCGAGCAGAACTACAGCGTTGAACCCCTGAATCTCTCTGACATAATCAAGGAAGACAAAGATTAAGGTTAAGTGTTTTGTGAACAGCCAGCCTCCGGGCAGAGGGTGACTGCGCTAATATAGAGCGATATGGTGTATTTAAGAGTTACCTACAGAACCAAGAAGCTGATAATGGTCTCGTTAGGAGGCCACCACAAAGCTTAACTTGACGCCCTCGGATATCACAACTCGAATCTCCTGAAGATAGGATGGCCTAGATCAGGTGATCTGATATGTGCCTGGCCATTCCCGGCCTTGTGGTGGAGGTGGACGGAAACGTCGCCGTGGCGGACTTCTGGGGCGCCAGGAAAAGGGTGCGCTTGGACATCGTCGATGCGGAGGTTCGACCGGGAGACTACATCCTGACCCACGTCGGTTTCGCCATCAAGCGCGTTTCCGCCCAGGAAGCCGAGGAGACCTTGAGGCTCTTCGACGCCTTTATCGGAGGACTGCAGGAGGGAGGGAAGTAGCGGGGTTGGTGGTCGGCCCCGCCGCATATCGAGGAGGCTCTCATGAGGCCGATGTCACGGGGTTCAGATGCCCTCACCTTTCGGGGTCCGGAGCGGGCGAGGGGCCTCCTCAGGCGCATGGAGAGCCTGCTGGACGAGATTGCCGAAAAGCCCGTGAAGGTGATGCACATGTGCGGGACCCACGAGCAGTCCATCGCCAAGTTCGGGCTGCGCAGCCTCTTTCCCAAGGACCTGGAGGTCATCATGGGACCCGGCTGCCCCGTGTGCGTCACCAGCATGCCCGAGGTGGACGAGGCCATCCATCTCGCCGAGAGGGGGGTGACCCTGTGTACCTACGGGGACATGATGCGGGTGCCCGGCAGCGTGAAGTCCCTCCAAGACGCCAAGGGGGAGGGCGCCGACGTGCGCCTCGCCTACAGCCCGTGGGACGCCGTCCGCACTGCTCAGCAGAATCCCGAGCAGGAGGTCGTATTCTTCGCCACGGGTTTCGAAACCACCGCACCCGCCACAGCGGCCATCATCCTCTCCGGTCCACCGGAGAACTTCTCCGTCCTTTCGGCGCACAAGTACATCCCGCCGGCCATGGACGTGGTGGCGGCCATGCCGGACCTGGAGTTCCAGGGCTGGCTCGCGGCCGGTCATGCGGCCACCATCACGGGCTACGGCGTGTTCGAGCCCCATGTGGAGAAGTACGGCCTTCCGATCGTGGTCGCAGGCTTCGAGCCCCTGGACATCCTATACGGCTTCGGCCGCCTGCTGGAGCTCATCCGGGATGGAAAGGCGGAGATAGTGAATGCGTATCCCCGCAGCATTACCAGGGAGGGGAACGTGGTGGCGCAGAGGCTGCTCTGGAAGGTCTTCGAGACCCTGCCGGGCGAGTGGAGGGGCATCGCCTACGTTCCGGACGGTCATATGGAGCTGCGTGAGGAGTATGCTGACTGCAATGCCCGGCAGCGGTTCGACATAGACGTGACCCAGGTCAGGCTGATGAACCCCATGATGGCCCTCATGAGCAAGTGCATTTGCGGTGAGATCATGTCCGGGCGCGCCAAGCCCACGGACTGCGACATCTTCGGAACCGAGTGCGTCCCAGATCGTCCCGTGGGGGCCTGCATGGTGAGCAGCGAGGGCACGTGCAAGATCTGGCATCAGTACGGTGGCTATCCGGATCTGAGGGACGTGCCCGACTCGACGTAGAGGTGGTGTGGAGATGGCTGTTGAGCGGGAGAAGGAGGTCATAAAGGTGGCCCACGGGGCGGGTGGCCCCGCCATGCGGCTTCTCATCCAGGACACCATCCTGCCCCGCATAGGGACGCGGGAGGTCGAGGGCATCGGGCTGGAAGCCCTGGACGACGGTGCAGCCATCCCTCTGAAGGAGGGATACCTCGTCGTAACCACCGACAGCCACGTCATCAAGCCCATCTTCTTTCCCGGAGGTGACATCGGCCGCCTGGCCGTCTGCGGGACGGTGAACGACCTGACCGTCATGGGCGCCGTGAAGCCCCTGGCCCTGACCTTCGGCCTGGTGGTGGAGGAGAATTTCCCGCTCGAGACGCTGCATCGCGTCCTGGACTCCATCGGAGCCGCCTGTCAGGAGGCTGGCACATCAGTGGAGACGGGGGACACCAAGGTGATGGGGCACGGTGACCTGGACGGCATCATCATAAACACCACGGGGGTCGGGATCACGAAGCGTCTCACGTCCGATGCGGGCCTCAGTCCTGGAGATCGGATCATCCTGACCGGGCCCGTCGGGGACCACGGCATCACCATCATGGCCCTTCGGGAGGGCCTCGACCTTGAGGCGGACCTCCGGTCGGATGTTGCCCCGGTCAACGGCCTGGTGGAGACGGCCCTAGAGGCGGGGGATGTGACGGCCATGAAGGATCCGACCCGGGGCGGCGTCTCCGGGGTCCTGCACGAGATGGCGCAAAAGTCGGGGGTGGGCATCCTCCTCAGGGAGCTCGAGGTCCCCATGCGCTCCGAGGTTCGAGGTGCAGCCGAGCTCCTGGGATTGAACCCTTTGGAGATCACGAACGAGGGGAAGGTGATCATGGGTGTGAGGCCCGACAGCGCCGAGGATGTCCTCAAGGTCGTCCGCTCCCATCCGCTGGGTCGGGAGGCCGCCATCGTGGGGGAGGTGATGGACAAGCACGAGGGCCGAGTCGTCCTCGACACGGGCCTGGGTCAGCGCTACCTGCCGGAACCCCATGGAGAGCCCCTGCCCCGCATCTGCTAGGCCGATGGACCAGCATGGAGGATGGCGCCAGACGACTTAGAGACTGTCGTCTAGGGCTAGTTAATCCAACAAGGCTGTCAGAAAAAAGCGGCTCCTCCCACCATCGGCCCGCTTACTGCTCCTCCAATCCCCTGGCCAGGGCCACCACCGTCTGCCCGAAGGCTATCCCGCCGTCGCCACAGGGAACCCGCTCGTTGCACCAGAAGGCGAGACCTGCCTCCTCGACGATGGTCCTAATCCTGGCGGCGATGGCCCCGTTGTAGGCGACGCCTCCCGACAGAGCCGCGGCTTCGATGCCCCTCCTCTCGGCCTCCTCCACCGCCAGGGCGGCCAGCCCGCGGGCGATCCCTATCTGGGCTGTCATGGCCACGTCCCGCTTTCTGTGTCCCTCCTCTAGGAAGGAGACCAGGTCTCGGAAGAGGGTCTGCACATCGAGAACGCGGCGCTCCCCTTCGCGGCCGAAGGTGAGGTCCGGTCCGAGGTCCTCCCCCTTCCAGGCTGCGCCCTCCAGGCGCATGGCCGGTTCTCCCTCATAGCGCCTCTCGTCACAGACACCCAGGAGGGCCGACACGGCGTCTAGGAAGCGACCCGCGCTTGTGGCAGGCGGGCAGTTGACGTCGGCCTCCAGCTGCTGGAAGACTATGCGTCGCTCGCGGTCCCCTCCGGGAAAGCGGACGTGCCTCCTCACGATCTCCTCCGCGTCATCCTGCCCGTAGAGGATGCCAGCCACCATTCGAGCCGGGAACCGGGCCGCCCGGTCCCCTCCGGGCATCCTCACGGTGGAGAGGCTCGCCACCCTGGTGAAGCTGGAGGGGTCGGTCACGAGGACTTCGCCGCCCCAAATCGTGCCGTCCTCCCCATAGCCTAGGCCATCGATGGCGATTCCCACGGCCCTGCTCGCGCGGTGCTCGCCAAGCACGCTGGCGATGTGGGCGTGGTGGTGCTGCACTTGGACCAGGGTCCGGCCCTCGGAGGCCAGCTCCCGGGCGAGGCGTGTGGTCAGGAAGTCAGGGTGGAGGTCGCAGGCCACGACGGCAGGCATCTCGAGGCCCGTGACGCTCAGGAGGTGGTCCACCGTCTCCCTCAGGAAGTCGTAGGTCTCCACATCGTCCACATCCCCCAGGAACTGGGACGGGTAGCAGCTTTCGCCGTGATGGAGGGCTATGGCGTTTGTGTACTCGGCGCCGAGGGCGAGGACATCCAGGTCATCGTTTTCAGGGAGCTTCAGGGGGGCGGGAGCCCATCCGCGAGAGCGTCTGATGAAGCGGGGAGCGCCGGCGGTGAAGCGGACCAGGGAGTCATCGCACCTCGCCACGATCTTCCTGTCGTGCAGGAGGAATCGGTCGACGACATCCTTCAGGCCCCTCATGATGGCCTCGTTGTCGACAAGCATGGGCCTTCCCGGCAGGTTCGCGCTGGTCATCACCAGGGGGAAGTCCAGGTGATCGAAGAGGAGGTGGTGGAGTCCGGTGTACGGGAGCATGACGGCCACGTTGGGGAGGCCAGGGGAGATGGCATCAGGGAGGGGAGCTGGTTGCCGTCTGTACAGGACGAGGATGGGGCGGCGGATGGAGGTGAGGAGTTCCTCCTCTTCTTTGCTGAGGTCGGCGAAGAGGCGCACCATCCCTACGTCGCGGGCCATGAGGGCGAAGGGCTTGCTCGGGCGGTTGAAGCGCTTCCGGAGTCTCGCGACGACCTCCTCGTTGGTGGCGTCGCAGGCGATGTGACAGCCGCCGATGCCCTTTATGGCGATGATCTCTCCCTCCTTGAGGGCCTCAGCGGCCTCTCGGATGGGGCCTCCTCCCTCCGATGGATGGAGGGAGAGCTGTGGGCCGCATCGACCGCAGGCCACCGTCTGGGCGTGATGACGGCGGTCCATGGGATCCTCGTAGTCTTGGAGGCAGCTCTCGCACATGGGGAACTCCCGCATGGATGTGAGGGGGCGGTCGTACGGCAGCCCCTGGATGACGGTGTAGCGGGGGCCGCAGTCCACGCAGGAGGTTGCCCAGTAGCCGTGGTAGTGGCTCTCGGGATCGCGCATATCGGAGATGCAGGCATCGCACATGGCGGTGTCTGCGGGAATCGTGCCAGCGCCTGCACCCTTGCCCTTCCGGGAGGGCAGGATACGGAACTCCGTGTCCGTGGGATCGGGAGCCACCTCCTCCACATCGACGTGTTCCACCTCGGCGAGGGGCGGTGCGCTATCTCGCAACGCACGGATGAACTCCTCGACCTGCCTGGAGAAGCCTTGGGCCTGTATCTCCACTCCAGCATCGCCCAGGTTGCGGACCCCTCCAGTCACCCCCAGGCTCACTGCGGTGCGGTACACGAAGGGCCGGAAGCCCACCCCCTGGACGATGCCCCGAACGTGAATGCGGACCCTGAGCAGCCTGGACAACGGAGGCTAACGAAAGCTCAGTCCGCCTAATACCTTTTCTCTCACGCGTAGGACAACAATATCTCGTCCCAAATCGTATGGTTGCCGAAGGGGTGCTCTCAGCGTTTCGCAGGAGGTGGAGGTCGAGGTCGTCGTCGATGAGGAGGAGTTCCGCGCTGGGAGGCCGGCGTAGTGGAAGAAGCTGCGTGCCTATGCAAAGCGCCTGCGGGAGGGGCCGTTTCTCGGAGACCGCATTCCGCGGAAGCGCATGCCGAAACCCCTTCGCGGATTGCCCAACCTGTTCCGACTCGAGCTGCCAGGAGTGTGGCGGGCCTTGTACACAGTCGCTAGCGGCCCCATGGCGGGCACGCAGATCCGCATCGTGTGGATCGGATACCACACGCGGTACGACCGACTCTTCGGCTATTCGTAAGAGAGCGCAACCGCGAATTGCAGGGAGCACGACAGGGGCGCACCCTCCCAGGGCCCTCACGAAGGCGGGGGAAGGGAGGGGCGAGGCGTACGGATTGCCATGACCGCCGTCACCCGGTTTGAGCTCTTTGCAGGTGTTGAACAGTCTGTCCATCCTGCTGAGGAGCGAGAGAGGGTTCAGCGTCTTATCGGTGCAGCTGACCATACGCCACCAGGAAGAAGTCTCCGAGGAAGAGGCCGAAGTCGTAGCATGTGGCAGCACCGCCCTCGTCTCATGCTTTCCTCGGATGATGTGGCCGAGTCGGGGCAGATGGAGCGTGGGACTCTGCCAAAGAATCGGCCACTCAAGGAATGAGCAGTGGATTCCAGCTCGCCCTCCGGTCAGGCGTCGTCCCCTCACGCATGACATCCGTCAAAGGGACCGGATCCTGTCCTCGTCGGTTACGGGGTGCAGGGCGAAGAGACCCTCCGCCAGAGCCGCTTCGAGCAGCTTTCTGTCGGCGGACACAAAGGCCTCGGCCGGGATGTCCTTGCAGGTAGTGATCTGCAGCCCATCGGGCTGCGTGAGACCGTGGCGGAAGAGGAGGGGGACGGCCTGGGCCAAGAGGTCGCCGCGGACCGGCACAATGCGCAGGGCTCCCAGGTTTCGGACCTTCAGTGTCTCTCGGATAAGGGACCATGCCGCAGTCCTGGCCTCATCGGGGGAGATCCAGTCGAGACGTTGGGCCTTCGCCACGGCGCTCAAGACCTCCCCCAGGTTCCAGAGGGAGAAGGCGAGGCGAACCTCGCCGGCCTCGGCGCGATGGTAGAGCGTGTCTACGGCCTCAGTCCCTCCTTCGACTAGATACCGTTTGGCGAGGACGCTAGAGTCCAAGTACACGGTCGTCCCGTTCATCCCGCTCCTCCCGGATCAGCCCAGCAAGCTCGCGGTGAAGGTGGGGCCGTGCGTCCTCGATTTCCTCCAGAGAAGGGAAGCCGCCCGGCGGTCGTGGGAACACGGATTCCAGGGCCACCGCGAAGGTCGCAGGGTCGCCTCCCCCCAGTAGCTTCTCCACCTCCGCGCTCGTGGCGCGGGCGCCATGGTGGCGCATGACCTCTTCTTGGAAGGCCCGCCACACGTCAGCGTCGAGGAGGAGGGTGGTCTTGTGTTTGCGCATTACGGATATACGGTATGCCGTATTACCATAAAAAGCCATCGCCCTGTTTCTCGTAATAGGCAGGCTAAAGGCAACTAGCAGGGGAATATTCAGCCTAGAGGATGCAGCCGTCGGCTAAGAGGCTTCGGCACCACACGGTGGAAGTTCTCGTTGACTATGGGTTCATGGCGGACGAAGGTAGGGCCCCTTTCCAGAGGGACCTTGGCTATGGGGATGGCGCGCCTCTCCTTCACGTTGCCGTTGTAGCCCCTGAACGTAAGGCCGAGGGAGGTGATTCGCCTGTCGTACTGCTCGAGATACTTCTCCCCTACTGGGGATGACGAAACGCACTGACAGGAAAGATGTGTGCCGACTCCGCCAACCTTGCACCCCGGGACGCGAATCAGACGTAACCCAACACCCGTTCATAGTCCTTGTGACGCAGGATTTCGAGCACCAACACCACCCGCAGGGGTCCGTCGCTACCAATCGTGTATAGAGCACGCCACCCACCGGGAAGGTCCAGCTTGTAGAGGTTCGTGACCGTGCCGATACGGGCTTCCCACCGTTGCGTCGTGACCTTGGGCACGCGGGCCACCCGGAGGAAGGTTCCGGCCTGAGGATCCCTCATGAGATTCTTCGCCTTGCGGCGCAACGCGTTCTGAACCTCCTTGGGAGCGGACCGAAACTGCCGCTCGGCGTGGGGCGACTCCACGCGGATTTCGACGGAAGCCGAGGTCAGTCCTCCTCCAAGAGCAAAGAGCCCTTCCGTGCCGCGGACCAGAAGCGCGCATCTCGGGTGTGGGTCCACTGCACCCCTTTGCTTCCCGCGGTGACAAAGCCCAGCTGCCCAAGGAAGTCCACGGTCGCCCGCAGGGTTGAGTGTCGCACGCGTTTCGCTCTCATGCGTCGCCCAATCTCTGCCAGGGTCAGGGGCGGTTCATGCTTGGCGGCCTCTAGGATCCGGCCCACCTCCACCAGGGTGGCCATCGTGGGCCCTCTCCCTTTTGCGGAGTCGGGAAGTTCGAGCAGCATCGCATACATCTAAGTAGCATCACGTATTTGTGCGTTACGTTTCGGTCCCTCCGCGGGCATGGTGAAGGTACCCTCGGCTATCGGGGATGCCCTGCGGATTTGCGAGGGAGGAACTATCCACCCGGGGGAGAATTCAACACGCAACCCCGGTCTGCCCGCCGCAGGTCGTGGGAAACGGGTCCAGATCGCTCGAAAAGAGGGGACCGCCCCTTGGCACCCAACGGGCGTTGGCGATTCATCGGAGGCCAAGTCAGTCCCCATGAAGCCGTGTTCGGGACTCCGTATGGCTTCCAGAATACGAGGGCTGTCCAATCCCGCGGAAGCGGACGCCTTTCATTTCCTCGGGATCTTGGATACGACGGCCGTCGACGAGGACAGCGACGCGCATGGCCTTCCTGGACGTATCCGCTGCCTGGGGAGGGGGAATTGTTCAGGCCTGTGAAGTGGGCATCGACATAACTGGACACGGCCGCTGGGAGCGGGCGTAGCATGGCTGCTGAGGGCGGGGCTAGCGGTCCTCGCGAAGCCCGTAGAGAGCAGGCGGGACTCCACGGTCCAGAGGTCGGCCTCAATCAGTAGCTCACGGTCTGTGACAGGGGAAAGTGCCTCGGGTTCGCCGTCACCACAGCCAGATTCCCTCGGCTCCTGGCCACTCCAGCAATGAAGCAATCAGTCCAGCCCGGGAAGGTGCCGCGAGCCAGGGTCTCGGCCGCGACCCAAGCGGCCGCCACGGCGTCCTCGACGGTGAAGGGCAGAACCTCCGTCGCATCTTGGAGGCGAGCTAGGTCGTGTTCAGGATCGCGGGAGCCCCCGAGGTACTCGGCTGCGACCACGGTGGGGACGAGGAGCTGCTCCGTCCGCCCCGCCAGTTCCTCCAACAGGCGTCGAGCGTCCTCGGATTCCCGGCCCAGGTCGACGAGGAAGGTGGTATCCAGGACGACGGGCACGCCTCAGCCTCCGTCGCGGCGGGTCCCCTTCCGCGCCCTGGAGGGAGATCGGGCGAGGCCGCGCCGGGTGAGGTCCTCGATGTCCTTTCTCTTCGAGAGCTCGCGCAGGGCCTGGAGGTCGAAGTCGTCCCGGGGACCCCTGAGCTTCAGAAGGGCCCAAGGGTCTTTGCGTGCTCGCACCAACCGGTTGACCACGTCGCTGAAGCTCTCGCCCCTGCGTTTCAGGGCAACCAGGCTTGCGTAGGCTTCCTCACTGAGCTGCACGGTCTTTGGCATTCTATACACGTGTACTGTACATCTTCCTAATTAATTCTTTCGCCTCGCGACCCCGAAGCGGCTTCTCCGTTGCCTTGGAGCAAGTGGAACCGCTCCTGACCCGCCACGGGGAGGACTTCGGCCATATCCCCGGTCTCGCTGTGGAGACCTGTTGAGGCCTCTCGGCCCTGCGGCATTGAAGCCTCCAAATCCGAAGACCCGGGGTGGGATCTGGTTTCTTAGTACGACATCTCACAAAACTCGAGGGCTATCCGATCCTGCGGAACGGGATGCCCTTCATCCCCGCGGGATCGAAGATTCGGCGGCTATCTACTGCGACTGTGCACCTGGCTCTTAAGAAATTCTCATTGTTGAGTTCAGTGAACTCGGCCCAATCAGCCTGGAGGATGCGCCGTCGGAATCCTTCAAGGCCTCTTAGCGGTTCGCCAAGGAAACTTCAGGCATCACGCCGTGGAAGTTCTCGTTGGCCATAGGGTGGTAGCCCACGACGGTGGCGCCCCTCTCTAGGAGAGTCCTGGCGATGGGGGTGGCTTGGCTCGCTCCCCTAGTCGGTGTTAGCCTAGAACACGAGGCCTAAGACGGCGATGCGCCTGCCCCTCAGGTCGCCCAGCTCCTCTTGCTGGAGTTTGATGTCCCGGACGTACTGCACCTCATTCTTGGCGGGGACAGAGGCCTGGAAGGAGGGCTCGTAGCCCTCTGCTCAACTGGCGCGGCAGGGCCTCGCGTGTTTCCCAGGTCCCCCGTGAGGTATCCTCTTCATCCTAAGTGGTCTCACCAGTCCGGCATTGTGCATAGAGGCTTGGCAAGAAATGGGAAGGGCTTAATATGCAAAACGCTATAGGATACTTGTATAAATGGCGAAGAAACTGACGACGGCTTACATCCTCAGCCGCCTTGCGGAAGAGGGCGTTCGAGGTTTCACAACGCGGGAGTTCGCCCTGTTGTTCCGCATCAGTAGGCAAAAGGCCTATCAGATCCTTCATCGGCTGAAGACGAGGGGATTCGTGAAGCGTCTCGCCCAGGGCCGATATGCAGTCGTCGGCCTTGGGGACAGGGAGGTGCTTGGCCAGCCCTTCTTCCTAGGAACCCGGCTCGTAGAGCCCTCGTACGTCAGCTTCTGGAGCGCCCTTCACTTCTACGGATGGACCGAACAGGCACCCCGGCTCATCCTCGTGGCGAACACCAGGCGCTCAGATCAGAGGCAAATCGAGGCCTACCAGTTCCGGCTAGTCAGGCTAACGCCGAAACGCTTCTTCGGGTATCAGTCGACTCGTCAGGGGAACTTCGAGTTCCCCATGGCTGACCCTGCGAAGGCCTTGGTGGACAGCCTCTACCTGCCGGGCTACGCCGGAGGAGTGGAGGAGGTCGCCAAGGCGCTGGAGGTCGCCCTGGAGACGGTCAACGTGGCCACCTTGGTGTCATACGCGGTGCAGATGGGGGTGAAAAGCCTCTGCTCCAGGTTGGGGTTCCTGCTGGAGGGGGCAGGCGTGGACTCGGATGACTTGCGAGATGCGGCCTCCCAAGTGTACGTGAAGCTGGATCCCTCGGGACCGCGCCGGGGGAGGTACGACGGCCGGTGGAGGGTCATCGTCAACCTTAGCGAGGGGTGGTGATGCTCACTCGATCACAACTGGCAGAGATTTCCCGACGGGAGGGCGTGCCGTTGCACACGGTGGAGCGGGACTACGTCCAGCACCTGCTCCTGCGCAGCCTGGAGTGGGATCGCGTCGTTTTCAAGGGAGGCACGAACCTTCGAATCGTCCTCGGAAGTCCCAGATACTCCGAGGACCTCGACTTCAACGTCGACGGTGATGATACGGAGGCGGAGGAGCTCTTCAGCCTTGCCGTTGCCCGCCTGGAGGCCTATGGTTTACGAGCCCGTCTGGACCGCCGAAGGTCCATGGCTGACAGCTTTCTCGGGAGGGTTCGCTATGAGGGCCCGCTCTTTGACGGACGAGCCCAATCCCGGGGCACCATACGTCTGGATGGAAGCCTGCGGGGAGAAGAGGTGGCGGTGAAGGAGGCTTTCGTCCCGCGAACACCCTACCCTGACGTCTACCAGCTGGTGCTACGCGTGCTGGAGGACGATCACTTATTCGCAGAGAAGGTGAGGGCACTGCTTGTCCGGAAGAAGGCGCGAGATCTCTACGACCTGCATTTTCTCCTGCAGCGATCCATCGACTGTCCCCCCTTCCTCGTAGATCGGAAGATGGCAATCTACGGTCGCTCCTTTACCTATGAGGGATTGGAGGAGAGCGTGAGACTTGTCAGGGGGACCTGGGAGCGGGACCTTGGACCTCTCTTGGGCCAGGTACCGCCATATCGTATGGTTGCCGAAGAGGTGCTCTCAGCGTTTCGCAGGAGGTGGAGTCGAGGGCATTGAAGCTCTACTCGCCACCGATGTCAGCACCCTGAATTTCACGTGGTCCTCGTGAGGCCCGCCCTCCCGTTTCTGCTGCAGTCCTAGCTTCAGCGGTAACCTTCTAAGCCCACGACCTCGGCGACGGCAGAGAAGTCCCGATCCCCTGTCAGGAGCGTCTCCCCACGCGCTTTTGCCATGCCAGCAAGCTGTACGTCGACGGTCCCCATGGCGCGCCCCCTGCGCTTCAGCCTCCCGGACAGGAGGCCGGCTTCGCGGGCATCGGTGGGGCCGAAGGGGAGGAGGTCGTGGGCGTCCACGAAGGCCTGCACCGCGTCGTGCTCACGCCGACCTGGGAGTCCCCGTGACACGCCTTCCCACAATTCGAACAGGGTCGGTGCGGCCAGGTAGACAGTTTCTTCTCGGGCATCGAGGTCGCGGGCCTTTGCCTCCGCCCGCGGGTCACCTCGCAACAGGTCGACAACGAAGCTCGTTTCGAGGATCACCGATTCACGTCCAGGAGG
>JBHHZZ010000022.1:0-23047 GCA_046758325.1 Thermoplasmata archaeon | reverse complement strand
CGCGGCGCAATATATAAGATTTGCTACAGATACTACTTTTGCTACAGCATGTACCAAGCACGAGAACGCGAATCCATCGCGAGGAAAGGTAGATATAATGATGCAAGGTTACCGAGAACGCCGGGGTCGGAGCATGGAAGGCCGTCGCAAACCTGAGAAGGCCCAATTCAATATCAGGATGGACCGGGACCTTCTGAAGAGGTATCGGGAGTTCTGTGATAGGAACGGCCTTGACCCCCAGGGCCAGGTAGTCAACTTCATCAGGAGACTAGTCGAGTCGGAATACGATTTCCAGGAAAAGCTCTGGCAGATCCTGACCGAAGGTGAGGGATCCTAGCCGACAATCGAGGCGAATCTCTTCTCCAAGATGTGGAGCTGACCTTGCGGGATGGCATCCCTGCTGATACTGGCCACCACAAGGGCAGACCTCAATGCCGTAATATCGACGATGTGCTTCACGTATTCTAGGACCGTTAGGAAGCCTGCCTCCTCCACCAAGAGCTCCAGCTCCCCCAGGTATATCAGGGTGTCCTTGGCGACACCCCGCGATATGTCGCGAAGAACCTCCAGGGCCAGGCGAGAGGCGTCGTAGCTGGGAAACTTGGGATGACGAGTGGATGTTATCCACAAGAAGAAGGCATCGTACAGGTCATATGTGGACTGGAGCTTACCCGGAAACAGGGTGGAGATCAGGGTCTTCCGTTTCAACGTTGCGCGGGAGATCTCCCGAAAGCACTCCTCTCGCCTCTCTTCCCAGAGAATGGAGGCCGGTGGGACGAAGGAGGGCCTGGGCATCATTTCATCCTCATCCGTCACAGGTATCTCGTCGAAAATACCCTTGAGTGTCGCAAGATGCCGAAGCCCCATGTAGGAAGGGTTCAGGTTGACGATGAGGGTGCATCCGTACTTGCTTGCCTCCGCCGCGATCCTCGACACTGTCCTCAGGACTGGCTTGAAGCCGTTGATCTCGGCCAGGTATTCCAGATCGTCCAAGAGGAGGACGGACCTCCGGTTGTCCCTCATGAACTTGAGGATGGTTTGCAGAATGTCCACCTCCAGGTAGGTGGGCTTCAGAGACCATTGATAGCCCTCCTGGGAGGAGAGCCAGAGAAAGGGGGTCCGATGGAGGGAGAACTCCTCGGAGAGGGTCTGGGGTGGAAAGGCGGTGACGCACAGCCCTGGGCCATCCTGCACCAACTCCCTGAAGGCGGCGACGCTGTTCCTCCTCCCCTTCTCCAGCACCAGGTAGTTTCGTCCCCTCTCCCAACCGTACCTCCTACCTACGGCGCCTACCTCCACGGCGGGCTCAATCACCAGGAAACCGTAGCGGAAGACGGCGTATGCCACGAAAGCCAGGAAGACGGTGGTGTAGGCGGTTCCGAAGCCCATCCTAGTGCCAGTCTCAAAGAGGTAGGGCCCGTACACCTCAGTGACGGTGCCTGCCAGAGTGGGAATGGCGAAACCTGTCAGGAGAAGACCAGACCTCATCTTGGACCGATGGTCCTGAGGACTCATGTAGGCTCTTGCCAGGTGCGCAAAGGCCAGGATGATTATGAGGGCGTAGAGGGAACCGAGGGGGAGGTACAAGGGGCCGACGAGGGCGGAGTAGCCCAGGGGACCCATGACGACATCCCTAACCAGGAGGTCCCCCGCCCATAGGAAGGATGTGAAGATGATGGAGGGAGTGTAGATGACGAGGAAGCTCCAAGGCCGCTCCAGGAGGGAGCTGAGGTGGGGATAGACAAGGACGAAGTGCGCCATGACTCCGGGGATGAAGGAAATCCCGGTCCACTCTAGCCTGATGAGGAGGAGGAGATGCTGAGGATCGCCACTGGGCAGAGCCCTTACGAGGAACTCTGGAATGTCCCACAGCATGAAAGCAGCCAGGAGGAGGACGTAGATGCGAGCGGTAGTCCCCCTGGGGTTCTTCGAAAGGATGTAACCAGCTAGGACCACGTTGATGACCAGGGAGGCAAGGGACAGAAAGGCGAATGGGTTCATGTCAGACTCCTGAGAGCGGACTCATTCGCCTACGATCTCAAACTGCCCTTTGTCGACGAGAAGGGGATGGTAGTCAAGATCGTGATTCACGCCCCGGAGCTTGACCACGCCTATGTAACGCCTGACGCTCGTGGTCAACCCCACCTCGACCTCCCGCATGCTGAGGTGGACGATGCCGTCGGAGAGGAACTCCTCCACCCGATATGGGCCAAATCCATCTCCCTCCCTGGGCATTTCCGCTACGAGGAAGGTCGTTGCGCCTATGCCCCGCAGATCCTCAAAGAAATCGAAGATCTGCCTCCGCGGCTCCCTCATGTCCGTCAGGGCGTAAAGGGCATTCAGGGAGTCGACGGCGATGAGGTCGCACCCCACCTCCTCCTTGTACTTTCTGAACTGGGTGCCCAGGGCGACGAGCCAGTCGGGTGTGCCTCCCATATCCTTGAACTCCTTCCGCAACTGCCTCATGTCCACTACCCGCAGGCTTTTGGTCTTCTCCGGTTCCAGGCCCAAGCTTCGAACCTGTCTCGCTAGGCTCTCCACGCTCTGCTCCATGGAGACATAGAGGACTTTCGCCTCCCTCTCCAGGGCCTCGTGGTAGAGGATGCGGTAGGCGAAGCTCGACTTCAGACTTCCTGCTGGGCCGGAGACCAGCACGACGAATCCTGTGGGAATTCCACCCTCTAGCCTATCGTCGAGACCGGCCACCCTAGTCCTCACTCTCGAAGCGGTCCCCTTCTCCAACCAAAGACCCCCTGAATCCTGACATGATGCCAGGCTAGACGAGGAGTTTGGAATCCAGATAAGCTTATAAAAAGGTGTCGACGGACTTTTCCTTACGGCTGGATATCCAAAGGGTTGGTTGCTACAGATAGTAGATTATATATATTTGGTAGCACATGCTTAACGGGAGGAAGGAGGTTGCCCCGTCGACTCAGGAATCGGCACCGTGGCATAGGCCCGACCAGCCCTATCATCACCACTACAACGGACTTCGCTGGCGGCCACCACGAGGCCATCCTGAAGGGGATCATCTACTCTATCAACCCTCGCGCTAGGGTCATAAGTGTCACCAGTCACATCAGGCCTCAGGACGTTAGACAGGCTTCCTTCATCATGAAGGCAGCCCTTCCATTCTACTCCTACGGAATTCACCTGGGAATCGTCCTCCCCAACGTCGACACGCCGGGATCGAGAAGCCTCGTTGTTCAGTGCAAGCGAGGCATCCTCCTGGGGCCTGACAATGGAATCCTGATGCCAGCTGCCAGGGAGCTACGGCTGAAGGCGGTCTATGAGGTCTCTCGCCCCCAACGGTGGCTCTCGACCCCCTCCAACCTCTTTTCGGCCGTCGACATTTACGCCTCCCTGGCAGCTCATCTCTCCACGGGCCTCAGGCCTAAGGAGGTGGGGTCGAGGGTGGAGGTCTGGGTGGAGATGGACGAGCCGAGATGCATTCTTGCAGACCATGTCCTGGAGGGTGAGGTGGTCTTCATTGACAGCTTTGGGAACATCGTTACGAGCATACCAAGCCGGGAGGTGGCGAGGCTGGCTGGATACAATGACCTCCTCGAGGTTGAACTGGATGGCCAGTCCTTGAGGCTCCCCCTCCTGAAGAGCTACGGGTACGCGTCCAAAGGGAGCCTCCTGGCCACGCTGAACAGGGAGGGCCTGCTAGAGATCGCTGCCTACTGCGACAACGCGTCCCGCCTCTTGGGCATGGAGCCTTACCGAAGGGTCAGGGTCCGGGCGGCCCAGGTGGAGGAGGTGGCGGAAGCCGCCCCGCCATAGGTGCCTTTTATAGTCCCCTCCATTTTACAGCGGTAGCATGCCCGCAACCGTGGTGATAGGAACTCAGTGGGGGGACGAGGGCAAGGGGAAGATCATCGACTACTGCGCCGAGGATGCGGAGGTCATCGTCCGCTTTAACGGGGGGTCCAATGCGGGTCACACTGTCCTCGTGGGGGAGGAACTCTTCCGCTTCAAATTAATCCCCAGCGGCATCCTCCGGGAAGAGAAGCTCAACATCGTGGGAAACGGAGTGGTGGTGGATCCGTCCGTGCTCTCGGTGGAGATAGAGGAGCTCAAGAAACGGGGGCACGAGGTAGACAACCTGAGGATAAGCGAGAGGGCCCACGTCGTCATGCCCTACCACAAGCTCCTCGACGGCCTGGAGGAGGGGCTGAAGGGCTCCCTGAAGGCGGGGACCACCATGAGGGGCATCGGCCCCTGCTATGAGGACAAGGCGGCCCGGATAGGCCTGCGCGTGGGAGACCTTCTGGATGAAGAGGTTCTGGGGGAGAGGCTGGACCACCTGGTCCCCATGAAGCAGCGGCTCATCGAGGCGTATGGTGGTGAGGAGGTCCTCTCGAAGGAGTCCCTGCTGGAGGAGTGCAAGGGATACGGCGCCATGCTCAGGGAGTACGTGACCGACACCTCCCTCCTCGTATACGAGGCCCTGGAGGCGGGAAAACGGGTCCTCTTCGAGGGGGCCCAGGGAACCCACCTGGACATCGATCACGGCATCTACCCCTTCGGCACCTCCTCCAACTGCGTGACGGGAGCCGCGGCGGTGGGCTCGGGCGTGGGTCCGAGGCACATAACGGAGGTCATAGGCGTGGTCAAGGCCTTCACCAGTCGCGTGGGCACGGGGCCCTTCCCTGCGGAGATCTCGGGATCCACGGCCTCCTATCTGCGGGACAAGTCCATGGGGGAGTACGGGACCGTCACCGGCAGGCCCAGGCGGGTGGGATGGCTCGACCTCGTCATGCTCCGCTACTCCGTTCGGGTGAACTCCCCAGACTACCTGGCGGTGACGAAGCTGGACGTCCTCGCCGGTCTGAACCCAGTGAAGGTGTGCGTGAAGTACGAGTGTGACGGCCAGGTCCTACACCACTTTCCTGCCAGCATGAGGGTCTTCGCCAGCTGTCGCCCCGTGTTCGAGGAGCTGGAGGGCTGGGAGGATATCAGCGAGGATACTTGGAGGGAAGCTGTTAAGGCTGGGTACGATGAACTCCCCTCGGAGATGAGGGAGTACCTGGACTTCCTCTCCAAGGAGACGGGAGTTCCCGTAGGCATCGTCTCCGTTGGCCCCGGTCGTGGGGCCACCCTGGACATGAGGAGATGATGGGTTGCAGCCGGTGCCCGGGCGTCCTCGAGGCAGAGGATTTCTGCTGCTCTTGCGAGTTGCGTCAATCCTGGCGTCCTTCCTCTTCGGAGGGCTCCTGCTAACGACCCTCCTCATGGCCCTGCCCGGGAACTTCGAGTTCATTCCCCCGGATATGGGTGAGGGCGGGTTCAGCTTTCGGGACGGCGTCATCTACCTGGACACCTCCTTCACCATAGGCAACAATGGGTACCATGACATCACGAACTTCTCCCTCTCCGTCCAAGCCATGGTCGAGGACGATGTGGTCGTGACCGACTACAGGACAGCGCCGGT
Organism: Thermoplasmata archaeon; assembly: GCA_046758325.1. Taxonomy (GTDB): domain Archaea; phylum Thermoplasmatota; class Thermoplasmata; order RBG-16-68-12; family JAJISG01; genus JAJISG01. Next base: position 17,610 of record JBHHZZ010000022.1, on the reverse strand, counting down.
GAACATACCCACGGGTGAGAGGCGAGTGGTCGACGTCAGCATCCCCATCGACCTCGCTCCTCTCCAGTCCTCCGGCTACCTGGTCTTCCAGCCCGCCAACGTCTCCTTCACAGTCGGGTTCGACGGGACCACCACCCGCAGCCTTCTGGACTTCGCCGTCTCCTTCACCTTCGTACAGCAGTTCGAGGCCCTCCTACCGTCGTTTGATGTGGACTTCGGCAACAGCACGTTCACCAACGAGACGGGGGAGTACGCGTGGATAGTGCCCTACGTGGTGGGAACCGCCCCCTTCCTCCAGGGCAACGCCACCGCTGGCTTCACCATCCTGAACGAGACAGGAGGCCTGGTGGCCGAGACCAACGCGACCATTCCCCTGGGCGAGCCGTGGTCGAGTAACCTGACCTTTCTCCTCGACCAGGCCCAGGCCCAGGACCTCCAGACCACGCCTCAGGACCTGACTCTTCGGGTGGCCGTGGAGCTGCCGGGGAGTGTCACCTTCACCTACGAGACCACCGTAAGATGGGAGCCGGGAGGCGGATAGATGGAGGCCAGGTACCACCCGTTCAAGGCGATCGCGGCTGCCATAGGGAACGCCATTCCCCTGGTGATCGTGCCGGTCTACGTCCTCAGGATCCTCCCGACCCTCCTTCCTCTGGAGCTCCCCTTGGACCTGGCGGGGCTGGAGAGGACCATCATCTCCATCGGAAGCGTCGCCGTGCTCTTTGCCGCCCTGACCGCGTTCTTCTCCAGGGGCCTGGCCTGGAGAGCAGCCTTTGGTCCGGCCCGTCAGGGGGCCCGTCTGGCCTGGATCTACTACGTCTTCAACGGCGGTCTCTTCGGCATGGACCTGGAGCTGTTCGACGCTGGAACGATTTCCTTCGCTCTCGACTTCCAGCGACTCCTGTACATCCTCTACATAGCCATCCTCCTCATGGCCCTGTTCTTCATCGTGGAGTTCATCGTCTATCGACGGACGCAACGGGAGGAGTACTATCCGGAGGAGTACTATCAGGCGGGCTTCTGAGAGAGAGTGGCCAAGCGACCGACCAGCTTGCAGGACTGGCAGAGCTTGTTCACCGTAGGCTCGCCGCACTTCTCGCATGTCGAGAGGTCGGCGGGAGGGTACTGTGCCGCCAGAAAGGGCTTCAGGGACTCGTAGCTGCTGAGAAAAGCGTGGCGAGTTCCTGGGGTCTCCCTCTCCAGCATGTAGAGGACCTCCCTGTACCTGGTCCTCAAGGCCCTCTCGGCGTATGGGCAGATGCCGTCGTGGAACCTGATGCCCTTCAACACCGCATAGAGGTACACCTCCTTGTCAGGAATCATCCTGAGCGGCTGGACCCTCGGAACAAGGCCCGGCTGCAGGTTGTCATGAGGGCCCATCCTGGCAAGCCTGTCCAGGTCCGCCCTTCCAAGGTTCATCAGAATCGACTGTACGGTGTCGTCCAGGTTCAAGCCAGTGGCTAGATAGTCGACATCCGCGAGCTTGGCCAGTACGTTCAGGGCCTTTCGGCGGAAGACCCCGCAGTAGCTACAGGGTATCGTACTCGGATCCGCCGCCACCACGGCATCCATCTCCCATCCCACCAGCTCCCTGTAGGTGATGATACGGTGCTCAATACCCAGCTCCTCGCAGAGCGTCTCGGCGCTGGCAACGCCGGCGGGTCTATAGTCGTGGATGCCCTCGTCAACCGTGACGGCCACGAGCTCCACGTCCCTCCTCCTGCCGAGGATAGAGTGGAGGAGGTATAGGGCCACGCTGCTGTCCTTGCCTCCCGAGAGGGCGCAGGCGATTCTGGTGGGCTTCGAGATTCTGATCTGCTCACGAACCTGCCGCTTCACCCTTTTCTCGACGAAGGATGCGAAGTGCGAGGAACACAGGTGGGCCCCGCTGTACCTGATGTAGGTCACCGCCTCCTCGGGACAACGGTCACAGTCCACGTGTTACCATCTGCCATGAGGCTATAAAAGGTTGAAGGGCAGGACTCCCTCCAGTGGCCCCGAATCTCCCAGAGAGCGGACCTTACCTGGCGAGATAGTTCTCTAGAGCCGCAACCTGAATCTGAGCCCAGATGCCTTCTTTGTATGGTTCGAATCCCAGCCTCTCGTTGATCGAGAGCATCGCTGCGTTGGTCGTCGCGTTGTCGGTCGACACGGCCTCGACCTGGGGGAACTCCTCCCGGACCCGGAGGAGCATGGCGGCCTTCAACCACTTCCCCAGTCCCCTCCCCCGATGCTTCCCCTTGACGCCTGTCATGAACTGATGAATGATCGTCTTCTCATCCGGGAAATACCCCATGGCCGTCAGGCCAGAGATCTCGCCATCGGACTCCCGCGTGATGACATCTAGGGCCATACCTCCCGACTTCCGTATGGTGTCCTCCCATCCCCTCACGGTGGCGGGGGTTATCACGATGTCGCCCAACTTCATATCGCCCCGGGGCGCGTCGTTCGATACCTCCGTCAAGATCGCGCAGTAGTCCTCGAGGATGTCCTCCGGGATCCGGTCTCCGAGGAACTCGAGAGTCGTGTCTGGAGATCGCTTCGGGCCCTCCTCCGCCCACTTCTTCACCATCTCCCAATCGACTCTGTCCATGTAGAGCCTGCTTTCCCGCGTCCTCAGCCCGATCTCGGCCCCGATAGTTTTGATGAATGCCTTACCATCGTCATCCTGGCAATGGCCCATGATAACGGACCGATTGTGTTCTCTCGCGAGTTCGACCGCCTTTGCGAGCAATCTCCTGCCTATCCCTTGCCTCCTGTACGGCTTCAGCACCCACGGGGCGATTTGCGCTGCGTCCTTCCTCGTCTCATAACTGGGAGAATCCTTTCGATGGATGGAGAAGTAGAGCCACCCTACGACCTCCTCGGCCCCGTCCCTCTTCGCAGCGGCAAAGCGAATCACGTCCGACTGAGGATCAGGCTCCTTCATCCACGTTTCCTGCGTCCTGTCATCCACCAGGGGATCTCCAGGATTTTCCTCCTCGTGCTGCAAACGCCGATAGACGTGAAATCTGGCCCACTCCTCCCTCGATGCGGACTGCGGGTCGAAGCGTTCGATCGATACGTCCATTGAGGGCACGAAGGGTCGCTTCATATCTAATGCTTTTCTAGCATAGCAGGGAGGTCCGACTCCATGGGAAAACCCTGATGGCCGCCACTGTGCTGCGTACACGCCTCCGTCTACGGACCCTCATATGTACGACCAGGATGGGGAATACTCGGCTCCCTTGCCGCGACACGTTCCCGCCAACTGCACATCGGCCCCCCCCCCGGTGGTTTGCCTTGACGCAGGACATCCCCGAGGGAGGGTCCCGCCTTATATACCCCCGCTCCTTTTGATTTTGTCAGTGGAGCCTCTGACCGTACGCTACGACAAGCTGAAGGAGTACATCAACGCCTCCGGAATGTACAAGATGTATGAAGAAGGGGAGGAGATCAAGCTCATCTTCGAGCCTACCTTCGTGGAGGCCAGCTTTCACGGCTCGGGATCCCGCATCTTCATATCCGGCAGGAGGGAGGGCGATAGGGTCACCATCTACAAGTTTGAGATCGAGGATGCTGAGGGGGAGATGCGGGAGCTGGACCTGGAGGCTGCCAGGGAGTCCCTCGCTGTCTGGTTGGAAAGCGTGGAGGACTAGGGATACGGCTCCACCTGCGCATGTGAGCCCGCTTGTCCGTTCCTACTTGCCGCCGTCGTGGACCCGGGTCAGAGACGCCCACGAGACCCGTTTCCTTTCCAAATTTGTTGAACAAGGCTTTTATTAGCCCCCGTCCAGGCCTACGGCGACGCGGGGATGAGATCCATATCACCTTGGAGAAAACACGGACCTTTCGCCATCTTCATTGCCGCGCTGTTCATACTGAGTTACTACCTCGACCAGCAACTCAGCCTAGTCCTTCCCGCCCTCCATTCCGCCCGCATCCTCATACAGCTCGCCCTGGCGGCCACGGTCATCGCCATCCTTCGAAACGTAGTGGGAATCAGGTCCTTCGGCACCTTCTCCCCTGTCATCATCGCCCTCTCGATGATATACACGGGGCTACTCCTGGGCCTCCTCCTCTTTGCCGGAGTCATGCTCATCATGATCCTCACTCGGGCGACCCTTCATGAACAGCGGATACAGCGGAGCCACCGGGCGGCGATCATGGTACTGATGGTGGCCATGGCGGCCACGCTGCTGGCTGCTTTCGCCACCGACCTCGGGCGACCGGAAATCGCCTTCGTCCTCCTCTTCCCCGTGGTCATCACCGCCTGGTTCGCGGATCGCTACCTGGAGGAAGTGGACAAGGTAGGCTGGGGGCCGCCCACGAGGGCTCTCTTGTGGACCCTGGTCCTCGTGGCGGCCGCATACGTCGTCATGGTCCAGGACGCCCTCGTGGACACGGTCATGAGGGAACCCGTGAGCTGGCCCCTCCTGGTGCTCCTCAACTGGTTCCTGGGGACCCGGGTCAAGGTTCGCCTGTCGGAGAGGCTACGGTTCGGGTCCATGAAGCGGCTGGAGGACGTCATGCTTCAGGGTGGTCTGAGCCGCACGGTGTTGACCATCAACAGGAGGAACGCGGAGTACGTGAGCCAATACAACCCCCCCGAGGTCATGGGGAGCCTCAACAAGGCGAGGGCCAAGGCCCTCATGCTGGCCGAGGGAATCCCCGTGCCTGACAACTACCTCCTGGTTTCGAGGAAGGAGGACGTCGTGGAAGCGGTGGAGGTCCTCTTGAAATCCGATAGCTTTGCCCTCAAACCGGCCGACGGCTACGGTGGCGAAGGCATCGTCGTAGTCAGTGGTCGCGAAGGTGACAGCTACATCACCGGCAACAGCCTCCTCAAGCTGGAGGACCTCCTGGACCACCTGGGGAGCATCCTGGAAGGGGATTACAACAAGGGGATGCCCGACGAGGCTTTGGTAGAGGCCCTGGTGCGGTCCCACCCATCGCTCAAGCCCATCGCGCCCGAGGGGGTGCCGGACATCCGCGTGCTCTGCTTCCGAGGATATCCCGTCATGACCATGCTCCGCCTGCCCACCAGGCAGTCGGACGGGAAGGCCAACCTCCACATGGGGGCCGTTGGAGCGGGGGTTGAGGTGAGCACAGGGCTCATCCGCTTCGCCACCTGGATGGGGGAACTGGTCGAACGCCATCCGGACACTGGAGCAAAGCTGGTGGGCTTCCAGGTGCCCTTCTGGAGGGAGGTCTTGGAGATCGCCTGCGAGGCCCAGAGGGCGACGGGTCTGGGATTTGCCGGGGTCGATATCGTCCTGGATGCCGAGAGGGGGCCCCTCGTGCTGGAGGTCAATAGGAGACCCGGCCTCGACATCCAGAAGGCAAACGGCTGTGGACTCCTGCCTCGGCTGAGGGCCGTGGAGGGGCTGCCCACCCTGGAGGAACCCTCGGAGGTCCGGGTGCTGAGGGCCATGGAGATGGATCGGCATGGTTGGCCTGCACCCGCGTCGCTGCCACCCGGAGGCTCCATAGGGGGGCCGAGATCCATTCCCGGAGGGCCACCCGTGCCTTCCTTTGCCGCTGGGAGGAGGCCCTTCAGGTGAGGCCCGACGGAGATCTCGCGTGGAAGGTCAGGCATCAGGTCCGCATGGGTAGACTGAGGAAGTCGGCCCTGGTGTTGGCCGCCCTCATCGTGGCAGGCTCCCTCCTAGCGTCCATGGTCGCTTCGGGCATCATAAGCGTGCCTCTGGATGGCGTCACCCTTTCCAGGGATTCCGCGTGGGTAATGCGAATCACCCAGGCGGAGAGGTTGTGGGATATGGGCTACGACGGGACGGGAGTGACCATCTGCCTAGTGGATACAGGGATCGACTCGCTACACCCGGACCTTGCCCGAGCCCGCATCGCGGCCTGGAAGGACCTCGTCAGCGGCGAGCGCCTCCCCTACGACGATGGTGGCCACGGAACTGCCATGGCAGGCCTCATGGTGGCCGATGGGAGGTTCAGGGGCCTGGCTCCCGGTGCATCCCTGATCGTGGTCAAGGCGCTGCGGTCCAACGGGACGGGAAGCTCGGAGACGGTAGGCAGAGCCATCGGCTTCTGCATGGACCCCGACGGCGATGGAGACCTTCGGGATGGGGCGGACATCATATCCCTCTCCCTGGGAGCCCAGAGAACGCCCTTCACCACCAACGCGGCGGCCAACGCTGCGGAGGAGGCCACCTTGATGGGCATCTTCGTCGTCTCCTCGGCGGGAAATGATGGACGGGAGGATGACGGTGACGTGGGGACACCGGCCAACGAACCCCTGGTGATGGCCGTGGGGTCCCTGAACCACCGGCTGGAGATAGCGGCCTTCAGCTCCAAGGGAAATAACAGCCCCTTGGTCAAGCCTCCACGGCTGGACCCCCACAGGAAGCCGGAGTTCGTCCTGCCGGGGGTCGGTCTCATGACGACGGCCCGCGGCTCCTCCTACACGGTCATGACGGGAACGTCGGCATCGGCCGCCCTCCTCTCAGCCTTACTAGCCCTCCTCCTGCAAGCCCATCCCGAGTACAGGAAGGCAGGGGCGGAGGGCCTCCGGGAGGTGAAGATGGTCCTGATGCACACGAGCCTTCGGCTCCCGGGTCAGCAGCTTCCCCACGACGACTACTACGGGTACGGTCTCGTTCAGGTCTCTGATGCGCACCTCCTCCTGAATGCCTATTCCGAGGAGCGAGACGCCGGTTGAGAATCAAATCTAGGAAAGGCGTGGGAAGTTTTTTCTAGCCTCTCGGTCAGCCCTCCCGAGGTGATGCTCTGGATATAATTCAGGTCGCGGTCCTTCTGTTGGGCGTAACCCTGGGATGGCTTCTCATCTTCGGAGTCCGCCGTTACAGAGTCCAGTGGGGGGCCTTTGCCAGTTTCATGTCGGTCATCGCGGGCACCACCCTCATCAAGTTCCTCTACGCCCAGGAGCTGCTACCGTACTACGCAATAGGCCTCTTCATTGGATTCTTCGGCAACATGGTGGTGAGGGCCGTTGGGACCATCGTAGGCGGCAAGGTGGGGGAGGGCCTCCTGGAGATATCCGCTTTTTCCGTGAAGATGGAGGCAGCTGGCACAGATGACGTGGGAAGAGGTCAAGAGGGCGAAGGAGAGGTTTGAGAGGGAACTCCTCCGCAAGGCCAACGTCATCGGCCTGGCCGTGGGCAAGAAGGTCGTCGGCGGGGAGGAGACGGAAGAGCTCTGCGTGGTCGTCCTCGTGCGGAGGAAGGTGGCCGAGGCTGAGCTGAGGCCCCAGGACCTGATCCCCAGGCGGGTGGACGACGTCAAGACCGACGTGGTGGAAACGGGGGAGGTCAGGGCATTAGGTCTCCAAGTCCTGAAGTCTCATCGTAAGGCCACAGACCGCTGGCGGCCCGCTCCGGGAGGGGTGAGCGTGGGTCACCATCGCGTGTCGGCGGGGACCCTGGGATGCGTTGTACAACGGGGCTCGGAGGCCTTCATACTGTCCAACAACCACATACTGGCGGACAGCAATCGAGGGCGCAGCGGGGATTCCATTCTGCAGCCCGCCCCCCTGGATGGAGGGAAGGTGCCTGACGATACCATCGCCCTCCTGGAAGAGTTTGTACCCATCAGATGGAGCCTCGGACTTCCCCGCTTCCTATCAACCCTCTTCCAGCGCCGCAACCGGGTGGATTGCGGGATCGCGAGGCCCACCCAACGGGACGATCTGGCCGACGAGGTGCGTCTCATCGGCGCTGTTCGGGGAACGGAGGAGGCCTCCATTGATCTACCTCTCCTCAAGAGCGGTAGGACCACGGGGCTCACCAAGGGGAGGGTGACTCACCTGGAAGCTACGGTGAGCGTCACCTACGGCAGGGGACGGGTCGCCCTCTTCGAGGACCAGATCCTTGCACCTAGCATGTCAGAAGGCGGGGACAGCGGTTCCCTGGTTGTGGACGAGAAGAATAGGGCTGTCGGGCTGCTCTTCGCCGGCAATGATAAGGTCACGGTCCTCAACAGGATAGAGAACGTGCTGATAGCCCTGAAGGCGAAGATGTAGCCTCAAGCCATGACTACAAGTCTTGTCGGTTTCGAGGCACGGTCCTCCTCGTGGACATGCACTGTGAAGTCGAAGGGCGAGGTCCATCGGACCTCCACCTTTCCCAGCAGGGAGAGATCCTCGACAGCTCCGAGGAGATCGGAGTAGGGCATCCGTGGAAACCGCGCCATCAGGTCCGCTCTGGAGGCCTCTCCATGAGATTGGAGATAGGACATGACTTTGGCGTGGAGTCTGCCCGTGCGGATCGCCCTGGCCCGGGGCTGCGGACTGCTGAGGTCGACGATGGCGATTTCCTCCTTCGACCTCTCCTTCGGTTCCAGTCTCATCGTTATTCCATGGGTCCTTCTCCTCTTAAGTACTTTTTTGCACAACCTTCGAACGGTATGGCACATGCAGCGAACCCTCAGGAGGATGACTGCCGCCTTGTCGAACTGTCTAGTAGCCTCCGGTCACGAGTCGGAAATGTAGGGTAGGTCGTTGCGATGCTTAAAGGATAAGTTGCAGGGGAAAAACGGCTTACAGAAGTCTTGGGAACTTCATGGCATTCGATCACTGCGACATGGGGAAAAGCTTTTGCCCACTTGGTTCGATTCCCCGTCGGAGGCACCAAGCTGGCGTTTTTGCGTTACGCTGCTCTAGACCTCGTGCGGGGTCCGCGGAAGACGTTTTCCTCAATCCTAGGAGTCGTTATGGCCATCACCTTCATCTCCGGGACCTTCATCGCCATCGACTCCTCCGCCCGGGCTACGCTGGAAGGTCTCCTGGCCGGCGTCAGCGGCGACTTCACGGTTACCGCCAGGCAAGGGGATTCAAGCGAACTCCAGCAGACCCTGCAGGCGTACCCGGGGGTGGTCAACGCGACGGTGTACTACAGAATCTACTGGTCGGAGCCGCATGAAAAGGATGACGTAGCTCGTGTAGAAGCTGAGCTGCTCTTCGTGGACCCCGCTGACCTCCCTCGTTCCTGGAGGGAGGCCGAGGTGACGGGATCCCTGGAACTCCCCAGGGGCACCATCGCCGTGACGCAGTCACTGGCAGCCTACCTCCAAGTGGGACTCGGAGATAATATTACTCTGCGGAACTACGAATGGGACTACGGGGAGGGCAAGGAGGTAATCCACTGGCTCAACCTGACGGTCGTCGCCCTGATGACACAGTCCTCGACCCAGACCCTCGGCGGGCCCTACTATCCCTACAGGGGATGGATGGGCCTGATTAACATCCGGGACCTGGATTGGTTCCAGGAGGAGCTGGTCCTCCCGCAGGGGTACGCCAAGCTGGAAGGCGAGGTCTGGGTTGACCGGAACCGCTTCATCGATCCCTACGACATCCCCGGATCGAGACGCGAGCTGGCCCGATTCGAGCGAGGGCTCCAGGAGGCCCTCATCCCCTACAGCGGCGACGTCTCGAACAACATCCAGTACGCCTTGAGCACCTATGAGTCCATGTCTACCGTCCAGCGGGTGGTCTTCCTGATCCTCTCTCTCCCAGTCCTCCTCCTGGGCCTCTACCTGGGGGCCGTGGGGGTGGACCTGGGCCATGCCGAGCGGCGTCAGGAACTGGCCGTCTTGAAGACCAGGGGCGCAGGTCGTGGACAGGTCCTGGGACTCCTCCTCCTGGGGGCGGCCCTGAGCGGGGTCCTGGCGACCGTTATCGGCCTCGTGGCCGGCATCGCCCTCAGCCGCCTCCTCCTTACAGTGGTCAACCCCTTCGCACTTCAGGTGGCCCCCTCCTACGGGGACGTGGTCCTCTCCACGAGCACCGTGATCATCGTGGCCGTCTTCAGCGTCCTGTTCATGCTCCTGGCCAGCTACCGCTCGGCCAAGCGGACGGCCGGGCTGCCGGTAGCCGAGACGCTCCGCTACTACGCCCCGGGGGAGACGAAGATTGAGTACAAGCCCACGATCGACATCGTCCTGGTGAGCCTGGGTATCGTGTCTCTCCTGGGCGTCTGGTATGTTCGCTTCAACCCAGGGACCTTCATCACCTTCCTGGTGGGCGTCGTCTTCGTCGTGCTCCTCCCCCTGGCGCCCATCTTCCTCATCGTCGGCGGCACGAGGCTCCTGACCCGGAGCACGGGGCGAATCTACGTCTGGGCCGCCCGCCTGTGGAGGCCCCTCGCGGGGGGCCTGTATCACGTGATCAGCCGGAACCTGGCGCGGAACCCCCGGAGGTCGTCCAACGTGGCCATCATCATCGCCCTTGGCCTGGCCTTCGGCATGTTCATCTTCGCCTTCCTGGGAACGACCCTGGCCTACCAGCAGCGCACCATCCGGGCAAATTTGGGCGCCGATATGAGCATCGGATGGCCCGGCGCGGAGGACACCACCTTCGCCCAGAACGTGAGCGCGCTCCCGCAGGTGGCGGGAATCACGACGGTGCGGCGGCTCTACGCTGAGGTGTACAACCGGTTCGTGAACGTCTATGCCGTGGACCCGGACACCCTCTTCTCCGTGACTCAGCCGGAACCCTGGTACTTCGACGGCCTCTCCGCCGATGCCGCTGCTAACATCCTCCGGGAGAGAGGGCAGGTCCTGGCATCCAAGGGGCTGGCCGACACGTTATTCTTGGAGGTGGGGGACCGAATCCCCCTCTCCCGGGAGTTCTTCAACGAGACGTCCTACCGAGAGGAGGAGGTAATCGTAAACGTGACAGTGGCGGGCATCGTCCGGGCCCTCCCGGGGACAGTTAGCGGTACCTTCGGCCTTCCCACCGCCCTCTACGCAAGCCAAGGGACCTTGGAGCCCCTCCTCGCCTTCTTCGGAGAGGATCTCCGCCGCTTCGAGGGCGGCGGTGGCATTCTCGTGGACCTCCATCCCGGTGCGGACTGGCAGGACGCAAAGGCGGCCGTCGTGGCCCTGGGTGCCAGCGACGTCCGGGTCTACGAGGAGGAGCTCCTCCGGCAGCAGTCGGATCCCTTCTTTCGGTCCGTCCTGGGCTTCATCAGCATGGAGGTGGCCTTCATCGTGGCCATCCTGACTGCGGGCCTGGGCCTCATCCTCTTCGCCGCCACCCTGGAGCGGGATGTGGAGTTCGCCGCCATTCGGGCCCGGGGCGCTAGCGGATGGCAGGCCGCCGGGCTCCTGACAGGGGAGGCCTTCTCCATCATGCTCATCGGTCTGGCCATCGGGACGGGCATGGGGCTGCTGGTGGCCTACTTCCTACTCCAAGTCTTCGTCGCCTCCTTCGGACCTCAGGAGGCCCTCGTCCCCTTCCTGTTCGAGCTTCCGGTGGAGGGCTTCCTCTTGGTGGGCCTGGCCCCCTTGGCCATGCTCCTCACGGCGCTCCTCATCGCATGGCGGGTGGCGCGGATGAACACTGCGAAGGTGCTCAAGCTTCGAGGTGGTTGAGATGCCACAAGTTTCTACAAAGGACCTCATCAAGGTTTATAGGGCCGGCAAGTCGGAGGTCATCGCCCTCCGCGGGTTGGACATGCAGGTGGGAAACGGGGAGCTGGTGGCCGTCCAGGGCCCGTCGGGTTGCGGAAAGACGACCCTGCTGAACCTGGTCGGAGGCATCGACAGGCCCACGGCAGGCCGGGTGGAGGTGGACGGGACGAACATAGTGGACTACAGTGAGGCCGAGCTCGTGCGGTACCGTCGGGACCGCGTGGGCTTTGTGTTCCAGTTCTTCAACCTGGTGCCCACGTTGACAGCGAAGGAGAACGTGGAGCTGCCCATGCGGCTGGCCAACAAGCAACCAGCCTATCGGGAGGGGCGGACGAGGGACCTCCTGAAGCTGGTGGGTTTGGAGGACCGCGCAGTCCATAGGCCCGACGAACTGAGCGGCGGGGAGCAGCAGCGAATCGCCGTCGCGGTGGCCCTGGCCAACGATCCACCCCTGATCCTGGCCGACGAGCCCACTGGCGAGCTGGACACAGAGAACGGCCAGCGGGTCCTGGACCTGTTCGAGGTCCTGAACAAGGAGCTGGGGAAGACCGTAATCGTCGTGACCCACGACCAGCGAGTTTCGAAAATCGCGAAGCGGATCCTGCAGATCGAGGACGGGAAGATCGTAGCCGAAGCCGTACCCACGTAGGCAAGGCCTGTAACCTTCCTTTGGTGCCCCCTTAAACAGGCCTTCCGCCATCCGCGTCGCTCCATAGCCACCCTGTTGGGCGTCCTCAGCAGCCTGGCTGGGGGCTACCTGGCGACCCGGACTTTCCTAGCGTGGCCTCCGGGCACGGAGACCCTGGCCCCGTTCCTGAGGGTGATTCCCTAGAAGTGGTCTGGTTCGCCCTCCTGGCCTTTGGAGCTATGTCCCTTGCTGCCCTGGTCATCTCCTGGCGGGTCTCCTGCACGAACTGGGCGAGGGTGTTGAAATATCGAACCGGTTGAGGAATCCTGACAGCTCGGATCACATTCATTCGGAGTAATCCTGGTCCTGGGTGTTCGGCGGGGACGTTTCATCGGCCTCCGACTCCTCCCCCTTGGCCTCCTGGCCGCCTCTCCGTCTCCATCGTTCCTCCAGGACGGAAAGGACGGGGCCCAACCCCCCTTCATCGGCCCCTTCGGAGGGCTCCCTCACCTGCCCGCGGACGGATCGGACGATTGCCCAGGCCACGGGGACTCCGATCCAGAGGAGGAGGACAATCCCCAGGTAGGTCCAGCTGTTGGCAGGCACCCGGCTGTCTCCCCAGCGGTACGTGCCTCCCAGGAGAAGGCTGAGGAGGCCCAGCCACGGAATCTCGCCCCGGGCCCGGCCGACGACCCAACTGTGTCGGACCAGGGTCTGGTCGTAGTTGGGCGCATTGTTGTCCCCCATGGTAACGTAGCAGGGGTTCTCCTGGATACACCGTGGGGCGATGACCTCCCGAGTGAACCCGCCGATGGAGAACTCGATGGAAAGGTCCCTGAAGGAGATGTTGTGGAGGACCACGGAATCGCCCGCCTGCAGCCCGAGGGGCGTGGGCCGGTTGGAGTCCCAGTCCACGCCCTGCTCCAGGTCCAGCAGGGAGGGGATGTCGAAACCCTCGGCAGTGTCGTTCCACAACAAGCGGAAGATCGGACGGTGGATGATCGGCATCGCGTCCTCGGGACTCTGGAACAAGATGACGTCGCCGTAGTCCCCGTAGGTCCCGTAGCCCCGGGCCCGACCCTCCACGTAGGTGATGACATCCCTGGGCGTCGGGGCGTCTTGGACCACCACGATGTCCCCCGTATCCACGACTCCCAGAAAGCTGGTCTCGTTGCTGTGCTGCATGCTCCCGCTCTGCACCACGACCGTTGGGGGCCAGGTCCGTGCGAAAGCGAAGAGGGCGCCGAGGACAGCGGCTATGATCACGACGGTCAGGGCTATGCCCCTAAGGAGGCGCACCACTGTCGGAGGAATCCGCAGGCCATCTGACGGCATCCGACCCAGTTTACAGGAGGGAGTCTCTTAAAGCTTCCCCGACGCTGCTGGCGCGGACTTCATAGAGGCTTGAAGGAGATTCGGCCCCGCCATGGAAATCACAAACAGGCGGCCTGTTCTGCGGGTTCGGAGGGCGACATCTCCAAGGAGAGGGCGAGAGGTCCTGCAGGCTGTGGTCCTATTTGGAGGAGGCGGGAGGACGCCGGACATCCCTCCCTAGCTGCGGAGACATAACCGGCTTGATTCTCGGGTGTCTCTGTCTAGCTCAAGACCTCATCACATTCACTCTCCTCTCCCACAAAGGGTTATAACCTGTCCTCCCATCTTTGCCCGACGCCCGATGCAAGAGGTCTGGGTGGAGAAGTACAGACCGGCAAGCCTCCGCGACGTTATCAACCAGGAGGAGGTGGTGGCCCGCCTGAAGGCTTACGTCAAGACGGGGAACCTTCCTCACCTCCTGTTCGCGGGTCCGGCCGGTACTGGGAAGACGACCTGTGCCATCGCTCTGGCCAGGGAGTTGTTCAAAGAGGATTGGCGGATCAACTTCGCGGAGACCAACGCGAGCGTCGCCCCAGAGACGCCGTGTCTCATCCGGCGGTTGGGATTTGTCAGACGAACAAGCTTCGGGACCTTGGCACGACTTGCATTTGACGATGGGAACCCGAAGTATAGCGAGCTGAAGGACATCGAGATCCTTTCTGTCGACAACAAGTATCAGGTACGCTTCCTGCCCGCCACCCTGCTTTCCCGGCATAGACGTCGGCAGCTCGTGACGATTCGCTACGAGGGCGGACAGGTCCGCACGAGTCCTGACCACTCCGTAGTGGTTTTCGACTCCTCGGGCCATCTCGTGTCGAAGGCTGCGGAGGAACTTCGACCGGGAGATCACCTCATTAGCTTCATGACGAGGTTGCCAGGCTCGACACAGCTTCTCGATTTCGAGGCCTTCCCCCCGAAGCCGCTCATCATGAACGGACGGGCCATGCGCAATCCAAAGCTCTCGAGGGTCTACAGCAACTTCCCACTGAACCATCGGGTTTCCTGGCTAATGGGACTCTACCTCGCTGAAGGCTGCTCCCAGATGCACCGTGGGGACACGAGTGGGGGAATCATCTTCACGGTAGGCTACCCTCACGAGGCCCATGTGGCTCATCATGCCAGCCGGATTTTGCAGGAAGAGTTTGGGCTGAATCCTACGCTCCAGAGGGGCTCCTCAGGTTTCGACCGGAGCCGAATGTCCTCTCTCCAGGTCCGCGCCCTGAACACCCAACTAGCGAGGTTCTTCCGTCATCACTTCTATGAGCGCGGGCGACCTAGGAGGGCACGCGCGAAGCGCATCCCTCCCTTCGTCTTCGCAGCGGAGCCCGAGATTCGTGAGAGCTTCCTGAAGGGATACATGGGCGACGCGGCTGGGGAATGGGGCCGCTACGTTAGATACAGCTCGCGTTCGCAGGCCGCGTTGGTGGACATGGCATGGCTCGCACGCATCACCGGTCTGAGCACATCAGTCTTCCGGGGCGAGACGCGGATCGTGTGGCCGAGCACCTCCCCGGAATCCCACTTCCTGCCCGACCTGATCCCCTCCTCCCTAATCCACGAGCTGTTCCGTCGACTCGAGATTAGAGGCTCTTACTTCCTCCGTCACTCTTTGTACCACAAGAAATCAAAGCGAATGTCGAAGAGCGCCGTGCGCGAGTATCTGGCCTCCGTCGAGGGGTTTCACACAACAGACCCTGGCGTATCTCGTATCCTCGGTCTCCTTGAGTCCCCCTTGTACCCCGTCCGTGTCACGGATGTTCGACGCGAGCCCTACGACGGGTACGTGTACGATGTCTCCGTGCCGGGCGGCGAGACGTTCTGGGGAGGGACAACGCCCGTTCTGTTGCACAACAGCGACGCTCGAGGCATCGACGTCATCCGTACCACCATCAAGAACCAGGCGCGGATGGCCCCGATAGGCGCAAGAGGTTTCAAGATCCTCTTCCTGGACGAGGCGGACCACCTCACCAACGACGCCCAGGCCGCCTTGCGACGAACCATGGAGATGTACACCCGCACGGCCCGCTTTGTCATCTCCGTCAACTACTCCAGTAGGATAATCCCGCCCATCCAGAGCCGCTGTGCCCTCTTTCGCTTCCGGCCCCTCAGGCCGGAGCACGTGAAGGCATATGTGGCGCGCATCGCCAAGGCCGAGGGTCTGGAGATGAAGGAGGATGGGATGGAGGCAATCGTGTACATCGCCCAGGGCGACCTTAGGAAGGCTACGAACGCCCTGCAGGTGGCCGCCGCCCTCTCCAAGGTCATCGACTCCGATTCCCTCTACCGGGCCGCCGGCGCCGCGAGACCGGAGGACGTCCGCCACATGGTGGAGACGGCTCTCAGGGGCGACTTCCTCGGAGCCAGGAACATGCTGGATGACCTCCTCATTGAGTACGGCCTTGCAGGGGAGGATTTGCTCAGGGAGGTCTACAGGGCCGTGTACGACCTCAGCGTCCCCGATGAGATGAAGGTGAGGATGGTAGACCGGGTCGGCGAGGCGGACTTCAGGCTAATCCAGGGGAGCAATGAGAGAATCCAGCTGGAGGCCCTCATGTCCAGCTTCGCCCTCATGGGCAGGGAGCTGAAGTAGACCACCGGCTGTTATCGGGGAAGAGAATGGCGGCCTAACCTTTATTACCGCCGCGGAGGAGCCATCTCAGGCGTCAGAATGAAGAACCCACCAATGCATCCTGGCAGGCTCTCCCCGAAGTTGCTGAATGCCATCTTCTGGGGCATCTTCCTGGCTATCGCCGTCGGCTCCTTCGTCATGGCCCCCTCCCTGGGTTACAACTACTCCTCGGAGGTCTCCCTGGCGACCTACGGCACGGTAGTCCAGGGAATGGGTGCACTGCTGGCCATCACTGCCGCCGGCCTCTTCGTCCTCAAGCTCAAGATCGACTCCACCGTCAGCAGCCTGGAGGAGAGGACCCTCGGGGTGCTCAACAACCGCCTCGGCTGGTCCGTCATCCGCTGGAGCGATGACCTGGAGGCCCGCCTGGAGGACGAGTTCGTGGGAGCCGCCTATCCAGACGTCCACGAGGGGGAGGCTCCGCCAGAGGCAGCGACGGAGGACTACTTGGAGAAGGAGCTGGACGATCTCCTGGACTCCATCCTGGTGGAGGAGGACACCGGGGGACAGGTCCAGAAGGAGGTGGCCTATCAGGAGGCGAGGCCCACCCTAAGCTCTGACGTGAAGGAGGTTCTGGCCGCCCTCAGGGAACGGAGAGCCCTCCTGAACCGCCGGGGCAGTCTGATCAGGATCATGGGCGGACCCCTGGGCATGCTGGCCGTTCTTGTGGCCTCGGCTGCGTGGGCGCTGCCGGCAACCGGTGCCTTCCTGGCGACCCAGGCCAGCCTGAACACTGCCCTGCTCTTCACTAGCACCTATGGAGGAGTCGTGGCCCTCCTATTCACCGCAGCCGCCGCTCTGAAGGCGGCCGTATCCTAGGACGATTATCCCCTCCCCTATTTTTTCACTTCTGGCGGAGCATCTGCTCCAGGGCCGAAACCCTGCCCTCCAGGCCCTTTACCTTCTTCTTGAGGTCGGCCATCTCCCTCTTCATAACGTCCAGGTCCTCCTTGACCCAGAACCAGAGGGGGGGCGGGGCTTCAGGGATCTCCGAGGGCTCGGGCAGTGGTGGCACCCTGGGGATGCTTCCCGGCTGTGGCAGGCCAGGGATCGTAGAGCATCACCTCAATCTACAATCTGGCCATCCGGTTATAACCTTAGCGGGTCACGACCTTTCCAGGCCCACCAGCTTGGTCTTGAAGTTGAGGGCCTTGCCCGCCAGGGGGTGGTTGAGGTCCACGGTGATGCCGTCCTTCTCCACCTTCATCACGTTGGCCTCGAAGACCTCCCCATCCTTGGTCTCCAGCTGAAGGACGCTTCCCACCTTGACATCGAAGCCCTCCACCTGCTCCTTGGGAAGCTTGCCCACCAGCTCCTGCCTGTGAGGACCATAGGCCTCCTCCGGCGGGACTATGAAGGTCTTCTCCTCCCCTTCCTGCATGCCCATGATCCCCTTCTCGAATCCCTCAACAATCTGCCCAGAGCCTACCTCAAACTCCAAGGGGTCTCCATCCTCCGAAGAGTCGAAAACCGTGCCGTCGTCCAGGGTTCCCGTGTAGTGGACCTTAACCTTGTCACCCTTCCTTACTTTCACTTTGAGTCCAGCCTATTTTCGTTTGCATCAGGCTTGACCTACTTAAGTGTTTGGCGATGTTAGGCG
>JBHHZZ010000021.1:0-24191 GCA_046758325.1 Thermoplasmata archaeon | reverse complement strand
CTCATAGCGGGCGCGGGCATGATGTCCGAGGAGCTGGCCGGCCGCCAGCTCATGCTGGACTATGATGAGCAGGAGCAGGCCAGGGGCATCACCATCAACGCCGCCATCGCCTCCATGGTCCATACCTTCCAGGGGGAGGAGTACCTCATCAACCTCATCGACACCCCCGGACACGTGGACTTTGGAGGGGACGTCACCAGGGCCATGAGGGCCATCGATGGGGTCATCCTCGTGGTGGACGCCGTCGAAGGCGTCATGCCTCAGACGGAGACCGTTATCCGCCAGGCCCTCAAGGAGCGCGTGAAGCCGGTGCTCTTCATCAACAAGGTGGACCGCCTCATCAATGAGCTGAAGATAGGGCCGGAGCAGATGCACCAGCGCTTCCTCAAGATCATCACGGAGGTCAACAAGAGGATCGCCGACATGCTCCCCGACGAACTGAAGAAGGAGTGGCAGGTCAGGGTGGAGGATGGCAGCGTGACCTTCGGCTCCGCCTTCTACAAATGGGCGATCTCAGTCCCTTACATGCAGGACTCGAACATCACCTTCAAGGACATATACAGGTACCACGAGGAGGAGCAGGTGGACAAGCTGACCAAGATAGCTCCTCTGCACAGCATCGTCCTCAACATGGTCATTCGTCACCTGCCGGACCCGATCACGGCTCAGAAGCTGCGCATCCCCATCATCTGGAAAGGGCCTCCGGACTCCGAGGTGGGCCAGGCCATGATGAACTGCGACGAGAAGGGGCCTGCTGCCTTCGTCGTCACCAAGATCGTCATCGACCCCCATGCGGGGGAGGTCGCCACGGGCCGGCTGTTCAGCGGGAGGATGAAGCGGGGCGAGGAGCTCTGGGTGATAGGCATGCCGAACCCAGACCGGCTCCAGACCGTCAGCATGGTGGTGGGCCCCGACAGGATCCCGGTGGATGAGATAACGGCCGGGAACGTGGCCGCGTGTGTGGGCCTGAAGGCCGCCGTGGCGGGCAGTACGGTGGCCAGCAGCAGGGACATGATACCCTTCGAGCGGATCGTCCACTACTCCGAGCCCGTGGTCACGGTGGCCATCGAGGCGAAGCACACCAAGGACCTGCCCCGACTCGTGGAAGTCCTCCGGATGATCGCCAAGGCGGACCCCTCCATACAGGTGGAGATCAACCAAGAGACTGGCGAGCACCTGATGTCAGGCATGGGCGAGCTCCACCTGGAAATCACCCAATACAGGATCGTGCACGAGCACGGGGTGGAGATCATGGCCTCCCCTCCCATCGTCGTCTACCGGGAAGACGTGGAGGGCAGGGGCGGCCCCTTCGAGGGCAAGTCCCCCAACAAGCATAACCGATTCTACCTCGAGGCGGAGCCCTTGGAGCCAGGGGTCCTCACGGCCATCCAGAAGGGCGAGATACCCTCCAACCAGCGAATCAAGGATCCCAAGGGGCTGACCAGGAAGCTGATGGACCTCGGTATGTCCAAGATCGATTCCAGAAAAGTGGTGTGGATTCAGAACAACAACATCTTCCTGGACATCACCAAGGGCATCCAGTACCTGCACGAGACCATCGAGCTTTGCAGGGAGGCCTTCATAGAGGCCATGAATCGGGGACCGCTAGCGGGGGAGAAGTGCATGGGCGTGAAGGTTCGGCTGGTGGACGCCAAGCTTCATGAGGACAGCATCCATCGGGGGCCGGCTCAGGTCATACCCGCCGTCAGGTCCGCCATCTACGGCGCCATGTGTGAGGCCAACCGCATCCTGCTGGAGCCGAAGCAGAAGGTGGTCCTCAACCTGCCACAGGACATCATGGGGTCGGCCATAGCTGAGCTCCAGTCCCGCAGGGCCGTCATCGAGGACATCGCCCAAGAGGGGGACCAGGTGGTGATCACGGCCAAGGCCCCTGTCGCGGAGATGTTCGGCTTCGCCACGGCCATCAGGTCCGCCACCCAGGGCCGTGTCCTCTGGTCCTACGAGAACGCGGGCTTCGAGAGGATACCGACGGAGCTGCAGGACGAGGTCGTGGCCCAGATCAGGACCAGGAAGGGGCTCAAGCCAGAGCCCTACGACGCCAGCTACTACGCCGCCTAGGGAACCGGCCCAGCAGCCTCTTGAAAAGGAATAAATAGGGAATGTCGCTATGGACATCGATAATCGGAGGATAACCAATGCCTGCTAAGCCCCACCTGAACATGGTCTTCATCGGGCACGTGGACCACGGCAAGTCCACCCTAATCGGTAGGCTCCTGCTGGACACGGGCCACATCGAGTCCCACATCATCGACAAGTTCAAGAAGGAGGCCCAGGAGAAGGGTAAGCCCACCTTCGAGTTCGCATGGGTCATGGACCACCTGAAGGAAGAGAGGGAGAGGGGGCTGACCATCGACGTGGCCCACAGGCGGTTTGAGACGGACAAATTCTACTTCACCATCATCGACGCTCCCGGCCACCGGGACTTCGTGAAGAACATGATCACCGGGACCAGTCAGGCGGACGCCGCCGTCCTGGTGGTGGCAGCGCCCGAGGGCGTGCAGGCCCAGACCAGGGAGCACGTCTTCCTGGCGAGGACTCTTGGCGTGAACCAACTCATCGTGGTCATCAACAAGATGGACGCCACCAAGCCCGTCTATGATCAGGGGAGATACAAGGCCGTCAAGGCCGATACGGAGAAGCTGCTGAAATCGGTGGGCTACAAGCCCGCGGACATCCAGATCATACCCATCTCCGCCTACGTAGGGGACAACGTCGTCACCAGGTCAGACAAGATGGCCTGGTACAAGGGTCCCATCCTGCTGGAGACCGCCGACAGCCTGCAGACCCCCGAGAAGCCCGTCGACAAGCCCCTCAGGATCCCGGTCCAGGACGTATACAGCATCACTGGCATAGGGACCGTCCCCGTGGGGCGGGTGGAGACCGGCCTCCTCAAGTCTGACGTGAAGGTCTCATTCCAGCCCTCGGACAAGGTGGGGGAGGTCAAGTCCATCGAGATGCACCACGAGGCGATACCCCAGGCGGAGCCCGGGGACAACGTGGGCTTCAACGTACGGGGCATCGCCAGGGACGAGATTCGCAGGGGCGATGTGTGTGGTCCTGCGGACAGCCCCCCGACGGTGGCCCGCTCCTTCAAGGCCAGGATCATCGTCCTCAACCATCCCAGCGTGATAACCGTGGGTTACACCCCGGTCTTCCACGCCCACACTGCCCAGGTGGCCTGCCGCTTCGAGGAACTCACTCAGAAGCTCGATCCGAGGACCGGGGCCGTGAAGGAGGAGAACCCTCAGTTCCTCAAGACGGGGGATGCGGCCATCGTCAAGGTCGTGCCTACCAGGCCGATGTCTATCGAGACCTTCGCTGACTTCCCGCAGCTGGGACGCTTCGCCATCCGGGACATGGGTCAGACCGTGGCCGCCGGTCAGATAATCGAGATCGAGAAGCGGTAAGCTTTTTACCCTCTCCCTTCTTCTTTCGGTGAAGTCATGGCGCAGAAAGCCCGCATATCCTTGAGTGGTACGGATCCCCAGAAGGTGGATCTGGTGTGCTCCCAGATCAAGGTCATCAGCGAGAGGACTGGAGTGAACATGCGGGGGCCGATTCCCTTGCCCACCAAGCGGCTGGTGGTCCCGGTGAGGAAGAGCCCTGATGGGGAGGGTTCCGAGACCTGGGACCGGTGGGAGATGAGGATTCACAAACGTCTCATAGACCTGGATGCAGACGAGAGGGCCCTGAGGCAACTGATGAGGATTCAGGTTCCCGATGGGGTCAACATCGAGATCGTTTTGCGGGGTTAGGCCCTCGGGCTCCTCCCGCGTATTGCATCCGCGCCACAGGCGCCATGTCCCTGGGGTCTTGAGATGAACCCTGTGGACATCGCCACGTGGGGCGGCTACTTCTCCTCGACATCCTCCAGCCTGTAGCTCCCCGGCTCCACCTTCGGCCTCTTGGTGAAGAAGTAGTAGGGTATCAAGAGGATTGAAAGGAGGGCAAAGACTGCGAGGGCCACCACGATGAGGAGGAATAGGGCCACACCGAGGAAGATGATGACGGGCAGCAGGATGTCCAGGGCGAGAAGGAGGAGGACCAGTCCGATGATGATGCCCACGGTGGCAAGCGCCGCGGCCACCTGTCTGGCCACCATAACCTAACCCACCCGGAAGGAGAAGCCGCCTCCGCTAGTCTGCCTCGGGAGGAAAGGCACCAGGGAACTCGCCAGCCTCGGAAGGGTCATGGACTGGAGAATGGCCTTCCCTGGTCCCCTGAGGGTCGTCACGAAGAGTCCCTCGCCTCCGAAGAGGGCTGTCTTGATGCCGCCGACGGTCTGGATGTCGTAGCTCACGGAGTCCTCCCAGGCCACGGCGTTTCCGGTGCTGACCTTAATCACCTCCTGCGGCTTGAGTTCCATCTCCACGAAGTCCCCCGGCGCGTGGATGAAGACGGTTCCGTCGCCCCACACTTTCTGTAGGATGAAACCCTCACCGCCGAAGAAGATGGCTCCCAGCCTCTTCTGGAAAGCGATGTCCATCTCCACCGTATCCTCGGCACATAGGAAAGCGTCCTTCTGGAGTATCCACGACTTCCCGCCTCGGAGGTCCAGGGGCACTATCTTCCCTGGGACGTTGCCCCCGAAGGCCACCACACCGCTGCCGCCCTGGACCTCGAACTCGGTCACGAAGAAGGTCTCCTTGGCGAGCTTTCTCTTGATGCCCTTCCAGAGGCCGCCTCGGGCCTTGGCGGTCATGGCCACGTTCCCAGTCATGTAAGTCATGGCCCCCGCCTCTGCGTACAACTTCTCCCCGGGCCCCAGCTCCACGTTGACAAACTGCAGGTTGTCTCCCGTTATCTTGTACTCCATATTTCTCTCCTCCTGAGGGAATCCTCCCTCCATGATGGGAAGAAGGATATTAATCATTGGCTCCCACATAGATGGAGGATAGTGTTTTCCTGCGCCCCAGGTCCTGGCTCCGGATGTTGACCCTCGGCCGCACCAGGGCCGGTGTGACCCTACACCTCCCTGACCGGTCAAGGAGAGGATAGGGTAGAGCATGCGACGGCAGGTCAGAGATGCCCTGAAATCCAGAAAGCTACATCGGCAGACTCCGCCGGACTGCCTCTGAGGAAGGGAGTCTGGACGCCCGATTGTCTGGGCCGGCGAGCCACTGTCGTCGATCCAGACTACTCCGCCCGCCAGCTCATGGACCACGCGGCCAACGCAAACACGACGACAGCGAGTACGGTAACGATTCCGAGGTTCGTTAGGGCACTCTCGACATTGCCGAAGATGAGGGTATCC
The DNA here is from genome assembly GCA_046758325.1 of Thermoplasmata archaeon. Lineage (GTDB taxonomy): Archaea > Thermoplasmatota > Thermoplasmata > RBG-16-68-12 > JAJISG01 > JAJISG01. The sequence continues at coordinate 18,916 of JBHHZZ010000021.1, read as the reverse complement.
CGCAACCCGTTGTTGAAGTAAGTAAGGGGCAGCGCCCGCGAGATGACCTGAATGAAGCTTGGCATGATCTCTACGGGGAAGAAGGTACCCGTCAAGAACATCATGGGGAAGTAGACGACGTTTGCCACGGCGGTCGCCGCCTCAGTGTCCTTGGCGAAATTGCCGATGGCCATCCCGATGGATACGAAGAGCACTGTGCCGGCCGTTATTAGGGCCACGGCAACTGGATTGAGGATGAATATCGCGCCGAAGACCAAGCGGGCGACGACGATCATCAAGATGGTGGAGAGGAACATGAGGCCGATCATCCACAGTGTTCTGGAGAAGAGGAACTCGCTCTTCCGCAGCGGCGTCGTAGCTAGGAGCTTGAAGTAGTGCCTCTCTCTGTATTCCGCGGCCGTGGTCGACGAGGCGAACAGGGGGGTCAGGACCGTGATCCCGATGACCCCTGGGAGGAAGAAGTCGATATACGAGAAACCTACCTGGGAAATGCTCTGGGACTCCACACTGACTGGGGTGGCCCCGTACAGCTCGAAAATCATTCCAGTGACCACGCCCTGCACCACGCCCTCGACCGCCTGGAACGCCGAGCTCGAGAGATCTCCGTACAGCACGACCTTGGGATAGGCGTCTGGATCGCCGGCCACGGCCATCTGCACATCCGTCTGGAAACCTTCCGGAATCAGAAGCGCCGCGGGGATTGATAGATCACGTACATAGGCCTCCAGGTCTTCATTCGAGGAGACCATGATGACAGTCAAGACCCCAGTCTCGTTAAGGGCGTCGACGAGGGCCACGCTCATCTGGGAACCATCGAGGTTCTGAACGTGGACTTCTAGGTTTATCTCCTCAGGGGCCCCAAAGACTCCCCCGAAGATCAGGATGAGCAGGATGGGGAAGACCAGGGTGAAGAAGCTAGCCGTGGGAGTGCGAATGTATTGTTTGGCGTAGGCAACCAGATCAGCAAATGCTCTCTTCATGGCTTGAGCTCCCCCTCCTCTATGCGCGCCCCGACAATGCTCAGAAAGACGTTCTCCAATCTTGGTCGCGCAGTGAGGACGTCCTCGAAGGTCACCCCAGATTGGGAGATCTGATTGAAAATCCGGCCGAGACTATCGGAGGCCTGGGCTTGCACGACGAGGTCATTCCCGTCGAGGTTGACGTTCAGGTTCTCCTTGCTCAGCCTTTCCAAGCCCTCGGGCCCGGCCCCCACCAGGCGGATATCCCTACTCTCGGTATGCTCGGCCACGAGGCTTTCCGGCGAGCCCGAGGCCACGATTCGTCCCTTCACCATGATCGCCACATCGTCAGCAAGAGCTTCGGCCTCCTCGATGTAATGGGTCGTCAATACGACCGTCTTGCCGCCTCTTCGCAATCCCCGCACGATCCCCCATAGGTCGCGCCTCGCTGCCGGATCAAGACCTGTTGTGGGCTCATCAAGGAAGACGAGTTGGGGGTCTCCCACCAAGGCCAGGGCGATGCCTAGCTTCCGCTTCTCCCCTCCAGAGAGCTTTCGGGCGTGTACATCCGCCCTGTCCATCAGGCCTACCATCAACAAGGTTCGGGACATCTCCTCCGGATCCGCGGCCCTACCGAACAGCCGTGCGAAGTAGCGAAGATGTTCTCGCGGAGTTAGTCGGTCGAAGGGCTCGAAATCCTGAGGCAGGATGCCCACGACCTGCCGTATGCCCTCGTAGGACCGGGTAATGTCCTGACCCAAAACTACGGCTGATCCCGCAGTAGGCTTGCGGAGGCCCTCTAGGATCTCTACTGTCGTCGTCTTCCCCGCCCCGTTGGGCCCGAGCAAGGCGAAGACGACGCCTTCTGGCACGAGGAGGTCGATGCCATCCACAGCTCGGAGGTCTCCGTAGATCTTCACGAGACCTTGAGCTTCGATGGCAGGTGCACTGGCCACAGGACTCCCCCTTCTCGCAATTGGCGGTAGTTATAAGTGCCTTTCGGGAAACACCGCCATGTTGCATAGACCCTCACATATCCGGTGCAACGTGTCGTCTAGAGCGGACACTGGATCCGAAATAGACGCAGATCATCTGTCGCACTGGAGCATTGACACCGAGAGGTACTGCCGTCTTGCTGCTTGTGTATTGGCGCAATGCACTGGATAAGTACGACGCTTGCAGCCTGACGTGAGTCGCTGGAGGAGCTCTCGACTCCTCGGGAGATAGGGTCGAGGTCTCCTAGGGAGAAGGTATCCTAGGGAGAAGGTATCGGGGGACGAGACGCCAAATCACGCCTCGTCGAGAAGCGACATCAACACGAGCCTGCGGCTGCTCCTCCTCTCCGCCGCCTTGCTGAAGGCCCTCGGTATGGTGGCGAGCAGCGATCTGGACCGATCGGCCACATCCGTGTAGAACTTGGAGGCATTCTCCTCCAACCGTACTGCCATCTTCAGGACATCAGAGTGGCTAACCTCCTCTGGCAGGGCTACATCGACCGCGTACTCGCTCAGATCGAGACCCTTGAAGGAGAAGCCCGCCTCCAGAGCATCGGATATTGTCTCCTGATAGGTCCTGACGACTTGCACCTTGATCTTCTTGCTCTCATCCGCGAAGGAGAGGAACATCTCCTTGTTCTCCGCAAAGCTCTCCGCCAGCCTCGAGTAGAAGCTCATGGAGGAATCCTCCAGCTTCTGAGCGAAGTTGATTATGGCGGAAGCCGTCACGCTGGACTCCTCCATGCTAGAACCACCTCTGGATAACGACCTTGCTCTCGGTGAAGAAGCGGATCACCTCCTGGCCCTGGCCATGCAGGGACCCAAAGAAGGAATCCTTCATCCCACTGAAGGGGAAGAACGCCATGGGAGCGGCTATCCCCACGTTGATGCCCACGTTGCCCGCCTGTATGCGGTACTGGAACTCGCGGGCCCACTTTCCGCTCGAGGTGAAGATGGCCGCCGAGTTGCCGTAGGGATTGCTGTGGACCATCTCCACGGCTTCGTCAAAGCTCCTGGCCCTCATGATGCTCGCCACCGGACCGAATATCTCCTCTCGACCGATGCTCATGTCCGGCGTAACGTTCTCGAAGACGGAGGGGTTCAGGAAGCAGGTCTCGGGCCAGCCACCGGCGATGCTCAGCTTCCTCCCATCCAGGACGAGCTTGGCCCCCTCCTCTATGCCCTTCTCTATATACCCCTCGACCTTCACCTTCTTGCCCTCGTCCCGCAAGGGACCCATCTGGACCGACTCGTCAAGTCCGTAGCCCACCCGTATCCTGACGGCCGCGTCAACGAAGGCGTTCACCACTCTGTCGTAGAACTGGTTGTACTCACTCTCGCTGAGGCCCTCCCCGACGATTATCAGGTTGGCACCGGACAGGCATCTCTGGCCGGTGTTCCCGTAGAAGGAGGTCATACATGCCGCTATGGTGTTCCCCAGGTCAGCATCCGGCATGACCAGCATGAAGTTCTTCGCCCCAGCCATGGCGATGACCCTCTTGCCCGTCTCACCACACCTCCTGTAGATGACATCCCTCGCCACGGGGGTGGACCCGACGAAGCAGATTCCCTCGATCCCGGGATGGTCCAGCATGCCGGATACGACGGTCCTTCCGCCGTTGACTATGTTCCACACCCCAGGGGGTATGCCCGCCTCCTCCGCCAACTCGGCTATCTTGGCCTGGCTGATGGGGTCCTCGCTGGAGGGTTTCATGACTATGCAGTTCCCCGTGGCGACGGCGTAGGGCGCGAACCAGAGGGGGACCATGAAGGGGAAGTTGAAGGGGCATACGATTCCGAACACGCCCAGGGGCTGCCTGATGAGGTACTCGTCGATGCCCGTCGCCACGTCCTCAAGGTTGGAGCCCAGCATCAGCGACGGAATCCCCGTAGCGACCTCCACATTCTCAATCCCACGCCTGGTCTCGCCCCTGGACTCATCGATGGTCTTTCCGTGCTCCATGGTCTGGATCCTGCTCAGCTCCTCGAAGTGCTCCTCCATCAGCTCCTTCAGCCTGAAGAGGCATCTTGCCCTAGCAAGCGGAGGTGTGCTCCTCCACTCAGGAAAGGCCTCCTTGGCACTTTCGACGGCGGCGTCGATCTCGTCTCTGGTCGAAATCGGGACCTTCGCTATCGTCTTGTATGGTGCGGGGTTCACCACGTCCACAATCTCTCCATCCGACTCGACCCATTCTCCCCCGATGTAGTTTCTGAGCGCCAAAACCTCCTTTATGGGCTCCTCCAGAATTGTCATATCGACACCTGACGACAATGCCTGTATGCTTGACTTAAATCTTGTGTAAGGACTAACTATGTTGCGTCAGGCTTCATAAGTAAGACAGCACAGATGTACGCCATCGAGGCGGAGTGAGACCCTGCACCTCGATGTCATGTCATCCCGGAGGGCTCGTCCCAGTTCGTCAAAGCCGATTTGCCTTACGAGGAAGTATATCGGCGTTCTGAAGTGGACCGAGCGGGATTCGAACCCGCGACCTCATGCTTGCAAAGCATGCGATCTTCCAGGCTGATCTATCGGCCCTCCAATCTCTTATCCAGCAGAGGGTTAAAGCATTACCTCGCATCCCTCCTTCCGAGCTGGCTACCGTCCAATGAGGAGCCGTTCCGCCAGGACCCGAGGCAGACCTCTGCTCAACACCTCATCGTAGACGGCGGTCACATCGTAGGTCACACGCCTCACTTCCGCCCAGGGCTCGGAAGGATCAAGGAGGACCCAGGCAGCCCTGGGGTCCCCGTCCCGTGGCTGACCTATGCTTCCTGCGTTCAAGATGAGCCCCCTTGGCGTCCTCACCACGTATGGTACATGAGTGTGGCCCATGATGAGCACGTCACATCCCTCCTCCTCCAAGAGGAGAGGACTCGCCTGATGCGAGTACACGTACTCGTCCTCATCCCGGGGGCTCCCGTGGACCACCCCGACGGTCAGGTCTTGGGCATCGACCTCCATCTGCGGCGGAAGCGACCTGAGGTACTCCATGGACCCGCTGCTCAGCTCCTCCCTGGTCCACTCCACCGCCCGGGCGGCGTAGGGGTTGAACCAGGTGGTGTCCCCTGTCAAGACGGCCCTGTCGTGGTTTCCCCGGATGGATCTGACCCCCTCCGACCTGAGCCTGCTTATGACCTCGTTGGGAAAGGGGTTGTAGCCCACCACATCCCCCGCGTGCAGCACCATCTCCGCTCCTGAGGCCTCCACCGCTTCCATGACCACCTCTAGGGCAGGCAGGTTGGCATGGATATCGGAGATGATGGCCAGGAGTAAGGTACCACCCGTCCCGCTATGGCCGCAAGCCTTTATATTTTCAACATCCGTGCCCATGGCAGATGCTCACCTGCCGCCAGGTCATCAACAAGACCGTCATCACCAGCGACGGCCGGATCCTTGGCAAGATGGAGTCGGTCATCGTGGACGACTCCTGGAAGATCCCCCTCCTCTCCATCTCGCTGGAGCGGAGCGTGGCGGAGAGGTTCCGCATCCGAAAACCCATCCTGGGCACCCCGAAGGCCTTCCTGCCGCCCTCGGAGGTCTCCGCCCTCAGCGACAACGTCATCCTCGAGAGGAGGCTGGCGGACATGGCTGAACACCTGCAGGAAAGGGGAGCGGGGATGAAGGTCTCCAAGCTCCTCGGGCGAAAGGTCATGGGTGAGGACGGCTACTACTTCGGAGACCTGGATGACATGAACATCGACCAGGCCCACTGGAAAGTCTCGGAGCTGATCCTCGAGGTGCGGAAGAAGGCGGCGGACGAGATGGGCTTTCCCATGACCCTCTTCGGCACCTGCAAGGCCAAGGTCCCCGTGAAGAGGGTGAAGGAGGTCAGGGACCACATCTACCTGTCCTTGGGACCCAGCGAGTTCAAGGAATACGTCGTGAAGGAGAGGTCCAGAGATTAGACATATAACCTCGCCGAGCCTTTTCCAGACGTGGACGAGGTCAAGGTTCTCCCCGGCGTCTACGCCTCCAAGGACTACGCCCTCTACCTGGAGGAGGACAGGGCCCTGATCGTCGCCGACCTGCACCTCGGATACGAGGGAGTCCTGAGGAAGCAGGGCGTCTCCCTACCTCGCTTCCAAAAGAGACACATGGTGGAGCGGCTGGCCAACCTCCTGGACCGCTACTCCCCCGACCTCCTGATAGTCAACGGCGACTTCAAGCACGAGTTCTCCAGGAATCTGCGGGAGGAGTGGAACGATGTGCTGGACGTCTTGGACTTCCTGGAGGGGAAGGCCGAGATGGTGATGATCCGGGGCAACCACGACAACTTCCTGAAGGCCATCCTGAACCGCAAGGGCCTGGACCTGCACACCTCCTACAAGCTGGGGTCCTTCACCATAGCCCACGGACATGAGGCCACCGAGGAGGAGGGAACCCTCATCCTGGGCCACGAGCACCCCTCCATGCGCCTCCGGGACGAGATCGGCGCCTCCGTCAGCCTGCCTTGCTTCGTCGTCTCCCGGGAGGCCATCGTCCTTCCGGCCTTCAGCCCCCTCGCCTTCGGCTCAGACATCCTCCGAGGTCCCTACCTGTCTCCCATCCTGGACCGTGGCCTGGTGCGCGAGGCCAGGCTCTATGGGCTGGACGAGAAGTTGGGCGTCCTGGACTTCGGCAGGACGACGGACCTGCTGCCTTAGAAAGGGTCAAAAGTTCAATAGACTTATTAACGGCGGCCCGAATATGCTCTCGTTGATATCATGCCTGAGATGACCACGTTGTCCATAATCAAGGCGGATGTGGGGAGCATTGCGGGCCACCAGGTGGTCCATCCCCGTCTGGAGGAGATCGCCCGGGATGCGCTGAAGGAAGCCCAGTCCATGGGGGTCCTGGAGGACTTCCACGTTACCCATTGCGGCGACGATCTGGAGCTCATCATGACCCATCGCCTGGGCGTCGATAACCCCAAGGTCCACGAGCTTGCATGGCTCACATTTCAGAAGGCGGCCAAGGAGGCCAAGGAGCTACACCTCTACGGTGCGGGCCAGGACCTCCTGGTGGATGCCTTCGCCGGGAACGTTCGAGGCCTGGGGCCCGGGAGCGCGGAGCTGGAGTTCCAGGAACGGCCCGCAGAGCCCGTGGCCGTCTTCATGATGGACAAGACGGAGCCTGGGACCTTCAACCTGCCCATCTACCGCATGTTCGGCGACCCCTTCTGTTCCGCCGGCCTCGTCATCGATACGGCCATGCACGAGGGCTTCCGCTTCGAGGTCTGGGACATAAAGGCCCACCGACGGGTCTTCTTCGACTGCCCTGAGGAGATGTACGACCTGCTGGCCTTCATAGGGACCAAGGGGCACTATGTCATCAAGAGGGTGTACGCCCGGAGCGGAAAGGTGCCCGACGATGAGCCCGTGGCCTGCATCAGCACGGACAAGTTGTCGCAGATCGCCGGAAAGTACGTGGGCAAAGACGACCCCGTGGCTCTGGTGAGGACCCAGTCAGGGCTCCCGGCGATGGGGGAGGTTCTGGAGGCCTGGTCCTGGCCCTTCATGGCCGCTGGATGGAACAGAGGTAGCCACAACGGACCCCTGATGCCCGTGGCCATGAAGGATAACCGGGTGAGTCGCTTCGACGGGCCCCCCAGGGTTTTCGGCCTCGGCTTCCAGGTTTCGGATGCGAAGCTCGTCGGTCCCCTAGACCTCTTCGACGATCCCGCCTTCGACCCCGTCCGTCAACAGGCGGCGGAGCTGGCGGACTACATGCGGCGTCACGGGCCCTTCGAGCCTCACCGCCTTCCCATGGAGGAGATGGAGTACACCACCATGCCCCAGCTCATGGCCAAGGTGAAGGATCGGTGGGAGGACGTGGCCTAGCCACCTTCGCCTGCTGTTAGAAGGGTGAGAGGACCCGAGACGATTCACCTTACGAGGGCCGTGACTGCCAGGATCACGATCGGGATGCGAATCTAGCTCCGCCTCGACGGGGTCCATGGGCCCGCCTTATGGCGAAATCCCCCCGACCACCTGGAAAACCAGGCACGATGTTTTAAGAATCCCGGCGTGCATGGACGGGCGATGGAGACCCCCCTCCTCATCATCAACTTCAAGGCCTATGGGGAGGCCCTTGGCCAGGACGCCGTGAGACTGGCCAGACTCTGCGAGGAGCTGAGTCAGGACACCGGCAAGGCCGTGGCCGTCGCCCCAGCCATGACACATCTAGCCCTCATCGCCCGGGAGGTCGAGGTGCCAGTCCTCGCTCAGCATTGCGATAACCTGGAGGCGGGCAGCTTCACGGGCTGGGTGCCTGTCGAAGCCGTGAAGGCCGCGGGAGCTGCGGGAACCCTCCTCAACCACGCAGAGAGGAGGCTGCAACTTTCGGACCTTGAGGCCCTCGTCAGGAGGTGTGGAGCCCTAGGCCTGGAGACCGTCGTCTGCGCGGACAACCTCCCGGTTGCCAGGGCCTGTGCCGCCCTGGGGCCCGACTTCGTAGCGATCGAGCCTCCGGAGCTCATTGGCGGCGACGTGTCGGTGACTACGGCGGAGCCCCAGGTGATTCTCGACGCCGTGGAGGCCGTGAACGGGGTCAGCCGAGATGTGGGAATCCTCTGCGGTGCGGGGGTGAAAACGGGGAGGGATGTCTCCAAGGCACTGGAGCTCGGAACCCAGGGCGTCCTGCTGTCATCTGGGGTCGTCAAGGCCACGAGCCCCAAGGAGGCCCTGGCGGATCTGCTCTCAGGACTCTGAAGGTAGGCTACCTGCAATCCCTCTCTTCTTAAGCCGGGGAACGGTCGACCAGCCCATGAGGGTCCTGCCGCTCCTTCTGGTCCTCACTACAGTCTCGTCCGCCATCGTACTCGTCCAGGCGGAGCCACCGGAGGCCCTACTGGTCATCAACGAGGTCCTCTACGACCCCGTGGAGGAGGTTGAGGAGTGGATTGAACTCCATAACGTGGGGTCCGACGTCAACATCGGCGGGGTGAGCATTACCGACCAGGACGGCCACGAGTACATCTTTCCCCACATCATCTTCCCGTCGGAGAGCTACCTCCTCCTCAAGGTGGGTCCGGGGACTGACACTGGGTTTCTGAACGGCACGGCCCACCTACACATGGGCCTCTCAGTACCGATCCTCAACAACGATGGAGATGACCTCCTCCTGGAGGGCCACGGCCAGGTCCTTGACTTCTTCCGATACGGAGAGGGCACGGCCGTGGACCCTCCTCCCCCACAGGCCCCTTGGGAGGGTTCCGCACGGCTCGCTCCCGAGGGGCTTTCCCTCTCCTTACAGCCGAACGGCCTGGTGGGGGCCGTGGCCTCAGACTGGGTCGCTTCTGTCCCCACGCCAGGGGCCTTCAACGGTCCCTCTCTGCATCGAGGATTGCTCATCTCGGAGGTCTACTACAACGCCAACAGGGACAACGAATACATCTTCCTCTCCAATCAGGGCCGCCGGGAGGTGGAACTTGGAGGTTGGCAGCTGTCGGATGGCGAGGGGATGTGGACGCTGCCGGCCGAATCGATTGTGGGACCGGGGCGGGGATTCCTCCTGGCTCAGAATGCCACCGCCCTGATGGAGGATTCCGGTCTGGAGGCTAATGTCTGCGCGGTGGGATGCCCTCACCCAGTAGCGAGATCAGGAAGCCTTGGCCTGAGCAACCTGGGAGACGAAGTGCTCCTCCACGACCCCTACGGTCGCCTGGTGGACGCCTTCTATTACGGATCGTCTGGCGGTGGAGAGGGATGGACTGGTGAGGCTGCCAGCCTCCTGGACAGGGGCCGGGTGGCGAAGAGAAGAGGGGTGGATGGTTTCTTCAAGGACACCAACACCTCGGCCGACTGGGAGTGGGATAGGACCTTCCGTCTGGGTCAGGGCAGCCGGAAGACACCCATCTTCGAAGGAGTTCTCGTCAAGCCATTCTCCTCCCCCGAGGGCAGTCTCGAAGCGCTGTTGTCTATCCTCAACGCAGCCCAGCGGCGCATCATCCTCTCAGGCTTCACACTGACCAATGGGCACATATCAGCGGCCTTGGAAGCAGGTCTGAGACGGGGAGTCAGCGTACAGATCGGCCTCGAGGGGAATCCCCCAGGAGGAATGGACCAAGAGCAGGCGGACATTATCGCAGGACTGGGGTCCGCCGGCGCCCGCGTCCTCCTCATGGACTCCTCCGGCGGGACCTCATGGAGGCGATACGCCTTCCATCACGCCAAGTACGTGGTGGTCGACGAGGGCTGGGTCGTGATGGGTTCCGAGAACTTCTCGATAAACGGCTTCCCCCCGGATGAGGTGGGAAACCGAGGGTGGGGCGTGGCAACGTTCAACCCTCCCCTGGCTAGATGGCTTTCCGATGTGGCCCGCGAGGATTGGAATGTGAGTAGAAGCGATGTTCACCTCGCAGACGGCGGAACACAGCAAGAGGACTCAATCCACGTGGCTCCACAATCGAGTCCCCTCCCCGAAGAGGACCTGGTGGAGGCTGAAGTGACGGTCCTCCTGAGCCCCGACAACGCTCTGGGTCCCGAGGGCATCCCGAGAATCCTCAAAGAGACTGTGGAAAGTCTCGACGTGGAACTCTTCTACCTCCGCTGGGACTGGCGGGGATCGAGGAATCCCCTGGTGGAGGCCCTGGTCGAGGCCGCTCTGAGGGGAGTCCGCGTGAGGATCCTCCTGGACGGAAGCCGGTACAACGTCGAAGGCAGGGACGACAACGACGAGGCTGCAGCTAGGCTCAACAGGCTGGGGGTGGAGATGGGGATATCCTTGGAGGCAAGGATCTTCAGGCCCACCGATGCGGGGATTGTGAAGCTACACAACAAGGGCGTCCTGGTCGACGGGAAGGGCGTCCTCGTGTCGAGCATGAACTGGAACTACAACGGTGCCTATGAGAACCGCGAAACGGCCCTCTACCTGGTGTCGGAGGAGCTCGCAGCGACCTTCCAACGTGATTTCGAGGAGGACTGGGGGCGGGAGAACAGCCCGCCGAAGGCGATCATCCAGGGACCGGGGCTTCTGGCGATCGGGGAGAAAGGGACCTTCTCGGGCGAGGCATCAACGGACGACATATCTGTCGTCAGCTACGCCTGGGACCTGCACGGTGATGGTACATGGGATGGTGGCGAGTCCACCTTCTCCTTCGTCCCTCCAGAGGCAGGAGGCTACCTGCTCCTTCTTCGTGTCCAAGATGCTGAGGGCGACTTCGATGAGGCGGAGATGAGGATAGATGTCCTTCCCGACGAGGTCGTTCCCCTGGAACCTCTGGCACTGGCCATCAGCGTGGCTAGTGGACTCGCTGCTGCTGTTTGGTTCAGAAAGCTGAGAACCAGGAGAGAACCTACAAATAAAGAGCCAGGCCATCGAACGGCGTGAAGGACAGGCTGCAGATATCGGCGGCCGAGATCGAGAAGTACGCCTACTGCCCTCTCAACTGGTGGCTCTACAGGCAGGGCGCCCCAGCCGAGGGGAAGGGCCCAGCTGAAGGGGAGGAAAGGCACAGGAGCCTGGCCGATGACCTCACCTCGATCCTTCAGCGTGAAGAGAGGGCCCGCAGGTGGCAGACGCTCGTCCTCTACTTTGCCCTAGCCTCGTCCGTCGTCGCCATCTTTGGGGTCACGTTGCTGGAACGCATGGACGTCAGGTTCGCGGGAATCCTCTCGGTCCTGTCCCTCATATGGCTCCTGGCGGCCACCTACCTCCTGTATCGGGCTGAGAGCATCATCGTGCAGGAGGATCGATTGGTGACGGAGCGTCTCATGGTGGTCTTCGCGATGGTCGCCACCGTCATCGCCCTCCTGTCCATCTCCGTCTCCTTCCTAGAGGACAAAGTGGTGGCCTCGATCCTGGAGGTGGTGGCCCTCGTCTGGCTGGTCGGCGCTTCCTTCTTCCTCTTCAAGTCCCTGAGGAACTTGGATGAAGCCCGAAAGGTTCGATCCATGAAGAACCTCGGGGAGTCCGCCATAACCTACGTGGACAACCCAACAGAGGGCTCCGAGTTGCTGGTCTCCGAGGCCCACGGAATCACGGGTAGGCCGGACTTCATCCTGAAAGACGAGGGGAGTCTGATCCCCGTGGAAGTGAAGACGGGACGGAAGCCGCGGGGTCCGTTATTCTCCCACATCCTCCAGGTGGCGGCCTACTGTCTCCTCATCGAGGAGACCTATGAGGAGAGACCGCCCTATGGACTGCTCAGATACGGTGACACGGTCCACGAGATCGAGTACACGGAGGACCTCCGTAACCTGCTCATCTCCAAGCTGGAGGAGATGCGGAAGGTAGCCAAACGTGAGGAGGCGCACAGGAATCACAACAGACCTGGTAAGTGCGCCAACTGCTCTCGTCGCATCTCCTGCCCTGAGAGGCTCGCCTAGTCTCTTTCCTCGGGATTCTGAAGGCTCTTCAGCACCTGCTCGAGCCTCTCCTTGATGGCCTGGATATCCTGGCGCATGCTCAGCATCTCCCTCTCGAAGGGCGTAAACTCCTCCGAGGCGAAGATCCGATGAGTCAGGAACACGCCTATGAACATAGCTCCCACGGCGCTCAGGACGGCCACGATGATGAAGGCTATGAGGAAGAGAATCGGATTCGCTATCAGGTCCTCCAGGGTCACGATGCCCACGAGCTCGAAGGCCAGGATGAGCAGGAGGAGGGCCACAGTGACGATCCACAGTACGGTCCACCTGTTCAAGCTCACGACGCCTCCCTTTTCTGCATCAGGGTGGCGAAGGGGGAGTTCAGGAGGTCATTTTCCGTCAGGACCCTGAGAGTCCTTTCCGGCAGTAGCAAGAGCCTGAAGGACCAGCCCTCGGATCCTTTTGTAGCTGTCACCTCCATCCGGGTCTCGAAGAAAACGCGCCTCCTGTCCTCCGCCACAGCATCCAGCAAGAACTGGGTCGTCTGATTGAGTTCCACCCTTTCCTGCAGCCCGTGACTATTCCTGTCTTGTTTTTGAGTCAAGTTGTCTCCATCCAGGGTCGTGATGTTGAGGAACAGGGCCTCGTATAGGTATGTTCCGGAAAGGCTGGTGATGAAGATTATGAGGTCGTCTTCCCCATAGTTGATGATGAGGCGAGGCAGGGTAGAGATGTCCTCCCTGTACCCGATCAGGCGAGGAGTGATCAGCACTAGGAGGAGGAGGAGAAGGACAGTGGCTGCCATGAAGGCCTTCCTAATCATTCAGCGCCAATAGCGAGCCGGCAGATAAAACTTTCAAGGTGAGGGAGGACGCTGTCTCTGAACTCGAGGGCTGGAAAGGGGGAAGCCTCAGCCCCCTCAACTCCCCACCTAAAAAAAGGGGGGAGGGAATCGTGATGTGTGATTACCTCCGGAGCATCTCCTTCCGGAGGGATTCAGCCTCCTCTAGGGCCATCTCCGCTTCCTGAATCCGCTTTATCTTCTCAGGCACCATCTCGATCCTACTATAGACAAGATCGCGGACAGCCGCCCGGATGGCCTCAGAACGGGAGGGGAAGTCGTCGACAGCCACCAGGAAGTCCAGCGCCTTTATGAAGCGCACCGGAAGGCGAATGGTGAGTTTCTCGGACCTGTCCGTCATAGGTGTCCCCGCTCATGAGAGGCCTATCTGACCTCTTCTGTAGGTCTTTCAGACCCTCATGGACCTCTCTCTATATAAAATCTCCCCAGAGCTCGCTGAAAAGCCTTTAAGAGGCACCGATGATGAGTGCGCGTGCGGCACGAGGATGCCGTCCTGATGCTGGCAGGACCTGTCAAGATACATCCCAGAGTTCTTCGAGTCATGAATACGCCCTCCGTAGGGCACAGAACCAGCCAGTTCCGGGAGGTCTGTCTCGAGATACGGGACCTCCTGAGGTACACCTTCGCCACCCAGGGACCTGTGGCGGTGATCTCTGGCTCGGGCACGGCGGGCCTGGAGGCGATGCTGGGCAGCCTCCTGAATCCCGAGGATAACGTCCTGTGCATCACCAACGGGAAGTTCGGGGAGAGGATGTACGAGATATCCGCTCTCCATGCCAATGCAGAACGTCTGGACTTTCCATGGGGCAGAGGCGTGGACGTGGAGATGCTGAAGGAGAGGGTGGAGGAGGGGAGCTACGCCGCCCTGACCCTCTGTCACAACGAGACCTCCACCGGCGTCACGAACCAGGCGGCCGAGGTGGGAAGAATCGCGAAAGAGGCTGGCCTCCTCTATCTCGTGGATGGGATCACCTCCGTGGCCGGCATACCGGTCGACATGGAGGCCTGGGGGATCGATGGAATCGTCCTGGGATCCCAGAAGTGCCTTGCCGCCCCGGCGGGTCTCTCCGCCATAGCCCTCTCGGAGAAGGGGTACGAGGCCCTCCGCGGGACTGGTCCCTACTACCTGAACCTGAAGGCCCACGTGGACCGACTAGAGAACGGCGATACGCCCTATACGCCGGCCATACACCTATTTCTCGCCTTCAGGGAGGCCCTGCGCCTGCTAAAGGAAGAGGGGTTGGAGGGCCGGATTCGCAGGACGTCCCGACTCGCCAATGCATGCAGAAGTGCCGCCGATTCCATAGGGCTCCAACTCTTCCCGGACATCGCCCGCGCCTCCGACACCGTCTCGGCCTTTCTCTACCCGTCCCGCGTGAAGGATGAGGAGTTCAGGACCGGGTTGAGAGAGAAACATCGGGTGATCGTAGCTGGAGGCCAGGGCGAGCTGAAGGGAAGGATATTTCGCATAGGCCATATGGGGATCTGCAGCTTCTCTGACCTCGTGGCTACCTTCGCGGCCATCGAAACCGTCCTTGCAGAGATGCGACATAGCTTTCCGGCGGGAGCCTCCCTGAGAGCCATAGAGGGATTCATGGACTAGCTCACGTCTGGACCACAGTCGCAGACAGCCATGGCACGTCCGAGGAATCAGTCCTCATGTTCTGGTTCACGGCGGTGTCCTCCAGGGACATCGTCATGCCTGAATCATGCATCAGGATTCCCGTCCAGGCGATCATGGCGCCGTTGTCCACGCATAGGGGCGGCGACGGGACGAACATCCTGGCTCCCCTTTCCTCCGCCATCCGAGAGGCCATCTCCCGTAGCCTAGCGTTGCAGGCGACTCCGCCACCGAGGAGGATCTCGTCCTTCTCCAGGTGAGCCATGGCCCTCTCCGCCACCTCCGTGACCATGGAGAACGTGACCTCCTGGAGAGAGAAGCAGATGTCCTCCAGCCTCTCACCACTCCGATGGAGGGACAGAACGGCCGTCAGGATGCCTGAGAAGGCCACATCCATGCCCTTCACCGAGTATGGGAGGCTGAGCAGCTTGGTGCCCTTGCGGGCCCTCCTCTCCACCTCGGGTCCCGAGGGAAAGGGGAATCCCACCTCCCTGCCAAACTTGTCCAGGAGGTTCCCAAGGCCGATGTCCAGGGTCTCTCCGAAGACCCGGTACCTCCCGTTAGCGTAGGAGATGACCTGGGTATTGCCCCCGGACAGGTAGAGGAGGACGGGGTCACGACAGCCCGTCAGCTGGCGGCCAATCTCGATATGGGCGATGCAGTGATTCACGCCGATGATGGGGACCCGGAGAGAGAGGGACAGGGCCCTGGCAGCGGTGGCCACCGTCCTGAGACAGGGCCCGAGGCCTGGACCCTGGGAGAAGGCGACTAGGTCCACGTCCCTCAGGTCGACCCCCGCTTCCCTCAGTGAGGACCGGAGGAGAGGGTGGATTCTATGAGCGTGATGGTTGGCGGCTTCGCGGGGGTGGATGCCACCCGAGACCGGCCTGTACATGCTGGTCCGGTTAGACAGGATCGTGCCCTTGTCGTCGACGACGCCGACGCCGACGGTATGGGCTGTACCCTCGAAGCCCAGGCAGATCATCAGGACAACTATGTGTGGCGGTCTAAAAAAGGTGTGCGGCCTACTGACGTTCCTCCTCAGATGTGTCCTCAAACCCTCCGTTGGCTGCCAGAAGGCTGAAGTCCCTGACCTGTTTGAGGGCGGAGTCCTCGCGACCCTCGAGCTTCCTGGAGCGCATGTAGAGGATTGCGACGACTGCGGTGACGGTGGCCACCGCCGTTATCCCCAGGAGGAAGTCCGAACGGAAGGCCTCGATGAGGAGGTTGAAGGAGTAAGCCACCATGAAGGTCCCAGCCAGGGCTCCCACTATGATAGCCGCCCACACCTTCTTGGCTTCCATACCGCCCATCTTGCCGATGATGGTGGCGCTCACCGCCCCCGACCCCTGGAAGGGGACTATGACGAAGAGGACCAGGCCCAGGAAGGCCAGCTTGCTGAACCCCTTGCCCTCGTCGATCATCTTCTGGGCCTTGAGCTCGGTCTTCCTGGCCCACTTTCCGAGGAGGGGTATGTAGTAGAGGGCCTTGTAGTTCCAGAGGAGGAAGAGGCCAACGAGGATGTCCACTACGGCAATGGAGAGGGCCATGAGGGCGGGGTGTATTCCCAGGGATATGCCCAAGGGGATGACGGACTCCTTCCCAAAGGGCGGGAAGAAGTAAGCTGCCAGAAGGGGGAGAAGGATCTTGCCCGTCTCGCCCAGAGAGTAGATGTAGAGGGCGTAGACTGCGGCGATGAACAGCGGGATTGCCGCCTTCGCCAGGCCGATGAGGAACTGGCCCAGGGTAAGATCCCTGACGCTGAATCGCTTCGCCTCGTACATCCTCCCGTGGCTCCCTAGTGCAAGGCTGCCACGGGAGCAGTTTTAGAAGATAGGTTCGCTGAAAATATCACTGCTGATTATTGCAGCCAGAAACCTGGGCCGCGGAGGGCCCTCTGCGCTGGATTGCATGCCTTTCATGACAGGTCAGCGGGAGGATTTCAGCACCGAGCCTGCTTGACTGGACCGATGGGATGGGCCGATGAAACGGGGGATTCCTCACTACCCCCACTGTTGGAATTCGCCGACTGTCCAGCATATGGGACAGTTCCATCGATGAGAGAGCCACGGCATGATGATAGGAAATCGGCAATGTGACTAATGACCCTTCACGTCTACTGATAGTGGGTTGATCGAGAGGGGCTGGTCCATCGCGATTCGATTTCCAAAGGAGATATCTAGTCAGGAGTGATATCGGACACGTGTCATGCTAGACAGCTGGAGAGGTAGGGTTTTCCAACCATTGGAATTGGTTACTCGAGCCATCGAAGGTTCCTTGGAACGGATAGGAGGCACCTACCAGGCAATTTCCGGAACCTTTCTCGGTCGCCAGAACAAGACCCTGTCGATCACGCTACCGTTTGCGCTGACGCTAAAGGTACAGGAGGAGGGCCTCGTTCTTTGGCCTGGTGAGAAGCGCCCGTCCTCTTCCATCAAGATATCGCCTCTCAGCAGCTATTTGCCCTTCATCCGATCCTTCCTCCTGGAGGTCGCCAGGCATCTGCCGGGCCCTCCCTGGAAGCGGACGGAGGAGCAACGGAGAGCGGCACTGGGGATGTGGCTGAAGGTAGCAGCCGTTAGCGCCCTTGTCGTGGGCCTTGGCCTTGTCCATCTGGTCTTCTTCACCAACCCCTCGTTGCCGCCACTCTCAGTACTTATCGACCTCACAGGCATTGCCGTGGCGATCGGGACCATCCTCCTGACCCATCCCAGAATCGAGTCGGGAATTCAGAGGCGAAAGTGGAGCCGCTGGATTCAAGGGCCTGAATTGGCGTCCTTGGGATGGACAGGCATGATGAGCTGATACGGCCGTTACACTTCCGCGACTCCGTACTCCACGGCAGCGAGGAGTTCTCAGGAACGTATCCTCACCGAGTTACTTTCTTAAACATTCAAAATCATCGTTTCAGGGAGGATCATGTCTCTTCACGATGTGGGACTTCGTGGGTGGCTGCTTCTGACCTCTACAGCGCTGACGGTGGCCGGACTTGTTGGCGGTACTGTAAGCGGGTATCTATTCCGACCCCTCTGGGACACCATGCTCGTCGGCCTGGTGATCGCGACACCAGTGATGGTACTGCTCACAGTCTGGTATTTCTTTGACGTCCTGTGGGGACGAGAGATCAGAAAACGCAGGCGGGTGGAGTCCAAACACATCTCGGAAATGGCCACGGCCGAGGCTCTTCTCAGGCTCATAAACCACGCGGATTCGCTGCTCGGTCGCCTCACAAGTTACGTGGGTTGGCTCTTCTTCCTGATACTGCTCGCTATGGTTCTCGTCCCCTTACTCTTCATCATGGGGCTGTGGGCCTTCGCCGACGGAGGGTACGCGGGTATGGTCTTCGGGGCCGCGAGCGTAGTATTCTGGGTCTTGTACTTCTACTACTATTACAAGGTCAAGCACGAGAACGACCTTTGGAAGGAAAGGATAGCTTGGCTGCGAGAGAGGGAGAGGTCCCTGGTTGAGTGATGAAGAATCATGCCCACACCCGCTCACGGCTGGAAGCCCGATCTCTATGTCGTGGCGAGACTCCTCGAGAAGCTGTGGCGGGAGGACGACCCCATGCTCAAGACACGGCTCCAAGTCGCAGCCAACCTGAACTACGATGTGTTCACCAGGTACCTTTCCTGGATGGAGGAGAAGGGACTCGTCGAGCTCGTGGATTCTCCTGACGGCCATGAGCGCGTGAACCTCACGCGGAGAGGTGAGGACGGGTATCTCAGACTCGTCCAGTGGATTCAGGATATCTTTTCAATATGGGACCGATCGAGAGGAAGCGCCCTGATCATATTCTCCCAGCCATTGAGTAGCCTTCAATCGGATGACGACTGTCAAGGTCTTCATCAGCTCAATGATGTCGGCGCTGGAGGAGGAGAGAGCCGTCGTGGAGCAGGCCATTGCTTAGCTGGACCTTTTCCCGAATCGATACGATTGTGGGTGCGAGGTTGGATAGAATCGCCCCTCGTCCGGTATCCCTAGA
The DNA here is from genome assembly GCA_046758325.1 of Thermoplasmata archaeon. Taxonomy (GTDB): domain Archaea; phylum Thermoplasmatota; class Thermoplasmata; order RBG-16-68-12; family JAJISG01; genus JAJISG01. Next base: position 204 of record JBHHZZ010000021.1, on the reverse strand, counting down.
TCAAAGAGAACGCCCCATTCAACCTTCCCAATCGTCAAATCCAACACCGACGGGTCGCTATATTTGTGGACACGCGAGTCAGTCGAGGGTCGCCGAAGGCTTTTCAAGAGTAGAAGTGGAATCGGACGATCGGACAGGGCCGGGTTGCGGGTTGCAGCATTGGGATGCCAGGACCAGAATCCCGGTGCCCTACTGGGGCTCTAG
>JBHHZZ010000020.1:0-24865 GCA_046758325.1 Thermoplasmata archaeon | reverse complement strand
GGCATCGTGGTGTCCGAGGCCGGTGGAGAGGTTCAGGTCATGGACCCGGAAAGGTACGAAGTACATCGGGTTTCAAAGCCTGCAGGTCTCGAGCTGGAGGGAGAAATAGTCACACTCATCCTCACCGACGAGGGTGCCTTCATAGCGCCTCCCCGGGAGGGCAAGTCTGGACTGAAGTCACGAGGGGCTTAGCGTACCGCGATGGTCACGTTCGCCCCAGAACCCCTCCCTTGACCTTGCTGTCTAAAGTTCCCTTAAATAGCTGTATACCCATTCCAACCAGAGTGAAGATAGGGGTTGACTGCCCTTCCTTGGACGATCTGCTGGACGGAGGCATCGAGACAGGATGCATCACACTCCTGTTCGGGGAGGCGGGGAGCGGGAAGACGAACCTTTGCCTCCAGGTGGCCAGAAACGTAGTCCGCTCCGGGAGAAAGGTGGTGTACATCGACACGGAGGGCGTCTCCCTGGATAGACTTAGGCAAATCTGCGGCGGGGACTTCGAGGCGGTCATCAAGGACATCCTGTTCTCCGAGGTCTACACCTTGGAGGAGCAGGAGGAGTACGTGGGCAAGGCCGTCCGCCTGGCGGAGATGAACAAGGAGGTGGGTCTCATCATCCTCGACTCCGCCACCACGCACTACAGGATGACCAAGGTGGAGGAGGAAAGGGAGGAAAGGCATTCCCTCACCCGGCAGATCACGAACCTGATGCAGGCCGCTCGCAAACGGGACATTCCCGTGCTCGTCACATCCCAGGTCTACACAGACCTGGACCGTGGTATCTTCGAACCCCTCGGAGGGCACATGCTCTCCCACAACGCCAAGGACATCGTACGGTTGGGGAAGGCGGGACTGAACCTCAGGCTGGCCACCATCGTCAAGCACCGCCACCTTCAGGAGGGTCTCGCCACTAAGTTCCGGTTGACGGACAGGGGTCTGGAGTCGTAGCGGGGCCCCCTACCATTTCCTGCCCAGCATGAACTCCATCGCTGCAGACAGGTCCCCGTCAAGGGGCGTCGGCAGGCGCTTCAGGAGGGATTGGGCCTCCGCCATCAGCTCCTCTCCCTTGGACCTCGCTGCCTCGACGGCCTTGTACCCCTCAAACAGGTCGATGACCCACTCGACCTCCTCCTGGGTCACCTCCGCCCTCGGTCTGTCAAGGATTCGGAACATCTCCTCCCTCTCGGAGGGTGTGCATCGGTGGGCGACGAAGACCACCAGGAAGGACCTCTTCCCCTCCTTTATGTCCGAGCCCCTCTCGCCCCTGCCCTTGCCCTCGGTCAGGTCGATGATGTCGTCCGCTATCTGAAAGATGGGACCTATTTTGTCGCCTAGGGACCTCAAGACATCGACGATCTCAGGTGAGGCGTCAGCAAGGACAGCGCCCCCGATGAGGGGAGCCGCCAGGTAGAAGCCCGTCTTGGCCGTGACTACCTTCATGTAGTCCTCAAACGTCGCCTCCCTGCTCCTCCGAGCGCTGATGTCCATGGCCTGGCCTTCCCCCGTCTTCTCCACCGTTTGAGTCACGAGGTCGACCAAGCGGAGGACCTTGGAGGTCTCCACCCCCCTCTCCAAGGACGTGAGAACAAGCTCGTAGGTCTGGGCGAACATGTAGTCGCCGATGTTGATGCCATGATCCCTCCCGAAGCGCACCCAGACACTGTCCCTGCCCCTCCTCTTCACGTCCTCATCCTCGATGTCGTCATGCACCAGGAGGAAGTTGTGAAGCATCTCGCAGGCCATGGCGAAGGGGGTGGCCCTGTACACATCTCCACCCAGGCTCTCGCAGGTCAGGAGGCACAGGACTGGGCGTAGCCTCTTTCCACGCTTCTTCCTCTCCTGGATGTCCAGGCCCATGGCGTATGTGATGCCTTCGTGGAGGTTTGGGACGTCCCCTGCTCGCTCAAGGAAGCTCGCCAGCTCTTGGTCGATGAGACTGGACTTCTCCGCCAGGTACGTCTCAAACTGCTTCATGTCCAAGCGCCTAGCCTCCCAGCAGATCCAAGGAAGAGGCCCATTCTCGGGTCGGACCGGTGGTCACCACCCTGGTCTGTCGCAGCTGGTCCAGGTTCTGGCAACCCGTCAAAAACATGACGGCCTTCAGCTCCGCTATCACTGCCTCCAGCTCCTCCACGACCGCCTCGGCCGACCGACTGGCAGCCCTGAGCATCTGGGACGCCATGCCGGCCCCGCTGGCCCCCAGGGCCATGGCCCTGGCCACATCCACCCCATTCCTTACTCCGCCGGTGGCGATGATGGGTAGCCCCACCTGGGAGAGCATGAGGGATATGGGCGAGGGAATGCCCCACTCCCAGAAGGCCTCCCCCAGTCTCTTCTTCCTCTCCAAGCCCTCCTTCCTGGCCCGATAGAACTCCACGGCGGAGAAGCTCGTCCCACCCAGGCCTCCAATGTCTATGCCTCGGACCCCCGCCTCCTTGAGCTGAAGTGCTACCTCCCTGGAGATACCCGCGCCCGTCTCCTTGGCGAGGACTGGCAGCTCGGCGGCAACGCTCCTTAGGGCGTCGAGGACGCCTCGAGCTCTGCTGTCTCCTTCCGGCTGGACGATTTCTTGGGTGTAGTTGAGGTGGATAGCCAGAATATCGCCTCCAACCATCTCGAGAGCTCTCTTCGCATGATCCAGAGCCAGGGGTTCCTTGTCCTGCTGGCGAATGAGCTGCGGGGCGCCTATGTTGGCGATCATGAGAGGGATCCGGTGCTTCTTGACCACCAGCCATGAATCCTCCGAGGCCTGTCCCTGGAGCACGGGCCTCTGGCTTCCGACACCCATGCCCACGCCCACGCGGGAAGCCCCGTAGGCCAGGTTGTCGTTTATCATCACGGCGTCCTCGAAGCCTCCCGTCATGGAGGATATGACGATGGGGGCCGTCAGGCGCTTTTCGAAGAGGGTGACGCTGGTGTCGATCTCGTCCAGGTCGACCTCCGGGAGGGCTCTGTGCACGAAGTGCACATCGTCCCAGTAGTTGTGCTTCGGGCGAACATCCTTTTCCAGGACTATGTCTACATGCTCCCTCTTTCTTTCCGACATCAAACCCACCTAACCTCGGTACAGGGGACCTTTCTACCCTCCAGGGCTGCCAGGAGCCTGCCGGGCACCATGCCGTTTATCAGCAGACACCGAGACCCCTCTCTGGATATCTCCAGCATCAGTTCCAGCTTTCTCTTGAGGCCACCGGTAACGTCCGTCTCATCCCGCTCGAAGGGGAGATCTGGAACCCGGGAGGAGATGACGGGTAAGATAGAGCCGTCCGGACCTCTTACACCATCCACATCGGCGACGAAGATGGCGACCTCGGGTCGTAGGAGGCGGATCAAGTGGACCATCAGGTCGTCACCGCTCAATATGGAGCTGCCCCTGAGGGCATCGATGACCACATCGCCGAAGGTCACCGGTACCAGACCCGCTTCCAGGCATTGGGTGAAGGGCTCTCCCCTGAAGGTCACAATCTCCCCCCCGCGGACGGACACCAAGGGGGCGGGTGGCAGGGAGACGGCGGGAATGTGCCGCGAGTGTAGAGATCGGAGGACGCGACCATTGAGTTCCCTCATGCTGCTGTGAACCTCTACAAAGCCTTCCAGCTGCCTCCTGTCCCTCATGCCCCGGTGGAGGTCGTGGTGGTGGGCCAGCGGATGGCCGAAGCTCCCCCCTCCATGAACGAGGCATAGGTCCTCTTTGAAGGGGGACAGCTCCTCCGCAAGGGTCTCTACAGTCTTTCTGCGGAAGCGCCCTCGCTCCCCCTTATAGGTTATGACGCTACCTCCCAACTTCACCAGCTTCATGTCTTGAAGAAATAGAAACAGCCCAAGACCCTATTTATAGGTTCGGCGACGCTCAATGAGACAATCTGCTGCTCTCACCTCTGGTTATCATTATTGATTTTCAGACTCACGACGCCACTTTTATAAGGAAACGCACGACACTTGCCAACATGGCCAATAGTCACAGGGTGATGAAGATACTAACGGCAAGCATCTTGAGCGGATCTGTTGCCACCATCGTCCTTTCTATCTATGCCGCACTAGTGACAGGATACCACTACGGAGCGCTGACATCCTTCAGAACCTATAACGGCATCCTCACGGGAAGCGCATTCATCCTAGCCATCGTCCTCCTGGCAGGATTTCTGACGGTTCACAGGGTAGATGCCTCCTCGCAGCAGATCCTCAAGTCCGTCCGGAACGTAGTCCAGTCGGAAACCGGCTGGACGGTGTCGAACTCGAGGGTCAAGGAGGCAGTGGGCGAAGTGCTACAGCAAGCACCCAACAGCCCGAAGGCTGAGTGGCTGAGACAGACTGTGGAGGAGTACGAGGACCTGCAGCGGTTCCGTCGGGACATGAAGCACCTTCTGGCCGCGCCTGTAGGCCTTCTGTCTGCCATCTTCGCCATCTCTGCCTGGGCCCTGCCCGCGACGGAGGCCTTCCTGCAGGGCTTCTACTACGTCAACACCGCACTCCTGTTCTTCGTGACCTACGGAATGGTCGTGGCTGTGGCCTCAGTCATTGCGGCAGCCCTAGTGATGCTCACCGCGAGGCCGGCAACAGCTCCCTGAATCTCCGAGCAGGGAGCCCCTTTTCATCTTTTTCATCGTGCATTGATTCCGTTTCAGCAACGACAGTCACTCCTCCCGAGGCTGGAGGAAGAACGTCCGTTCGGGCTGGACGCCGCCTCCGCCCAATCGTTTTATATCACTGTCCTCCATAGGAGAGAATTAGATGGTTAGGAAGCCCGCGAAGATGTATCGAGAGGTGAAGGGTCAGCCGTACACCAGAAGGGAATATATGGGCGGCGTCCCCAACCCTCGAATCACCCAGTTCGAGATGGGAAACCCTAATGGGGATTTCCCGGTGACCGTGAGCCTGCTGGCTCGAGAGGCGTGTCAGATCAGACACAACGCCCTGGAGGCGGCTAGGATTGCGGCAAACAGGTACATATCCAAGCGGGCAGGTCAGCAGTATCACCTCAAGATCAAAACCTATCCGCACATCGTGCTGAGAGAGAACAAGGTGGCGGTGGGTGCGGGAGCCGACAGGATCTCCGATGGAATGAGGGGAGCCTTTGGCACACCTGTTGGGACCGCCGCCAGGGTGAAAGAGGGTCAGCCCATCATGTACATCAGGACCACCGTGCCCAACCTGGAGCAGGCCAAGAAGGCTCTGACCAAGGCGAAGTACAAGCTTCCCACTCCCTGTAGAATTCTGGTAGAGGGTCCGTAGACCCTTGGGCGACGCCGGTGAGTCCATGGACCTGCGAGAGGCGTTGAAAGAGATCAGAAGGAGGGGGTGCAAGACTGTTGGCCTCCAGTATCCAGACGGCATGAGGCTCGGGGCCCTTGAGATTGCGGAGGAACTGGAGAGACGCGCCGGTGTGACCGTCATGGTCTCCGCGGAGCCCACCTTCGGAGCCTGCGACGTCCCCAGGATGCCTGTGGACCTGATCGTGCAGTTCGGGCATGCTCCCATGCCCTACCTCAACCTCAAGGACATCATCTTCTTGGAGGCACCGATGTCCCTTCCTTCTATGGACTTCCTGGAGGATGCCTTGCCCCACCTGGGCAAGCGGGTGGGCCTACTTACGACGGTTCAGCACATTCCCTGGCTGCAGGAAGTCCAGGCATACTTGGAGGACCATGAGAGGGAGGTGCTCGTGGGTGAGGCGGACGGGCGCATCGCCTATGCTGGACAGCTCCTAGGGTGCGATGTCCATACGGCCCGAAGCGTGGAGGATAGGGTGGACACATTCCTCTTCGTTGGTACGGGTGGCTTTCATCCCCTGGGAGTGGCCCTCACCACCGAGAAGAGGGTGGTTGTGGCGGACCCCTTCACCGGCGAGGTAAGGGAGATGGATACCCTGAGGGAAAAGGTGTTGAGACAGCGGTTCGCCGCCATTACCTTGGCCAAGGAGGCGAAAACCTTCGGAATCATCGTCTCCAAGAAGCTGGGGCAGTACAGAATGGCCCTCGCCATGGAGACAAAGAGGCTGTTGGAGTCCTACGGGAGGAAGGGGTGCATCCTGCTCATGGACTTTGTCGGGCCAGAGTTCCTCAAGGGATTTCGGGTAGACGCCTTCCTAAACACGGCCTGTCCGCGCATCGCTATTGACGACCATCTTCAGTACGACAAGCCGATCCTCACTTTCCCTGAGTTGGAGGTGGCTCTGGGCCTCCGGGAGTGGGACGAGTACAAACTGGACGAGATCGAGGCCCATCACTCGCTCGGCTAGGCCCGGCCGGCATACGGTAATCTGGTTCGAAAGCACGAGGCTTAAGAATTCAGCCGCGTATTGACCCGTAGTGGTTGAATGAGCTCAGCGATTGTCCTCCTCAGCGGGGGCCTGGACTCCAGTACGACATTGGCAATTGCCCTCAGGGAGGCCTTCGATGTCCACGCCCTCACCTTCTCTTATGGCCAAAAGCACGAGAGAGAGGTGGAAGCTGCCAGCGCCGTGGCCAGGGCTCTAGGTGTGAAGGAACACAAGGTCATCCAGCTGGACCTGCGACAAATCGGAGGATCTGCCCTCACGGACGAGGAGATGGAGGTCCCAACCTCTCGCAGCCTGGAGGAGATCTCAGAGGGAATACCTCCCACCTACGTCCCCGCGAGGAATACCGTCCTGCTGAGCTACGCCCTGAGCTGGTCGGAGGTTCTGGGGGCTGCTTGCATCTACATAGGGGCCAATTCTATCGATTACTCGGGCTATCCCGATTGCAGGCCCGCCTTCTATGAGGCCTTCCAGGAGGTCGCTCGACTGGGCACTAAGCGGGGTGTAGAGGGGAAGGCCGTAGAGATCAGGTACCCCCTTATTTCCCTCCCGAAGGCGGCCATAGTGCGAAAGGCCCTGGAGCTGGGAGTTCCCCTAGAGCTCACGTGGAGCTGCTATCTTGGTCGAAAGAGAGCCTGTGGAGTCTGCGATGCGTGCCAAATAAGGCTGAAGGGATTCAAGGAGGCAGGGATCGAGGATCCCATCCCGTATGAGCGGTATCCCGAGTGGTATCCGTGAGGCTTCAGTGATGATGGCTCGCCGTGGGGGATTCAATGGGACTCAAACGTCGCTCATCATGGCCTCGGGCGGGGAAGTGAGGCTAGAGATGCTGGGTCGGCTTCGGCGGGAGAAGCGGCTCAGCTCCACAGTAATGTATGAAAGGCCCGAGAAGGCGCAGAGCGACTTGTCCTACCAGCTTACCTTTCTAGAGAACTGCGCCCCTGCATCGACGTGACCAGACGGCAGGAGCATCTGCTGTTGACTCACCGAGCCTAAGGCGCGTTGCCGAGATACTGGATCTGCTCGAAGACTAAGTGAAGGAGACGATGCAGAGTATCCTGGCCTGGAAGGAGGTGAAGACCTAACCCGAGGATTGCCTTCACAACCACACCTTGAAACTTATTTAAGAGCTGGAACATCTACTTACAAGGACAAGGACTGAGCCCATGGAAATAATAGAGATGTTCTTCTCCATTCAAGGCGAAGGCGTCCACATTGGCAAGCCCACGTTCTTCGTTCGAACGGCCCTGTGCAACCTTCGCTGCTCCTGGTGCGTGCTCGGAGAGGCCGCAGTGGAGACGCACGAGGGGGATGAGAAGCCAATAGATGCGGTGGGCGTCGGCGAGGAGGTCCTGGCTTACGACCCGTCCGAGCAGGAGGTCGTTTACACCAGAGTGGAGGAGAGACATGTCCGATACTGCGATTACCTTCTGGAGATATGGCTCGGCAGTGGGCACAAACTCACTGTCACCCCTGAGCACCCCATATACACATCCCAGAGCTGGCGACTCGCGAAGGACCTCTCCATCGGAGACCGGGTCCTTGTCCTAGACAGACAGATGGGCAAGTCCTGGGCTCGAATCAGCGACGTGCAGGGCGTTTCACGCGTTGAGAAGGTCTACAACCTCACCTGCTCGCCCCTCCGGAACTTCTTCGCCAACGGGGTGCTGACTCATAACTGCGACACCAAGTATTCCTGGGAGCAGGGCGTGGAGATGAGCGTAGCAGACATCATCAAGGAGGTGGAGAAGCAGACGGCGAGGAGCGTCTGCCTCACCGGAGGGGAACCCCTCCTATGGAAGGATTCCGAGGAGTTGATTCATGAGTTGGTCAAAAGGGACTATGAGGTCGTGGTAGAGACCAGCGGCTCCATCTCCATCAAGGACGTGCCTCGGGGTGACGGCGTCTGTATCAGCATGGACATCAAGTGCCCCTCCTCAGGCATGCAGGAGAAGATGGAGTTCGACAGCATAGACCTCCTGAGGCCCGGAGACCAGCTGAAGTTCGTCATCGCAGATGAGAGGGACTATGAGTATGCCAAGGAGGTTATCAGGAGGTACAGGCCGCGATGCGAGATCGTGTTTCAGCCTGAAGGAGGCAACCGGCTGCTACCACTGGCGCGATGGGTGCTGAGGGACGGCTTGAGGGTCCGGGTACTGCCTCAGCTGCATCGTCTCATTTGGCCCGAGAGGGATAGGGGTGTGTAGCAACCATCGTCTCGGAGTCGGGTTTTGGGGAGTGCTGGATGTCGTCCCCTGAGGAAGGTTGATAACCCCGCTCAACATGGCAACGGACGTGAAGTATGAGTTTCTAGAGCACACCGCGGATGTGGGGCTGAGAGCCCACGGCAGAACGCTGGAGGAGATTTTCGAGAACGCTGCCGTGGGAATGTTTGACCTCATGACCGATGTCAGCCGTGTGAGGGCCAAGGGGGAGGTGGAGATCCATGTTCAGTCGCAGGACATCGAGTCCCTCCTCGTCGACTGGCTGACGGAGCTTCTCTACGTCCACGAGACGGAGAACGTGTTCCTATCGGAGTTCAAAGTGGCCATCGAGGACCTATCCCTCACTGCCGCGGCCAAGGGCGAGCCACTGGACCCCTCGAGACATCCCATGGAACTCCTCGTTAAGGCCGTGACCTACCATATGATTGAGGTGAACCCCAAGGAGGGCTATGCGACAGTTATCTTCGATATCTGAATTCCCTGCCATTCCCGGGAGAAGGTGAGGACCATGAAAGCTAGCGCCGTCGCGCATCCCATACAGGGCCTGATAAAGTACCACGGGCTGGCAGACCAGGTCCTCAGGCTTCCCTATCACGACTCCATATCCGTCTGCACGGCGCCTCTAATAACGCACACCACCGTGGCCTTCGGAGACTACGACACGGACTCCCTGGTGGTGGACGGCTCACCGGTTCGAGGTAGGGGACTGGAGAGGGCGATCACCGTCTTGGATGAGGTTCGTCGCAGGGCGGACCTCTCGGAGAGGGCGAGGGTTGAGTCCACCAACAGCTTCCCCACCAATGTAGGACTTGGGGCTTCAGCGTCGGGTTTCGCAGCCCTAGCACTGGCGGCCTCCGAGGCCGCCGGCCTGGACATCGCCCCGAGGGGGGTGTCGACCATCGCACGTAGGGGAGCCGGCTCCGCGGCCCGGGCAGTCACGGGCGCCTTTTCGAGGTGGAGGAAGGGCAATACGGATGAGGAGTCCTACGCTTACCAGCTATCATCCGAGGACCTGCAGATGGGGATAATCGTTGCGTTGGTCGAGGCTTACAAGGATACGGAGGCCGCCCACCGAGAAGTCCTCAAGTCGCCCTTCTTCACGGCTAGGTTGGCGGAAATCCCCAAGATGCTGGCGGAGATGGAACTTGCCATCAGGGAGGCGGATATCGGGAGGATCTGCCAGCTGGCCGAGAAGGATACCCTCATGCTCCACGGCATCACCATGACAGGACCGCAGGAGATGCTGCTGTGGACGCCCGAAACCCTGAGGGTGATTATGGCGGTTCGCAAAATGAGGGAGGAGGGCCTCCCCGCATTCTTCTCCATCGACACGGGAGCGACCGTCTACGTGAACACTCTTCCTGAGAGGGGGGAAGAGGTGGAGGAGAGGATCAAAGAGCTGGGTATCAGAACGCTGAGATGTTGGGTCGGAGGCCCTGCGAGGCTCATGGCTAACCACCTCTTCTGATGTTTCATGTTCAGCACAGGGTTAACTTAAAGGCCCCATTCACTCCTATGCCCCTCGGTTTCTTTGCCCGCTTGGACCCGCGCCATCAGGTTGGGATTCGCGACAGCAGGAAGAGCTCTCCCTCTCTTCCTGGTGCCCTTCGCCTTCGACGTAGTCATCCTCTTCCTCAACCCACAATTCCTGACCCCCTCCAACCCCTCTGTGGAGTTTACCTTGCCGATGCCCTTTCCCTCCCTCTCTCAGGTCCAGGGCCAGACAAGCGCTTCGCCACCTTTCTTCCCCCTATACCCACCTCCGGCCCTCGGGCAGCTATCGGCGCCCGTTCTTCTGCTCATCCTCGGAGTCCAGTCCTACGTGGCGGCGGGCTATCTTGCCACCCTAGAAATGGTTCGGAGGGGCGACACGTCCAGACGCTTCCTGGGAGGAGCGAACTACCTCTTCTCCAGGATCTTCGCCTTCAACGCCCTCATTGCCGTCTTCTTGCTCCTGCTGGAGCCCTTCCTTAGGGGATACGAACAGGGTCCCTTCACCTCTCTCTTCATCCTCTCCGCCCTGCTTATCCTCCTGTACTTCCTCTTCCTGACGCCCTTCATCGTGGTCGTGGACGACCTTTCCCTCGGGGACGCTCTGAGACAGAGCATGCAGCTCGCCCTCCAGAGCCGCCAGGAAGTCCTGCCATACTGTTTGGCCTACGCAGCGATCACCCTCCTGGCCTCGGCAGCCGTAATCCTTCTCCTTCCCCTTCCCATGGTCGGGACACTCATCTCCGCAGGGCTCTACAGCCTCCTGGGAACCGCCTTGGTGGCGTCCACCCTTCACCTCTACGACGAACTCAGGCCGAAGGAAGCCGTGGCGGCCAAGGTGCCGAGCCCCAGGCCGGCAGAGGAAGCTGCACCCGCCACCTAAAGGCTTTAGGCAAGGGCCGGATAGACGGAGGCATGAAGCTCGCCCTCTTTGGCCCCCCCGGAGCCGGAAAGGGAACCCAGGCATCGAGGCTCTCCGAAGTGCTGTCGATTCCGGTGGTAGCCACCGGGGACATGCTCAGGCTGGAGGTGTCCGGGGAGACGGACCTCGGCAGAAAAGCTCGGGGCTACATGAAAAGGGGGCAGCTGGTACCGGATGACATCATCATCCAGATGGTGGAGAGAAGGCTGTCCCGGGAGGACTGCCAGAAGGGCTTCATTCTTGACGGGTTCCCCAGGAACATCGCTCAGGCTAGGGCCCTGGAGGACTTGGTGTCTGTAGATCTCGTGATTTACCTAGAAGTGGGGGAGGAGGAGGTCGTCGAGCGCTTCTCGGGGAGGCTGGCATGCCGGGAATGTCAGTCGGTCTACAATCTGAAATTCAGCCCGCCGAAGGTGGAGGGGAAGTGCGACCTCTGTGGTGGTGAACTCTACCAGAGGGAGGATGACAGGGAGGACGTGGTACGGGAGCGGTTTCGCACCTACAGGGAGAGGACTCAGCCCCTGGTCGACTACTATCAGTCCAAATCCATCCTGGAGAGGGCAGAAGGGTCCGGGACCATTGAGGAGGTATCTGAGAAGATCCACACGGTGTTGAGGTCCAGAGGCCTGATGTGATGCTCCCGCTAGTCCCCCTGCAGCCTGAGGCGACCCTCTCGCGGAAGTATATCCTTTATCTGGGCTGGTACATTAGAGACATAGGGCCGATGGGGTAGCTGGACATCCCTAGGGCCTGCGGAGCCCTCAACCCGGGTTCGAATCCCGGTCGGCCCGCTTCAAGGAGGCCTCCTAGTGGCCCACCCGCGCCCTCGAAGTCCAGACGTGCATGACGGACGACTTCCCCTTGGACCCCTGATTTTCCGGCAGCCCCGATTCCTGGCTCAAGATCCCCGGGACAACAAACTGTAAAGTACCATGACAGTTGAGGTACGTTGATGGAGTTCGAGCCCATCTGGTTCGACTCGCTTGGCGCGAAGTCCTCATGCATCCTGGTCAGGACTGACTCAAACTTTCTGATAGACCCCGGGGTGTCCCAGATGCATCCCGGCTTTCCCGCCTCGAGCGCTCAGAAGAGACTTTGGCATCAGGAGGCGGGAAGGAGGATAGCCTCGGCGGCAGGGTCGACAGACGTGGTGATCGTCTCCCACTACCACTATGACCACTACACAGACTTCGAGAGAGGTCTCTATGAGGGCAAGCTGGTCTTGGTGAAAAACCCCAATCAGTACATCAACGATTCTCAGAGGCGCAGATCGATGCGGTTCTTTGAGAACCTTTGCAGGACCTTCGGAGAGAGGACGCTGAAGGAGGTGCTTGAGAGGCCCAGGACCAGGAGATTCGGGGATCCGATGGAGGATTTGACAGTCGCGACGGACAGGGACTTTCAAGATTACCAGGAGAGACGAGAGGAACTATTGGAGAAGGGGAGAAGGTGGTTCCTGGCGAGGGCTAGAAAATGGAAAGAGTACGGAAGGGTGCCTGAGCTTGAGTTCAGGAACCTCAAGGTAAGGTTCATCGATGGACAGAGGCTCACCATAGGCAAGACAAGGCTGAGGTTCAGCAGGCCCTTCTTTCACGGAATCGAGTACTCCAGGGTGGGCTGGGTCTGCTCCACCGTTATCGAGTTCGGCGGAGAGAAGCTTATTCACACGTCAGACATCAACGGGCCGATCATTGAGGATTATGCAGAATGGCTCATCGAGGAGAATCCTCAGGTCCTGATTCTGGACGGTCCTATGACCTACATGCTCGGGTACATGCTGAACCTGACAAATCTGAGGAGGGCAATTGAGAACATGCTCAGGATAGTCAGGGAGACAGATACAGAGTTAATCATCTACGACCACCACCTGCCCAGAGAGCGCAAGTTTAGAGAGCACACCGGAAAAGTCTGGGAACTGGCAGAGAAGCTGGGCAGAAGAGTGTCCACAGCTGCCGAACTCATGGGTAGGAAACCAGCCGTCCTCACGGGAGGATGACATCGGGAGAGGGTTCCTGGGACTGCTCTGAAATGGATCTCTCCAATGGCGAAACCTGGCCGAGGGAGCAGGATTCTCTCAGGCAAAGCGGTAGCCGTTCGTAATCGGCATGACCCGACCTGACCCGAAGGCCTTGGACGTTACCTTCAGACCGAGGGGGGCCTGTTTCCTCTTGTACTCGCTGGCATTCACGCGGTTCAGGGTTCCGCAGACCAAGTCGCGTTCAAAGCCTCTAGAAATCACCTCATCGGCAGAGAGCCTCTCCTCCACATAGGCTTGGAGGACCTCGTCGAGGACTTCGTACGCAGGAAGGTCATCCTCGTCCCTCTGATCTGGCCGCAACTCTGCCGACGGAGGCTTCCTAAAGACCCGCTCGGGTATGACGGTCCCCAGGCTGTTCCTGTAACGGGCGAGCCTGTACACCATCGTCTTGGGAACATCGGAAATGACGGCAAGACCTCCGCTCAAGTCCCCATAGAGGGTGCAATAACCCACCGCCATCTCAGACTTGTTGCCGGTGCTCAGGACCAGGTGACGAAACTTGTTGCTGACGGCCATCAGGATGTTGCCCCTGATCCTCGCCTGGAGGTTTTCCTCCGTTGAGTCCCAGGCCTGGCCCTCGAACAGTGGGCCCAAGGCCTCCAGATAGGCATCGAAGGTTGCGTCTATGGGGATTACCACAAAGCGGATCCCCAGGTTCCTGGCCAGGGCCTCGGCATCCTCGATACTCTCAGGTGAGGAGTAACGACTGGGCATCGCCAGGCCCCAGACATTCTCTTCGCCTAGGGCATCCACGGCGATGGCAGCGGTGAGGGACGAGTCGATGCCGCCGCTGAGGCCCACTACCGCCTTCTGGAAACCGTTCTTCCATAGGTAGTCCCGCGTACCGAGCAGGAGGGCCTTGTAAGTCTCCTCTTCCTCGTTTACCGAGTCAATGGGGGGCTCTCCCCTTGGCCTCGGTTCCTGCAGATGAATCGGGACGACCGCTAGCTCCTCCTCGAATCGCTTGGCCCTATGGAGGATTCCGCCATGACCGTCCCCTATCATGCTCCCACCGTCGAAGACGAGGTCGTCCTGCCCGCCCACCTGGTTCACGTAGACGAGGGGCACCCCGCAAACCTGGGCACGTGAGGCAACCAGCCTCTCCCTCTCCACAACCTTGCCGGCTTGGAATGGAGAGGCCGACACGTTTACCAGCAGGTCCACACCCAGCCGACGAAGGGTCGCTGTTGGCTCCTCGCCAACCCATATGTCCTCACATACGGTGATGCCCACCCTCACGCCATTGAGTCTGAAAATCCTGTGCTCTTCAGCCGGACGGAAGTAGCGGTCTTCGTCGAAGACGTCGTAGGTGGGAAGATGTGTCTTGTGCTGAACCCCTACCAGATTGCCTCGCCAGAGGAGTGCCGCGGCGTTCCTGAGGCCTTGACTTTCATCCACGAAGCCCACCACAGCGGCAGTACCCCCCATCACGGCGGCGAGTTCCTTCAGCGCCTCCAAGTTCTCCGCCACAAAACCCCTGAACTCCAGGAGGTCCTTGGGAGGGTAACCCGTCAAGGTGAGTTCAGGGAAGACGGCCAAATGGGCTCCCTTCGCATTGGCCTCCTCAACCCATTCCCGGATCCCTTCGGCATTCCGCCTGATGTCTCCCACCCGGGTGTTCATCTGGCACAGGGCCACACGGACTTCCTTCATCTGCCTCATCTCCCCTTACCCTCACTATTGCCCGTACCACGCAATTAAAGTTGATGGCCCGTCTGGCCGCTATTGCCATCTTCCGAAGGATGGGTTTGCTTATGAGAAGGTCTGTCAGCATCGACAGCCGGCTCGCCTATTTTCGGCCGATGGCTAGGAGTCGATAGATCGTGCTAGAGAGGGGTCTCAGGTCCCAGCCGCTGAAGACCTTCACTCGCCCCCATCCTGCCTCTTCCAGCAGGCCCTTCAGCTCGTGGGGGCCGTATATCCTCTGCGATGTGTCGACCGAGAAAGCGTGCCTGAGGTCCTTCCCCTCCTTCTTGTAGAAGGTCCACTTGCTCCTTATGCGAGAGGTCTGCAGGTCCAGGTTCCTCTCGTCCACGTAGGCTATGTCCCCGTATTCCTCGAAACTCCTAGGCTGAAAGTGCTGGACTACGTAGTCCTTGTTGATGGTGTCCAGTAGGAGGACACCGTCAGGCGCGGCGAGCTGATGGAACTGGTTGAGGATGGAGAGGTCCGTCATATCGTCCCAGTATCCCAAGGAGGTCAGGAGGTTGAGAATGCCGTTGAAAGGCTCCTCGTCCTTCAGGAGGGTACCCACCTCCCGCAGGTCTCCTACCCTGAAGACTGGCTGGGGGCTTACGCCCAGCTCTGCAGCCAGCTGCTTACCCCGTTCCACGTACTCGGGCACAAGCTCGACCCCCACCACCTTCCATCCCCGAAGGGCGAAGTGGACGGAGTGCCTGCCGATTCCGCAGGGAGCGTCAAGAAGGCGGCTTCCCCGCGAAATGCCCAGCCTGCCGAGGATCTGCTCGAGCCTCTCCACCTGGGACTCCGCGTACTTCAGTCCAGTCTCGTGTATCGCTAGAAAGAGCTCAGGCCTCCGTAGAAAGAGTTGGTAGGTCCAGTGATCCTCCTTCATCACGTCTTCTCAATGAGCAGCAAACATAAATCTCTTCATGCCGTGCCCCTAGACGAGCGAATGGTCTACGATCGACCGCGAAGGGTAACCAACATCTTGGTGAACTCTCCAGCTAATCCCGCAGAAGTCATGGCCTCGGTCCTGCTTTCCCGAGAGGATCCTCAAGCCCTCTAGGTCCTAGTCGACAAACTCCAGCCTAGACTTGTCCTCGTAGTCGACCTCCACCGGGACCCCGTAAATATGGCTGATGTTCTGGAAGGGGTGCCGTCCGCCGACCGTTACCTTGCCGAAGTCCTCATTCGTCAGGGAATCCTGGACCTGTCTGTAGAGATCCGCGCCCAGTAGGAGCTTCCGGGGGCCACCCCTGTCCCTAATGACCCTCGCCAGGAAGTCCAGCAGCTTCTCATCCTCGGCCCTGTCCTTGAGGACGTCCTCTTCGGACATGTCATCACCCCAACCACTCGTCCTCAGGGGTAGGTCTGGGGGCCTGACCACACTGTGGACAGCGCAGGGCTCCCGTCCCCGTCACCCTTTCGAAAGGACCCTCGTAACTGCAAAACTCGCACAGGCCTCCGTACACCTTGTCTTCCTCAGGCAATGTGCTGGAGTCTAGGCCGTCTTGGTTTATAAAACAAAGGACCTACATCGGAAACTGGAAGCTGAGCATCGTCCAGGCAACCATAAATAGGGTGAAGTCGTTCACTAAAGTGATGCAGCTCAGGGCTGGCAAACTCTACGGAATGACAATAATATCTGCCGATGCTTGGCAGCTCGGCAAGGTCCACATCTCCTACGTGTCCAATGACTGGAACATACCGGCCCTGGAGATCAGACCTGAGAGGAAATTCGCGAATGCCCTGGGCCTCAGGAGCCGTAAAGAGAGGGAGCGCTGCCTTCTCAGCACGAAGGCGATAAGCTCCGTCGGCAGCTTCGTCCTTTTGAGGACCCCAGTGGCCAAGACGGCGGACTTCATCATACGCCCGGATAAGCCCCCCATGGCCTTGCCCTGGGTCCTCTGGATGCCTGTCGTTTCCCACGATGGGGACAACCTGGGCATAGTGGAGGATGCCTACATCGACACCAACATCTGGAAGGTGGACACTCTAACGCTACTGATGGATCGAAAGCCGTACCAGAGGTTGAAGACCTTCAACCCAGCGGGCAGCGGGAGGAGGATCGAAACGCCCTCCAGCCTGGCCATCTTGGGAGATGTCATCCTACTCAAGGTGAGGACGATGGAACTCAAGGCCCTGCTGAAGAGGGAGAACACTCGGGAGTATTCAGCCGCTGGCACCCCGGAAGGCGTATGAGTTCCTATCGGATAAAGATCTTGTAGTGGGTCGCGAGGGTTATTAGAGCTCCCACCAGTCCGAAAAAACCTCCGATGGCTCCAGCCAACCCTCCCAGGGCTATGAGGATGACGGCCGAGATGAGGGCGAGAAGGAGGCCGTTCATCAGCTTCCTCCTCATGACGCTCACCGACAGAAGCATCACGAAGCCGATGACGACGTCCACGATGACAGCAGTGAACTCCCCCAGACCGAGGCCCTTGATGGCCAGCTCCAGCACGAAGAAGATAGGACCGAGGATGATCGCCAGAAGGCTACCCAGGACCAGGAGCATCTCCCTGGCGGGCATTTCAGTCAACCTTTGCCCTCCATCCCTTGAAAGGTTTGATGAAAGATTCTCCATCTCTGCCTCCGGCGCCCTCATGGAGGAGGGACCATAAGTAGATACCTTATCTAGACCAGCTATCCCAGCCCGCTCTGTGCCAGCTTCTCCGGAAGGTAGGTATCTGTGACATAGTCTAGGCCATACTTCGCCAGGGCCTGCTGCTCGGCCTTCTTGCCCACGTCGAGCATGAGTTCCACCTCATCCTTCCAGAAGGGATCGTTGAAACGCGGGTCGCTCAGCAGGTCCTTGAGGGCCTTCGCGTCCTGGGGCGATAGGTCGTCCGCCGGCAACTCGTAGTTGAGGATATCCGAGGCGGTTATGCCCAGGAAGGTAGCCGTCGGCGTCGCGAGGTATTCTGAGATATGAGCCGTCTTGATGGCGCCGTAGGCGATAGAGGCGAATATCCTGAAGGACCAGGGGTCGCCGTCACTGAAAACCAAGCACTCCAACCCGAGCTCTTCGTTCAACCTCTTCAGGAACCGCCGCGTGGCCCGGGCGGGCTGGCCTTTCACGTGGACCAGGACGGCCCTGGCCTCCTCGTCGAAGCGATTCTCCACCAAGCGGTCGAACATGCCTCCCGTCTCGATGGCCAGGACGAAGTCGGCGTCGCATTCGATGAACCTCAGCTTCTCCTGCTCCACGTTGTAGGGGATGCCGTAGCCGGAATCGCCCACATCCTCCTTGCAGTTGAACCTCTTCGGTTCCCCTCGTCTGTTGACCTCCTCCAGGGTCAGGTCGCCGATGACCCTGGCCCCGTCCTCCTCAGGCCTCAACCTGAAGTCCTCCCGGAGGCTTCCGGTCAGTATCTCCAGGTCCTCAGCCAGAAGGTTGCTCTCGTCCTGGGTGGTGAACCTGGCAATATCCCAGCCCTCGGAGATGTAGTAGAGCTCCCGAAGAGTAGAGGACTTCTCGCTCTCGATCATGTCCTTGATGAACTCCAGGACGTAGAGGGTTCGAAGGAGCATGTTGGCGCCCCTGAGCTTCTTCGCGGACCGCACCCCCGTGGATCTACCATACTTCCACACACCCTTGCTCTCATCGAAGCTTATGTTGGACTTGGTCCTCAGGGGGATGACCATCTTGGGTATCTGACCCCGATCTAGCTGCTCGTATACCCTCGCCGCCAGGTTATAGAGGGACTTCACGGCCTGCTCCTGGCGAGCCCTCTGGGACATGTCAGTCACCTTCCAGCACCTCCCCAAAGGCGTCGTAGTCGACTTCCAGCTCCTCCTCTTCTTGGACCTCCACGGCCTCCAGGTCCCAATCCCCGGGCAGGGGCTCGGCCCCCACAACCTGGGCAGGATTGATATCGCTCACGTACAGCTCTGCTTCCTCGTAGTCGCCCTTTTCCAGGCCTTGAAGCTCATAGCCGATGGACATACTGGATATCGCGGCGATTCGGGGCAACTTCCAGGCGATCTTGCCGTCGGGCTTTATCTCTGAGGGCCTCGGGGTCAGGCTAGAGCTGTCCAGGGCTTCCAGGGGGACGATAGCGTGGAGGGTGAACCTCTTGCTCACGGGGGTAAAGTTGTGGACCTCAACGGAGACCTTGTGGCGTCCCCCCTCATAGACAACCTGCTCGTCTATCCACACGACGTTCATGATCTTGGCTATCGTCCTAGAGATGTCGGGAACCGGCCTGCCCAGAATTCGCGCACTCTTCTCAGCCATCTGAGGCAGGATGGCCCGCACAATCTCGAACTTCTCCTCGGTCTTCGCCCTCCTGGCCTTCTTGTTCATGTGGGACTTGAGCCGACGACCGCACTCTCTGAGGGCCAGAACAACCTCGTTCACGATTTCTGGAATCGGGGCGACGGCCTCCTTCGACTCGGAGGTAAAGGGGACCCTCGTCGAGCAAACGTGAATCAGGATGATGGCGGGTCCGTAGGGTATGCCTTTCCCTCCCCGCTGCTCCAACCCGTATCTCCTCCAGTCCACCGCCTCAACGGCCTGGGTGCACGCACAGGCTCCCTGCTGATATAGCAGGGGTACTCGATTGGCGTACCTCAGAATCTCCACAGGCTCATCCGCGGGCAGATCGCCGCCGTAGACGATCCCCACCTCAACCTGGAAGGGGTAGCCCGCGTACACAGAAGGCGGCCTCGTCACCGGGGGGCTGTAGAACTCGGGGCGCAGCGAGCCCACGACGTTCCTGAGACCCTTCCGGATGAGCAACTCGCCAATGGGAGAGAGGCAGTCCGTGGGCGGGGCCATTATCCTAACCTTTCCGAAGGCTTCCAGGACCCTCTTGGCGTCCTGCAGTTTCAGAGACCTGGGTCGCAGGTTCTCAGAAACCCCGGCCTCCCTGCATATATCTCGGGCCACCCGGGCGCTTATGCGGCTGAAGTCCGTCTGCAGGAAGGCGGTGAGCTTCCTGGAACTGCTCTCCTTGGCCATTCTGAGGAGGGTTCCGAGTTCAACGCCGCGAGGGTGGGGTTTCACCTCTACCGGCGGCTTGGGGAGCTCCCTCGACACCCTCTCAAAAACTACCCTGTGACCGTTCGGCGGAACGAAGGTCAGACGAGCGTAGGGATTGACGATGGCCGTAGCCCTAAGGTACTCCATGACCGACTGCTTGCCGTTGACGTACCGGCCCCGGAGGTGTATCCCCACCCTCGTCCCGTGGGGCTTCTCCCAGACCTTGAACTCCTCCTTCAGGACCTGGGGTTTGTTCCTCTTGGTGTCTATGAGAAGCTCGACCTCGTAGGCCACATCGTCCTGGGACGTCTTGGATTGTACGACTGCTGGCTTTCCCGTCGTGACCTGGCCGTAGAGGAGGGCACCGGAGATACCTAGGCCCTGCTGACCTCTGGTCTGAGACCACGTGTGAAAGCGGGAGCCGTAAAGCAGTTTGCCGAAGACCTTGGGCACCTGCCTCTTGACGATTCCTGGACCATTGTCCTCCACAACCAACCGGTACTCGTCCCTGTCCACTCTCTCCACCTGTACGAGGACATCTGGAAGGACACCATACTCCTGACAGGCATCCAGAGCGTTATCCACCGCCTCCTTTACGGAGGTCAAAAGGGCCCTGGTGGGTTTGTCGAACCCCAGGATGTGCTTGTTCCTTTCAAAGAACTCTGAGACAGAAATCTCCCTCTGCTTCTTAGCCAGCTGCTCTACAGATACAGAAGCCATCCCATCCCTTCTAACGGCCGCAGTATCAGGAACTCCTCTTATTAACCTTTTCGAATCACGTGGCAAGGTGGTTGATGCTTCCCGCCGAGACACATAAAGGGCGAGGGGGGAGGTGGCTGAAACTGCCCAGACTCAGACCCGGAACCCGCAGCTGGGACAGGCCTCGTCATCCAGGGACCACGGCTCCCCGCAGTTTGGACACTTGCGGCGGCCCACGAACCTCTGTCTCTTCTTCTTGGCCTGCCCGAACCACCAGTAGGCCGTGATGACGAGGAAGAGAGGGATGCCCACCGTCAGGTAGAGAAAGGGGATCAGGCTCGCGGCAACGCCGCCGAAGAAGGCCAGGGGAGATATGTTCACGGGACCGCGCGAGTTGGCTGCAGGGCTGAGGGCATCCGAGGTGACCACCCATGTGTCGTTGGCCAGTAGGACGACGAAGTGGAAGTAGTGGGTCTTGCTCGGCAGCCTGGTGGAGAACACGTATGCAACGCCGTCATCATAGCTATCGTCCGAGGGGACCAGACGGACCATTGAGTGATTCATGGTCGTCCCGGCGGAGAAGAATGTGGAGGTTATGTTCACCCTGGGAGGCTCCTTAGGAGGCGCGGTGTTTGTATACGTCACCCGGAACGTGAACGTCGTCTCTGCGTCGCCAAATACCGGGTCTACGGTGCCGCCCGTCAGTATGCCGTCCTCGCTCCTCTGCAGGGGAGCGGGGGTCTGGTACAGGTCCCAGGTGAGGAATGCCGCCAAGAGGATGCCGGTCAGGAGGATAACAAACGCTCCCGCCAGGGCTAGAACCTTCGGCCTCCTCTCCCCCATCCAGTAAGGAAAGGCGAACATGAAGAAGGTAGCTGCGAGTACGCCCAGGAGCGGTATGGCGAGGAGGGCCAGGGCGCTCAATGCTGTTGCCGCTGTTACGTATATGAAGGGCCTCCAGCGAGGCTCCAGTAGACCGGTCAGCTTCGAGGCCAGAGGCATAACGGAACAATCATCCAAGACGGTATAAAGTCTGTCTTTGTAAGAGTACAGGGGCGCCAGGTTTTTATAATTTCAGTCCGATGATTAAGCTTCCTGGTGATCGCACGAGGATTGCAGTACTAGCTATTGGAGGCAACGCCATTGCTCCTCCCGGTAGATCCTTGACCTGGCAGCGACAGATGCATGCTGCGAAGGAGGTGGCGGCTGCGGTCCTTCACCTCAGGGACCGAGGCTACAGGCTCATTGTGACTCACGGAAACGGCCCCCAGGTGGGCGCTATACTGCTCCAGAACGAGTGTGCCTCTGACAGAGTTCCTTCCAACCCTTTGGATGTGTGCGTGGCTCAGTCCCAGGCCCAGATAGGTTACGCCCTCCAGCTTGCCCTGACCGAGGAGCTGAGAAAGCGGAGGGAAGGGGTCGCCGTCCTTCCCATAGTTACCATGGTATTGGTCGACCCCGAGGATCCTGAGTTCCACAAGCCGTCCAAGCCCATCGGCCCCATCTATGAGGGGAGAAGGGCCACGGAGCTGGAGGCAGACGGATGGAGGATGGTCAAGGATGCCAGGGGCGGCTACAGGAGGGTTGTGCCCTCCCCCAGGCCCCTGGAGATACTCGGGTCCAGGTTCCTCCACAGGATGCTGATGGAGGACGAAGTCGTCCTCATAGCGGCTGGCGGTGGTGGTATACCTGTGATGCAAAGCGATGAGGGATTGGAGGGGGTTGAAGCGGTAGTGGACAAAGACCTAGCCTCATCTCTGTTGGCCTCCGATGTCGGAGCCCGGCTCTTGATCATGGTGACCGATGTGCCGCACGTTTACCTCGATTACGGGTCGAAGAGCCAGAGGCCATTGAGGAAGGTAACGGCGGATGAGGCCGCGGCGTACATGGGGGACGGGCAGTTCCCTCCAGGAAGCATGGGGCCCAAGGTACAGGCCGCCATGGAGTTCCTAACAGGAGGGGGTTCGCGGGTCATCATCACGGACCTGAAGCATCTGAAAACGGCCCTCCAGGGGAGAGCGGGCACCCTCCTCACGCCTGTTCCTACAGGGCCGCGATAGCTTTTTGTGAGCTTGGGTGAATATCCCGGGAGAATGCGGGAGGAGTATCAAGCATATTGGGTCAACAGGGAGGATGAAGAGACAGAAGGAGACCAGGAGGGTCCATGGACCCGCTCCCTCCGATTCAGGCTGGCCGATGGTTCCGTAGTCCTGGTGACAATCGACGAGGCGGAGGCGGAACTGAGCTTCGGGAATGGCGCGGTAAGGAGGGTTCCTCTGGGGGACCTCAGATACTGCCCAACCTGCCTGACGGAGGGCCTCTACCCCTTCTACGAGGCGGATGAGAAGTGTCCCAGCCATGATGCGCTCCTGATGTTCAACCTATCCGACTTCGAGACCTTTGAGATGGTCACCCTCCTCCGAAGCAGCAAAGATTTTTGATGGGGGACCCATGGCAGAGCGTTGACCTCCCCGGAAGATAGGATAAAGGAGATAGAGGAGGAGATACGGAGGACGCCATATAACAAGGCTACGCAGGGTCATGTTGGCAGGTTGAAGGCCAGACTTGCGAAGCTGAGGGAGGACTCCGCGAAACCGAAAGGGCCACAAGCTGCACGGGGAGTGCGGAAGTCCGGCGACGCAACGGTGGCCATAGTGGGTTTTCCGAGCGTGGGGAAGAGCACCCTCCTGAACAGGATCACCGAAGCGAGAAGCAAGGTCGGGAGCTATGACTTCACGACCCTGCGAGCCGTCCCCGGGCTGCTGTCCCACAGAGGGGCAAGGATACAGCTGCTGGACCTACCTGGCATCGCCCGGGGGGCCGCCGGCGGCAGGGGCAGGGGGAGGGAGGTCCTATCTCACGTAAGAATCGCAGACCTCCTTGTTCTGATGATCGATGTCGCACAGCGGGACCTCGGAATCCTACTCGCGGAACTCTCCGCGGCGGGAATCCGGGTGAACGAGGACCCCCCGAGGGTCCTACTGCGCAGGAGGGACAGGGGCGGGATCGAGGTCAGCTTTACCGTCAGGCAACGGGAGCTGGAGGAGGAGGCGATCAAGGAGGTGCTAAAAGAGTGGGGCATCGCCAACGCTGAGCTAGTGGTGCGGGACGACCTTACCCTGGACCAGCTGGTCGACTCTCTCGCGGGAAACCGGGTCTACGTTCCGGGAATCGTAGTCCTCAACAAGGTGGATCTCGTCCCTGGTGAGGAAGTTGCCAGGATTGTTCAGGAGCTAGGAGACTGGGTCGTCCTTCCCACGTCGGCCAAGGAGGGCTCGGGACTGAAACAGCTGTTGGAGGCCATCTACTCCCGCCTCTCCTTGATGAGGGTATACCTTAGGCCTCCGGGAAGGAATGTCGACACCGGGGAACCTCTAGTGGTGAGAGAGGGGGCCAGGGTCAGGGACGTCTGCACGCTCCTTCATGGCGACTTCTTGAGGAACTTCAGGCACGCTCAGGTCTGGGGACCGAGTGCCAAGTTCCCAGGACAGACAGTGGGAATTGACCATCGCCTTGAGGACGGAGACACAGTCACCATCGTCGCCCGAGGGGGCTAGAACCTCGGCTCTTAAGATTCACGGGGTTCGGCGCATTCGATCTGCCGATTGGCTTGCTTCAGGCTAGCCCCCGGGATCCCACACGGCTTCTTCCGCAGGGCCACCGGCAGGCAGGACCGCGTCTTTGAAAACAGTCCTCGGAGGTCCCTGAGGGCTGAAATCCTAGGAGGAGCACTTGCACCGTCAGGACCCATCATCACGGGCTGGTAGACACTAACGTTATCTTTACCGGCATCATTTGCGTGAGATTATGAGGCTGCCACGGGCCTCTCGGAGCACACGGCATCGAGGGTCTAGGAGCGGAGAGACGAGGAGGATGGCCTTCGTCGCTCTCCTGGGCTTGCTCTTCCTAACGACAAACCTGCAGACCGTTCTGGGAGAACATACCCCCTCTCATCGTTACTTCGTGAGCGGGTATGTCTCGCAGGAGGACGGGAGTCCAGCGTGTGGAGTCGTGATTCAGGCTAACGAGCGTACATCCGCGACGGATTACAGGGGCTGGTACAGGATACAGCTTCACATGCATGACGAAACCGTGTCTGGATCTGACAACGATGTCGGGGAAACAATCGAGGTTCGTGTGGTCGGGACCGCCATCACGAAGACGACCACGGCCATCCACAGTCAGATTGACGACGGATGGGGGGAGAGCCGGGTAGATTTTGAAATTCCCACCGGTCTGTCTGAGGCCTGTATCAACCCGCTCGTACAAGCAGCACTCTACGTTGGCATCCCCGCAGTAGCCGTGGTGGGCCTGTCCCTGGTATACTTCAAGCTCGTAAGGCCCCGATGGCTTCTCAGGTCCGTGGCTCCCTCCCTGTCTTCTCTTCCCGGAATAGGTAGGGGCCGTCTGCGAGAGCTTGGAAGGATGGGAATCGAAAACCTGGAGGACCTAGCAGGCGCAGACCCCTCGGAGATTGCCCGGCAAACTTCCATCGGAAAGAAGGAAGCAAAACGTCTCGTAAGGCGGGCTCGGGAGAAGTTGGC
>JBHHZZ010000019.1:0-26200 GCA_046758325.1 Thermoplasmata archaeon | reverse complement strand
CCCTACCGACCTTGGACTACTCGTGAACATCATGTCTGACCGATACAAGTTGGCGCAAAAGCTTTATAGCCTGTATGTATTCGTCCTCCAAACGGGGTGGAGTAGCACGCTCAACGACCTGATTTGGTCGACATGCGTTCTACCCTGTTTGGGTATGCTTGATTTCACTGGAGGTGTGTAGGATGGCAGAAGGAGAAATGCCCGCAGCGCCTGCGGGGGTTTGGACGGGAAAGAATCTTGCGATCGTGATCGCCCTTCTGGTAATCACCAACGCAATCACTGGGGCAGCGGTGTTCTTGGTTGCCCGACCAGCGGCGCCAGTAGCCCTGACGGTGATTCATCCCTGGTCTGGGTCGGAACGTGACCTGTTCCTGCCAGTGTTGGAGGCATTCACTGCAAAGACCGGGATCGAAGTAAATGACATCATATTCAGGCAGGAAGACCTGCAACCGATTCTGCCAGCGCAGTTCGAGGCTGGTCAGACGCCTGGAGATGTCATCTTCATGGCGAGTTCGTTCATCAAGCAGTATGGAAAGGATGGCCATGCCGTGGACGTAACTGCTATGGTTGACGAGGGCAAGTATTTGGCCGGCTCTCTCGACCCGGTGAAGGACGGCTCGACGATCTATGGCGGCGCCTACACTGGAAAGGTTAAGCCTGGTTTCTGGTACAAGAAGTCCCTCTTCCAGGCAAAGGGCTGGAACGAGGCACCTGCTGATTTCGACGAGTTCAAGTCGTTGCTGCAGACAATCAAGGACTCAGGAATCACGCCGATTGTGAGTGGTGACGAAGTTGGCTGGCCGCTCTCAGATGTTGTAGAGCACTTTATCGCTACGTACGGTGGCGCCCAGATGCACAAGGATCTGATCACCGGTGCCAAGAGCTGGACGGATGCTGACGTGAAGAGTGTCTTCACCACATATATCGTCCCACTGCTCGAGGCGGGTTACTTCGGCGCGCCACAGGAGTGGACGTCAGGTGTTCAGGACCTATGGGACGAGGACTTTGCCCTGTACTTCATGGGTAGCTGGCTACCGACGATGTCCCAGATAGGCGACACCGACGACATGGCTGCGATGTCCCTACCTGGCGGTGTTGCAAACCAGGGCGTTGTCTTCGCCGTAGACTATCTGTTCATCCCGAAGTACACGGACAAGATGGATCAGGCGCAGCAGCTGTTCGAGTTCCTGATAAGTGCCGAAGGTCAGGAGGCCCAGATTGCTGAGGGTGGACACTTCGCGACTCACGTGGATGCGGACACCTCAGTGGCTCCTCCAGCCTTCCAGTCCGCCGGTGAGCTGCTTGCAGGGAAGGAAGTCCTTGCCGACCTCGACGACACTGTGGGTGGTGAATTCCAGACGACCTTCTGGGCCCAGCTGAAGTTGTTGTGGGTCGACCCGACCGCTCTGGACGACGTCCTCACAGCCATCGATGAGAAGGCACCCTGACGGGACCGATCTCCCCGTAGGTCGAGGGCATCCTCCCTCACCTTTCCTTTCTTCTATTGCGTGCCTCGAGGGTGATTGGACTGCGATCTTCATCGCGTAGTAGGCCTCGCTTGAGGCGCCAAGCAGGGCGTCTCCTATTCCTCCTACCTGGTGTCGTTCTCCTGATGATGTTTATCGCCTACCCTATTGGCGCGACAATCGTCCTCGGGTTCGTTCAAAAGGACACGGGCGAGTTCCCGACCTTGGAGAACTATGAATACGTCCTGACCAACAGGGAAACGGTGAATACGAGGAACATTCCGGACGGGGATTTTCCCATGGGGACGCTCATCCACAATGGATTATGGATCGCAATCCACCTCCCCTTGACGCTATTTATCGGACTGGCCTTGGCCCTGATTCTGAGAGACGTCAAAGGGGCATCCGTCGTGAAAGGGGCTGTCTTCCTGGGAATGGTTACACCCATGATTGTCGGGGGCGTCATTCTGAGGTACATCTACGAGGGAAACGTGGGCCTTGTTCCGGCCTTCTTTGGCCTGATAGGCGTGGAAAGCTTGAGTCATGGCTGGCTCATCTTCCCTCAGACGGCCCTCTTTGGGCTCATCTTCGGATCCGTGTGGATGTGGACTGGATTCAGTTTGATCGTCTATTCTGCTGGACTTACGACGATTCCCAAGGAGTACTTTGAAGCTGCCAGGATTGATGGCGCGTCAGCCTTCCGCATATTCACTCGGATCACGTTTCCTCTGCTCAAGCCGATCACACTGGTCGTCGTGACGATGAGCATACTCTGGGAGCTGAAGATTTTCGACATCGTCTTCTCCGCTGTGAGCGTTACAGGAGGCCCGGGAGGGGCAGCTGACGTGATGGCCATCCAGATGTATCGCTACGCGTTCCAAGGCCTGCAATTCGAGCGTGGTGCGGCCGTCGCCTCCCTCCTCACCATACTTACACTTCTGGCAACCGTCTGGCTTGTTCGAAGACTGGTGAGAAGATGAAGGTTCGGCCGCGTACCATCGCAATTCACATCCTCGCATGGTCCATCGCCCTCATCTGGACCATACCCTTCATCAGCGTTCTGATGAGCGCCATACGACCTACCTCTGAGATTCTTGATGGTTGGTGGCTAGTCGATGAGTTCAACCCAACTCTATCGAATTTCGTGGAGGTCATGACAAACCCCATCTTTCCCCTGGCCAGTGGGATGGCCAATTCCTTTGTTGTGGCAATCCCCGCAACATTCATACCAATGTTTGTCGCCGCCTTGGCGGGATACGGTTTCGCACGCTTTAGTTTCCCAGTCCGGGACTACCTATTCCTCACGATTGTGATCATCATGGCAATCCCTCAGATGATGGTCGCCGTCCCTCTCTTCGGAACTATGGTCAGCCTCAACCTTGTTAACACCCGCTTCGGACTCATGCTCGTGCACTCAGCTTGGGGTCTCCCGTGGATCATCCTCTTCATGAGGAATTACTTCGGCGCCCTTCCCATCGAGATCGAGGAGGCCGCCAGGGTAGACGGAGCTTCGGATTTCAAGGTGTTTTACAAGATTGTCCTACCCATGGCTCTTCCAGCATTGGCCTCGGTCCTCGTTCTTCAATTCATGTGGGTGTGGAATGACTTCTTCTTCGCGCAGATCCTCATCGGCGATCCGACCAACTATGTGGCCACACAGATGATTCCCAGGCTCGCGTTCGGGCAGTATCACCGGGACTGGGGTCTATTGACAGCCTCTTCTCTTATGGTGATGTTGGTACCAGTTTTGATTTACGTGTTTCTACAGAAGTACTACATTCGGGGAATGATTGGATGGACTATCAAGGGGTAGAACGGTCGGTCGCTAGGCTCAGCTAGGTCCCATCACATCCAAGAGATTAGGCGCTGGGGAAAGGTCCGTGGGAAGGGACATTCCTGACACTAGTCGAGTTGGATGACGCTGAAACCTGAGAACTATGTGAGAGCGATGCCAGTCTTCTTGTCGAACAGATAGACCTTCTCTGCGGGGAACTTCACCCTCAGCTCATCTGCGGTTTCGGCATTGAAATCGGGGCTAACGGCGGCCTTCATGAGGAAGTCTCCTACTTTCAGGTCCAATATCATGATATCCCCTAGGGGCTCCGTTGTGTAGAGTTCCGCTTTGATGAGATTATCTTCCCCCAAAGCATCTTGATGGACCTTAACGTCCTGGGGGCGTATGCCCAGGACTATCTCGTCGGAAGAGGCTGCCTGTGCTGCCTTCGCAAGTTCCGTCGGAAGGGTATACGTAAACTCTCCTGCATCGAGGATACCACCGCTCGTGAGAGAGCAGTCAAAGAAGTTGATTGGCGGCGTGCCAACGAATCCTGCCACGAACTGGTTTGCGGGATGAGCATACACGTCGTTGGGAGAATCCATCTGTTGCAGGACGCCCTGGTTCAAGATGGCAATCTTGTCACCCATAGTCATAGCCTCTATCTGGTCGTGAGTAACGTATATCGTCGTAACACCGAGGTCTTTCTGAAGCTTCTTCAACTCCGCCCTCATGTGTACGCGGAGCTTCGCGTCCAGATTGCTCAGAGGCTCGTCCATAAGGAAGGCCTTGGGCTCTCGCACTATCGCCCTACCCAAGGCGACGCGTTGCTGCTGTCCCCCGCTTAACTCCGTCGGTTTTCGACCGAGGAGCGGTTGGATCTGGAGCAACGTGGCTGCTTCGTGAATTCTTCTCTCGATGTCTATCGCGGAGTATCCAAAGTTCTCCAGCGGGAAGGACATGTTCTTATACACGGTCATATGCGGGTACAGTGCATAATTCTGGAAGACCATGGCCACATTCCTATCCTTTGGCTCCAAGTCATTGACAAGGGTATCCCCGATGTATATCTCGCCCTCATCGATGCTCTCTAGACCCGCAATGCATCGGAGCGAGGTCGTCTTACCGCAACCTGATGGGCCAAGGAAGACCAGGAACTCCTTATCCTTCGCCTCTAGGCTGAGGTTGTCCACTGCAATAACATCGCCGAACCTCTTCGTAACATCCCTCAGGACGACCCTAGCCAAGTCCACCGACCGTGTGGAAATACCGCCCTACGATTAAATAACCTTCGAAGATGGAGGCTGGACCCGTCGAGGAGGCTACCGGATTCGCTCCAGCATGAAGGCCCCGATCATCAGAGCCCTGTTGGTGTACTTGTACTCCACCCACCCCCTGGTCTGTACATCGCCTATCCCGACGACGGAGAGGTGGTTCTTCTGCCTCTCCACTTTGAAGTGGATGGCCCCGTCCATCTGGTGCTCAAGGGCCTCAATCTGCTGGTCGCTATGCATGCCACGCTCTACAGCGTATATGCCTACGGACGTAGTCTTCCGCATCTTGTTGACAAAGCGCTGAACGAAACTCAGCGCCTCCTTCTCGTTCCCCTGGGTCAGGGAGGTGGAGAGGGTCATGTACGCGAGCCGTATATAGGGGTAGTCCTCCTTCGAGAACTCAGCCACAATCTTGTTGAGGGCGCTCAATATTCCCTCGTAGTCCCCTGCGCCCTTCACCACGTATGTGTTTCCCTCAACGATGGGACTCTTTCTCTTGGTGTTGGGCATGGGCGTTGAGCCATCGATCCACCTCACGAGACCGAGCTGCTCGTACTCCCGGAAGGCGGGAAGAATGGGCCCCATATCCTTGGCCATCTCCGCTGGGGGACGGGAGGTCGTTATGAGGATGCAGGGTATCCCGTTCTTCAGACCTTCAGCGATGAAGTTGAGTATCCCTATCTCCTTCCCGACGAAGGCCGGGCCGACGAAGAGGATCTGGGAGTCAAGCGGTATTCCACCTAGGAGAAGGTCGTCCAGGCGGGGCGTCCCTGATTTGATCTTATCTTGGACCACCTCCTCCTCGACCTCGACCTCCTCCAGCCCCGCTCTGAGCCCCTCCTGTATGGCCCTCTCCCTCTCCTTCAGTTCCTTCTCCTTCTGGTACAGGCGGTTCTTAATTTCCTGTTCCTTCTTCTTCAGCCGCTGCTCCCAGAGGTGAAGGGCTCTCTCCTTCTCCTTCAGCATGTCGGAGCCAGTCTCGGCCCCGAGAGTCTGCTTGAGCTTGCTCTCCATCTCCATGGCGCGCAGCTTCACCTCTGATTCCCTAGCCTCCAGGTCCTTTTCCTTCTTCAACACCTTCTGGTGTTTGGAGGTCAAGGCCTCCCTCTCCTCTTCTAGCCTCTTGGCCATCTTTTCAAGCTCGGACTCTCTATCCTTGAGAGCGGCCATCTTCCTCTTGACATCCTTCTCCGTCTTGGTAACGGAGGAAGCCTTGGAGTGGGTCCTCTTGTACAGTTCCTGATACTTCTCCTCCTTCTCCCTCACGTTGGCCACAGACTCCTCCAGCAACTGGAGCTGGCGCTCCAGGTCCTTCGACTTCTCCTCCAGGGTGGTCTCCCTCTCCGCCAGATTCTTTTCCTTTGCGGTTAGCTCCTTCTGCTTGGCCTCGATGTCTCGAAGCCTCTTGCTGGCTCGCTGTTCCCACCTTTTTGCCTTCTTGGAGTCCTCCTTCAGTTTCTCCTCCATGGTCCTGAGCTGGATCTCTTTCTGGCTGAGCTCTTTCTCCTTGTCCAGCAGTCGGCCCTCCATTCTCTTGAGCTCAGGCTTGAGCGGCAACCCCTTCCCTTTCAGCCCTATGGTCTCCTTCTTCATGACTAGGGCGCTCTCCCTCACCTGGAGTTCGCTCTCCTTCTCCAAGACCTCCTTTCTGGTCTTCTCCAGCTGCTTCCTCAATGCCGTCTGCTCCTTTTTCAGTTGGCTGAGCTCCCTCTCCTTCTGACTCAGGTCCTTCTCCTTTGCCTGAAGGTCGATGAGGGCCTTTTTCAGGTCCTTCTCTCTCTTGGCCAGGTCAGCCTCCCGCTTCGACAGGCCTCCGGAGGTCCGGCCGAACCCTTTTTCCTTCTTTGCCAGTTCCTGTTCCTTGATGGACAGAGTCTCCTTCGTGGCAGCGATTTCGGCCTCCCGAGACTGAAGCCTATCCTCCTGTCTCTTGAGGTCCTTCAAGCCTCTATCCAGACGGGTCTGGAGGGTTTCTAGCTGCTTCCTGCTGTCCTCCAGAGCCTTGATCCTCTCGGCGAGGGCCTTCTCGTGGACCTCGAGGTCGGCCTCCTTGGATCGAAGGGCCTCCTCCTTGTAGTTCAGGGCATCTGCCCGCGCCTTCAGCTGCTCTTTGACCAGCAGGAGACGGTCGTTACTTACCCGGATCACCTCCCTCTGCTGCACGGAGGTCGAGCTGGCGATGATGTGTAGCATAGAGCCGCTGATGAGCACGGCCACCGCGCTACCCATGAAGGTGAGGATGAGGAGGTCCGGCGGTATCCCCGCTGAGAAGATGGGAGTGAACCCGTAGACCATTACGGCCATGGGGAAGGCTGCGGACAGGATGCTGAGAATCTTCCTCCTGCTAAGCCCGCGCCAGGTCATGGCTAGGGAGATGAGGGTTAGAGATATGCCCGAAAGTGAGGCTGGGTAGAGCCAGGTGAGGGCCTGGGGATTGAAGCCCCTAAGGCTCTGGAGAATCAGCATCAGGAGGGTTCCGATGGAACCTAGGAAAGCCAGTAGGGTGAGGAGGAAATGGCCGCTCAGCCTCGACCCTGCATAGGGCCTCCACTTGAGGTAGAAGGCCGACGTGGCGATGAAGGATCCAGCCATGATGGGGACGAGCCACGGGAAGATGGTCTTGGCGTCCTTGGGAATGTCCTCCAAAAGCCTTCCGGGCTGGGTGAGCAACAGGATGATGCCACTGGTTGCCAGAGCGAAGGCGGCCGCCATGCTATAGAGGTGGGAGGCTCGCCCGATGCGTAGTTGAAGGAGGGCCATCCTCTTGGCTTGCTGTGGGTCTAGGGCGGCATCCAGCCCCGTCTTCTTTGACTTTGCTGCCTTGGAGGACTTCTGCGTGGCCTTCCTCGCGGCCTTGCGGGCCTTCTTTGTGGGCTTTGGTTTTACCTTAGCCTTCTTTCCTTGAGAACCTTTGGAACGCTTTGATGCCATCAGACCATCCTTGTCGAGCGGGATACTACTCCCGAATTCTAAAGTGGAAAATACTTAAGGGTTGACACAGCAATATTTCGAGTGATAACGAGGCTCTTGGGCGCCGTCTTGCAGGAGAGCCCGGCCAATAACTATCCTCTCAAGCTATTGTGGCCAGTCCGTCATAGCTCCGTGGCCTTCTTGCCGTCCCACAACTTCCTAGCGCCCCTGGGTTCCGCCGGCAGCAGAAGGTACCTCTTTCCGTCCTTGGTACGTATCATGAAGTACTCCTCAGTCCGCTCCCCCATGAGGACCAGCTTGATCTTGTTCTCCGTCCTCTTCCCTGTCTCAGGGTCTAAGTACTCGTACCTGATGTACCTGCCTCGGTCCACCAGGTTTCTGACCTCCACCTTTCCCTTCTTGCTTCGGGTGAGCACTTCTTCCGGGTACTCCACGGAAACATCACCTTCCCTATTTCTCGTCCTGGGCCTCCACCACGGCTATGGCGGCCATGTTGACGACGTCTTTCACTTCATCCCCCCTCTGGAGGACATGGACGGGACCTCCTATTCCCTCCAGGATGGGGCCTGTAGCTTCCGCATCCGCCAGCCTCTGCAGCAGCTTGTATGCGATGTTGGCAGACTGCAAGTCCGGAAAGATCAGCACGTTGGCCGGCCCCTTCAAGCGGCAGAGTGGATACGTCTCTCTGATGATGTCATATACAACCGCGGTGTCCGCCTGCATCTCGCCGTCCACCTCCAGTTCTGGATCGAGCTGGCGTACGATCTCCACTGCCCTCCTCACCTTCTCGCTCAGGGGGTGTCGGGCACTCCCGAAGTTGGAGAAGGAAAGCAGAGCAACTCGGGGATAAACGTCGAAGCGGCGGGCAGCCCGGGCGGCTGCCAGAGCTATCTCTGCCAGATCCTCAGCGGACGGGTCGATGTTCACGGTGGCGTCCGCGAAAAAGAAAACCTTGTTCTTCAGGGTCATCATGTAGAGGCCCACGACCCGCCTGACTCCTCTCTTCGTCCCGAGGACATGGAGGGCTGGTCTCAGCGCGTCAGGATAGTGCGTCGTCACCCCGCTGATGAATCCGTCGGCATCCCCCATACGGACCATCATGGCCCCGAAGTAGTGGGGGTTCTTCATCATCTCCTTAGCCTCCACCATTGTCACGCCCTTGCGTTGTCGCAGACGGTACAACTCCTGGGCATATTTCTCGGAAGCCTCTGACGTGAGAGGATCGATCATATCCGCCTCGAAATCGAGACGCAGACGCTTCATCTTTCTCCTCACGACCTCCATGTTGCCCAGCAGGGTTGGGCGCGCCAGACCGTCGTGATAGAGGATCTGACAGGCCCTGAGAATCTTGTCGTGCTCCCCTTCCGGAAACACAATCCTCCGAGGGTCCCTTCTGGCCTTGTTGAAGATGATGGTCATCATCTCCATGGCTTTTCCAAGACGTCTCCTCAACTCTTCCTTGTAGCTGTCCAGGTCCAGGGAGACTCGGGCTACCCCGCTATCCATTGCCGCTTGGGCGACCGCAGGGGCTACCCAGAGGAGGGCCCTCTCGTCGAAGGGCTTCGGTAGGATGTACTCCGGACCGAAAGACAACGTCGCGTCTCCATACGCCTTCCGCACCGAGTCCGGGACATCCTCCTTGGCTAGGGCTGCAAGGGCCCTGGCTGCGGCCACCTTCATCTCTTCGTTGATGGCGCGAGCCCTCACGTCCAGGGCTCCTCGAAAGATGAAAGGAAAACCGAGGACGTTGTTCACTTGATTGGGGCAATCGCTCCTTCCCGTGGCCACCACGGCGTCCGGCCTTGCCGCCTTCGCATCATAATAGGATATCTCGGGGTCCGGATTGGCCATGGCGAAGACGATGGGTCGGTCAGCCATCGACTTGACCATCTCCTTTGTAACGGTCCCGCCGACCGAGAGTCCCACGAAGATGTCGACTCCCTTCATAGCGTCGTTCAGGGTCCGGGCATCCGTGTCCTGGACCCACCTCTCCTTGTAGGGGTTCATCCCTTTCTTTCTACCTTTGTATATGACGCCCTTTGAGTCGCAGACTGTGATGTTCCGTCTCCGGGCACCAAGCGTGATGTAGAAGGAGGCACAGGCGAGGCCGGCAGCACCAGCACCCGAGATGACTATCTTCGCATCCTCTATCCGCCTCCCCTGAATCTCCAGGGCATTGAGGAGAGCCGCTCCGGAGATGATGGCAGTCCCGTGTTGGTCATCGTGGAACACTGGGATGTCCAGATCCTCCCTGAGCCGCTCCTCGATGTAGAAGCACTCGGGGGCGCTCACGTCTTCCAAGTTGATACCGCCTAGGCCGGGTTCCAGGGCCTTCACCACCTTGACGAACTCCTCTTGGTCCCTGCAGTTCAGCTCCAGATCGAACACGTCCACATCGGCCAGTTTCTTGAACAGAATCGACTTGCCCTCCATCACAGGCTTGGCAGCCAGGGGTCCAAGATCCCCCAGGCCAAGAATCGCCGTGCCGTTGGTAACGACCGCTACGAGGTTTCCTCTATCCGTGTATGTGAATACCTTAGACTTGTCCTTGGCTATCTCTTCCGACACGGCCGCGACGCCGGGTGTGTACGCCAGGGAAAGGTCCCTCTGTGTAACAGTAGGCTTCGTGGACGTGACAGCCAGCTTTCCATGGGGCGGGGCGGAGTGATACTCCAAAGCTTCCTCTCTTGTAACATGAACAGTGCCTTCCACGCGATCAGCTCTTGTGTTCCATCGCCATCCAGGCTATATCAAGCTTTTTAACTCGGAATCGGCATCCTTGTTGAAGGGGCCTTCGGGCCTCACCGCCAGCAGGCCTTGGGAGACGGTGCTCGTTCCGTCCTAGGCTAGAGACACAAAGGAGGATGGTGGAGGATGGTAGAGGGTGAGCAGAAATTTAGGGGATTTTCATCGGTCGAGGAGGTCAAACCCGTCAGAATGCGGGAGGGGATCGTCAGGAAGACTCTGGTGTACGGCGACCGGATCCTCCTATGTCATTGGACCATCGAGGCGGGTACGCAGTTCGGTGAGCACAGCCACATCTACGAACAGGCAGGCTTCGTCATCAGGGGAAGGCTGAGGATGATCGTCGCTGGAAAGCCTAAGGACCTCCTCCCTGGGTCGGCCTATCTCGTGCCTCCCAACGTGAGGCACGATGCCATAGCCCTGGAGGATGTGGAGATCGTGGATATCTTCTCCCCATTGAGGGAGGAGTACGTGGACTAGTCCTCCTCTCATTGGCGTAAACCTATTTATCCCCCATTCTCCTAGACGACCGTGGACACCTAGGTGATTGAATGAAAATCTCCTTCATCGGGGCGGGGAGGCTGGGAAGCATAATCGCTTACACGACGGTTCTAAGACAGCTCGCCCAAGAGGTCGTCATGGTGGACATCATAGGGCCCTTGGCTCAAGGACAGGCCAACGATTTGAGGCACGCCATGGAGTACAAGGCCGAACTGTCCACATGGGCCGGTGACTATGAGGAAATAAGAGACTCCGATATCGTCGTCGTCACCGCCGGCAGGCCAAGGGCCCCCGGGATGACAAGGCTTGACCTCCTGGGCACAAACGCACCAATCATGAGGGATGTGGCCGAGAAGGTGGGCAAGTTGGCCCCCCACGCGGTGATGATCAACCTCACCAACCCGATGGACGTGATGAACTACGTCGCCTACAAGTACTCCGGGTTCGAGAGGACCAAGGTCATCGGGTCCGGAGGCATGCTGGACACTGCTCGCTTCAGAACCGCCCTCTCCGACCATCTCTCCGTTCCGGCCAGCAGGATCGAGGCCTACGTTCTCGGTGAGCACGGTGACAGCCAGGTTCCCGCATGGTCCAAGGTCCGAGTCGACGAGGAGACGAGGACCTTTACGCAAGAGGAGAGGAGCCGTATCAGGGAGCAGATCAAGGAAGTGGCTATCGACATCATCTCAGGCAAGAAGGCCACGGAGTTCGGGCCAGCCAATTGCACGGCCGACATGATCGAGGCCATCGTTGAGGATAAGGACCAGCTCATACCCTCCTCCATCGTGGTCAAGGGAGAATATGGCATGAAGGATTTCAGTATCGGCATGCCCGTGGTCCTGGGAGAGGGTGGCGTCAAGGAGATCCTTGAGTGGGACCTTGACTCCGCGGAGCTGGAGGACATGAGGAGTTCGGGAGCGATCCTGAGCAAGGGCAGAGATGAAGCCCTAGATATCCTTGCAGCGAACCCCTGAGACCGAAATGCTCTTACAGGAACTCCTATTGCGTCTAGTGAATACCACGGGGGCCGCGAATGGATGCCGAGACCTCGAAGGGGCTGAGGAGCGTCGTGTGCATCAAGCAGGTTCCCAAGGCTCAGGAACTCCAGGTAGACCCCGTGACGAAGACCCTCCGCAGGGCCGGAGTCCCTAGCGAGATAAATCCACCGGACCTGAACGCCTTGGAGACGGCCCTCCAACTGAAGGACAATCATGGAGGCGAGGTGGTCGCCGTATCAATGGGACCCCCGGTGTTCATACCCTCCTTGGAGCAAGCCATCGGCATGGGGTGCGACCGGGCTGTCCTCCTGACAGACAGGAAGCTCGCCGCTAGTGACACGGTCCCAACTGCCCTGGCGCTCAGCGAGGCGATCCTAAAGGTCGGGGAATACGATCTTGTCTTCTGTGGAGAGGAGACCACTGACAGCTCTACGGGTCACGTGGGACCCGGCATTGCAGGTCACCTGGACATACCCCAGATAACCTATGTATCCGAGGTAGAACTCGTCAATGGCAAGGTCCGGGGGAAAAGGTCCGTGGAGGATGGCTTCGAGGTCTGGGAATGTTCAATGCCTGCCCTGGTCACCGTGAACTTCGGATGCAACAGGCCGAGACTTCCCACCCTCACCGGCAAGATACGAGCCAGGAGGCCTGGCTCCATCATCCAGTGGAGTGCCGACGATGTCGGGCTGAAAGCTGAGGAGATCGGGCTGAAGGGGTCTCCCACCATAGTGGCGAAGGTCGAGACGGTTAGGCTTCCGGACCGACAGGGGAAGATCTTTCGCGGCGACGTCAAGGAGGCCGTGCGCCAGTTTCTGGACTGTCTGGCAGAGGATGGACTGCTGGGGATCTGATATGAGCTCGAAGGAGTACGAGGGCGTATGGATCTTCCTGGAGCAGCGGAGTGGACGGCTGAGGGATGTCTCCTCACAGCTCATCGGTGAGGGAAGGAGACTGGCCGACGTCCTTGGAGTTGGGCTGACAGGGGTCCTGCTGGGCAAAGATGTTGCCCCTCTGGCTCAGGAGTCCATTGAGTATGGACTAGACGAAGTCGTCGTCGTGGAGCACGAGTTCTTGGAGGTCTATACGCCCAGACCCTATACCAAGGTCCTCGCTCACCTCATAGAGAAGTACAGGCCCGAGATAGTCCTCTTCGGGGCCTCGAAGAATGGCAGGGACCTGGGGGGAAGGCTACACGCCGTCATTCATACGGGGCTGGCAGCCGACTGCGTGGGCTTTGGCATCGATAACGATGGGAATCTGGACATGATTAGGCCCTCCTTCGGTGGAAAGAGCCTGGCTCACATCCTCTGCAAGGGACACAGACCCCAGATGGCCTCCGTCAGGCCCAACGTCTTCAAGGTGCCGCCTCGGCGGAAGGGGAGGAAGGGAGAGATACTCTCGGAGACGGTGGAGCTCGGGCCCCAGGACGTGGACACGAGGCTGGTCGAGTTTGTGGAGTTCCATCGAGAGGACGAGTTGAGGCTGGAAGAGGCGGACATCATCCTGGCCGGGGGGTTCGGTCTGAAAGCCCCCAAGAATTTCGGCCTTCTGGAGGAGCTCGCCAAGGAGCTAGGGGGACTGGTTGCCTCGTCTCGGAAGCCCGTGGACTCCGGATGGGTTCCCAAGGACTATCAGGTGGGCCAGACGGGGCGAACGGTGCGTCCGAAGCTCTATGTCGCGGTAGGCATATCAGGGGCCGTTCAGCATCTAGCAGGCATGCAGGAATCGGAGAAAATCGCCGCCATTAACCTGGACCCCAATGCCCCCATCTTCGAGATTGCCGATTACGGAATCGTAGGGGATCTCTTCGAGGTTCTTCCAGAGATGGTGCGCCAGATCAGGGCCAGAAGAGGGGCAGCCAGGGCGGAAGCGGCTTCGGGTTGATGTGTCCCTCTGGAGAATAGCACGACCTTATAAGGAAGGCGTGCCTAGTTATGCTTTAGCAGGCTGAAGGTCCGGGCCCACCTATGGTGTCTCCATGTCAGATAACGAGGTTAGCTGGCGAATCGGCGGCCAAGCTGGCGAGGGCATAGACAGTACGGGCGAGATTTTTGCTTACTCGATGGCCAAGGCCGGTCTGCACATCTACACGTACCGGGAATTCCCCTCGAGGATTCGGGGAGGTTACACAGGGTATGAGGTAAGGCTCAGCCCCACCAAAAGGCATGGTGCTAGGTCCAATCTCATCGACTACCTCGTGGCCTTCGATCAGGAAACCATCAACGTCAACCTCGCAGAGCTGACCCAAGGTGCCGTCATCATCTATGACAGCTCCTCCTTCCAGCCAGAGATCCCCGACGGTTCTCATTATCGGCTGTACGCGGTTCCCATGACCGAGATTGCGAAGGAGGTCGGCAGCGTCATCATGAAAAACATGGTGTCCTTGGGGGTCACCGCCGGACTATTGGGGTTCAGTGTGGAACATCTGTACAAGGGCATCTCCATGCGGTTCGGGAGGAAGGGGGAGAAGGTGGTGGAAGCCAACCGGAGGGCCATCGAGCAAGGCTCGGAGTTCGCCACCTCCATAGAGAAGGTTGACGATTATAGGCTGGAGGTTCCTGAAGGTGCGGAATCGAAGGTCCTCTTCTCTGGCAACGACGCCATCGCCTTCGGGGCCCTCGTGGCTGGATGCCGTTTCTACGCGGGTTATCCTATCACTCCGGCGACGGAGATTCTTGAGTGGCTGTCCGCTCGCCTTCCCAAGTACGGGGGGATCGTCCTCCAGACGGAGGACGAGATTGCCGCCATCACTTCGGCCATCGGTGCAGGCTACACCGGTGTGAGGGCCATGACGGCCACCTCCGGCCCTGGTTTCTCTCTTATGACGGAGGCCCTCAGCCTAGCAGGGATGAGTGAGGTCCCCCTGGTCATCGTGGATGCCCAGAGGGCGGGTCCCAGCACTGGACTGCCCACGAAGCCCGAGCAGTCAGACATCGGGCATGTGCTCTATGGATCCCACGGCGACTTCCCCAGGATTGTCCTCACGCCTGGGAGCGTCCAAGATTGCTTCTATCTCACGGTGGAGGCCTTCAACCTCGCGGAGGTTCACCAGTGTCCCGTAATCCTCCTGACAGACCAGTCCCTCTCATCGTCGAAGATCTCTGTCCTCCCTGAGGAGATCGATCCCGAGAGGATGGATGTGGACCGGGGGGATGTCTTGGGGGAGGAGCAGCTTATGGCTGCCGTCTCGGCTTCCAACGGAGGCGCGATGAACGAGGGGCTCATGTTCAGCCGATATGCCATCACCCAGGATGGCATTTCCCCGCGTACCCTTCCCGGGACCCGGTACGGCCTCTATACCGCCAACAGCAACGAGCATGACGAGACAGGCCGCACCACAGAGGATCCAGAGAACAGGGTAGGCATGATGGAGAAGCGACTGAGGAAGATTGTCCCACTCAAAGAAGGTTATGCCCTCAACCCGGGGCTTGAGGTCCATGGCCCTCGAGATGCCGCTGTGAGCATCTTCGGAATCGGGTCCGTCGGCGGACCTGTATCAGAAGCCATTGAGGCCCTGAAGAGGGAAGGGCGGAAGGTTAGGTACGTGCAGCTGAAGGTCCTCTCGCCCTTCCCCACTGATGCAGTCGAGGAACTGCTGCAGGATACGAGCAAGGTACTGACAGTGGAACACAATGCCACGGGTCAACTGGCCCGCGTCCTTAGGTCGGAACTTGGCCTTCGCCGGAATCAGATAATCATGCTGCGGAAGTTTGACGGGACTCCCTTCAAACCCCAGGAGGTATACGAGGCCCTGAAGGAGGCGGTGTGAATGGTGACGGCGAAGGACTATGCACTCCACAAACCCACGTGGTGCCCAGGGTGCGGCGACTTCGGCATCCTGAAAGCCATGCAGACAGCTTGCGTGAATCTGGGTCTGGAGCCTCATCAGGTGGTCTTGGTAGGCGGTATAGGATGCTCGGGAAAGATAACGGATTACTTCAAGGCCTACGGGTTCCACGGGGTCCACGGCCGCATCCTTCCCCTGGCCATAGGGATAAAGCTGGCCAACAGGGACCTGACTGTCATAGGCGCCGGTGGCGATGGGGACGGTTACAGCATAGGGGGCAATCACTTCCTCCACGCCATCCGGCGGAACTTGGACATCACCTACATCGTCTTTGACAACGGTGTTTACGGGCTTACCAAAGGACAGTCATCGCCCACTTCCGAGAAGGGTTACAAGACGAAGGCCTCCCCTTATGGCGTGACGGAGGAGCCCATGCACCCTCTGAGCACTGCCCTCTCCTGCAGCATCTCCTTCCTCGCGCAGGGATTCTCTGGGAACGTGAAGCAGCTGACCGGCCTGATAGAAGAGGCCGTGAAGCATAAGGGATTCTCTCTCCTCAACGTCTTCACACCCTGCGTCACCTATAACCACGTGAACACCTACGAGTTCTACAGGGAGAACATCGTGAACCTAGACGAAAGCCCGGATTACGATCCAGCGGACAGGGGCAAGGCCCTGGAGGCCGTCATGGACTTCTCCAAGGTCTACACGGGGATCATCTACGTGCAGCAGAAGCCATCCTACGAGGAGTTGCTGCCCAACTTCCCCGAGGCCCCCCTCGCCAAGCTGGACATCGCGGGTGACAAGCCAGACTGGCGAAAGGTCTTCCTTG
This sequence comes from Thermoplasmata archaeon, assembly GCA_046758325.1. Taxonomy (GTDB): domain Archaea; phylum Thermoplasmatota; class Thermoplasmata; order RBG-16-68-12; family JAJISG01; genus JAJISG01. The sequence goes on along the minus strand of JBHHZZ010000019.1, from coordinate 9,889 downwards.
AGGAGTTCGCCTAGTCCTCCAGTATCTTGGTCATCCTGCTTGCATCCAGCAGATCATCCAGTTCTTCCGGTGTGAGAGCACTGTCCTCGAGGGCCACCTCCCTCACCGTCCTTCCCTCCGCGTATGCCTTCTTGGCAATTTCCGCCGCCCTCTCGTAGCCTATGCGCGGCGAGAGGGCCGTTGCCATGGCGGTGCTCCACTCCACGTAGGATCTGCACCTCTCCCTATCGGCCTTGATTCCTTGCACGCATCTCTCGGTGAAGGCTCCGATGCCACCGATGGCGATTTCGATGGACTGTATCAGATTGTATGCGATGACAGGCATCATCACGTTGAGCTCCAGCTGACCTGCCTGGGAAGCATAGGTAATAGTGGCGTCGTTTCCCAGTACCTGGAAGGCCACCATATTGAGCATCTCCGCTATCACCGGGTTCACCTTCCCGGGCATGATGGATGAGCCAGGCTGCACGGCTGGGAGTTCTATCTCTGCCAGTCCCGTTCGTGGTCCAGAGCTGAGCAGGCGCAGGTCGTTGGCGATTTTCGTCAGGCTGACTGCCATGGCCTTGAGGGTGCCGCTCGTATCCATGCAGGCATCCGTGTTCTGCATCGCCTCGAACATGTCGTCAGGCCGTCGAAAGCGCAGGCCCGTCAGCGTGTTGATCTCGCGAATAGCCAGATCGGGATACCTCGGGTCGGCATTGAGGCCAGTCCCGACCGCCGTGCCTCCTATGACAATTTCCTCCAGTGATGCAGAGGCCTTCCCCAACCTGGATATGGAGTGCTCGATCATACTGGCGTAGCCGCTGAACTCCTGTCCTAAACGAACGGGAACCGCGTCCTGCAGGTGGGTTCGCCCGATCTTCACGATGTCATCGAACTCTTTCGCTTTCTGCCGCAGCGCCTGGGCCAGCCCCTCCAAAGCGGGTAGCAACTCCTTCTGGATGGCCTCAAGGGCAGCGATGTGGATCGCCACATGGATGGTATCGTTGGTCGACTGGGCCATGTTTACATGATCGTTCGGATGGACAGGCTTGTAGGCCCCCAGCTCGCCCCCGAGGATCTCGTTTGCCCGGTTGGCGATAACCTCATTGGCATTCATGTTCTGGGAGGTGCCTGCCCCGGCCTGGTAGACATCCACGACGAAGTGGTCGTCGAACCTGCCCTCCATCACTTCCCGTGCAGCCTTTACAATGGCCTCGCCCATCTTTCCATCCAGCCGGCCCACCTCCATGTTCGCCTTCGCAGCCGCCAGTTTTATGATACCCTGGGCCCTGATGAAACGCCTCTGCAGACGAAGGCCGCTGACGGGGAAGTTCTCCACGGCCCTCTGGGTCTGCACTCCCCAGTAGGCCCTCCGGGGCACTCTCACTTTCCCCAAGAAATCCCTCTCGGTACGATAATCCTCCATGGGATCCCCAAAGACCTATGGGGCCGTCTTATTTCTAACCAGCGGGCCCCCAAGGCTAGACCCGGGTCTCTGCCCACTTGCCCTCCCCCTCCCACACCCTGATGAGGAATGGGAAGGGGAGACCCTCCTTGAGTCGCGAACTGAGCATCTCGCAGATGTTTTCCACGGACGGGTACTCCAGGAAGTCGTTGAGGGCTCTGTGATCGTACTCCATGAGAACCTTCCTCACCTTAACCTTCAAGTCTGCGAAGTCCACCACCATGCCGCCCTTCTTCTCTCCCTCGATGATGACCTCCACCTTGTAGGTGTGACCGTGCAGGCTGCCGCACTTGGAGTGGCCCGGAAGGAAGTGGGCACAATCCATGTACTCGACGATACCTAGCCTCATCCTTGCCCATCCTAAGTGGGAGATTCCTATTAAAGTCCTGTCCCCTCCGTGGGCAACAGTAGAGGGTCTTCCAGACCTATCTCCCTAAACGCCTCGGCCCTCTCCACGCAGGAACTACAGTCCCCGCAAGGGGCCTCCAAGTCCCAGTTGCAGCTCCACGTCCGATCCAGAGGCACCTCCAGCTCCAGCCCGAGGCGAACCACCTCGGTCTTGGTGAGCCCCTGGAGAGGGTTAACGATTTCTATGGGGGATTTGCTGTGGGTCAACAGCCCCATACTCAAGAGTCTGTTCATGGCCTGAAAGAACTCAGGGCTGGCATCGGGGAAGGTGTCCGAGTCGGCCCCATTGTGCCCGCCAATGATCCAGCGGGCTTTCACGACCTCGCCGTAGTGAGCCGCTATGGAATAGAAGATGAGGTTCCTGGAGGGTACGTAGGCCAGGGGTGCCTCTTTCAACAAGGGGTTTTCGATGCCACCCTTCAGGAGGTCATCCACCTCCATCAGGAAGGGCACGTGGACCTCGATAAGCCTGTCCCTGCAACCAGAAGCCTCAGTAAGGGCCATGACGGCCTGCACCTCCTTCTGGGGCCTCATGTAGCTGTGAAAGGTCAACGGACACACGTCCCACCCCCTCTTGGTGCACCAGAAGAGGGACACGGCAGAATCTATACCTCCAGAGACGAGGACGATGGCTCTATCCATTGCTATCTTTCTGTCCTAGCAGGGCATCCTATTTCTATGTTTCAGTCTCGTGTAACCCAATGGCGGCTTTGTCCAATAATTGCCCCGAGACGGACGAATAGGCGAAGCCGCTATTCGGTGAGTCCGCTCAAAGGCCGGGGGAAGAAGAAGCGAAAAATGAGGAATGATTCCAAGAGGGGGATGGCCCTACTAGGAATCGGTGGACGCGGCCATGGCTGCCCTGGGAAAGATTGAAATAGATTCTGACGGATTCATAATTGTGATTGAACTCTTCGTGAGAAGCCGCACCGTGAACCTTGCGGCCACGGACGCGGAGACTCTGGGCCATGCCTGTACGAGTCCCGGCGCGCAAATGCGCGCGGCGTCCGCAACACGCGCACTCAAGATTTATCCGCAGAAAGACCTCGAGGCTCTCGAGCGCGTCCGCGCCTTAGCCGACGCTCTTGCCGAGAAACTGATCGTGTGGGACCTCGCGACGTTCCGCGGCAGGCGTGTGGCTCGGCGTCGAGGCGTACGGGAGACACCGGCCGTTACATTCGGCTCCAATGAAGTCGACTCCGTGGAAGGGTTCGAGGAGAAGGTCTCAGCTGTGCTTCGTACGAAGGAAGTCGCATCAGGCTAGTCGCCTTGCCTGAGACTCGCGACCGACATGCACTAGCCTAGGGAGCCTAGGATGCAAGTTTCGGCAAGGGTTCGTCTGATGTTCTGACGGGAATTTACCATGGTCCTGATCTTGCCTCACGGAAATGGAGGACGCCGCGAGAGAAGCGCGATCCCCGTAGACTGTGGACCGTGACAGAACATCCTCGCAAAATGGACTAAGAATCTCCGCCCCACCATGACCGTCACCGCGTCTTTCTCCTGAATGATTTCCATGAGGGGATTAGCGACCTTCCCGCTCTCAGGGGGCAGGGGAGAAGGGGCCGGGGCCTCATTCTAGAGATTTCTGGAAGAACCTAATAGCAAACGTTTATTAGGGGGTGGTATTACCCTGTGATAGATGCCCGTGATGCCCCTTTATGTGTTTCTGTTAATCGCTGCTGGCACTGTCGCTGGCTTTGCATCCTTGGGCATTTTGCATGCCCGCGGCAAGGTCGGACGCATCGAGGACTACATTACCGCTCGGGGCTCCATGAACCTTCCCACTGCTACTGCCACCTTCATAGCATCGGTGATGGGGTCCTGGATCCTCTTCAGCCCGGCGGAGGCGGGGGTTCTGTGGGGCTTGCCAGCGGTCATCGGCTACGGGATTGGCAGCGCTGTGCCCCTCCTCGTATTCCTTCTTATTGGGCCAAGGGTGCGGCGCCTCATGCCTGAGGGTCACTCCGTCACCGAGTACGCGTTAGTGAGGTACGGGCATGGAATGTATGCCCTGGTTCTCATCATCACTGTCTTCTACATGTTCATCTTCCTCACAGCGGAGCTGACAGCCATATCCCTCACCTTCAACCTTCTCGCTGATATCCCCCTGCTGGCAACCGCCCTACTGGTGGGGTTGGCCACGGTGGCCTACACGGCCTACGGAGGTATCAGGGCCTCGGTGTTCACGGACAGCCTTCAGACCTTGATCCTTCTGCCTCTCATCGCCCTCGCCTTCCTGGGGGCAATGAACACGCTAGGGGGCCCGGGCGCTATCTTCCGGGAGGTCTCCGCTGCGAATCCGGAGCTCTTGCAGATTGCCCACGTACCCGGCATATACTTCGCGGTCTACGTGACCATCGCTATCACAGGGGCCAACATGTTCAACCAGGGTTACTGGCAGCGGTTCTTCACCTCCCAGGACGAGGGCGTCCTGAAGAGAGGTCTCGCGGTCGCCGCCTTCGCCGTCTTTCCCATGGTGGTCCTGGCCGGTATATTTGGTATCGTCTCCCAGGGCATGGGCCTGGTGGAGCACCCGTCGGTAGCTCTCTTCGCCCTTATCATCACGGTGCTCCCGGACTGGGTGATCGTCCTGATTCTCATCGCAATCCTGGCTCTCATAATGAGCACCCTGGACACCCTGCTGAACGGTATCGCCAGCATCTTTGCTGCCGACCTGCCTCGCCTTCGAGGCCGCTGGAGGGGGGCATCCCTCCTCAAGGCCTCCCGAATCGTCACCCTCCTGCTTGCCATGGCAGCCATCTTCATAGCCTCCTTCGGATTCAGCGTCCTCACGCTCTTCCTCATTGCAGACCTGGTATGTTCCGCCTCCGCCTTCCCGGCCCTCTACGGCCTATACTCGGAGAGGACGAGCGGTCGGACCGCCGTTGCGAGCTCTGTTGTGGGCATTGCCGTCGGAGCGCCCCTATTCGTCATGGCCATGATGTCGGCCAACATCGAGACGGCGGCCCTGCGTTTCCTCCTCAGCTTCGGCTTGGCCCTGGCCTCCTCCACCCTCCTTTCCATCCTTCTCTCCCTAAGGGGGTCGAGGTACGACTTGAGCAAGCTGGCAGAAGAGATCAGGGAGATAGGTGATTGAGTGAGCGAGGCGGTGTTCACGGCCTTCCTCTGGTTCCTCGTGGGCTCTGTTATGGCCATCTTCCTCTACGAAATCATCATAACCGTATGGTATCTGATCAAAGGGAGGGCTTAGCCACGGGAGGCATCCGAGGAGACGTCGAATGATCTTCCCTGAGGAAGTAGTGGTGGATGTCCTCGTTCCTACTGTGAGGCACCTGATGGTCCAGCAACTCCTGAAAAGGGGGCTGCCAGAGGCTCGCATCGGGGAGCTTCTGGGGATAAGCCAGTCGGCGGTGAGCAAGTACAGGGCTGGCAAGGTCAAACCTCACCAGGGGCTTCTAGAGGACGAGCGGGTGAGGTCCGTCTCTACGCGAGCGGCCGAAGGCTTGGCAGAGGGCAGGCCTAGGATGGAGGTTCTCGGCATGCTGATTACCCTTAGCCGGGATCTAGAGAATCGAGGACCCATATGCAGGATCCATGAGGAGGCGCTCCCTTGGTTGGAGGGCACAGGCTGCAACCTCTGCATGGCGCCAGCGGGGAGTGAGGTGCTGGAGGAACAAATCGTCTTGGAAGAGATGAGGAGGGCCCTGACGGTTCTGAGGGGTGTCCCTGGCTTCGTGGACATCGTGCCGAACGTTGGAAGCAACCTGGCCTACGCCCTAGAGGGGGCAGTGGACCTAGAGAAGGTGGCAGCGGTGCCGGGTCGCATCTACGAGGCGCGCGGCCAGGTGAAGGTACCTGGGCCCCCTGAGTTTGGTGCCTCCAAGCACGTGGCGGAGGTGGTCTTGGCCATCTCGACCCTCAACTCGAAGATAAGGTCCGCCATCAACGTCGCCTGGAACGAGAGCATACTGGAGGCGTGCCTAAAGCTGGACTGGAGGGCCTTCGAAATGGACGCATCCTACGAGGGTAGGCGTGAGAGAATCTTTCGAGGACTACGGAGGCAGAGTCCACTACCCACGGTGGTCTTCCACAGGGGGGATTACGGCATCGAGGCCATCACATACATCCTAGGCGAGACCCCCATGGAGGTAGTCAGCAAGATGGAGGCTCTCTGCAGGACTCTGAGGTCATTGTCGCGGCGGTAGGCTTATATCGAACCCCGACGAGTCTGGACGGGGTTTCCGTGGCGTTTGAGAACGAGGCGACCTACCTGAGGTCTACCAGGAACGGAAAATCGGAGGACTTTCATAGTCGCTTTGATCGCGCACTGGAGGTCGTGGAGGAGGATTTCGAAGAGACTCATCCTATCTACGTAGGTGGGAAGGAGGTCTCCTGCGACCAGACCTTCGAGGACCTCAGCCCTGCGAACACCCAGCGCCTCATAGGATACTTCCAGAAAGCGGGAACGCGGGAGGCTACGAAGGCCGTGGAGGCGGCGTCACGGGCGTTTCCAGGGTGGTCGGAGACCGACTGGAGGGAAAGGATCCGCATCTTCCTCACGGCAGCTGACCTCCTCTCCAGACGGAAGTTCGAGCTCGCTGCCCTGATGTGCCACGAAAACGGCAAGAACCGTCTCGAGGCCATGGCGGACGTCGACGAGGCCATTGACCTCATCCGCTGGTATTGCGCGGAGATGGAGCGTCATGACGGCTTCGACAGGGAGATGCATGGGATCCTGCCCAATGAAAGAGCCAGGAGTGTCCTGAAGCCCTATGGCGTCTGGGCGGTCATATCGCCCTTCAACTTTCCCCTGGCCATAACATGCGGCATGACCGTAGGGGCCGTGCTGACGGGCAACACAGCCGTCCTCAAGCCAGCGAGCGACACCCCCTTCATGGGTCTTCGCTTCTACGAGGCCTTGCAGGAGGCCGGCCTCCCTGATGGTGTGCTGAACTTCGTGACAGGGCCCGGAGGCTCGGTAGGCGTCGAGTTGGTGAAGAATCCCGAGGTTTCTGGACTGGTGTTCACGGGCTCCAGGCGGGTTGGCGTGACCTCCTTCAAGGCCTTCACCCGAGACTTCGCCAAGCCCGTCATCACGGAACTCGGGGGCAAGAACCCTGTCATCGTAACGGACAAGGCAGACATGGGAAAGGCGGTGCCCGGGATCGGCCGAGGGGCCTTCGGATTCGGGGGACAGAAGTGCAGCGCTACCGCTCGCGTATACGTTCATGAGAGTCTCAAGGAGGAGTTCCTCGAAGAGTTGGTGGAGTGGACAGAGGAGCTCAAGATAGGGGACCCGACGGAGAGGGATACCTACCTTGGTCCCCTGATAAACAGGAGGGCCTGCGAGAGTTATCAGGAGTATGCGGCAAAGGCCGCGAAGGACGGCAGGGTGCTGACTGGCGGCAGGGTGCGGAAGGAAGGTCCCCTCGCCAAAGGCTACTTCGTGGAGCCGACCATAGTCGATGGGCTGCCGAGGGATCACCCGCTCTTCAGAGATGAACTCTTCGTCCCCTTTGTCTGCGTCTCAGCCATCAAGTCCCTAGAGGAGGGTCTACAGCTGGCTAACGAATCGGAGTATGGCCTCTGTGCCGGGATCTTCACCGAGGACCCAGAGGAGCGGGAGACCTTCTTCAGAAAGATACAGGCTGGGGTGGTCTACTGCAACCGGGCGCAGGGAGCGACCACGGGGGCAATGGTGGGGGTCCAGCCCTTCGGTGGATGGAAGCATAGCGGGATATCCGGCAAGGGAGCTGGAGGGAGTTACTACCTGCAGCAATTCCTCCGCGAGCAGAGCCAGACCTACTACGTCTGAGTCAGTACCACTTCTCTGTGTGCACCCTCTCCTTCAAGCAGCCCATCCCCAGGAACATCTGCTTCACCTCGTCCACCATCTCCGGGATGCCGCAGATGTAGACCTCCTCATCATGGTATCCGTTGATGTACTTCTTGACGAGTAGCTGGACATAGCCCTTCTCACCCTTCCAGGAGGAGGATGGTCGGCTGAGGGTGGGGATGAACTCAAAGTTGTCATACCTTTCCGCCATCTGGAAGAAGTGTTCGTCGTAGATTATCTGATCCTCACTCCTGATCCCAAAGTAAAGGCGGACGTTAACACCCGTACCGTTGTGGAAAATCGTATCGATCATGGCCCTGAACGGTGCGACTCCGGTGCCTGTGGCGATAAAGAAGACATCAGTTTCCAGGGGATCGACGAGGACGAACTTGCCGTAGGGCCCGGCGCAGTCGAAGACCTCACCCTCCTTCATCGAGGTAAGGACGGGAGACATCTCTCCCCCTTCCACCCTCTTGATACAGAGTTCGAAATGGTCCTTTATGAAGGGCGGGGAGGCTATAGAATAGGCTCTGCGAATGTCGTTCCCGTTCTTCTCCATCCTGGCAAGAACCCACTGGCCCGGGGTGAATTCTAGCGGCTTCCCATCGGTCCTCTTGAGGCGTAGGAGGTAAACAGTGGGTGTCTCCTGAACGTTCTCGATGACCTTGACCTTGAACTTCTCCATGGAAAGCTTCCCCAGGGCTGCTAGGACAACCCAAAAATTCCATCTGTTAAAAACTATGCGGGTCTAGATTCGGCTCTGATGCCTATGTCGGCTTGAGCGTAGAAGGAAGCAGTGAAATATCATGAGGGTCATCTTGAGGGCGAGGGGAGGATAGTAATGAGAGCAAAAGTGACCGCGCTGGGAGTAACCGTTCTCATCACCGTGCTCATCGTCATAGGACCCTTGAGCCAGATGGCGAGGGCCCAGAACTATACGGCGACGGTGGACTTCGCCCTTCAGAACAGCGGCTTTTTCGGCGAGGACATCACCGTTTTTGGCAGGGTCACCGTGCTGACGGGTAGGACGACACAGGACACAATCACCGTAACTCTGATCGCGCCGGATACTGGCACTGTGGAAGAGGCCATCCTAGTGCCGGCCATGAGCGAGGCGGGAGACGAGTTTCCTTTCAACATCACGCACATCACCTTCGTGATGGGGGAGTTCACCCTCGTCATAAGGTCTGAGGGTGAACAGGAGGTTATCCTGACCCGGAACTTCCCGGTGCCTAACTATCTCGTCACGACAAGCATCAGTGCCACGGAAGGGGAACTCGGGACTGAGTTCGTGGTGGAGACGGTCATCGATAGCGATGAGATGTTCACCATCTTCACGAGGTTCGACTTCCGGTATGTCATCGACGGCTCAATGTTGAAGCAGAGCGAGGTCGTCGTCCTGGTTGATCCGAGCATCCTGCCTCCACAGTACAAGGACTACGGGAAGTGGTACATAAGTCAGTCCTTCGCCTTCGAGGCGGGGGAGCACACCTTGGAGGTCAGGGTGATAGATGAGTCCATTGGGGAGGAGGTGCACTCGAAGGTCTTCAACATAAGGGTGGTTGATCAGTTTCAGGGCATAGAGGACAGATTGGCTCAGGTTGAGGCCACAATAGTCTCCTTAGAGCAGAACATCACTGTCTTCGGGACAGATGTTTCCTCCGTCAAGACGACAATTGACGATATCAGGCAGGAGTTGGACGCGGCCCGGCAGACCTATCCCACCATGGGCGACAGGCTGGATGACCTTGAGGAGAGGCTCGACGCTCTCGAGTCCAGGGCGACAGTCATTGAGAGGACGAGCGCCGTGACGACTCCGGTCGCATGGCTCTCCCTAGTGGCCATCGTGCTGAGCGCCATATCCCTCCTGATACAGTTCGGCATTCTAAAGTTCAGGCGGAAGGGCCAGGGGTAAAGGCCTATATAGGCGTCGACTCTTCAAAGAAGAGGTGAACCCCAGGGAGGAATGAACATCTTCAAAGGGGACGTAAAGCGGGCCTGCGAGAGGTGTGGCAGCGAGATGATATACTTCGTCCAGCACGCCCACGGGAACTACCCCCTTCTGGACTACGTCTGCCCCAAGTGCGACCTTGGGGAGGAAGACTAGAAACTCTCCTCTGGGGTCAGAGGATGAAAGTGAAGGCCATCAGGACAAGCGGGTACGTGCTGGGAACCTGTGCTGTCTGCGGCGAGGAGGAGCTGGCCGTGCTTATGTTCGACGACTTCCGCGTTGG
>JBHHZZ010000018.1:0-27394 GCA_046758325.1 Thermoplasmata archaeon | reverse complement strand
GATCGCGAGGCTTTAGGGATTTCCTTCGGTCGGGATTCTGTCTGGTTCTAGCCGAAGGGTATCACGTCCTCGATGAGGTCCACGTGGGATAGCAGCATCCTGCGGCAACAGTACCTCTCCAGGCCCAGCTCATCCAAGGCCTCCTTCGGCTCTTTTCCAGCGCCCATTAGCTCAATGTAGCGCTTCCAATCCGAACCTATCACCCTTCCGCAGGTAAAGCATCGAACGGGTATGATCATAGTATCACCTGTAGGACTTCTGCCTCTTCTTGCGGGCACCACGACCCAGGGGCTTCTTGGGAAGCTTTCTTCGGGTATCTGGAACTATGAGGGTCCTGTCGTAGGTCCTGAAGAGTTCCTCGAGCCCGTCGTCCTTGTAAAACATCACCAGGCCCCTGGCAATGGCCGTTCGAATCGCATCGGCCTGGCCCATGACGCCGCCGCCGTCGACGTTCACGTCGATGTCCACCTTCGCCACCTTGTCTCCAGCTACGGCGAGGGCTTCCATGATCTTGAGGCGAGCCATCTCGGGTTGGTGGATCTCCAGGGGCACCTTGTTTATCCTCACCCTTCCCTGACCTTTCCTTATGACGGCCCGGGCAACGGCTGTCTTTCTCTTTCCACTGGCGATGGCGGAGCCCTTCTTCCTCTTCATGTCCTGGCACCTAACATTCTGGAGAGCTCCCCAAGAGTGATATAGGTTGTGGTCTTGCCCTCCACGCTCGTTCCCGGCTGTTCCGCCTCTTTCGAGGCGAGCTCTTCAGGGACGCCGATGTAGACCCGGAGGCGCTTCAGGGCCTCCCGCCCCTTAGGCCTCTGGTAGGGGAGCATGCCCCTCACGGTCCTCTTGAGGATTCTGTCCGCCCTCTTCGGAAAGTATGGACCCTTCCTCTGGCTACCGATCCTCCTCTTCTCCCTGTATTCCATCAGGATGGAGTCCTTGGAGCCGGTGATTACGGCCTTCTCGGCGTTGACCACGACCACATCCTCTCCTCCAAGCAGCCGCTTGGCTACGGAGCTGCAGAACCGTCCAAGGATCTGGCCTGAAGCGTCAACGACCGCCATGCTATCCCATGATTCTGATGCCACTGCCACTGGGGTTCTCCTCCATGAGCTGCCGCAGGTCGAGGACCCGACCGCCGGCGGCCTCCACCTTCTCCCGCGCGGTTCTGGAGGCCTTGAGGGCGGCCACCTTGACGGGCTTCGAGAGCCGGCCTGAGCCCAGGAGCTTCCCCGGAACCACCAGAACATCCCCCTCGCTGGTGTATCTCTCCAAGCGGGACAGGTTCACCTCCGCCCAGCTGGCGTTCGGTCGGGAGAGTCTCCTGGCTAGGTCCCTCCACAGGGGCGCATCATTCTCCCTCGCAGCCTGTCTGAGATCCCCGATGAGGGCCACCAGGCCGGGGTTTGTCTTTCTGAGGGCCTTGGTCATTCTTATCGAAGTGGGCCCTACGAATGTGGGCGATAAAAAGCTTTGGAATGGAGAGCATCAGGCGTGACTGGCGGAGCCCAGATTCACTCAACTGTCTTCCCACACAGTGCTTACGGCTAGTGCTTTTGCCGGGGGGGGCAGAAGAGTTCTCGCAGTACTGAGAGATCCTGCTCTGCCCGACAGATGCCTCGTCTTCACCCTGGGAAACCTATTATAGACCCGCCGTTTCACTCCTCCAGGCTCGATCTGTTCATGAATAGAGAGCGCAGGAATGAGGCATTGGAGAGGATCAAGGAGGCGGCCCTCAGCGCCTTCGATGGTGAGGTTCACTCCATAGTCCTCAAGGGATCGGCCCTTACCGAGGACTTCGTTCCCGGTTATTCTGACCTTGATGTCCACATCTACGTTCCACCCCGGTTTATGCTCGATGACAGGGCACCCTTGTTAGAGCTAGCCATCAGGTTTCAAAGAGAGATAGGGCGCCTCGATCCAGAAAGGTATGGAGTGAGCAGTTTTCAGGTCTTCTTCGTCAGTACAGAGAGGTATCCGGAAGACTGGCAGAAGCCTCTCAAAGGCACCTATGAGGTCATCTACGGCGCGCCCATCGATGACGCTCCGTCCATGGAGGATGATCTGGAAAAGGCCCACCTCCATCTCGGGAAGCATCCGGCCTATGTCGCCTATCTCATAGGGAAGTTCGCTGACAAGCTGGACAGTTCGTTGCCGCAGATGGTAAGACTGGCCGGCGCGTTCCTGAAGGGAGCCATTTACTCCGCCTCGACCGTGGCCTCCGAGAATCCGAAAATCATCACGGGCATGTCCTTCCCTGAACTGCTCAACCTGCTGAGGGACAGCGGGGTCGACACATCGAGCGCCGTGGCCTTCATCCAGGTGATTCGAGAGTGGAATTCCCTTTCCAGAGACCCAGAAAGCTGCAGGGGCGCTTTCCGGCTTGCGATGGAAGCGCTCCAATCCATCTGTCGCTGGTACGATAGCTTCAACAGATGATGGGCCCCTGTCCCATCACGTCTGGCAGAATGATTGCGGTGGTGGAGCCCAGATCCTGGGCGGGAGTGCCCTCAGGCGCTGAAGGACTGGCCACAGGCGCAGGAACTCTTGGCATTGGGGTTGTTGATGACGAATCCCGTCCCCATGAGGCTCTGCTGGTAGTCCACCTCGATGCCTTTGAGGTAGGGGGCACTGAACTCGTCGACCAGCAACTTTACGCCGTTGCTCTCGACGACCTGATCTCCCTCATCCTCCTTTTCCTCGAAGGTCATGCCGTAGCTAAGGCCGGAGCATCCACCCCCAGTGACGAAGACTCTGAGGTATGAATGGCTGTCGCCTTCTTTCTCCATCAAGGTCCTTATCTCCTGGGCCGCCGCTTCCGTGAGGGAAAGCTCGATCATCGCCACACCTATTACGATGTTATACCCCATGCGTATTTAAGGGTTGTTGACTCAGTTTTCCCGGGAACTCCGCCCCCGCTTCCTCGCCTGGCCACGACGGGGCTCTCTGGGCGAAAGCCTCCTGAAGAGACCCGAAAGTATTATTAGGCAATAACCCTGGATAATTCCTAAAGAGGACCTCGGTGCCCAGATGATACGTTTTGGACCCGCCGGAATACCCTTATCGTGTAAGGGCCGCACCCTGGAGGACGGGATTGAGGACGTCCACAATCTCGGACTGAACGCCTTGGAGGTCCAGCTAGTTCGTGTCAACATGATCGAGAGGTACCCAAACGAGGAGGAGGTGGGACTCACTCCGAGGACCGTTCCGGGGGAGCTGGTACTGGCTCTGAAGCGGGAGGGGGAGCCGGAGCAGCTGGTCCACGACCCCGACGTCACCATCGACAGAACCGATGTCCTCCAGATCCTCATCGGGAGCATCGCCAAGGACTACGAGGAACTCGAGTACCTGGGGCAGCTTGCCCGAGAGCTGGATGTGGAGATGTCCCTCCACACGCCTTACTACATGGACCTGGCGGGAGACGGTGACCTGTGCCAGAAGAGCGTCAACAGTATCCACTGGGGAGGGACGATAGCCCACCACCTGGGGGCCACTGTCGTGGCCACCCACATGGGACTCTACGGCGATCTCTCCAAGGAGGAGGCCCTCAGGAGGATTACCCGTAGGGTTCAGGACATCGCCGAGTGGTTCATGGTACACGGCTTTGAGCCCCGATTGGGGCTGGAGACCAGCGGCCGGCAGGAGGTCTTCGGTAGCGTGGAGGAGGTCCTGCAGATATGCGAGGACACCCCTGGCGTCCAGCCCGTCATCAACCTGGCCCACGTCCACGCTCGGGAGGGAGGCAGCCTCAGGGAGCCCGCCGACTTCGAGGACCTGTTGGAGCGGGCCGACAAGTACGGCCAGGGCCACCTCCACACCCACTTCTCGGGAGTGGAACATGAAGGAGGGAACGAGCTCCGCTACGCACCCATCAAGCGGGGCGACCTACGCTTCGAGCCCCTGGTCGACTGCCTGCTGGAGGGGGACTACGACATCACCCTTATCTCCTCTTCCCCCCTCCTGGAGCACGACGCCATGTACATGAAGGTCATCCTTGAGAGGGTCCTCGGCCGGAGGGTCACCAAGCTCATAAAGCGAAGGAAGGAGGAGGTGTCTTGACCCTCAGGGAGGCCACTCAGTACCTCGTATCCCAGGTGACGGAGATCCTGCAGGAGGAAAAGGAGGAGAGGGTGCAGGAGGCCGTATCCCTTATCGCGTCGGCCTCGAAGATCTTCGTGTACGGGGTCGGCCGCTCTGGCCTGGTGGGCAAGGCCTTCGCCATGAGGATGGTCCAGCTGGGCCTCCGCGTCTTCTTCATAGGCGAGACGATCACGCCCATCGTGGAGCCGGAGGACCTGGTCATTATCGTGTCCCAGACTGGGGAGACCATGTCGGCCATCCAAACGGCCAACATCGCCCGGCGAGTCGGAGCCCACGTCATCTCCGTCACGGCTCAGCCCGGCAGCAAGCTTGCCCACGCCTCCAGCCTCATCCTCTCCTTGAGGATAGGGAAGGACCGAGAAGCCAGGAAGTACGCGCCCCTGGGTACCCTCTTCGAGAACGCCTCCCTCCTCCTCTTGGACGGCCTCATATCCCTCCTGATGGACAAGTTGGGTCAGACGGAGGAGGACATGAGAAACAGGCACGCCATCATGGTCTAGACACGGGGGAACCTTGATTAAAGTGGCGGCCATGTAACCCCCGGATGGCCGACGAGTTCGTGGTGACCCCCTGGGAGGTCAAGGGGGAGATAGACTACAACAAGCTCATCGAACGCTTCGGTACCCAGCTGATAGACGAAGGCCTGCTGGAGAGAATCAGGTCCCTCGCGGGCGAGGTCCACCCTCTCCTGACTAGGAAGGTCTTCTACTCTCACCGGGACCTGGGCTGGATTCTTGATGAGTACGAGAGAGGAAACAAGTTCTACCTGTACACTGGTCGAGGCCCCTCCAGCGAGGTCCACGTGGGCCACATGCTTCCCTGGGTCTTCACCAAGTGGCTCCAGGACACCCTGGACGTGAGGCTCTACTTCCAGATAACGGACGACGAGAAGTTCCTTTTCCGGGACTTCAAGAGCCTGGAGGAGTCCACGAAGGTGGGATACGAGAACGTCCTTGACGTCATAGCCCTGGGCTTCGACCCTGAGAAAACGAGGGTCTTCCTCGACTCAGAGCTCATAAGTCGGATCTATCCCCTATCCCTCCGCGTGGCCCGCCGAATCAACTTCTCCACCGTCAGGGCCGTCTTCGGCTTCACCCCCTCCAACAACGTGGGGGAGATCTTCTACACCAGCATACAGGCCATCCCTTGCTTTCTGGAGAGCGAGATTCATGGCAGGAACGTTCCCTGTCTCATACCTTGCGGCATCGACCAGGATCCCCACTTCAGGATCGCTCGGGATGTGGCACCAAATCTGGGTTACTACAAGCCCGCCCTGATTCACAACAAGCTGATGCCCAGCCTCAAGGGCATGCATGCCAAGATGTCGGCCTCGGAGCCCGCGTCGGCCATCTTCATGACCGATGAGCCGGAGGTGGCACGGGAGAACGTGATGAACGCGGTAACGGGCGGAGGCGCGACGGTGGAGGAGCATCGGAAATATGGCGGGAAGCCCGAGATATGCCCGATTTACCACTACTACTCCTACTTCTTCGAGATGGATGACGGGCATCTCAAGGAGGTGTACGATACCTGCCGGAGTGGCGAGAGGCTCTGCGGTGACTGCAAGGGGGAGCTAGCTGACAAGGTGGCATCCTTCCTTGAAGTGCATCAACAGAAGCGGGAGGATGCCCGGGACAGGGTCGAAGAGTTCATGCTCAGGGACGGGGACCTACCAAAGCTTGGGTCAGCTTGAATCCCTTGTCCCAGTACAGAAAGTAAAGAGAGGTCACATGCTTTCGGTCCCTCATCTTAGCGATCCTCAACGCCCGCTGTAGGGCACCGTCCTCTCTCTCCTTCAGGGTCAGCTCGAGGATGCCGTCGGCCAGGTAGTCCGCCGCGTCGTACACCCGAATGACCTCGTCGTCATAAACGAACTCATACCTTTCGGCGATGATGAAGCAGGTGAGCTCCAGCGATCGGAGGAACTCGAACAGACGGTAGATCTCCCGACGCCGGTCGTCGAAGGCAGCCATTGCCTCTAGGGCCTCGAGAGAGTCGAGAACGAAAGCCTCCACTCCGGCCTTCCGGGCCTCCTTCACCTTCTTCTTCAGGATCTGAAGCCATTCATCGGGCGATGACTTTGGGCGGAATTCCCGTCGATAGGGAGTGAGGTCCACTATACGCAGCTTGCCAGCGGCGGCGGCTGGGTCGAGCCCCAAGGAGGCCACATGTCGCAGGAGGCTCTCCTTCGATTGCTCTAGCGTGACGAAAAGTGCCCTCCTGCCCTCCTTCAGGCACTGCTGGTACAGTACCCAGAAGCAGAGGCTCGTCTTGAAGGTGCCCGGCATCCCGGTTACGAGGACAACCGAACCAGGGCTGACACCCCCCTCCATGGAGGAGTCCAGGACGCGGATGTGGGTGGAGAAAGGCGGAATCTCGGGTACCTCATAGGCAGGGACCTCTGGAGGGGCCTCCTCCACCTCCTCGACTTGCTCCTGCGTCTCCTGCCTCTGCTTGATCTCCTCAAGCACTTCCTTCATCTCCACCTGGGCCGTTAGGCTTTGGGGGCCGAGCTTCAGGGCCTCCTCGAAGGAGCGCAGGGCCTCTCCCAGGCGTCCCTGTTCCCTGAGGGCCCTGCCGCGGTTCAGCCAGGCCTCGGTGTCACCCGGCTTCACCTGGAGGGACTTTTCGTAGCATTGCGCAGCCTCCGAGAACCTGGACAGACGAGTAAGGATCTTCGCCTTCCCATCCCATGCCCTAATCTCCTGCTGGTCCATCTCCAAGACCTCATCATATAGCCGCAGGGCCTCCTCGTAGTCCTCCCCGTATGCGGCACTCTCCGCCTTCATGAGGAGGTCATCCACTTTCTCCAGTGCCTTGGAGCCTGTCCCGCCGGCCAGGAGGGCCTCCACCTTCTCCTTGATCCTCAGGGACCCCTCATGCTCCGGGTCCACCCTGAGGGCCTCCTTGAAGGAGTCGAGAGCCTCTGTAAAACGATGAGAGACGTATTGTAGGGTGCCTTTCTCATACCATGCCTCCACGAAAAAGGGGTTAACCTCCAAGGCCCGATCGTAGGCCCGGAGGGCCTCTTCCGTCTCCCCCGCTCGACGGAGAGCCTTGGCGAGCCCCAGCCAGGCATGTTCATACCTGGGCTTGGACTGCACTGACTTCTCATAGCACTGGATGGCCTCCGCATACTCCCCAATCTTAGCGAGGGCATCCCCCTTGATCCTCCAGGCCCTGGGATCATGAGGGCTCAGCTCCAGCGTCCGGTCGCAGTGCTCGATCGTGTCCTTGAAGTCCTCCATCTGGAAGGAGGCGTATGCCTTGGCATACCAGCTATCGGGATCCCAGTCCTCTCCCTTGCTGAACGGCCTCTCAGCCAGCTTCCTGTACATGTCCCTGGCCTCATCCTCCTTCCCCATCCTCCTGAGGATCTCCGCCTTCTCATGGATGAACCGAAGGTTCTGGGGCCTGGTCCGGATGGCCTTCTCGATCCTCGCCAATCCCTCCTCATAATTCCCCATCTCGCACAGGAGAGCCCCCTCCTCTCCGATGGCCTCCATGTTCTCTGGGTCAAGCTGGAGGACTTGGGAGAAGCATTTCAGGGCCTCCTGAAACTTGCCCAGTCTTTCGTCCAGGACTTCTGTGGATTCCCGCCTCTCGGCGGGCGTCTCCTCCTTCCCCACACCCTTGAGGGCGTTGCCCTTCCCATACCAGGCATCGGTGTAGTTCGGATTTATGTCCAGGGCCTTGTCGTAGAAGCCCAGGGCCTCGGTGTAGCGACCCAGCTTGAGGAGGCACTCACCGGAGTAGTACCAATATTCCTCGTCCCTGGGCACTTTATGGGTGAGCTCCTCGAAGGCCCTGTGGGCCTCCAAGTAGCGTCTCAGCCGGAAGAGGGCCTTGCCCTTAGCCTCATGGGCCTTGAGGTGGTCCCTGTCTAGCCACAAAACCCTGTCGAAGGCATCAAGGGCCTTCTCCAGCTCCCCCTCCTTCGCCAGGAGAGCGCCCTTCGCGTACCACAGACCAGTATCCTCTGGCCTTTGAGCCAGCTGGGATTCCAGCCACTCCAGAGGAGTCTTCTTGCGAAGGTCTCTTGGCCTGGCCTCTCTGACGCGAACCATGCTTACCGCACCCGGTCAGAAGGAGCCGCTCATGGCCCTGGTGACACTGAACTTCCCCTTGTCGAAGACGAGGGCGTAGAAACCGGTCTTGTGGTTGGCGGCTCTCATCTTCACCACCCTTATCCTCCTCTGAACATCCACGTCGCTTACCTGGTGCATTTTCAGGTGGATTATGCCGTCGGCCAGGTAGTCAGCCTCGTTGCCATGGGCGTGAAGGAGGATGGAGAGAGTGGGCTCTGGCGGTGCCTCGGCGATGAGGAAAGAGGTCGCTCCCTGCCCGCGGAACCAATCGAAAAGCCGGAAGAGTTCCTGCCTCCGATCCTCGAATCTGGCCAGAACCTCCAAGGCTTCCAGGGAGTCCACGGCGATGCTGTCGACGACTCCCAGCTCTTTCCTGAACTCGACCGCCCTCTGGAGGAAGTCGATCCACAGGTCACGGCTGCCCTCCTGCATCCTCCTCTGTAGGGTGGCCACGTCAAGAATGTGGAGCTTTCCTGCTACCTCCCCCACCTTGAAGCCCATCTTGGCCATCTGTTTCTCCAGGCTCTTCTTGCCCTGCTCCAGGGTGATGTAGAGGCAGTTGCGCCCCTCGCGAAGTGAGTTGTTGTACAAGATGCTGTAGACGAGGGAGGACTTCATGGTCCCTGGCAGCCCGCTCACCAGAACCACGTGGCTCCGTGGTATTCCGCCGCCCAGGATCTCGTCGAAACCCTCGACGTAGGTCTTGATGGTCTCCTCTTGGCTCACCCCGCTCTTGCCCTCCTCTAACGTTTGGCCCTCAGTCTGGCTCATGTTCTCGTCTCTCCCTTATCACTTCGATAATGGTCTGGAGGAGAAGGTCCATACCCTCTCTGGTCTTCGCGGAGACACCCACGACGAGCTCGTCTTCCAGGTCGAGGAGTTGTCCCAGGACGCTCGGCTTCAGGGCCCCCTCTGCATCCTGCTTGCTGGCAACGATGACGACGGGATGATCCTTCTCACAGAACTTTTCGTACAGCTCCCTGGCCTCCCCCAGCCTTTCGGTATCGGTGGAGTCGACAACTAGGAGACAGACGTCACACCCTCGGGCCAGAATTGATCTCATGAAAGAGAAGGCCTTCTTCCCGGGTACGCCGAAGATGTTAACTGCATGGGAGTCCACCACGACCTGACCAAAATCCAGAGAGACGCTGGACCCAAGCCTCTCCACCGAAACGGAATTCCGTGTCAAGGCCCTTATTAGGCTCGACTTGCCCGACCTATAAGGGCCCACGAGGACCACCTTTATGTGCTCCTGGATGCCCTCGCTCGCGCCGCCGATGTCAGAAAACTGGTCGAGGCCCCTAGCAGGCTGCAAGGATATCACCGACCTTAGCCGCCTGCTTCTCGATTGTCATCAAGGCCAAGCCCAAGTTTGTCGCGGGCTCCACAAGGGCCACCACCAGGGCCTCGTCGCCGGCCCCAACAGAGATTACCTTCCCCTTCTCAGATTCCACTATGGACTGGAGAAACTTACCGTGGTACAGCTCCTCCGTAGCCATTTCCGATGTGCCCACGATGGCAGCAGTCATTGCCGCCACCAATCTAGCGTCAACAGGCTTGGGCAGAAGATGGTCTATGACTATGCCGTCTCGCCGGACGATTGCCACTGCTGTGATGCCAGGAACCTGGCGAACCGCCTTCATAGCCTTCTGCAAGTCTGACATAAGATGCTCCACCTACCTCACCTCCTCATCCGAGGACTTCCGTTCCAGCTCCCTTCATTACTCAAGAAACCTCAACTCCCGCGCCGCCTTGAGTTACCAGGCTCCCTGCCTTCCTGGCGGCCTTCTCCAGGGCCATCAGGACGAGCCCCAGGTTTCCATCCCTTCTCACAAGGGTGACCAGGATGGCTTCCGGGCCAGCGCCTGTGGAAAGTATCTTCCCTACGTCGGATTCTATGATGGACCGCAGGAACCTGCCATGCTCCAACTCCTCCGCTGCCATCTCCCCCGTGCCCACTATGGCGGCCGACATGGCGGCTATCTTTCGCGCATCCGACTCCGTGGGAAGGTCGTGGGCTATGACCAGGCCATCTCGGCGCACGATGGCCGCTGACAGGATGTCCTTGAGCCTCGTCAGCTCAGATACGATCTCCCGTAGCTTGGGTCGAAGGTTGCTATTCATCGGGCCACCCCCAGATGATGATCTCGATGAGCTTCTCCAGAGCCACTCTCACACCTTCACCCTCCGTAGCCACGGTCTCCACGATGGGAACCCTCTCCTCCAGCTGCAGGCCTCCCCGGATGTCCTCCAAGGACATGACGTCAGGCAGGTCCCTCTTGTTGGCCACGACCACGAGAGGCAGGTGCTCGCCCGCAAGCCTCCTCATCTCCCTGGCGCGTGACAGCTCAGCGGGGTGCGTGCTGTCCACGACCAGGAGGATGCCGTTGACCTCCCGGGCGAAGATCTTGAAGATGAACTCGAACCGCTCCTGGCCGGGCGTGCCCAGAAGCTCCACCTCGACCCCCGAAATCTCAACGCTGCCATAGTCGAAGGCAATGGTCGTCCCCATCCGGTCCACGCTTATGGCCGTCTGGGAGAGCTGTTGCACCAGGGTCGACTTGCCAGCGTGATAGGGCCCCGTCACGAGAACCCTCGGGAAGTATATGACGAGGCCCATCAGCTCCTTGAAGCTGAAGGGAATCCAGTTCGTGGTCAGACCGTCCTTGAAGTTCTCCCTCAGCCGCAGCTTGTTGAGGAGGACGCCACCCTTGAGGCTAGTCTTGAACTCGAGAACGTAGTCGCTATAAGCCAGGATGTCCTCCAGGTCCTCCTGGTCATAGCTCCAGTTGACGAAAAGGAGGCCCACGACGGAGCCAGCAGCCTTCGCGAAGCTCATGAGTTCCCTCAAGAACTCCACGACATCATCCTTGCTGAACCTCTCCGTGAGGAAGTCCAGGGAGTCCAGTATTACCCTCGCTGGACCCGTCTCCTCGATGGCCTTCATTATGGTCTGAAGAATCTCTGAGAGGTTCTCAAGCTCTCGGACTCGATACCTCTCCTTGGAGGCCAAGAGGGTCTGGGCCGACGTGACGTCCACCAAGACGAGTTTGTCCTCGGGGAAGTCTCCGAACTTGGAGAGCTCGCGACGGGTGAACTGAGGCGCCCGGTAGAAGTCCACATAGAGGCATACCTCATCCCGTCTCAGCCCAGCCACGACGAACTGCTCTGCAAATATCCTCTTCTCCGCGATCACCTCGCTGAAGAACAGGATCCCAGAGGCTGATGGGAAGCCGCCATGAAGTCCCTTGTCCAAGGCCTCGATTCCCGTTACGACCTTCAACCCTCTCTCCTCCCTTGTCCGAGACTCCATACCCCCTTTGCCGGAGCCACTTCGGTGGACTCTTCCGCCCTTTCATCGAAAGGGAACCAGCGCGGGTCTACCCTGCGCCCTCGAAGGTGATGCAGCCTGATTTCCCTCTTCATGGAGCCATCGAACCTCATCTCGAGGACGCCGTCCACCAGGGATCTCAGGAGGTTTTCCTGCTTTTCCTCGTTCACCCCTTCGTGGGTCGCATAGAGGATGAGGCCCATCTGGGTTTTCACCCGGGCGGAGACGATCTGGAAGAACTTGCTCAGCGACTGGGGCGAGTTGTGAAGGAAGAGAGTGGAGATCGTGTAGAAGAGGACCTTCAACGGGACCGAGAGCCTTTCCGCCCCCTTGGCGATGCCCATGCCCAGCCCTTCCAGGTTGGAGAAGCTGCTGACAAGGATGGTGCCCTCCGGCTCCGCGCCCACCTCGTCTGATATGGAGGGCGTGAAGGAGTCGATGAAGAGGAGGCTCTGTCCAACGTAGCTAGAGAGGTCACCGCCATTCCTTTCGACGTAGCTGTGGACCTCCGTGGGGCTCACGTCGATGGAGACGAAGAGTACCCTCTGGCCTGCTTCCAGGTACGCCTTCAGGGCCTCCATCATGTAGTCGAACTTTCCTACGCCGGGAGGCCCCGAGAGGAGAAGGGAGCTGTAGTCCGGAAACTTTTCGAGGAACCTAGGGCTCATCCTCGCCCTCCGGGTCCCGGGGGGATTCCCATGGGTTTGGCAAAATTCTGGTCTGGTTCTTATAAAGTAGTTGTCTTCGTTATCATGCCTGATTGCACTCTTGAGAAAAGGCTAATAGGCCAGCTATCATTGTGTTTCCGGATGAACCCCAGGAAGGTGGCTGAAAAGCTGAGTCCCGGCGAGAGGGACCTATTGCTGGCCCTTAGGGACAGAGGTGGCGCCACTTCCGACGAACTGGTGGAGGACGGGGTCTTCCGGGAGCAGGTCCAGGTAATGAACGCTGCCTCCTGGCTCAGGTCAAAGGGTCTGGTGAAGATCAAGGAAAGACTGGTCCGACTCTACTCTCTCCAGGACCGGGCATGGGCGGAGAGGGAGCTACCCGAGAGAAAGGCCCTGGCGGTTCTCCAAGATGAGCCGGAGATGAGGGTAGAGGAGCTGAAGCGAAGGGGGTCATTCCGGGAGGAGGAGATGCCCATCGTCCTCGGGTGGCTCAAGAGGAAGGGCTGGGCCGACATCAAGAAGCTCGAGGGGGAGACTGTCGTCTCCCTGAGGGAGGAGGGAAGGTTGGCCTCGGGAATCCTGGGACCAGATGAGCTGCTGATCCAGCGCCTGGCCCAGGGCGGGATCACCGATGAGGAGGCCGACCCGCAGGTCCTCTCCATGCTGAGGCAGCGCCAGGAGATCATGAGGGAGAGGCGTAAGGTGCAGAGGACTATCCAGCTCACTCAGGATGGAAAGAGGGTGCTGGAGGTGGGACTGGAACCGGTGGAGGAGGTACCGCAGCTCACGCCAGAAATGCTACAGAGCGGCAGCTGGCGCGGGCACCGCTTCAGGAAATACGACGTGAAGGCCTACGCTCCAGCATCCTACGCAGGCAAGAAGCATCCCCTTAGCCGTTACATAGAGAAGATCCGGCGGATATTCCTGGAGATGGGCTTCACGGAGATTGGGGGGGACTACGTAGGTCCCGCCTTCTGGTCCTTCGACGCCCTCTTCCAGCCCCAGGATCACCCCGCAAGGGACATGCTGGACACCTTCTACGTGAAGGAGGACCTCCAGTACGAGCTGCCTGCGAAGGCCGTCCTGAGGCGGGTTGCAGACATGCACGAAACCGGTGGCAAGGTGGGATCCACAGGATGGGGCTACAAGTGGGACCTCGCGGAGGCCAAGAGGCCGGTTATGAGGCCCCATACGACTGCCCATACGATTCAATACCTGGCGGAGCACCCGGAGCCACCGCAGAAGGCTTTCATCGTCGGAAAGACCTTCCGGCGGGACGCTCCCGACCCCACTCACCTGCCAGAGTTCCATCAGATTGAAGGTGTAGTCATGGAGACGGGGGCCAACCTGGCGATGCTCATAGGGACCATTAGGGAGTTCTACCGGAAGATGGGCTTCGAGAAGGTGAGGTTCCGGCCTGCCTATTTCCCTTATACGGAGCCCAGCATGGAGCCAGAGGTGTTTTTCGACGGACGTTGGATAGAACTCGGCGGGTCTGGCATCTTCCGCCCCGAGGTGGCTGCCCCCTTTGGCATTACAGCTCCTGTGCTAGCCTGGGGGCTGGGCCTAGAGAGGCTGGTCATGGTCCTGGAGGACATAGCCGACATAAGGACCCTGATCTGGAACGACTTGGAGTGGCTGAAGGGGTCCAGGTCCATCTTCTAGGCAAAGGATATATTCGACTGCCCGTTAGTCATCGGAGTTCTATGGCCGACCCCTCTAAGGAAATCGCACAGGGAGAGACCTGCCTCAGACGCCTGGACTATGATGGGGCCCTCAAGCACTTCGACGCCGCCTTGAAGGAGGACCCTCAGAATGCATACGCTTACTTCTGCAAGGCGGAGGCTGCCCTTGGCCTGGATCGCACAGAGCCTGATGAGATCGCGTCCCTCTACAAGCAGGCCATGGAGTTGGACCCGAAGAATCCCCAGTACTTGGACGCCTATGGCTCCTTCTGCATGGACACCGGGAGGTTCAAAGAAGGAGAAGAGGCCTTCAACATGGCCGCCCGCCTTGATGAGGAGAACGCTCCCTTCTACTACGTGGACTTCGCCGTGAACTACTATCGAAAGGCGCCCATCATCATGGCGAGGTTCCTGGACGATACGACCAGACGCATGATCGCGGTGAAGGCCCTCGATTATCTCCTGAAGGCCTTGGGCATGGATAGGGAGGACGCTCTGGAGTTCCTCCGGGATTGACTCAGCTCGAGTTGTCCGTTATTACGCCCCCAAGGCAAGCGGTACAGGCACCGGCCTTGCTGTCGTAATGTCTGTCGCACACTAGTCGACCGCAGAAGCCACAGGTGTTGCCAGCCGGGGAGGTGCACAGGTGGCAGATTCCGATCATCAATTGATATTCACTGCCAGCGTTATATAGGTTGGTCGACGGCGCAGGCAATCGAGGCTGGCTGTTGTGAAGGGCTCACCAGGATCTTGGATTGGCTCACTCGAAATGGGGGCCGCCCCGATACGGCCTCTTTCCCCAAAAGGGAGGGACAGAGGAGAACCCTCATAAGCGTAAAGCTCCTTTCCCCGATGTGAAGGACGACAGGATTTCGGCGTGCGTCTTCTGCGACATCATCAGAGGCAGGTCGGAGGCGGCCTCGGTTTACGAGGATGAATCTTTCGTGGCCTTCATGGACAGAAGTCCCATCAACTCGGGCCACCTGCTAGTGCTTCCGAAGGCCCACCATGAGACCCTCCTCGACATGCCCGGGAAGGACGTGGGCGACCTCTTCGCCACGGTCGCACGTCTGGCGGCTGCGGTGAAGGAGGCCATGGGGGCGGACGGCATCAACATAGGCCAGAACAATGGGTCCGCTGCCCACCAGATAGTCCCTCACGTTCATGTGCACGTGATTCCCAGGTATGAGAACGACTCCCCTGAGGGGCGATGGCCCTCCAGGAAGGCGGCATCCTACGGAGAACTCGAGGCGGCGGCGGAGAGCATAAGGAGGGTTCTGGAGAGCAGCACTACTTCCTGAGCTCGCCCAGGGTAGTTGTCCTCTCAGCCACGGCGTTATGCTTGTGGATGGACTCCTCACTCTCGCTCCTCACCCATACTTCGGCGTCGTCCGGAAAATCCGCATACCTCTTGAGGACGCGGGCCAAGATTTCCCTCACAACATCCTCGACGAATCGGGGCTCCTCGTGGGCCCTCTCGACGACC
This sequence comes from Thermoplasmata archaeon, assembly GCA_046758325.1. GTDB lineage: Archaea > Thermoplasmatota > Thermoplasmata > RBG-16-68-12 > JAJISG01 > JAJISG01. The sequence continues at coordinate 12,035 of JBHHZZ010000018.1, read as the reverse complement.
TTGGCCTCGTCCCCTCTCTTGAGGATTTCGTAGGTGGGGGAACTCAGGCTCTCCTCCACCATGTCTATGATGTCGTCGGCCTCCACATCAAAGCCCTCTGGGACCTCCAGCAGTAGGATCGTCCGGTTCCTCTGGTTGTGGGTGATTACCGGGACTCCCTCGTCCGCCGTCTTGCCCTCAAGCTCCATGTTGTGTCTGATGGTTTCCATGGCGCAGGGACAAGCTGTCATCCCCAAGACCTCAGCTCCGACGGATTTCCTGACCGCGACTACACTGCCTCTGTGGGCGACGGCGCTCGCCATTAGACAGTAGCGCTCAGTGGTTCTCTTCCCCAGGGGGGTCCTCCTCTCCAAGAAGTAGTCAGCCCTCGTTCTCACCTCGCTGTAGTTGGCATACTCATGTCGTTGCAGGAGCCTCTTGGCGATGCCGGAGCAGAGGTCCTCAAGGCTGGGAACGGGCTCGCGAACGCCCTCCTCCACGATCTCGCTGACCACCTCAAGGTTGCGGGAGAGGTGGGACCCCTTCATGGTCGAGGGGAGGTCCACGTAGATGTCGAACACGGCAGTCAGCGTGATGCTCTTGTCGGGTCGGCTGACGCTCACCGGTTTCTTGACCCCCGTGACGCCAACCCGAGTAAGCTTGAACCTCAATTCCGCCGGCCTGCTCTGGACGTCCAAGTCGATCGTGCCACCCCTCGATGTAACGGAGGCCTTCCTTTTAACCCTAGCGTCATAGCTCTGTTGGCAGCACCGGCTCCTCCACCCGAGCCTTCCTCGTCTCTCTCACGTAGAGGAGGACCAGACTGGTCGTCGTAATCCCCAGGAGGGAGGATATGAGAAAGGGCAGGGCGACACCTGGCAGCAGGATGTAGGGAAGGGAGGCGGTGTCCTTGAACAGATCGTAAAGGAAGCCGCCCAGAGGGGCGCCGAAGATTGCTCCGAGGTTGAATAGGGTGTGAGTGGTCCCTATGAGTCGACCTCTGAGGGACGGAGGAAAGAGGTCGGCCTGCAGGGCCTTGAGGGCGGGGGCCGACATCTGGAAGGCGAAGGATCGAAACACCATGAGGCCCCCCAGCTGGAAGGCGCTGGCGGTGAAGGGAACGAACACGGCGGATCCTCGGGCCATGTAGCCTCCCAAGAGGACTAGGGGCTTCCTGCCCAATCTGTCGGAGATGTAGCCCGAGGGCAGGTTGACGGCGAGGCCTACTGTGGCGGCCAGCCCGATGACGGTGCCTGCGACCACCTCATTGAGGCCCAGAAAGTCTTTCATGTAGTATATGGGGAGGAAGCCGATGAGGCTGTGGGAGAAGCCGTTACCGATGTTGTTCAGGAAGAGGACGTTGACCTGCCTCCTGACGCCCCTGTCTAGGGGCCTCCGCGGCGCTTTCCTTGAAGCCTCCGGCCGTTCCAGCCCTCTGTGCCCGATCACGTCCCTGACAAAGGCCTGCACCATTAAGGCTGCCAAGCCGGAGAGAATGGCCAGGAAGTAGAAGGGGAAGTGGAAGCTCTCGACCTGACCCATCCCCAGGGGATTCCTGGCTATCCAAAGGAGGAAGCCTCCCACAAAAGGTCCAGTGGCGAAGCCCAGGCTGGATGTGACTATGTAGATGGACAGGACAGTCCCACGCCTCTCCTCGCTGCTGGAGTCCACGATGAGGGCTTCCCCCACGGGCCACACCAGGGCCGACGCCACGCCCTGCGCGCCTCTGACAAGGAGGAGACCCGCCCAGTGGGAGGGCAGTGTGAAGGCGTATCCGAGGAAGGCGTAGAGGACGGCGCCGGCGACGATTATTCTCTTGCGCCCCAAGGTATCGGATAGCCCTCCGAAGTAGCGGGCCAAGAGGGCCCTGGTCACCATGAAGGTAGAGAGGAGTATGCCGAGCTCGAAGGCTCCCCCGCCCAGAATCTGCAGGTAGTAGGGCATGATCGGGATTATGAGACCAAAGCCCAGGCTGACGAGGAAGCCTAGGAAGGATACGAAGACGATGTTCCGCTTCTCCACGGACAACATGGGTTACACCGAGATGCCCTTCCAGGCTCCCGAGCGGAAGCGGAGCGTGATGACAACGCTTCTGACGTAGTACTCCACCACCATGGATATCCAGACGCCTATGAGGGCCAAGGGGGTAAGGTAGCCCAGCACGTAGGATAGGGGCAGCCTAATCGCCAGGAGGCCCGTAGCCGACGTGTACAGCGGCCACTTCGTATCTCCCGCTCCTCTCAGGGCACCCCCGGTGGTGAAGAATAGGCCGAAGGCGGGGATTCCGATGGAATAGAGGCGGATCCATGTGGCGGCCAGAGTCACCACCCCCTCATCCTCTATGAAGAGGCGAGCCAGGTGCTCAGCCAGCACGAAGGTAATCACCGAGAGGGCACCGGTGGTAAGGACGGCGAGTTTCACTGCCTCCCGGCCGCTTCTCTCGGCCTGAAGGGGATCATTGGCTCCCAGATTTTGTCCCACGAGGGTGGTCGCGGCCATGGCATAGCCCAGGCCCGGCAGGAAGATGAGGAACTGAATGCGGGCGCCTATCTGATGGGCGGCCAAGGCTGAGGTCCCGAAGCCTACTATGAAGAAGATCCAGACGGTGAATCCTATCTGAAGGACCACTTGCTCGAGGGCCGCGGGATACCCGATTCGCAGAATCCTGCGAATCATCTCGCCATCGAGTAGCTTTCCCGGTGCCCTCAAACGGAGAACCCTCCTGCCCCCTATGAAAAGGTTCAGGTACAGGAGGAAGCCAACTGCGTAGGAGGTAGCGGTTCCCACGGCGGCCCCTTGGACCCCCAGGGCTGGAAAGCCAAAGTTCCCGAAGATCAGGGTGTAGTTAACCACGAAGTTGACGACGTTGACGACGCCGCCCACGTAGAGGGGAGTCTTGGTGTCTCCAGCCCCCCTGAGAGCCGCAGCCGACAGGAAGCTGAGGAAGAGAAAGGGCATTCCCAGGAAGACAGTGCCCACGTAGATGGATCCCGCTTCCACCACCGCCTCCTCCGGCCGAAAGATTCTCAATATGGGCTCGGAGAACCCCATCCCCAGCAGGGTGACCGGGATGGAGAGGAGGACACCGATGAGGAGACTCTCCTTGAGGGCGTGGCCCGACACCTCAGGCTCGCCCGCTCCTATGTGCCTCGCTACGACGGCCACGGTCCCGGCGCTGAGGGCAATGACCGACGAAAAGGCGAGAAAGAGAATCTGACTGCCCAGACCCAGGGCCGCCACGGCTATTGGCCCAAGCCTGCCCACCATGAAGATGTCAACCGTCGTGGTGAAGGTCTGCAAGAAGTTGGCGAGGATGACGGGCCAGGCAAGGTGGAATATGGTGCGCCGCAGGCTGGCAGGAGATGACTGCACGCTTGCGCATACATGCAGTAGTTATAAAAAGACTTGTCTGTTACTGGATATGGGATGGACGAGATCCGACTCATCCGGGACCCGAAGGCGATCCGGATTGCGACGGAATCGACCCGTCGCAAGATTCTGAGCCTCCTCAGAATCAGGGGGATGACGGCCTCCCAGATTGCCTCCATTCTCGAGAAGGATCAGTCGACCATCTACCGGCACATGGAGAAACTCGAGGAAGCCGGGTTAGTGGTCCCCTCTGGAGAGAGGAAGATCCACCACATCCCTGAAAAGGTGTATACGAGGACAGCGCACGTATTCCTCATAGCCCCCGACCTCTCCACGACCCTGGGGGAAGTTGATCTGGGGGGAATCTACGGAAGGGAGGAGGTAACCCGGATGCTGCAGGTCCTCCAACGACTGGGTTATCTGGATGAGCCCACACCCGAACTGGTGAAGGATGCCCGGGACCTGATGCTCCGCATCGATGATACCATCAGAAAGGAAATCGAACAGGTAAGAGTGGACCAGATGGAGATCCACACCCTCTGGCGTCTGGAGATGCTCCTCCTCCTCATCAAGATGCGGAGGGAGGAGGAGTTTCGGGTCAGGGTGAATGAGTTCCTTGACCACCTGGTCTAGCTACTCACCGGACAGCTGAACGAGGACCCTTCGATGCCGGGGTTTGTTATCTAACTCCACGAAGACGACCTGCTGCCAGGTCCCTAGGACGGGCCTGCCCTCTTGGAAGGGAACCGAAAAGCTGGGGCCGATGAACGCCGCCCTCACGTGGGAGTGGCCATTGCCATCATGCCACATCTCCTCATGTTCGTATCGAATGTCCTTGGGATAGAGCCTCTCCAGGGCTCGGGGCAGGTCCTGAAGGAGTCCCGGCTCGTACTCGATGGTCGTAATGGCACTCGTGGAGCTTGGGGAAAAGACGCAGGCTATGCCGCCTTGGAGCCCGGAGCGCCGGATGACCCCTTCCACTTCCTGGGTCAGGTCGACAATCTCCACCTCTCCTTTTGTCTTCAGATCTATGTACTCACTATAGGTAGTCATAGACACCGACGAAGAAATGGCTGGACCGGATAAGAGGGTTGTGGAGCTATCTTAGCTCAATGATGCCTCTACGGTCCATGGCGATGGGAGCGAAGACCTCGTTTTCGAAGGCCAGTTCTGCTGCCTTGAGGGGCATCTTCTCATTGGCTGTGGGAAGTCCCTCCACGAAGTTCGTTATCTCCTCATGGACGGAGAACGGGAAGGCCTCTGAGATCCTCTCCACCAGTCTCTCGACCATTTGGGCCATCATCGTGTTCACCAATGTGGCAGCCTCCCGATGGGTATCCACTCCACCTACCTCGAGGGCCGCGCTGTTGTCCAAGACGAGCAGAGCGTCGCAGTGGGGCTTGAGGGCGGCCAGGCCCTTCCCAGCCTTCGTGACCGTCCTCTCGTCCTTAAAGGGCCATATGAGAAAAGCCAGGACCGGGAGACCCTTCTCCTTGGCTATTGAGGCCACAACGGGAGCAGCGCCCGTCCCCGTTCCCCTGCCAAGGCCAGCGACCAGGAGGAGGATATCCTCCCCCAGGCAATCGTCTATCTCCGCCCTATGGAGCATGGCAGCGGACCTTCCCAGCTCGATCTCTCCGCCCGTGCCCTTACCCTCCAAGAGGGGCCTGCCGAGGTCCAGCTGCTGATCACGCCCACAGAGGGCCAGAAAGTACTCGTCGGTATCCACTGTGATTCTTCTGAGAGGAACCTCGTCGTTTACCTCCATGAGAACATTTATCCCCGCTCCACCCACCCCCACCAGGGCGAAGCTCGGCTCCTCCAGTTGGGCCGGCAAAAGGCTTAGTATGTCCTGGGCAACTTCCCGGGCTAGCATCCTTCCCGTCCTCCTTCTGGGTCGATGGGAACAGGGGAGTCCTTCAGGGGTGCATCCCATCCCTTCTGACAAGTGCTCTAGGCACTGCCCTCTTCTCTCTCTTGGTTGGTCAGACTCCCCTGTTCAGCGACGCGCCTCTCAGAGTCATGCTCTCCCTGCCGAGTCCTTTTTCTGTAGCTCCACAGGAAAGATCTTTCCTGAGGCACTTCCCATGGTCTCGTGATGCTTGATTATGGCTGTCACCCTTTCCTCGTCGAGGCTTTCCTCTATGAGCCTCTGAACACCATGCTCCCGGTTGAGAAAGTACCCTTTCTCCACCAGGGCGTCGATGAAGTCCAGGTAGGCCTTGGGAATCTCCACCGTCACTTTCTGGCTGAAGCCCTCGGCGGATTCCAGGAACTCGTCTACGGCTATCCTGCAAAGCTGTGACCGACTTCTGAATCGGGGGCTTCTCCGAAGGAAGTCTTCCATGCGAGCCAAGATCTCCTGTTCCAGGCGTATGGTGATGCGATCGCTCCTGTCCATGAGTCCACCGTTCAGTCTCTGAGTTCGACACGCGTCATCTCGCCGTTCTTCCGGCGCGCGGGGTGGAATACGCCCTGGTGTATATAAGCGTTATGACGAACGTCATATTCTGTATGACAAATACACCGTCCAGAGACGCCGCGGGCAGCACCGCAAAAAGGTTTTATAAAGAACACTCCTAGACAACGGGGATGCCTGGCCAAGCTTATGACCCGAAGGCTATGGAGAGACGATGGCAGGAGGAGTGGGAGAGGGCAAAGGTCTTCCAGGCCAGGGCGGATGACTCCAGGCCCAAGTACTTCATCAACGTTCCCTACCCCTACGTGAATGGCCTCCAGCACCTGGGCTTCGGCGTCACCTTCCTCCACGCAGACATCATGGCCAGGTACAAGAGGATGAGAGGTTACAACGTCCTCTTCCCCCAGGCCTTTCACTGCACGGGCCTCCCCATTCTCGGCGCCGCCAGGAGGGTTCAGGAGGGAGAGAAGGTCCAGCTGGAGATCCTGAGAAGCATGGGAATTAGTGAGGAGGAGATATCGAAGTTCTCCGACCCCATGCATTGGATCCAGATATTCCCGAAGGAGACCAGGGAGGACCTCATGGCCTTCGGTGCGGGAGTTGACTGGTCTAGGAGCTTCATAACCACGGACAGGAACCCCACGTACGATGCGTTCGTGAAGTGGCAGTTCAGGAAGCTCAGAGAGGGCGACTACATCCGCCTGGGAAGGCATCCCGTCATATGGTGTCCCAAGGATCAGATTCCGATTGGGGATCACGACAGATATGAAGGCGAAGGCGAGACGCCATTGGAGTTCACCCTCCTTAAGTTTCGTCTGAAGGAGAGGTTCGTGGTAGCGGCCACCCTCAGGCCGGAGACCATCTTCGGGACCACCAATGTCTGGGTGGATCCCGAAGTAGAGTACGTGGAAGCCATGGTGAACGGGGAGAGGTGGATCATCAATCAGAAGGCGGCAGAGAAGCTAAAGGCCCAGGGCAAGGAGGTGAAGGTCCTCGGTTCTGTCCCCGGCGCCCACCTAGTCGGCCAGAGCTGCGTCGCGCCCCTCATCGGCGACCCTGTGCCGATCCTTCCAAGTCACTTCATCGACCAGGACATCGGCACGGGCATTGTGAGCAGCGTCCCCTCCGACGCCCCCGACGACTTGGTGGCCCTCCGGGAGCTTCAGGAAGATGAGGAGACCCTGCTCAGGTTCCAACTTGACATACCCTTCGTCAAGGCTCTGGACCCCAGCCCCATCATCTCGCTGGAGGGTTTTGGGCCTCTCCCCGCAGTGGATGTAGTTGAGAGGATGGGGGTCAGGAGCCAGCTAGAGAGGGAGAAGCTGGAGAGGGCGAAGGAAGAGGTGTACAGGAACGAGTACTATAGTGGCACCATGAATGAAAGGTGCGGGGATTTCGCCGGAATGAGGGTAGAGGAGGCCAAGGAGGCGGTGAAAGCCCGGATGCTTGAGCAGGGCGAGGCCGATGTGATTTATGAGCCCAGCGGGCCTGTGGTGTGCAGGTGCCTCACGAAGGCAATAGTGAAGGTGGTGAAGGACCAGTGGTTCCTTGCCTACGGGAATCAGGAATGGAAGAGGGCGGTTCACGAGGCCGTGGACAATATGGGGCTCTTCCCAGAGGCCATCCGGAAGCAGTTCCACCGTGTGGTAGACTGGCTGAGGGACTGGGCCTGTACCCATCATCAAGGTCTCGGCAGCAAGCTTCCTTGGGACGACAGCTGGGTCATCGAGTCTCTCTCGGACTCAACTATCTACATGGCATACTACACCATAGCCCATATCCTGCAGACCGAAGCGGTCGATCCGAAAAAGCTCAGGGACGAACTCTTTGACTACGTGTTCCTGGGGAAGGGAGAGAAGGAGGAGGTGGCCCGCCGCTGCGACATCGATGCAGCCACGGTGGAAGATATGAGGAAGGAGTTCACGTACTGGTACCCCTTTGACCTCCGTCATTCTGGAAAGGACCTGGTGTCCAACCACCTTGTCTTCTGCCTCTTCAACCATGTGGCCGTCTTCCCGCGAGGGCACTGGCCTAAGGCCTTTGGCGTGAACGGATACCTTTCGGTCCCTGGCCGCAAGATGTCCAAGTCCAAGGGGGGAGCCATCTACCTGCGCGAAGCGCTGAAGACATGGGGAGTGGACGTCACGAGGATTTCCCTTGCCCAGGGAGGGGAGGGGCTGGACGATCCCACCTTCGACGAGGACTTTGCTGATAGTATCGGGAGGAAGCTGGCTGCGCTGTACGAAGCGACGACCTCTGAGTGGACTACGGTGGACGACTGGAGGACAGTGGATTCCTGGTTCACGTCGGTCCTCCACCGGGCCATAGGTGACACGATAGCGGCCATGGAAGGGATGAACCACAGGACCGCGCTCAAACACGGCTTTTTCGACCTCCAGCGGGCATGGAGCTGGTACTTGAGGAGATGCGGCAACGTCCCTAATCAGCGCCTGCTTCGAGAGTTCCTCGAACTTCAGATCAAGCTTCTGGCACCCTTCATACCTCACCTGGCGGAGGAGGTATGGCACGCCTTGGGGCATGAGGGCTTCATCCAGACAGCGCGGTATCCAGAGCCTTCTGAGGAGGCTATGGACCCGAAGGCCGAGGCCTTGGAGGACTACTTTAAGGATCTCCTCGATGATGTGCGCCAGATCCTGAAGGCCACGCGCCTGAAACCGGAGAAGATTGTCCTCTACACTTCCCCACGGTGGAAAAGAGAGGTGTATGAGAGGGCGGTTCAGCTTCGGCTCAAGGATCGCCTGGATGCCGGGCTCCTCATAAAGGAAGCTAGGGAGATAGAGTCCGCTCAGGCGCACGCCGACGAGCTGCCTGCCTTCTGCAAGCGGCTGGCCAAGACCCTCATGGAAAGAGGGCCCCGGGAGCTGGAGAGATGGTCGTGGACGGCGGACGAAGGGGCCTTCCTTAGGGATTCCCTGAGCTTCGCCAGCTCGGAGCTCCAGGCCAAGGTGGAGGTTTGTGAGGAGGGCAATGCCGACATCTACGACCCAATGGCCAAGGCTAGCCAGTCGATGCCTTGGAGGCCCGCCATCTACGTGGAGTAGGAGGAAGTAGACAGATGGAAGAGGGGGAGAGACCCAGAACTTTCAGGAGAAGGCGTCCCCCCTCTCCGGAGGCCACGAGGCTCATGCTATTCTCCTTGGTGGCCGCCATAGGTCTCGCCGCCGTTCTCACCTATGTGTTTCTGCCGACTCTACTCCACTACGAGCAGCTGTCCAAGGAACCTCAATACGACTTGGCGGCTATCCCCGACGGTTCCAGCTTGAGGATCGAAATCGTAGGCGCCTCCTCTCCTCGGGAACTGGAGGAATTCGAGGTCCTCCTGATAGTGGATTCCGAGGACTTTGCTTTCGGACCCCTGCCCGACGGCATTGAGGGCGTCGTCTCCTTCTTCGACAACGGGGACGGAATCCTAAACGTCGGCGACTACTTCCTACTGGAGGTCCAGCAGGGCAAGACCTACAGACTCCTCATCCTGCCGGTGGATCGAGTGAAGGAAGAGGGAGTTGGGTACTTCAAGTGGCCCCCTTAGGGGCCTGAAACCCCCTCTTCCACTCGGTGAACTTGGAGATCTCCTTGAGGTAGTGATGCCTCCGCCTGCTCCGTCTCCACGAAGTAAGCAGCATTGCCAGCATGGGAGACACGCCCAGAATGACGATGGTTGCGAGTAGCGCAGGACTCAACACAGCTCCAGGGGATGCGAGAGCAGTGTATAGCAGGGGGATGATCGCCACGGGTGAGAAGAAGGCGAGGACGATGACGGAAAAGGACATGAGAGGCCTAGCTGCCACGCGCTTCATCCTCTCAACCTCTGCCTCGGAATAGTCCTTCACATCGATGACCCAGGGCCTACCCATCTCCTGAAAGATCTTGCGGAGTTCCCCCGCAGCCATCCTGTATCCCTCCTCCTCCCCCTTAGAGAAGCGAGGGACACCAGGGGTGAACCTGAGGACGGCCTCCCTCCCATCCTTGAATTCCAGACCGAGTCCCAGGTGCTCCACAGTGCCAGCGGAGGCTGCAAAGGGCGACATGAGTGCCCCGGATACGTAGTAGAGACGTGGATACAGGTTGACAATCTCCTCGTATCTATAGGACCCCCTGAAGCCCGGAATCCTTTTCCACAGTGGCAATGGCAGTTCCAGACCCGCTTCGTATATCCTGAGGGGGCCAGGCTTTCCGAGGATGATGGCCGCCACTACCAGGACCGGAGGAGCCGCCCATAGCCACCAAAGCCCGTAGAAGCCCCTGTTGATGCTCCAAAGAGGCAGACCTATGGCGGCGACTAGGAACGTGACCATGAGGAGTGCCACAGATATAGGACTGGCTGGCAACGGCCTGTATTCCATCCGAGGCGTCCCTAGGTCGAGGTCTCTCATTCCCCTTTATGGAGACCTCGCCGGCGTATAAATCCTTGGAAGGTGCACGTCCACAGAAGGAGGAGTTCGATACCTTTAATATGCGGACCCTGTCTTAATCTCCCGGCGGGCCTGTAGCTCAGCCAGGTAGAGCGATCGGCTCTTAAGCCCACAAGGCCGGAGAGACCGATTGGTCAGGGGTTCGAAAGGGCACACGAGGCCCCGGAACTCCCTTCAGGCCCGTCCTCACGCTTTATAAGGCACTCTTCCTCTCCAGAGACCTGGTGACGACTCCTGTCCTCTATATGGTGGGAACCGCTGGGAGCGGGAAGAGCACCTTGGTGATGGCCTTCAAGGAGTGGGCGGCCTACCAGGGATACGACGCCATAACCGTAAACCTCGATCCGGGCGCTGAAACCATTCCCTATGAGCCGGACGTGGATATCAGGGACTGGATCAGCCTCAAGGAGGTGATGGAGGAGTACGGCCTAGGCCCCAACGGGGCCCAGATCATGGCGGCCGACCTCATCGCCCTCAACGCGAAGGAGGTGGCGGAGGTGCTGCAGGAGTACCGCACCGACTACTTCCTAGTGGACACGCCCGGTCAGATGGAACTCTTCACCTTCAGGGAGTCGAGCCGAGTGGTCATAGATGCCTTCCGCCGGGAGGCCTCCTTCCTCCTCTATCTATCCGATGCCATCCTGTCCAGACAGCCCTCGGGACTGGTCAGCTCCCTCCTGCTAGGTGCTACCTGCCAGTTCCGCCACGCGGTACCCTACCTCAGTGTCCTCTCCAAGTCGGACCTCCTGACGGAGGAGGAGCTGGAGAGGGTCGTCCAGTGGTCCTCCGACCCCTATGCCCTATACGACGGTCTGGTGGAGGAGGGCGTTTCTCCCAGGTCAGTTCTGGATGTGGAGTTCCTCAAGGCCCTGGAGGCCATCGGAGTGTACAAAAGGTTGATGCCTGTATCCTCGGAGCTCCCCTACGGCATGGAGGATATCTACAACGCGGTTCAGGAGGTCTTTGCTGGCGGAGAAGATCTGGAAAGGCGCTAGACTTCTGTCCTCTCAACCTCCCAGAAACCACGGCGAGCTCTGGTCACCCTCGAAACCAAGCCGCTCTTCCACCACATTCGTGGGCATGCTATCCACCCTCTGGGCGGTAGGGGTAGGTGTCCCGCACTTCCACTATGTTCGCTTTCCACTATGTCAGGACATCGGCTCCCCTTTCCAGGGGTGTACAATCAGAAGAACGCCAGCACAAGCCAGGCGGCGCCCTGCCTGCTTCGAAAGCCCATGTAACGGGACCTCGAGAGGAACGAAATCCTTCGACCTTGTCCCCAGGTCTCAGAAGGGCAGCGAACTATCCCCCGGGTTGTCAGCAATCTTCATAGCCATCTCCACCGCTTCCTCGGGATTCCTGGCCACCTCATACATCTCGGGTGGGACCCCGATCTTTCCCATCTCCCAGCTTCCCAAGGAGACCACGGTCCTTCCCTGCTCGAAGGCGTGGGAAATCTCCGACAGGGTACCGAAGCTACCATCGATGGCTATCAGTGCATCGGCGGTCCGCACGATGATGACGTTTCTGGCCGTCCCCATACCCGTGGCTATGACAACGTCTACGAAGGGGTTGGCATCAGCCTTCCTGACGGTGGGAATGACGCCTATAGTCAGGCCTCCACCCCTCTTAGCTCCCCTGCACGCGGCCTCCATCACGCCCGTAAGCCCCCCGCAGATGAGGGCCGCCCCTCTTTTGGCTATGAGGTAGCCTACCTCCTCCGCGAGGGCAAGATATTCATCTTCCGGCTTCTGACCACCTATGACACCGATAAGCTTCATGGGGTTGGGAGAACACGGGCCTGGGCCATTTAAGGCTTTGCAGGGTGTCCCAAG
>JBHHZZ010000017.1:0-27630 GCA_046758325.1 Thermoplasmata archaeon | reverse complement strand
CCCGGTGCGCCTCGAGAGGTGTAGAACTTGGCGGCCCACATGTGATACCTCTTCCTCTTGGCCGGCGTCAGCCGGCTGTAGAAGAAGGATTTCACCAGGTCATGAACGTCAAACACCTTCGGAGTGCTCTCCTTCAGCAGAGATTGATCACTGAGGGAGGTGATCACCACGTAGTCCACGTCATCGTCCAAGAAGAGGGCGTCGACATGCACCGGCTTCCTGAACACTGAAGCGAGGCTAAGAACCCTCCTTTCCACGTCAAGCAACCGGCTGAACAGCTCCTCCTCCAAGAACTTGTCGATATCCTTGGTGTCGGAGACCTCAGAGCCCTGGACCAGCTCGAGGAACAGGGGGTGACCTTTAGTCTTCGCATAGATGCGGTCGAACTCTGTCTCGGGAATGTTCTTCAGGGTTAGCAGAGTTGCAGTTCCCTCTCGGTCGAGCCCCTCCAGTGGAAGCTCTTCAACCAGTTTCTTGACCCTCACGTCACGCCGATCGTAGAACTTTGGCACGGTGCGGGAGATGACGATGACCTTGGTTCCATTCAGCCTCTCCAGCATCTCCTTGATGGTGGAGAAGAATCCGTTCAGCCGGCCTCCGGCCTTGTCGTAGTCGTCGAAAACCATCACCGCCTTTAGGTCCTTCATGTTCTTCTCTAGGAGGAAGAAAACCTCCTCCATGTCCAGGACCTCATGAGTCTCCAGATACATTACCAAGTCCTTCTTGTTGAGCCTGGCCATGAACTCGCCCATCTGGCGGAGGACATTTCTCAGCGTACTCCACTCGTGGAAGCGGTACCAGAAGACGCTCATCTCGTCCCTGAGGTTTGTCACCACCCTGCCGGCCAGAGTGGTCTTGCCTACGCCTGGGAGACCGTGGATGACCAGTAGCCTGTGCGTTTTGGAGTTTAGCCACCTGCTGATGTCCTCCTCCTCCTTCCCTCTGTCGAAGAAGTGACGGAGCCGAGGCATTGATCCCAGGTATGCCACCCTCTCTCTCCTGGCCTTCATCCGATCGACGAAGTTTTCCACATCAAAGATGCCCCGGCTGATATGGCATACTACATCCACCAAGGGAGCGTAGACGGGGACCTCCTTCGGGACGTGCACCACCCTCAGCTTCTTCAGCTCTCCCGAGGGCGTCCTCACCTTGACCACGGTCTCCTCTACCTTCTTCCTGACCTTGCTGGCCTCTATGTGGCCCCGAGGCGTCAGAAAGTACACCGTCCGCCTAATCTTCCCGGAAGGCACATGGGCCCGTCGGCCGTAGAGCAGCCCTCTGTCCTCCATCTCCTGCAAAAGCTTGGAGCAGGTGCTTCGCCCCGCCAGAACCACATCTGCAATCCCGAACTGAGTGAGCTCGTCCGGCACCTCTAGCTCATTCTCATAGATGTTGTACTCAGAAAGGTGCAGCAGAATTCGCTCCCTTATCGAGAAAAAAAACTTCTTCTTGTAGTAGCTGACCCTCCTCCCCGTAGCAGCTTTCTTCCTCTGCATGCGACCACGATATTACTGCTAATAAATAAAAATTTCGCAGAAAGTGAATTGTTCCATATCGCCACAATCGGTTTGTTGTTATCAAAAATCCGAACAATGTTTTGCCACGGCCCCGGTCCAACGGGGATTTCCTAGGGCAGGGGCAGCGTATTCTTCTCGAGGAGGGCCAACTCCCTCTTCTGGAAAGCCCTATCGTCCACCGAGAGGATGAGAATACCTAGGCTCTCCATCACAACCTCATTGACGCACTCCAGGAAGTGAAGCACCCTGGAGAAGTCGTTGTTCGTTACGAGATACTCCAGACCATCGATGAAGACAACAGACCTGTCACTCGTCTCGATGAACACCCTGAGAAGGTTTATGAGGGAACTGAGGTTGTGAGGGTCCACGTAGTCCTTGCCCAAGGTGCTGCTAAGCCATATCACGCGGCAGTCACGTATCTCGGCTCTCCTCCTTACGTGCTGAGGATGCTGCCGTGTGATGTACAGTCCCTGGAACCCTCGGCTGAGAAGAATGGTAAAGGCCTCGACCCCATGAAGGGGCTTGGGCTCCTTCACCAGGTATGACCTGCCCTCTTCGAGTCTGAAGCCATTACGGAAGGCCAGATGTCTTAGGAACTCCCTCTCCTTGTCATCTTTGGACAGTGCAGGCAGGGAGGCCTTCATGTGGTCAATCAATTGCGATAGCCGGCTATTATAGGTGTTGAAGCGCTTATCAGGGCTGATATCCCTCTGGATGCGGAACCTTCCGTATGCCTTTGCGAGAATCCGCAGGCTGGGTCGCCAACGCTTTCGGTGGTAGGGCGATTCTGCCCTCCTTCAGGAGGATATCTCCGTCAACCGCCAGGGTTCCACTTTTGAGGGTGGGAGAGGGGTGTCGAGTTGCCGGGAGTTCCTACCCCTCGACCCGAGCCAATGATCATTGGACCGCCTTCTTCGATGATTGGGCCGAAGCTGCGGTCATCCACGACCGAAGCTCCTCCGAGCCATATCAGAAACGGTTAATATGAGTGGGGAACTTCGAAGGTGGGAAATCTCAAGTAGGTGATTCTCTGGGCATGAAGAAAAGGCGTCACCTCCTCTTCGTGGACGGAAAATGGGTGGAGAGCTCTTCAGGATCTACCTTCACAACCCACAACCCGGCCACTAACGAGCCATTGGCGGAGGTGGCTCAGGCCGAAAAGGAGGATGTTGATCTGGCGGTGGAGTCCTCCCGCAGAGCCTTCGCGGGCAAGGAATGGCAACGGATGGATCCCAGCGATAGAGGCAGGATTCTCTTCAGGATTGCATCCATCATCAGAGAGAGGTCAGATGAACTCGCTGAACTTGAAAGCCTGGATAACGGAAAGACCCTCAAAGAGGCGAAGGTGGATGTGGCGTATACGGCCAGGACGTGGGAGTACTTCGCGGGTGTGGCGGACAAAATCGAAGGGAAGACCATACCCGTCCCGGGGCTACGCTTCGATTACACGCGTGTCGAACCCTTGGGGGTCACGGCCCACATCGTGCCTTGGAACTACCCCCTCGTCCTGGCGTGTCGGGGCCTGGCTCCTGCCCTAGCCGCTGGCAACACTGCCGTGGTTAAGCCCTCCAGCTGGGCCCCGCTCACCAACCTCAGGCTGGGGGAAATCGCCCGGGAGGCCGGTCTGCCCGATGGGGTCCTCAACATCGTACCTGGGGCGGGCGCCAATACCGGGGCCTACCTGACGAGCCACAGGGAAATCGACAGCATCACCTTTACAGGCTCCGTAGAGACCGGCAAGCAAGTCATGAGACTCGCCGCGGAGCAGATCACACCTGTGGTCCTGGAGCTGGGAGGAAAGTGCCCCAACATGGTCTTCGAGAATGCGGATAAGGCCAGGGCGGTTCGCGGAGTTCTAAGGGGCATCTTCACTAATGCTGGCCAGATGTGCTGGGCCGGCTCCCGCCTTCTGCTGCAAGAGTCCATTAGAGAGGAATTCCTGGGAGCCTTGAGGGAGGGGGCGGAGAGCATCACTGTCGGCCCGGGGACTAGTGAGAGGAGTCAGATGGGGCCCCTTGTCTCCAAGGAACAGGCGGAGAGGGTCCTGGGTTACATCGACATCGGTATTGGGGAGGGAGCGAAGCTCCTGGCCGGGGGTGAGAAGGCTGAGGAGGGGGACTTGGCCAAGGGGAACTTTGTCCGCCCCACTATCTTCACCGATGTGGATCCTAGCATGACGATTGCGAGGGAGGAAATCTTCGGCCCGATACTGAGCGTGATCACCTTCGAGGACGTCGATGAGGCCCTGGAGATTGCGAATGGCACCGAGTTCGGCCTCTGTGCAGGGGTGTGGACAAGGGACCTGTCTCTGGCTCATCGTATGGCCGCCGAGCTGGAGTCGGGCATCGTCTCCATCAACGAGTACCCTGTGACCTTCCCTCAGGCTCCCTTTGGCGGCTACAAGGAGAGTGGCATCGGAAGAGAGCAGGGTCTCGACGCGGTCTACAGCTACTCTCGCGTGAAGAATGTCACCGTGAATCTCTTGTGAGAAGCTTTAATGAACCTGAGGCTTTAGGGACCCGCGTGAAGGCCCGCCTTGGCATCATAGGCGGTTCGGGCCTCTATCAATCGGGCCTACTGGAGTCAAGCGAATTCCTGGAGGTGTCCACTCCTTATGGAAGTCCCTCAGCTCCCGTAGAGGTGGGCCTCTTTGGCGATAAGAGCATCGCCTTCCTAGCCCGTCACGGCCCCGAGCACAGGATTCCTCCTCACAGGATAAACCACAAAGCCAACCTGTGGGCACTGAAAGAAGTCGGCATTCAGAGGCTTGTTGCCACCTCCTCTGTGGGTTCCCTCAAGCTGGAAATCAGGCCTGGGGAGTTTGTGATGCCCAGCGACTACATCTGCCCTTGGGACGTGCCCACCTATTACGATGAGGAAGTGGTCCATATCACTCCGGATCTGGAGACGAATCTTCGTACGGCCTTGGTGGAGGCGGCCAGGCAGGTCGGTGTCACGGTTCATGACGGCGGAGTTTACGTGCAGACAAGAGGACCGAGATTGGAGACCAAGGCCGAAATCAGGCTGTTCAAGGGGTTTGGAGATGTGGTTGGAATGACCATGGCCTCCGAGGCTACCCTTTCCCAGGAGCTGGACATCCCCTACGGCAGCTTATGCACCGTGGACAACTACTGTCACGGGATAATCGACGAGCCTCTCACGTATGAGGAGATAGTAAGCGTTCAGAAGAAGAACGCCGATGTCCTGAGAAAGGTTTTGAGGGCCTTTTTGGAGGCGGTCGAGTGAGCATTCTGATCAAGGACGTCTTGCTGGACGGTCAGGAGACCGACATTTACGTGGAGGGCAATATCATAGCGGAGATAGGTCGGAGACAGGAAGCCGATCAGGTCATCGATGGAAGGGAGAAGGCCTGTATTCCCGGCCTCATAAATGGTCACACGCACGCGGCCATGACCCTCTTTCGCAGCTATGCTGATGACATGAACCTCCAGGAGTGGCTGGAAACCAAGATATGGCCCTTGGAGGCGAAGTTGAGGGCGGAGGATGTCTACTGGGGCACCAAGCTCGCTTGCCTGGAGATGATCAGGAGCGGTACGACCACCTTCAACGACATGTACTTCTTCATGGAGGAGGCCGCCAGGGCTGTCCTCGACATGGGCATGAGGGCTGTCCTCAGCTATGGCATCATTGACCTCTTCGATGATGAGAGGGCGGCAGAGGAGCTCAAAGCAGCGGAGCAGTTCATCGGCTTCGTGGAGGGCCTCAAGACGGAGAGGGTGACGGCTGCCCTTGGACCCCACGCCATCTATACCGTCTCCCGCGGCACGCTGGAGGCCATTCGGGATGTGGCGGCTGACCAGGAGCTGAAAGTTCATTTTCACCTGGCGGAGACAGAGAGAGAGGTAGAGCAGTCAAAGGAAATGTACGGCAAAAGCCCTGTTAGAGCCCTAGACGAGATGGGGTTCCTGGGCGAGTGGCTTGTGGCAGCTCACAGCGTCTGGCTCGATGGAGGGGATGCGAGGCTCATGGGGGAGAGGGGGGTCAGCACAGTCCACAACCCCGCCTCCAACATGAAGCTCTCTGTTGGCAAGGCCTTCCCTTACGAAGAGCTGAGGGCCGCCGGGGTAACCACCGCCATGGGAACGGATGGGGCTGCCTCCAATAACAACCTAGATATGTTCGAGGCAATGAAGCTGGCATGTCTGCTTCAGAAGTTCTACACGCGTCAACCCACGGTGCTGCGGGCGGAGGATGCAGTACGGATGGCCACCGAGGAGGGAGCGGCAGCCCTGGACATCAATACCGGCCGAATTGAGGAGGGCAAGCTGGCCGACATCGTGCTGGTGGATATGCTCCGGCCAGAGATGGTACCGCTTTTCAACCTGAGCAACAACCTCGCCTACGCCGCCAGCGGCTCCGTCGTGGATACGGTGATCTGCGATGGAAGGGTGCTGATGAGAGAGAGGCAAGTCCAGGGAGAGGAGGAGATTCTTCGCAAGGCGCAGGAGGTAGCCAGAGACGTGGTATCGAGGTGATTCAGTGCTGGAGAGGTTGAAGAAGAGCCTTGAGGATGCCCCAGTGGTACGGTTCGGAGAGTATCACTACTTCGTTCACTCCATCACCGATGGGATTCCGCCAGCGGACCCAGAGGTCCTGGAGGAGGTCGTGACCAGCCTCCTGCAGATGGGAAACTTCGAGTGTGACAAGATAGTCACGGCGGAGGCCATGGGATTCCCTCTAGCGGCTCTTCTGAGTTTGAGGACAGGGAAGCCCTACGTCTTCCTCCGGAAGAAGAGGTACGGGCTGCCCGGCGAAGTGTCTGTCAGACAGGTCACGGGCTACTCAAAGGGGGACCTCCATGTGAACTTCATCCGCAAAGGAGACAGGATAGTATTCGTGGACGATGTCGTCAGTACCGGAGGAACCCTCAGGGCGGTCGTGCAGGCTCTCCGCGAGGTGGGAGCCGAGATTGTAGACATCCTGATCGTCTTCGACAAGATGGAGAATAGGAATGAGCTGGAGAAGGAGATTGGCCTTCGGATCAAGACGCTCCTAAAAGTCGATGTCGTCCATGGGAAGGTCATTGCCGTGGGTTGAGGAGAAGGGATGAGCAGCGCTCAGGGGCGGCTCCTAAGGCCCCCATCCTTCCAGACAATGATGTTGAGCGTCAGGGTGTCCTTCTCATCCTCCTCCTTTTCGAATCTGACGCTTCGTCCGTCGGGGAGGATCTTCCTGAACCGTATCCTCATCAAGAACACCAGGCGCGAGAGTGCTACTTAAACCTAGAGTTGCTATTCTCAAAAACGATAAAAAGGAAGTAGTAGGGGGCTTACTCCGTGAAGAGGTCGGCGCCCGTCCAGTCCCCGCCAAAGTCTTTAACGGCACCTGAAACAAGCTGGAACCTGGCTCGCAGTCTCCCGTTCTCGAAGAAAACGTAGGCGTTCTTCAGCTTAGACGTGTACAGGTTCTTCCTCTTACCCTTCTGAGTCAGGACCCTGTCCACGCACTCGATCAGACCAGCCTCCTCCAAGATTCGAATCTTCCGATAGCACGCGGCAATGGGGATGGCGTAGCGGGCACTTATCTCCTGGGCACTGATCTTCCTCTTGTAGGTGGCTAAGAGTATCTTCGCACTGTACTCGTCCGTAAGTAGTTGGGAAGCTTCTAGCGGGTTCATCAGCCTGTCCTCCACAGTCTAACCCCAGTTGGTGAGGAAGGGCGATGGAGGTTTTCGTTATTTAATGGTTTCGATTCTATTATCAGCGCTTGATAATAACCCTCTGGCCCCATCGACAGACCTGACGGAGGTCGTGACCACGGGTTTTGCCGAAGGAGAGCGACTGATGAGGTATCGATGGGAAACGGGAAGGGCATCTGGCCGAAGGCAGACTCAGTATGGAGTCCTCTCCTCTCACCTTAGCCCAGCAGGATCATGGGTGGTCACAGCTGTACCTTAACTTCGCCATCCCTCAACGTGACCCTGTAGGTATCGACCCTCATGGCGGGATTGAAGGTGTTCTGTCCGGTGGTCACGTCGTACTCCCATCCATGCCATGGACAGGTGACCACGTTGTTCTCTAGAATGCCTTCCCCGAGAGGACCACCCCTGTGCAGGCATGTGTTGTCGACGACGTAGAAGTTGCCATCCACATTGAAGACCGCGAGGGTCTTGCCTGCTACCTCCACCACCTTTCCCGACCCCGAGGGTACATCGTCAACCTTCGCCACAGTCACTTCCTTCGCCATAGAATCACGGCTGTCTATGAGATGCGGGCTCCTTATCAAGTTTCTGGAATCAGCGATTCCTGGATTCCAGGACTTTAGCTAGCTCATCCGCAACGACCTTCAGGAAGGCCTCGTCCTCGTGATTGAAAGCGGCTAGCTGGTCGCTGTCGACGTCGATTTCGCCCAAGACTTTCTCAGATTCGAGTGTGGGGACAACAATCTCCGACCTCGTACTGGGAAAGCACATGAGGTATCGGGAGTCGGCGCTCACGTCTCGTACGTTGACCGTCTCCCTCGTGCGGGCGGCCAGTCCGCAGATTCCGCGGCCTATCGGTATCCTCTGATGTTGCGTCTCCCGCGGCCCCTTCCAGGAGGCCAGTACGAGCTCCGTGCCCTCTAGCAGGTATATGCCCACCCACGTGTAGCGGTCCATGGAATCATGAAGGGCCTCCACCGTCAGCTGCAAGCGTGTCTCCAAGTCCGCGTCATGGCTCAGGATGGTCCGAACCCTTTCCAAGATCGCATCATAGGGTCGACGGCTCGACACGCTACTCCTGACCCTCCAGCCACTTCTCTGCATCCATGGCGGCCATGCACCCGAAGCCCGCCGCCGTCACGGCTTGTCGGTACCTGTAGTCGTGGACATCCCCCGAGACAAAGACGCCTTCCACGCTGCTTCTTGTGTGGTCCAACACCTTGATGTAGCCCTTCTCGTCCAACTCAACCTGTCCCTTGAATATGTCGGTGCTGGGCTTGTGGCCTATGGCGACGAAAACCCCATCGCACTTGAGGTCCTTCTCATCCCCCGTCTTCACATTCTTGATTCGGACGCCCTCGACTCTCTCCTCACCCAGGATGTTCAGTACGACGGAGTCCCATATGAAGTCGATCTTGGGATTCTTGAAAGCCCTCTCCTGCATTATCTTGCTCGCCCTGAGCTGGTCCCTCCTGTGAATGACTCTGACGCTCTTGACCATCCTAGACAGGAACAAAGCTTCCTCCATGGCGCTATCGCCGCCCCCCACCACGACTACGTCCTTGTCCTTGAAGAAGTGACCGTCACAGGTGGCGCAGCTAGATACTCCCCGGCCCAGGAGCTTCTGCTCCGACTCCAGGCCCAACCACCTGGCAGAGGCCCCGGTAGCTATGACGATGGCCCTTCCCTCGTAGACCTTTTCGCCCACGAAGACCTTGAACGGTCTCGTCTCGAAGTCCACCTTCGTGGCGTCGTCGTAGATGAACTCCGCTTGGAATCTCTCTGCCTGCTTGATCATCAGGTCCATCAGGTCGGGGCCCTGTATGCCCTCGGGGAACCCAGGATAGTTCTCCACGCCCGTTGTCAACATCAGTTGTCCGCCGTACTGGGAACCAGCGATGACCAGAGTCCGGAGGTTTCCCCTGGTGGAGTAGGTGGCGGCTGTCAGCCCCGCAGGCCCAGACCCTATCACTATCACATCGTAGGTCAAGGAATCACCTCATGCCTTTGTCAGTCGTGTATGAGAATGGCTCAGGTTAATTAACCCTTCTCTGTGCGTCAGGAGAAGCGAAAACCCTTCATCCAAGGGGGCGAAGGTCACGTCAGTGGTTCTGGGCCTTGTTGAGCTCGATCCACTTCCCGTTGATGCCGGTGTCGTGATCGAACTCGAATTTGACTTTAAAGGAGCCGTCCTGGTAGCGGAGGTGGGCACTCTTCAAGGTGGCCTGGTAGAGCTTCATGGTCTTGCCCTTGGGTGTGGTGACTATCTGTGCGCACTTCAGAAAGCCCGCATCCTCGAGTTCGTGGATCTTGCGGTAACACGCCGCGATGGGGATATCATACTTATCGCTAATCTCCTGAACAGACCTAGGCGTCTTGTAGGTGGCCACAAGAATTCTTTCGGCGTAATCATCAGTCAGGAGACGTGAAATGTCCTTCTCCCTCATTGGCCTTCGATGAATGGTTCGATTTAAGCATATTTCTATTCAGTTATCAGGGGTGAGACTCATTTTGCGCCCAAAAATCAGACGACCGGAGTAAGAATCGCCTTCGGGCGGCCTAGGCCATAATCGAAGGACAGGTTGTAGAAGCCGGTGTATGGCTTCTCCCCGAACAGGAGGATGCAACCGTCCACATTCTCTACTCGGAGGTGCACCGATGAAATGTTGGCCACGGACTCGGCAGACTTGCAGGTCGGAGTGGTCAACCCGATGAAGATGTCCTTGGCCTTTCTTATGGCGGAGAAATGGCCCGTCATCTCCGATGCGACCGTCTCTCCATACACCGCCTCGAGGGTATCGAAGGCCATGAGGGACAGGAAGGGATGCTTCGCCCCGCTGAGGTTGTACTCGATGGTGCTCCACTTGAGATCTGTCTCAACGCTAGAGCCCTCCATCTGAAGGGCATTCTTGCTGCCCTCAAGGCTCCCAAGTGGTGAGGACTCGAACACCCGCACGTAGTTGTCGAAGGCCTCCTCCCCCGTGTAGGGGACGATGGCGTCACGGACGAAATCCGCGATGGTCTTCCTCGGAGGGACGAGGGCGACCCCTCTCCCGAGGCGACAGAAGTTGGAGACGAGACCCACGAGGAGGGGGTCGATGAAGTCGTTGGGGACGTTGACATGAACCTGGATGGAGACTATGCCTCCGCGCGCGAGGCCTCCAATCAACTGGTCTAGGTCCTTGTTCCCGGTGGATACCCTCTTACCCTTGTCCTTGATGGGCTTCCACCTCCTGGCTCGTTTCGTCGGACGTGGCACCTGGTGGGAGAAGGCCCTGATGCGACCGTCCTTAAGGGTGAACACGTACTTGTGCTGCTTGATCTCCCGGCCCCGTAGCTTCTCCACGGACATAACTCGCAACCGTCGACCGTGGACCTCCTCGTCCCTCAGCTCCACCACGCCGTCCCCCAAGTAGTCCAGCTTCGTCTCCCCCTTCCGCTCGAGGATGTAGGCCACGTTGGTGTTGCTGTTCTCCACCAGGTCCTTCTGAACGGTGTTGATGAGCTTCGAAGGGTGGATCCCGTAGCGTTCGCTGAGGGCATCGATGCTGTCTATGATGAGGAGACTCTTCCTGGGCAGGTTCGTCTCCACTGCTTCATAGGCCAGGTCTATCTCCGGGAGGTCGGAGCCTAGGTCGAAAACCACACTGTCGTCCACTACCTCCCCCTCACCGACCCGTTCGTAGACCTCGTCCCCCTCCTGCCCCATCTCCAGCCGCCCCTCCAGCTTGTTGAGCTCCGTCCTGTCCACGCGGGTCACGCGTACCTCATCCTCGGAGACCTCCCGCAAGAGGGTCCGGGCCTGCCTAATCCTCTCCTTCTCTTCCTCCTCCAGCTCCTCGAAGCTCCTAAGGAAGCCGCGGCCCACCTTCATGAGCTCGGTCCTCCTCACCTTCTCCCTGAGCCAGGGGAACTGATTGTAGAGGGACTCGTCGGACACCCGAATACTCAGGTAGTAGCTACCTGGGATGTCCTGCAACTCCTCGATCAGCTGAAGGGCCAGGGTCGTCTTGCCGGTACCTGCGGAGCCCTTTATGATGAGGGAGTGGCCTCCCTTGCCACTGAAAAAGGACATCATGTCCTCGGGTATCCCCTTGCTGCCCATCTAGCCAGCTCTTTCCTAGGATGGTTCCCCGTCATCCTATAGTTTTTTGCTTTATTATCTTCGAAGATAATATCCCTTTTCATGGGTCCGCCTGATGTACGGAAGTACGTCCTCATCTCTCAGGTCCCGCCACTCTGCATAGAAAGAAGCGACGGCAAAGAGAGGAGCGTGGCTCACCTTCAGGACCACGACGGCGTCCGCTAGGGGTTTGACGACCTTCAGAGCCGATGCAGAGCTGCATGGGACGGCCACGACTAGTTCCTTTGGCCTGGCCTTTCGGACCCACCTGACAGCGGCCACCATCGTGTATCCCGTGGCGAGACCATCGTCTACCAGTATGATGCGGCGAGCCTCAATCTCCGGACGAGGGCGATCCCCTCTCAGGACAGCCTCCCGCCTCCTCACCTCCTCGAGGACCACCTGAGCGAGGGTCCGGATCTCTTCCTCTGAAAGTCCGAGGGCCGACACCAGTGTCTCGTTCAGGGCGAGATCTCCGTCGGGGCCAACACTGCCCAACCCGGCCTCAGGGTCCCAGGGAATGGGTACCTTTCGGGCGATGACGACGTCAAGCTCGGCCTCCATGTGTTCTGCAACTCGATAGCCAACGGGAATCCCTCCTCTGGGAATGGCTAGGATGAGGGTTCTGGGGTGGCGATACTCCTCAAGGGCCACGGCAAGCCTCCTACCGGCGTCCTCCCTGTCTCTAAACACGCATGGCCTCCTTGAACCTCACAGCGTCGGCGAACATGGTGACGTTGTTGAACAGCACGTACACCTCCTCATAGCCCTCACACATGGTCCGGAGCTCCCTCAGGTCTTCGTCGCTGTAGGTGTAGGTGTAGCGCTTCCCACCGGGGGGTGAGCCGTGAAGCCTGAGGTAGGCCCTCTCCTTCGTCAGGGGAGGCCCTGCGAAGGGATCGACACAGTGAATCAGACGGAGGGAGGAGCAGAGGTCGAGAATGGTGGCGGGGGACCAGCCGCCCCTGGGCTCCCAGCAGAAGATCCATTGAGGGGACAGGCTGGAGAAGAACTCCATCATATTCGAGATGTTCTCTCGACTCTCCTTGAAGGATGGGGGAGACTGAAACACGACGGCGGAGGCCTCGAGAGCCTCGCAGATTCCCTCCGTCACCTCCCATGCCTCGAAGACCTGCCTGGTGGGCCGGAAGCGACCGTACCTGTCCCGTCCTCCCTCGATGTCCATACCCAGGCGCCGGTATGTCGGCGAGCTGGGCTCGTGGGTTATGAGTTGCCAGGCCTTGAGGGTGAACCGAAGGCCCGCGGGGGCCTCCTCCCGCCACCTCCTCACGGTGTCGATCCGTGGCGGCCTGTAGAAAGTCCTCTGCACCTCCACCACGTCCAAGGTTTTGAAGAGGACGGACCTGGAGATGGGGAACCCACAGGTCCCTACCCTGACCATCGGTGCCACATGGATCCTCAGTTCAATATACTTGACCTCAGAAGGAGCGACAGCCCCCTGGTCAGGCCGGAGGTCGGAAGGCCGTCAGAGCTCTGAGGGAGAAAGGTATTAGAGAAACGGGGGCCCTTTTTCCCGGGATGAAGAACCTGCAAATCGCCCGCATCTTCTACGATATCGCCGACATGCTGGAGCTCGATGGGATTCAGTTCAAACCGGAGGCATATCGTCGCGCGGCCAGAAACATCGAGTCCATGAGCCAGGACCTGGAGGAGGTCTGGAAGGAGGGGAAGCTGGACAGCCTCCCTGGAATAGGAAAGAGCATGGCCCAGAAGATCGCCGAATACTTGCAGGAGGGGAGGCTACAGTACTACGAGAAACTGAAGTCCCGGGTGCCCCCAGGTCTGGTCGAGATTACGAGGATCTCGGGGGTTGGCCCCAAAACGGCCAAGCTCCTCTACGATACCCTCCACATCGAGACTGTGGAGCAGCTCAGAGAGGCGGCAGCCAAGGGGAAAATCGAGGGCCTTAGAGGCCTCGGCCGAAAGAAGGTGGAGAATATCCTGCGCGGCATCGAGCTTCTGGCCGAGTCCAAGAAGAGGATGCTCTTGGGCCAGGCCCTCCCCTTAGCGGAGCGTACCGTGGAGTACCTGAGGACTCACGCTCCCGTGCAGAGGATCACCGTCGCCGGAAGCCTTAGGCGAATGCGGGAGACGGTGGGAGACATCGACATCCTCGTCACCGCTGAGGACTGGCGGAGAGTGATGGATGCCTTCACAGGGATGCCCTACGTGAAGGAAGTGCTACTCCACGGAGACACCAAGTCCTCAGTCATTCTTGAGGAGGGCATACAGACAGACCTGAGGGTTCTCAATGAGGACAGCTTCGGTTCGGCCCTTCAATACTTCACCGGTTCCAAGGACCACAACATTCAGCTGCGGAACCTGGCCATCGACAAGGGCCTCAAGCTCAGTGAGTATGGTGTCTTTCGAGGAGACGAGAAGATTGCTGGGGCAACCGAGGAAGAGGTGTATGCTGCCTTGGGATTGAGCTACATCGAGCCGGAACTGCGGGAGGCGCAGGGGGAGGTCGAGAGGTCCAGAGAAGGCAGGCTACCACGACTCATCAAGACCGAGGACATCAAAGGAGATCTGCACGTCCATACGAACTGGACTGATGGTCACGGCAGCCTCCGGGACATGGTTGAGGCGGCGAAGGCCAGGGGCTATGAGTACGTGGGCATCAGCGACCACTCAGGATCCCTGTACATCGCCGGCGGCATGAAGGAGGATGATATCCTCAGGCAGATGGAGGAGGTTCGAGCCCTCAGGGAGCAGATGAAGGGGATTCATGTACTTCACGGCGCGGAGGTGGACATCAAGGACCATGGAGAGCTCGACTTCAGCGAGGATGTCCTCAGAGAGCTTGACTACGTCATCGCCGCCGTCCATTCGAAGCTCAAGATGACTGAGGCAGAGATGACGGAGCGGGTCCTCACCGCTATGGAGAACGAGCAGGTGGACATCCTGGCTCACCCCACATGTCGGCTCATCAACGAGAGGGCCCCCGTGGCCCTGGATATGCCGAAGGTTATTGAGAGCGCCGTGGAGACGGACACAGCTCTTGAAATCAACTCCTACATTACGCGGCTAGACCTCAACGGAGGCTACGCGAAGGCCGCCAAGGAGGAGGGAGCCAAGCTTGTGATCAATACCGACTCCCATACCAGCCTGCACTTGGATCTGATGAAGTTCGGAATCGGCCAGGCCCGTCGCGGATGGGTTGAGCCCTCTGACGTCATAAACACGATGCCGTATGAAAAGCTACTATCCTGGCTCCACTCTTGACCGCTAAGTGGTCATGACTCAGAGGAGCCCCTGATCATTCGAAGTTTTCTGAAGGCCTTTCGAACCACCTTCTTGTCGTTCTCGTAGTGCAGAAGACGGAAGGCCTCTTTCTCAGTGCACCACCTGTAGCTGTCAAAGCCCCTCTCCAGCTTGACACCGCCGCCGACCACTTCTGCCAGATAGTACTTGACTGTCTTGTCGTAGTTGACTTCATCTGCGGGCCAGTAGTATTGATAGCGAATGTCTAGGAGGTGTTCCGCCAGATGGCAGTACAGCCCTGTCTCCTCCCTAATCTCCCGGAGGGCCGCCTCCTCCGGCTGTTCCCCCTCTTCGACCCCTCCCTTCGGGAGGCACCATCTCCTCTCGTCCTCCTTTCGAAGCAAAAGGACCTTTCCGTTGGGACGGAAGACGACACCCCCCGCGGAGACGGTTTCAGCGACGGGCTTGTCCTTTCTGGGCCTCCGGCTAACGACACGGGACATTCAATCCCGTCCCGCTATGTCTACCGCCCGCCTTAAGTCTTGCACAAGCCTCTCCTTGATGACTCGGCTGTAGCGAGTGGCTGCCGGGTGGTAGGTAGCCACCACCGGAGTGCCCTCAAACTTGAGCTCCTCGCTCCTTAGTCTGGCCACCTTCCCCGTCACACCAAGGAGGGATCGAAGGCCGAAGATGCCCAAGGTCACAATGACCGACGGACGGACCCATTCGATCTGTCTAAGCAGGTAAGGACGGCAGGCCTCCATCTCGTCCGCTTTGGGGTTCCTGTTCCCAGGTGGCCTGCACTTGACCACGTTCGTGATGAAGACATCGGAACGAGTCAGACCGGCCTCCTCGAGGGCTTCATCCAATACCCTGCCAGCCATTCCCACAAATGGATGGCCGACCTCGTCCTCCTGTCTGCCGGGGGCCTCCCCTATTAGGATGATGGCTGCCTCCGCGGGACCTTCTCCCGGTACCGCCTCCGTCCTGTTTTCGTGGAGCCGGCAGAGGGTGCAGCTCCTCACCTCAGCGGCTATCCCTTCGAGGGCTGTGGCGACAGGCATGAGAGTCATCCCTTCATGGTTGGCGGACAGGGGCGCCTGCCTCAATGGCTGGGCCTAGAAGAACTCTTGCGTCAACCTGCCACGCTCCCGGCACCCTGGAGATGGGCCCACCCCATAGGCAGTTCGTTCACGCTCCTCCGGATGATTCGACCCCATCCCATACAGTGACCATCGCTTGTCTGCCAGGGTGACATCGGCGGACGCCTGCGTGCCCCTTACGAGGGGGGTGAGGTGCATAGGACCTGAAGCGGATGACGGGGGTCTCTGAACCTACATCCTTCTCCAGTTCCACAAAGGGCCGCTCCTGGAGGCCGCATTGAGGTATCTGCCGCCGCGACTCTCTCCTCATGAGCTTCCACCTCTGCGACTCAGCTCCCTTACGCGTGCCAAGAGGCGCTGAATCTTCCTGTTGCATCGCTCCCTTATCTTCTCCAACCTGTCCCGAGGGAGTCGACCATGCTCGAACTCCTTCTCGGCTGCCTTGAGGTCCCGTCTGTAGCTCGCCTCGATGGAACGGAGCCTCTTGAGCTTCCTCTCGACCCTTTCCGCCTTGGCCATGTATCCTCCCTGGAAACACTCAGCGAGGGCTCTCTTCTAGAACAACTACGGAAGCGTATTTGTGGCTTCCTCTGGCCACGATTACCTCGACCTCAATCCCCACCTTTCGCCTCCTTATCTCCCTCAGGAGGCCACCCAGGTCCTCCACAACCTCGTCATCCACCTGGAGGAGCACATCTCCCCGCCGAAGCCCAGACCCCGCGGCAGGCCCCCCTGGAGCTACGTCGACGATGAGCACGCCTTTCTCCACCGGCAGACTATAGTAGCCTGCTATCCCGCGGTTGAGACTGACGCCGTAGATCCCAAGCCAGGGGCGGCGAACCCGCCCTACCTCCAGGAGGTCCTTGCCAGCCTGCACAGCGACGTTGATGGGTATGGCGAAGCCAATCCCCTGAGCTGCGGGGACGATGGCCGTGTTTATGCCCACGGCCTTGCCACCACTGTCCAGCAGGGGCCCCCCGCTGTTCCCGGGATTTATGGCAGCATCCGTCTGGATGAGGTTCGGAAGGATCCCCGAGGGGGTTGTGACGGAGCGGTTCAGGGCGGACACCACTCCCGTGGTCACCGTGGGGCCTCCTGCCAGGCCAAGGGGATTACCCACGGCTATGACGAACTGTCCCACCCTGAGGCTGTCCGAATCCCCCAGGCTGACGGGGGTCAGACCTCTCTCATCCACCTCCAGAACGGCTACGTCGTAGACCTCATCCCCGCCTCTCACCAAACCCCGCAGCTCCCTCCCGTCGTAGAGGGTTACCTCGGTCTCCCTCGACTTCTCCACGACGTGATTGTTCGTAAGGATGAAGCCATCTTCCAGGACCACCCCGGAGCCGACCCCCTTCACAGGCACAACGTCGAAGAGCGAGGCCCTGATGAGCCTCACGGTGCCAACAGACACGACCGAGGGAAGGGCGTTGTCCACGGCCTTGATTATCTGCTCCTCCACGGGCAGCAAGCGACCACCACCGAGACGAACATAGGGTAGCTATTAAAGGCTCACGGGTAGATTCCCCGGAGTTCGTATGCTTCTGCCAAGCGCTGGATGGCCACCATGTGAGCCGCTGTCCGCATCTTCACCCCCTCACTCTTGTAGACTTCCCTGACCTGGCCATAGGCCCTTGCCATAACCTCCCTCAGCCTGCTCCTCACCTCCTCCACATTCCAGAAAAAGTACTGCAGGTCCTGCACCCACTCGAAGTAGCTGACGGTCACACCACCTGCGTTGCACAGGATGTCTGGCAGCACCACCACGCCCTGTCGGTCCAGTATCCGGTCAGCCTCACCGGTCACGGGACCGTTGGCGGCCTCCGCGACTACCCTGGCTCTCACATCGCCGGCGTTGGCCCCGTGGATGGCGTGAGAGAGGGCCGACGGTATGAGGAGGTCGCAGTCCGTCGCAAGCAGCTCCTCGTTGGTGATATTCCTCGATCCTGGGAAGTCAAGGACGGTGCCGTGGCGTAGCTTGTGGAACCTCAACTTTTCCACATCCAACCCCTTTTCGGAGAGGATGCCGCCCCGGGAGTCCGATACGGCAACGATCCTGCAGCCTTCGTTGCGAAACAGGTCGGCCACGTTCGTACCCACCTTGCCGAACCCCTGGACCACGACCCTGGAGCCCGTGACGTCCAGCCCCATATCCCCGAAGGCCTCCTCGACGACACGCAGCAGACCCCTAGCCGTGGCATCCGCCCTGCCCGCAGAGCCTCCGATCCTGGAAGGCTTCCCTGTCACCACGCCGGGGACGCTGAAACCCACGTTCATGCTGTATGTGTCCATGGCCCAGGCCATCATCCTCTCGTCGGTACCCACGTCCGGGGCCAGGATGTCCTCGTGCGGGCCGATGATGATCGAGATTTCGGAGACATAGCGGCGAGTTATCCGCTCCAGCTCACTCAGACTCAGCTCCTTGGGGTCACACACCACGCCCCCCTTAGCGCCACCGTAGGGCAGGCCTATGACAGCGCATTTCCAGGTCATTAGTGCCGCCAGGGCCCTGACCTCATTCAGGTCGAGACCCGGGTGATATCTGATGCCACCCTTGCACGGACCCAGGGCGGTGTTGTACTGGACTCGATAGCCGGCAAACACCCTGAGGGTGCCGTCATCCATCGTTACGGGGAAGTTGACCGCAAGCTCCCTTTTGGGTTGTTTGAGAATCTCGATGAGGTCACGGTCGAGACCCAGGAGGCGACCTGCCTCCTCGACCCTCTCTCGTACAGCCTTGAAGGAATCCGTCACCATGAGGCGACCTGGGCTCTTCAGGCCTTGACTGCGATTTAAAGCTTCCCGGACTACCCCGCTCTAATTCGCTTGGCCCGCTTGGTTAGGGTGACGTCCAGGACGCCGTTGTTGAAGGTCCACCTAAGGCTCGAGGCCTCCACAGGTTCCGGCAGCTCCAGAACCTTCCAGTACCTCCTGAAGCCGTGGGCCTCGACGGCAAGGGCGTGCTCGGAGGCCCTCAGGCTAATCTTCTCAGGAGTGGTTCCGGGCAGCTCCACCGTGACGTATATCTCGTCCTCACCTTCAATCACGTCGTAAACCGGCTCCCTCTCGCTGGGGTCCCGTCCTTCCACAGTAGGCCTCATGGTACCGAACTCCTTGATCCTGGGGACACCGTCCCTTCCCGCTTTAGCCGAGAAACCGTAGACAAAGGGACTTCTGAAATTGGAGGACCGGCCCTGGAAGAAGTCTCGAAACATCTTATCGATTCTTCTTCTCATCTTCTCGAAGTCATTCTCGAAGCCCATCGCGGTCCCCTCTCTCCAGTCGGGTTGACCCTCCTCGAAGCCTCCTTCACCCTTGGTTGGGTGCCCAACTCAACACCAACTATCTGGCCAATTCATATTAAAGTTTCGGCCCGCCCTTGGGTACATGCACGCCCAGAGCCCCTGGTGGGAGCTGTAGCCTCATCTTGCTCGGCCGCGCCTCATGTCTCGTGCCAGGGCCTGGGAAGGAACTGATGACTATGCTACCCCCTTATCCTTCTCGTCTCGAAAGGGGCCCAGCTCGGCCCCACACTTATCACAATGGAGGAGGTACCAGCCTGGCTTGTCCACCCTCTTTGCCATGCTCTGCTCCCCACATTCTGGACAGGTGTACATCTTGATTCCTGATGACCTAACCATACATTATCTTGGACCGCTCGGCTATGTCGGCAATGTTCTCTTTGTGCCTATTCAGGGAGGCTTTAAGGTTGCCCTCTATGACCTCCGCTTTCTTATAGAGAGGTTCAGGGTCAATCTTTATCTGCGGTACAAAGGGGTCGAGGGTTTCCAGGAGCTTGGCGGCAGACCTCGCATCCGGATACTCCTTGGAGGTCTCCGCCAGCAGGCAGGTCACGTCCAGCCCTCTGGTTTCCCCCAGGTATGTGAGTAGCCCTGGCAGACCGCTCAGGACCCCCTCTCCGAGGGGCTTCACTTTCAGGCTCGTGAGCCTTTTCAGGGTCGAGTCGCTGTTTCCCACGCCGTAGACGAACGTGTCGCTGGCCCCCTTGGGTCGGACGAATCCTTCCAACACCACCATCTCAACCACCCTCTTCTCGAGGCACCAGGACAGGAGGGCCTCAGAGAGGTCGTAGAGCGTCTCGGCTTTCGGAATCACCTCAGAGAGGACGACGGCCAGCTGATTGCACCGTCCGTCGACACCGCACACCATGGGGGCGGCGTGTATTCTAGCGGGACTCATGACGCGACCAGCCTCGAGGACGGCCATGGGAGGGAACTCCCGGGAGAGGATGGAGGCGATTCGGTCCATTTTGAATGCATGGACCAGGAAGTTTGTGGCTATGCTCCCCACGAGGCCGCTCCCCGGGAAGCCCACCACGACAAGAGCCGTTGAGAGGTCCATCTCCTTATGGTCAGTTATTCCCACGGAATCTGTCATGAACTCGCCCTTCTATTGGTCCCACCACTAATAAACGTTTTAGAGGCCTGGCGGGTCTGGTAGTTACTTTTCTTCCTCTACTGGCGATTGGAGCTGCTTGATTCTTTCCAGGAGCATTCTCTCCCTCGGGATGCCCACGAACTCTATCCGGCCATCGATGATTATGCCGGGGGCGTACTTGATGTTGAACTTCGCGGCGTACTCTGGGTCCTCTCTGGGATCCACCTCCTTGTACTGCAGGTCAGGGAGGAGCTCCCGAATCTGTCCAAGGACGTTAACGGCCCTCTCGTGCTGTTGCCCTGTGGGGGACTTGAGGTAGATCAGCTCCATATAACGGGTAGGAACAGGGCGTCTTATTGAAACTTTCCCTCCTAGAGGGGGATGTCTGCGCGGTGCATCCTTCGTGGCATTTCTGAATGCCCTCCCCCGGTTTCATAGGCCACGTCTCAGACAGTGGCCATGCTCCAGCGGCCCTACTCTAAAAAGCCTTTTAGCACTGGGCCGATAGTCCCGAGATGATGCTGATTGCCACTTCAGCAGCCGATCTCGCCAGCTCCAACATCCTCAGACAGATCCTCGATCTGGGTGGATGGAGGGAGACGGGCCACTTCGATGACTGCCCAGTATATCGTCGCGAGGACAAGCTTCTCCTGACCCTCCGGGACATGCACCTCTACAGGGATCATCTGGATAGGGACGTGGCGGCCAATCTAGGCGTGAAGCCCGAACTCATCGTCTACGCCTCCAGACACAGGAGCGAGAGCGGGATGAGGAGCTTCACCGTCCACCCCATCGGCAACTTCGGCGGGGCGGAGTACGGCGGAATCCCTCACAGACTAGTCCCGACGGCACCCCACTGGATGACCCAGGCCCTGAGGCTGCTGAAGGAGAAGGCCTCCGGTCTGGAGCATACAGTATCCTTTGAGGCCACCCATCATGGCCCCTACCTTGGGACCCCAGCCTTCTACATCGAGGTAGGAAGCGACGAAGCTGCCTGGCGGGAGAGAGAGCCGGCCCGCGCCATTGCCGAGGTCCTGATAGAGCTTCGACCAGTGGAGAATCCGACGGCTATAGGCATAGGGGGCGGTCACTACGTTCCCAGGATAACGGATGTGGCGCTCACGCGACGGGTATCCTTTGGCCACATCATTCCCTCCTACGCCCTGGAAGCCCTTGATGAGTCCTTACTGAAGCAGGCCATCGAGCGGACACCGGGTGCCTCCATGGCTTATGTGCACCGGAAAGCCATCAAGGGCGAGGCTCGGAGACGCGCGGAGAGGATGCTGGAGGACCGTGGGCTTGCAACGGTCAGGGAGCGGGATCTGGAGTCCCTGTAGATGCGGGACACCGGAGGGAGGTTAGACACTCAGGGCAAACACTTTTACACCATCGCCTGATATCCGACACGAGAGTCAGATGCTCAAAGAATGTCGCTCCCATGGCTTTTTTCGGGGGGAGGTGTGCCCCAACTGCGGCAGTAAGGGCAAGTTCCTACTGAACGAGAAGGAGCTGGACCTGCTGGGCAGGACCCTGGCGGGAGTCCTCCGCCATTTCCCTCGCAGGTACGGCCTGGACATGGATGAACACGGATGGGTTGACCTGAGGGACCTGGTGACCGCCGTCCAGATAAGACACAAGAAGTTCAGATTCCTCAAGCCCCACCACATCATCGCCCTCATCCAGACGGATCCCAAGGGCCGATACCAGTTCGACGAGGGTAATGTGAGGGCAACCTACGGTCACTCCATAGACCTGGACATGGACCTCCCGACGGAGAACATTCCGCCGGTCCTCTACTACCCGACCACGGAGGAGGAGTGCAGCATTCTGCTGGAGATAGGGCTCCGGCCCTCGGACCGCCAGTGGGTCCATCTGAGCGATACCCTGGAGAGCGCCAACGAGGCTGGAAGGGTGAGGACGGAGAATCCCGTCATCCTCGAGGTCGACGCAGAGAAAGCACGGAAGGACGGGGTCGTCATCAAGAAGGCCGGCAA
Source organism: Thermoplasmata archaeon (assembly GCA_046758325.1). Lineage (GTDB taxonomy): Archaea > Thermoplasmatota > Thermoplasmata > RBG-16-68-12 > JAJISG01 > JAJISG01. The sequence goes on along the minus strand of JBHHZZ010000017.1, from coordinate 5,608 downwards.
GTTTGTCTATATCACGACGGAAATCCCGCCAGAGTACCTCAACCGTCTCGAAGAATCCGAGGTCATGTAACTATCCTCTCCAGACTGTCCGTCTCCAGGGCCCTCCTTATCTCCAGGGCCACCCTCCTACCAGTGCTCATCCTGGACCTCCAGAGAGAATTGCCGTAGGGGTGGCCGATGGACATGTGGACGTTTGTCCCGCCTCCGATACGGGGAGAGACATCGTATATGTAGAAATTCAGGTCCTTGTCCACGCAAGTCTGCAGGGTGAAGGGGCCTATCATACCGGGAGGGAAGTGCTCCTGCGTAGCCTGAACATACCTCTCCGCCAGGGGAAAGACCTTGCTCAGGAGCGATTCCCTCAGGGTGGCGGAGTTGTGACCACAGACGACGTACTCCGGGTCCCTCTCTTCCCCCAGGAGGGTCAGCTGCTGTCCCGCAGGCAGCCTCACGTGGCCATCCAAGGATGTCTCGAAGCGCCAGTCGATGCCAAGCAATTCCAGCCTCTCCCCCATGCCTTCGAGGGGGGAGTAGAAGAAGTCGAAGTTGAAAACCGGTCCGAGGATGTACTTCTCAACCCTGGCCTCCTCCAGGTCCTCCGGCGTTATGACTCCTTGGCGCAGCAACCTCTGCGACTTCTCCTCATACTCTTCCTGGCTGGCAGCGGTGAAGAACCCCCTTTCCAGCCTCTTCACCTTGTGCGGCAGCTTCACGATGGCCAGAGAGTCGATCTCCCCGGGAGTCCTGAAGATGCGGGGGAAGGGGAGGCCTGCCTTCTCCAGGATCCAGTAGTACCCCCGTTCCTCCGTCCTCTCCTCGGTTCTCAGTAGGTTACGGCTCCCCACCATCGGGATGAGGAACGTGTCCTCCACGGCCTCGAGACCCACGTAGGACACAAAGGACCTGTTGGGGACGAAGAGGACGTTGTCGCTGCGGAGCCTCTCCTGGACCCTTTCTGTGACCGCCTCCTTGAAGGACTTGAGGACGACGGCCTCGTCGACAACGCCTTTGAGGAGAGTTCCGTTCTCGTCCCTCAAGGCCCTGAAGTAGCGGGCATAGGGCTCATCCCTCCCCGCCTGGCAGAGCGCCAGCGTCCTGAAACCCTCCTCCACCCCTCCATCGCAGACATCCAGGGCCGAGTGGGAGGCCAGGACCCCCACCTTCACCTTCTCACGATCATACCCTTCCAGCACCCTCAGAACGGCATCCCTAGAGATCATAGGCGATCCTGGCTGCATCTCATCACCGCTATTAAAGTTCCCTTAGGGGAACGAAACGTATTCTACCAGCTTCGCGATGCCCCCTTGGATGAGGAAGGAGGTCAAGTGGTGGGGCTGGGGTCTTCAGACGGAGAGGTATCCCCCTGAGGCACTACAACGCCTCCTCGACTACCTGGAAGCCCGCGGAATGGATGTGGGACAACCTCAGGGTGTCCCCCGGCTGCCGTCGGTAGCCGCCAGTCGCCTGAGGACAGAGGATGTCGAGGCATTGAGGGAGGCCACGGAGCTGACCCTGGACGACCAGGAGAGGCTCTCCCATTCCCTGGGGAAGGGCTACCTGGACCTCCAACGGTTCAGGGTAGGTCTCCCGGCCGAAGTGACTGACGGGGTGGCCATGCCCAAGAGTGTTGTGCAGGTAAAACGCCTCCTGGAGGTGGCGTCCTCCCGGCACATTGCTGTGGTCCCGTACGGTGGCGGTACCTCGGTCCTGGGAGGTCTGCGTCCTCTGAAGGGAAACCACAGGGCCGTCATCACGGTCGACCTCCGCCGCCTAAACCGGGTCTTGGAGATAGATGAGACCTCCATGCTCGCCAGGGTCGAGGCGGGGATTCTGGGGCCGGAGTTGGAGGAAACGCTGCAGGCTCGCGGACTGACCCTCGGCCACTACCCCCAGTCTTTCCACTTCTCCACCGTGGGGGGCTGGATCGCCACCCGTTCCTCGGGCCACCTTTCAGGCCGATACGGACGAATCGAGGACATGGTGCATGCTGTGAAGGTCGTCACTCCGGCTGGCGAGATCGCCACCAAGGAAGTCCCGGCTCGCTCTGTGGGCCCAGAGCTGAAGGAGATCATCCTGGGATCGGAGGGCTCCCTGGGAATCATTCTGGAGGCGGTCCTGAGGGTGCGGGGACGGGCCGAGGCGGCGGAGGAGAGGGGATTCCTCCTCGAGGAATTCTCAGGGGCCCTGATGGCTTTTCGTCGACTGGTTCAGTCGGGAATCAAACCTGCCTTCGTTCGCCTCTCGGACGAGGAGGAGACGCAGGCGATCATGGCCATTGCCGGCCTCGAGATGAATGATTCAGCATGCTTAGCAGTCATCGGATTTGAAGGCGCTCGCGAAGGCGTGTCCATGCAGATAAGGAGAGCTTCGGACCTCTGGTCGGAGGCTGGAGGGCTCGACCTTGGCGGGGAAGTCGTCAGTGCCTGGAGGGAGGAGTACTACAAGGCCCCTTACCTGAGAGACGATCTGCTGGACCGGGGCTTCCTGGTGGAAACCTTCGAGTCAGCGGCTTCCTGGTCGCGCATCCTAGATGTCTACCGAGGCGTCAGTCAGGCTGTCCAAGGGGTGTGGGAGGAGCAGGGTCTCAAGGGCCTCATCCTCTGTCACCTCTCCCACGCGTACACCGACGGCGGCTCTCTCTACTTTACCGTCCTGGCCCCTCGGCTGCCAGGGAGGGAGATGGAACAGTGGACGGACCTGAAGTCAGCGGCAACAGAAGCCATCCTGACGGAGGGGGGTACGCTCAGCCATCACCATGGCATTGGGACCGATCACATTCGCTGGATGAAGGAAGAGCATGGGGAGGCTTCCATCAAGGCCCTCAAAGCCTTGAAAGCGGCTCTGGATCCCTCGGGGATAATGAATCCAGAAAAGCTTCTGGAGGAAGAAGGTTGAGGGAGGAAGCCTTCAGCTGGAGGACGAGGGAACGGATTCTATCCGATCTGGAGTCGAAGTACGACCTCATCGTCATAGGCGGCGGCATAACCGGGTGTGGCGTTTCGTTGGAGACTGCGAGACGCGGGTTTCGGGTCCTTCTCCTCGAGAAGGGAGATATCGGCAGCGGGACCAGTAGCCGGTCCTCTCGGCTGATTCACGGCGGCCTGCGATACCTTAAGTACGGGAGGCTCAAGCTCGTACGGGAGGCCGGGAGGGAGCGACGTCGACTGAGAGCCCTCTATCCGTATCTGGTCCGACCCTTGCGCTTTGTGATACCCTTCTATGAGGGCGAAGGAGAGGGGTCCTTGGTCACCCTCTTCGGCCTCTGGCTTTACGACTTGCTCTCAGGTGTCCGGAAAACACGAAGGCACAGGAGACTGCACCGCGAGGAAGTACTTGCGGAGGAGCCCCGCATGCGATCAGAGGGGCTTAAAGGCGGCGCTCTCTACTACGACTGTTGCACCGACGACTTCCGACTGGTCCTCCTTAACGCGAAGATGGCTCACAGGGCCGGGGTCCACATCCTCACCTACGCCCGGGTGGAGTCGATCATCCTGGAGGAGAGTCGGGTGACTGGCGTCCGCTTCCGGGACCAGCTGAATGGAGGGACATACGAAGTCCGGGGGCGGCTCCTCCTCAATGCCGCGGGTCCTTGGAGCGATCAGATCCGGCTCATGGTACCTTCGGGTAGGGAGAGATTGAGACCCACAAAGGGCGCGCACGTCCTCGTCCCCAGGTCCCGAGTGGGCAACAGAAATGCGGTGGTCATGAGGTCCCCTAGGGATGGCCGTGTCCTCTTCGCCTTGCCCTGGCACCGGTTCACCATCGTGGGGACGACTGATACCGATTTCCCCGGTGACCCCGACGGAGTGAGGGCCGGGGCCGACGATGTAGAGTACCTTCTGGAAGCCGTCAACCACACCTTTCCACGGGCCGCCCTCGCTCCGGAGGACGTAGTCAGCTCCTTCGCTGCCCTGCGACCCCTGCTGAGAGAGTACGGCGTGTCGGAGTCGGAGGTGTCAAGGGAATATAGGATTGTGGAGGACGCTCGGGGGCTGATATCTGTCGTGGGCGGGAAGCTTACTACCTACCGGAGGGTGTCGGAGAAGGTGGCTTCCAGGATAGCCAGGATCTTGGGCCATCAGGCCAGGTCCTCACAGACTCCAAGCGAGGCTTCCCTGGCGATGACCATGGCGGAGCTCGAGGCGATGAGGCCTGAGGTCCTGGAAGATTTATCGACCAGAGGCCTGGACGTAGAGGTCGCGGACCATCTCATCGCCGCCTATGGCCCCGAGTGCGGCCAGCTCCTTGACTACATCGATGAGGAAGTGCTGCGGCGAAGGATGGTTCCGGAGCTTCCATATATCCTGGCAGAGGTGGGCTACTCGGTGAATCATGAGATGGCCCTCAGGCTCGAGGACGTGTTGGCTCGTAGAACGAAAGTGATTTACGAGGACACGGAGCATGGCCTCGGCGTGGCCGAGGAGGTTGCCGCGCTGATGTCCCGGTCTCTAGGTTGGTCTGAGGAGCGGGCAAAGCAGGAACTGAGGGACTACGAACGTGTAGTGGCCTCCTCGGAGGCTTTCCGGAAGGGGGGATGAAGTGCTCTTCGTCGTAAACCCAAGCGCCTCGGGGGGCGAAGTGGGTCGAGGCTGGCCGAAGGTGGAGTCGTGGCTGAGAACGCGCTTCGAGGACGTGGAGGTGAGTCATACCACTGGACCCGGCTCCGCCACCGGTATCGTGCGCGCAGCCCTCTTGGAAGGCGAAGAGGAGATTGCTGTCGTGGGGGGCGATGGCACCGTCAACGAGGCAGTCAACGGTTTCATAGAGGGTGACAAGCCGATTCGTCCTGGCTCGCGTCTGACCATCATTCCAGTAGGCAGTGGCTGCGACTACGCCAAGACGCTGGAGCTACCTAGAGGACTCGCGAATGCAGAGCTGATACTGGAATCTGAGCAGTTCCGAGCTGTGGATGTGGGAAGGGCGAGATACCGAAATCTGCAGGGCGCTACTGAGACTCGCTATTTCGCGAACATCCTCGAGGCAGGGGTCGGAGGAGCTGTCGTCGATAAGGTCAACAGGAGTTCAAAGCTTCTCGGCGGTCGCGCCGCCTTTCTGTGGGCGATCCTCACCACCCTCCCTTCCTACAGGAACAGGGTTGTCGAGGTGAAGGTTGATGAAGAGGTGGTGGCCACCGGGCCCATGAATAGCGTGATAGTGGCAAACGGGAGGTACTATGGCAGCGGCCTGAAACCCGCTCCCGAGGCGGAAGTGGACGATGGCATCTTCGATGTCGTTCTGATTGGGGATGTCCGCTTCGGGGAGGCCGTCAGCAGCTTGAGGAAGCTTAGAAAGGGGGAGCACTTGAGGCATCCCAAGGTGACCCACCTCAGGGGTACCAAGGTCGAAGCCACATCGAAGGATAGGGTGTTGGCAGAAATGGATGGAGAGTTGGTAGGGACCCTCCCTATGGGAGCCGTCGTCCTTCCACGTCTGCTGCAGGTTCGGGTCCTCTCTGGTTAATCCTCATAATATACTTAGAGAGACCAGAAATCTGCCCGAAAATTCCCCTCTCCTTCATTCCTTTTCTCAACGACTACGCAGCGGGGCTGCCACAGTCCTAGAGTCTACACTCCCTGTCACGTTCTTGTGAAACGTAAGCCCCCTTCTG
>JBHHZZ010000016.1:0-29082 GCA_046758325.1 Thermoplasmata archaeon | reverse complement strand
CTGTCTGCGGCGAGGAGGAGCTGGCCGTGCTTATGTTCGACGACTTCCGCGTTGGCGTGGAGTGTATGGCCTGCGGAGAGATCTTCGAGGTTGACGAGATAGAGTGGATCGAGTAGACCGCCGAAGTCTCATTCCCTCTTCAGGGCGGCTCTCGCCCTCTCTTTGGCCTCCTCTAGCTTCCCTTCCTCCAAGAGCGTGAGGATGGCGGGATCTTCAGCGAGAGACCTGAGAAGATCCCTCCTCTGAATGGCGCCAATGCCCGTATCCATGGCTTCCAATCTAATGCAGTCATGAAGATCCACCAGGCCCAAGTCGGTCTTCGTCACCAGGCGCGCGAACCGCTCGGAGAGGCGACTGGCCATCACCGGGCTCTTGCCACCCGTCGAAACAGCGACCTGTACAGTGTCCACGACTCGAAGAGCCGGCTGAATGAAATCACTGCTGGCCGCATCATCAACTACGTAGAGAAGGGCCCTCTCCCTACGAGACCTCTCCTTCACGATATCAAGAAGGCTCTCCGCCTCGGTAGCGACGATAATGGCATCCACTGGCGATGGGACCTTCTGCAGGAGGGAAGGCTCCTCTTCCATAGCGCCCTCGATGTAAACAAGGCGGCCCTCCTCCAGAGGCTTTCTGAGGCTCTCGGGAAAGAAGGGGCAGATTAGGGTCACATAGGCCCCAGCGTCCAAGAACATGTGGACCTTCCTCTCCGTTTCCCGCTCGCCACCTATCAGAAGGACTCTCTTGTCGATGAGATTGAGATCAACAATCATCGAACTACCTCTCTTCCATTGTCTGACGGAAAACGTCCTCGGCTGTGGACCTGAAGCCTGTCACTGCAGACTTCAACTCGTACTTCCTCTCCATGAATTCTGGCGACCTGCAGGGCCTCCTTGCAGATAAGACTTCATATGTCATGCCGAAAGGTCCAACATGGACATCCCTCGCGAATCATACTGAGGAATCGGTGAGAGGACGACTTCCTCGAGTCTATGAGCCAGGATCGCGGGGTACGATATGACACCAAAATAGATATAGCAGGATACGGTTGGTCTTCTCAAGGATACACCCCAAGCATGCTGGACTTACCTGGTCTAGTTCTTTCATCAGAATAGGCGTCCTCTAACGCGGGAGGGGAAACCATGACAACCGTGATAGAGACTGAAAGGCTCACCAAAATCTTCGGTCACCAGAATCCGGCCGTCAGCAACCTTTCGATTTCGGTACCTGAAGGCTCCTGCTATGGATTTCTCGGCCCCAATGGGGCTGGGAAGACCACAACGATAAAGATGCTGTTGGGTCTCGTGATCCCGACGGCGGGACACGTCAAGGTTTTTGGCGAAGGAATGAGGCCCGACAGCTCCCATCTCCGCTCCAAGATTGGCTATCTTCCGACGAATCCTATGTTTCCACCCCACATGAAGCCCATTCAGTACCTCGACTACTCCGCTAGACTCTTTGGGATGATTCGGGAAACCCGGTATCCTAGGGTCTCCGAACTCCTCAGGGCCGTGAACCTTCTCTCAGCAACGGCGACCTCCATCAAAGACTTCTCAACGGGTATGACGACGCGACTTGGCATAGCTGCCTCCTTGATCAATGACCCCGAACTCCTCATTTACGACGAGCCCACTCTGGGCCTGGACCCCGGAGGTAGAGCCTCCACTCTGGCTCTCATAAAGGAGCTGGCGAAAGAAAAGACGGTCTTTCTTGCCTCCCATATCCTCGGAGACGTGGAGCGGGTCTGCTCGCATGTAGGCGTCATCAACGATGGAAAGCTAATCTATGAAGGGACCACCCGAGACCTTAAAGATGCCATCAGGAAGAACTCCGTCAATCTTGAGCTCGAAGGTGACATCCATTCTTTCCTTGAGGGGGTGAGGGGGCTTCCGGCCGTCGTGGATGTTGAGGTGGATGGGTTCCGAGTCAGCATATCTTTCGTGGAGGGATGTGACTACACAAAAACCCTCATCAGCGTGCTAGAGATCGCAGCTGCAGGCCAGATGGCGATAACCTCGATCAGCAGCGAGACGGCCACCCTCGAGGATGCTTTCTTGGCGCTCGTCGATCGGGAGGAATCCCGTGGAATCCTCAGAGCCCTCTGAGACGAGAACCTGGATGGGACTCATAAGAGAAAGGGCTCTCTTTCCCCTGCTAAACCTCGAGGTCCATTCTCTTCTCAGGAGCCGGATGCTGATGGGGTGGATCGCAGCATCCATGCTAGTGGGGTTTGTCCTTTTCATGAACGTAGGGGCGCAGGAGGAGGGGGCGCTGGAACTTATGGCGCAGAACCTCTCGTTCTCCTTCGTCTTCTTCTGGAGCCTCTTCATAATTGCCCTATCTTCCTCGAGCGTTTCCTCCGAGCTGGGAGGAGTGGCCGATTCCATCCTGAGCAAATCAGTGAAGCGCTATGAATACATCGCCTCAAAGCTGCTATCTCGCGTGGGCATCACTTTGCTGGTCTACTTTCTCGTGACCACCGTCTGGATCATCGTGTCGGTAAGGGCCTTTGAGTGGGAAGGCAACACGACAAACCTCGTGGTAGGAGTGTCGCTGGTCGCCCTCTCTCTTTCATGGCTAGCAGCCCTGGGGGTCTTCATGAGCGTTCTTCTTCCAAAAACGATGCTGTCTTTCGTGTCCACCCTGGCGGTGTGGTATGGCTACCCACTGCTTCTCTCCTTTGGGGACCTCGGAGAATACTCGCCAGTCTACACATCGAATAACCTGGCGGCAATCATCGAAGGGACCGTGACAGCGGACCTGGCCCTAATGTCGGTCATTCACCTGGTCACCCTGCTCACTTTCTCAGTTCTTTCCTTCGTAGACTTCTACAAGAGAGATCTCTAGACCGTTGAGAGACAGTGCACAGAAGTCGGTTCGCCTTAGGCCCCTCTGATATCTCACAGAGTTAGTCAATGAAGGCATCGAGACGGCTGATCTGGCCCTGGCACCCGCCTTCGGGCGTGTCATTGTCAGGATGAGCTTGAGGGATGTTACCGAATCCCGGGGTCTGTCGGTGAGATTGCCGTCCTCAGATAGGATGGTGCTGACCAAGCCTTCGAGTCGGACCAGCATCCTCAGGAATCTTTCGAGGAAGCTTCCGGTCGTGACCATCCTGCTTCTGACGCTGACGATGCGGTCCCAAGTCCCCCTTCCACAGCCCAATCGCTGTGTCGCAATAGTCCTCCGGTCGAGGGGCGATTCTGTCGGAATATCTGGACGAGAATTAGCTCATCTAGCTACAACAAATATATAAAATCGCCAAACCGTCCAACCCTCATGCCAATTGATCCCGACTTCCAGGGCAATAGAGAGGTTGTCGGGAGGCACCTGGACCACGACGTGTGGGGGCCTGTGGAGGAGCCAGAGAAGTTGGGCATCCACGGGACAATCGCCGCCGTGGACCTAGACATATGTATCGGAGACGGCTCCTGCTTCGTAGCCTGCCCGGTGGACGTCTTCGAGTGGATGGAGACCCCAGCTCATCCCACTTCGGACAAGAAGGCCGACCCAGCCCACGAGGATGATTGCGTGGTCTGCTATGCTTGCGTCCCAGTGTGTCCAGTAGAAGCAATCAGGATCATGTGAAGGCCCTTGAGCCTCTGAGAGCCTCTTGATGAGCATACTCAATGGGGGTGATGTGGACGATGGGATATGGCTGGAACGTCAAAGTCAAGGGGCCAAGTGTTCCAAGGACCCTCCAAGGGATGGACTCGGAGTATATTTAGCGAGGGAACGTACACGAATGTGGATGGCACGCAGGAGGAGATCCAGACCAGAGGCCCCGTCGAGGATGAGGAGGAAGCCCAAGGCGCAGGGCAGAAAGGGCTTTCTACTCCCGGTGTCTATCCTAGCCGTCCTTCTTGCCATCATTCTAGCCGTCCTCTTTACAAGCCCCCTGTTGAGACCCTCCGCCGGCGGGGAACCGCTAGAGGTAAGCTTCACCACCCTTGACGGTCTCCACCGCACTACCTCTGCTCCTCCTTTCAGGGGCAAGGTCGTTCTCATAGATCTGATGGCGGCGAACTGTCCCCCCTGCAACGAAGAGATGCCGGACCTGTTGTCCTTCCAGGAGTCCATACAAGGGATGGGTGTGGAAATCGTCTCCCTCAGTATCTGGGTCGAACAGCCAGGGTTTGGAGAGACGGTAGAGGACTTGAAGGCCTTCCAGGAGCGATGGGGGGCCGACTGGACCTTCGGGGTCCCCGACGATACCCTCTCCCTGGTTGTCAAGTATAACGTCCAGTTCCCTCCCTTCAAGATCCTCCTAGACGAGGACGGCAATGTGGTGTGGACTAAGGCTGGACAGACTACGAAAGAAGTGCTCATGCAGGCTGTCGGCGAGGTCCTGTAAATGGCCGACCCGGTTCTCTTGGGCTTCGCCTATGGGGCTGGAGTGATATCCTTCTTCAGCCCCTGCGCCTTTCCCATGCTACCCGCCTACATATCCTACTACCTAGGCCAAGATGACCATGCTAGGAATGCGGGTCCTGAACAGGGTCTCCTATTTGGCGGCTTGACCCTGTTAGGCATGCTCACCGTCTTCGGTGCCCTCGGGGGCCTTCTGAGCTTTATCGGTTCCCGCTTCCTTGGCCAGGCCATACCTCTCTTCGGACTCAGCATGGGCGTTCTCCTCGTCGCCGTGGGAGTCCTCCTGCTGGCGACCCATAGGCTGAGATTCAGCCTTCCCATCAGGGCCCCACGGTTCGGAGGTCGTGTCTCCTTCTACCTATACGGAGTGGCCTACGCCCTAGTATCTCTGGGCTGCACATTTCCCATATTTCTTGTAGTGGTTACTGGCGCCCTCTTGACTCAAGGCTTTCTAGAGGGCATTTTCGTGTTCCTGGTGTATTCCCTGGGAATGGGGACCGTGATGATCTTTCTGTCCTTGGCGGTTTCAACCTCGAGGGAGTACTTGGCTGCAAGCATGGGCAAGGTAGTCCCCTACGTGAGGCTTATCAGCGCGGCTGTCCTAATCGGGGTAGGGGCCTACATGGCATACTTCTACTACAATCTCTACTACGCCTGATATGGGGGGGCCCTCCAAGACAGAACGGGGATCGCAGCGCCGGTTTCCCAGAACCTGCTCAAGACATGGACATCACCTGGGCTGAAAAGTCTCGAAATGAGAACCGGGTTTTTAGTTCATGGGCGGATAACGGTGTCATGAGCTGGATCGACGTCGTAGAGCCGGAGGAGGCCAGTGGGAGGCTCGCCGAAGTGTATGAGGAGATCGGGAGAAGAAGGGGTCGCGTAGCCAACATATACAAGATTCATAGTCTGAATCCCGATGCTTTGAGGGGTCATCTGGACCTCTATATGTCTCTCCTCTACAGGCGGGATGGCCTCGCCAGGGCTCAGAGGGAGATGATAGGAGTGCTGGTTTCATCCCTGAATAGTTGCCGCTACTGTGTTGTCCACCATTCCGAAGCTCTGGCCAGATATGAGAAGGATTCTGGGGTTCTTGAGCAACTCCCGGTGGACTTTCGCAGGGCACCCATCTCGGATAGGGATAGGATCATGCTCGAGTACTGCGAGAAGCTGACAACGCACCCCGATGGGATGAAAGAGGGTGATGTGAAGGCCCTGCGTGAAGCGGGGTTCACTGATTCGGAGATCCTCGATATCAACCTCATAGCGAGCTATTTCAACTTCGTGAACAGGGTCGTTCTGGGCCTGGGACTCCCCTTAGAAGATGAGGAACAGAGGGTGTATCGATACTAGTCTCTTCAATCCGCCGTTTGCGCCACGTTTGCACGAGTGCACATATGAGGACACGCTGCATTGTCGGTGAATAGGTCTCACTCCCCCGTCCCCCTCCGCGTCTCTTCCTGCAGAGGTCTATGGGAGCCGAGGGCACGTTGATGCTGACCCGTCCGTCAGAGCCTCCACGCTCCCTCAGGGGATGACAGGAAGCTTCATGCATGGAGAGGAGCATATGCGTGTGATGAGCAGGGTCGTAAGGCCACAAGACCTCCAGGGTTTGTCCATAAGCGCCAAGAAGTTTGAGGAAGGGGCTCTGAAGCTTGTCCCCCAAGGCGGAGAGGAGGTCACGGTTGTATGCGAGTGCGGCAGGTGTCACTGGCTGGCCACCACACAGGAACAAGAGGGGGCAGTTTTCTTGACCCTCGTATGCCACAACTGCAGACAGAGGGTCGACCTCCCATACACTGGCCCCATTCCCCTAGAGAATCGATGAGTATTAGTTGAACGGGAGAGGTCATCCCTTCTACGCCCTCAAAGGCCGTTTGTGGCGTAGGCGTAAGGGTTCATAGGGGCTTATCCTGACAACACTGTGGAGATGGTCCCAGAACGATCAGGCACCCAAGGAAAAACGTGAGATCTGGGACGGTTTCAGCGCCCGTTGGAAGGCACCCTGTGACGTACAGGAGGATACGTTTCATAGCGTTGACAGGCGATGTATGTCTCCGGCCCCCATCCCGGTGGCCGGGAGTCTCAGGGGGACGAGCCCGAGAACTTCAACAGCCGATCCGCCTCCTGCAACAGCCTCCGAGCCAGCTCGTAGGCCGGGTTGATTTCAAGAGCCCTCTCGAGCTCCTGCTTGGCGGCGGCCAAGTCCCCTTTCATCATGTACACACGGCCTAGGTTGCAGTGGGCGTAGAAGTAGCAGCAGTATCTCTCGGCCTTCGTGGCCCTCCTGAGCCAAGAGATGGCCTCGTCTAGGCGGCCCAGCTGAATCAGGTAGGCTCCGATGTCGTTGTAGGGGTTTCCGAAAGTGGGGTCCACCTTGATGGCCCTCTTGCACTCCTCGATGGCATCATCCAGCCTGTCGGCGAAGCTGTAGGTCCACCCCAGGAAGGTGTGGGCTTCCGCTGTTGCGTACACGTCGATGGACTTTCTGTAGAGGCCCTCCGCGTTCTCCAGCTCTCCCAGCATCTGGTAGATGTAGGCTAGCTGGAAGACCTTCTTGGCCAGCCGAAACTCCCGCATCTCCTCCCTTCCCAGGCTCCCCTCATCCCATGGTCCGCCCAGGAATGTGCTCTCGGTCAGCTCCTCGAAGTAGCGGTGCTGGGACGAAAGGGGTCTGTCCCTCCACACGTTTCTCAGCAACTCCTCCAGAGCCAGCGCCGCCGATACGTCGAGAGAGGAACTGGAGGGCCCCACGACCTCCGCGGTGGGCGCCTCCCTGATGGCTAGCTCCAAGAATTCCTCCCCGTTTCTCACGAACTTCACAAACTCATATCTGTCCGCCGTCCTGCGTGGGTAAACGAGGACCCCCATGTCATCTAGAGCCCCCCGCAGGCCCTCGGGGACAGTCTTGGTGAGCCTGAGGAAGAGAACCCTGGACCACTCATCCTGCGGCATGGAGCTGGAGACTTGTATGGAGGAATCATAGCCGGATCTGCTCAGGTTTCTCCTGGTGGTCTTGGCGAACTGCGTGTTTTCCTCCACAACCTGAACGCGGCCACCTCTGGACAGCTCGAAGGCCAGGGCGGCCAGATATCCGCCATTGGCGCCGAAGATGAGGATGTCGGAGCCCTTCTCCACATCAAGGAGCTGCAGGGCAATGGCCGCCATTCGAGGGGAGGGAAGGAGTTCCACCTGGTCACCTGAGTGGTAGCAGGGCAAAGGGACGTCCTCACAAGCGAGGAATGCATATTCCTCTTCCACGAATGACCGGAGGTCCACCCGGTAAAAGGCTCCCTCCAGCTCCGGAGTGAGAATAACGTTTCTCTTCCGCAGGAGTTCAATCATCTTGTATAGGGTCGACATCCCTACCTCGACCGCCGCGTAAAGGCTGCTCTTTCCTAAAAACCGTTGCCCATAGCCCCTGATGTCTACAGGCCAAAGTTCTCATCGTAGAGCTTGCGCAGCATAGCCACCTCCTCCAGTAGGGGAGGCCCGTCTGAGGCATCCATGTTTTCGGCCACTTGCTCTGGCGTCTTGGCTCCGGCGATGACAACTGAGATCCCTGGGAAGGAGAGACAAAACTTCAGGGCGAGCTGGGCCAGGCTCTCCTCCCGATGTTCAAGGGCAACGGCCAGCTGCCTAGCGGCCCTCACTTGGCCCACAACGAAGGACCTGGGCCAGTCATGCCTTATGTCTCCAGGTGGGAAGGTGGCTCCTTCGTCGTACTTCCCCGTTAAGAATCCATTACCCAGGGGCTCCCGGGCTATGACGCCCACGTCTCTGTCCTCGAGAGCCGGAAAGAACTCCTCGATCCACTCCTGGCGGAAGATGCTGAAGGGCAGTTGCAGGGTGTCGGCCCTATCATCCCCCAGCACCGCCCTCCCTTCCGCCGGGCTATGTATGGACACCCCGTAGTACCTGATCTTTCCCTCGGATCTCAGGTCGTCCAGCAGGTCATATACCCCGGGATCCTGGAGGAGCTGCAGGGGAGGGTTATGGAGTTGATACAGATCCACATAATCCGTCCTAAGCCTCTGCAGACTTTTCTCCAGGGCGAAAGGGATGTACTCTCGGCTGAAGTTCATCCGGACGCCGCCATGATAGAAGTCGCCGCCGACCTTGGTGGCGATGATCACCTCCTCCCGATGCCCTTCCAGGGCCTGGCCTAGAAGCTCCTCGCTGTGGCCCCATCCGTAGACATCGGCCGTGTCGAAGAAGTTGCAGCCCAGGTCAATGGCCCTCTGCACAGCGGCCCTGGAGACATCGTCCACAGTGGGCCCATAGCTGTTGCCGTGCTCGTTCCCTCCGATGGCCCAGGCACCGAAACCAACCTCGGACACCTTCAGCTGTGTTCTTCCAAGGGTCCTGTACCTCATCGACAATACCTCGCCACATTGAGGACGTGTGGGCGTAAGAAGTGTTGGTGCTTCACTTCAGGAGTCCCTTGGAGAGGGAAGTGGCAACATCAAGGGCCGCCTTCGGGTCCACCTCCACCTTGTCTTTGAGGATGGAGCCCATGGATCCAATCAGTGCCAACATGTCCTGCACGCTGGCCGTCGGGCCCATGTGGCCGATTCTCAGCACCTCGCCCTTGAGTTCTCCGATGCCGCCAGCTACGAGGATACCGAACTCCTTCCGCAGCCGACGCTGCAACTCTGAGGGGTCTACCCCAGACGGTGGCCGCACACAGCTCACGGTGTCACTGCAATCCTCCTCCTGGGCCACCGTCCTGAAACCCAGGGACCTGAGAGCCTCCCTGTAGGCTCGACCGATGGTTCTGTGCCTCTCCAGCCTCTTCTCCAATCCTTCCTCGAAGATCGCCTCGAGGGCCGCTTTGAAGGCGAAGAAGACGTTGGTGGAGATGGTCGTGGGCTGGGGATGCCACTCCCCCCACTCTTTCCCATACTTGTCCCATGTGAGCAGGTTGAAGTACCACGCCTTCACATCCGCCGGATCCACGCCCTCCAGGATGGAGCTGCGTACCACCGTAGGCGCTATCCCCGGTGGGGCCCCCAGGCATTTCTGGGAGGCACCAAAGCAAGCGTCGATCTTCCAATCGTCACAGGGCAGGTCCATGCCTCCTATGGAGGAGACGGCGTCCACGACGAAGAGGGAGCCATACTCGTGGGCCAGGCTGCCGAGCTCCCGCATGGGGTTTACCGTCCCTGTGGACGTCTCCGAGTGGACAGCGAAGAGTGCTCGCACGTAACGGCTGCTCAGTACCTCCTCCACGCGCCTCATGTCCGGGGGGGATCCCCAGCGGGAGTGGATGGAGAAGGCCTCGATGCCGTGGGCGTCTAGAACCTCCCTGAGCCGTCTGCCGAAGAAGCCGTTGTCGATTACCAGAGCCTTGTCTTCGGGCCTCAAAAGAGTCGTCACAAGGGCCTCTAGGGCTGCGTGGGCCGGCCCGGCTATGGGGTAGACCCTTGCCTCCCGCATTCTGAAGAGATTCTGGAGTAGGTCTTCCGTCTCACTGTAGGCCTCGACCCACTCCCTCCCGTAATGAGGAACCGCTGGCTTGGCCAGCTCCTCCGCGATCCTCCCCTCCAAAGGCACTGGCCCCGGGATGAGGAGCCTCGTAGGTTTCATGAAACCTGCCACAACATGGCACTACCTCTTTTACAAGTTTCGGCCTTATGTTGCTAGCTGAGAATGAGGTGGCTGGATGAGGGGCTTCGGCAGGAGGTCTCCAAACAGGAGAATCGAAACGGCCCTGGATGTCCTCTGCGGCTTCGAGGTGGAGACCCTCCTCCTGTATGCAACGGAGGAGGTGTACCATCGTTTCGTGGGACCCGGGGTCTTTCGGGGCAGCGGGCGTGGCAAGGAGGCCTTGAGGTCCAGGATGGTGGCCGTCCTTCGGCAGTACATTGGCGGTTTCGAGACCTGGGAGGAAGGCAGGCATTTTGGAGAGGGCTTCGCTGTTCTGGAATGGCGGTGCGAGGCCCGGACGCCCGTAGGAAGGCCTGAAGGGTTTGAGGGCGTCCTTCTCGTCCACTTTCAGCGGGATCGGATCACCGCTATCAGGGGTTACTTCTGTCCCGTGAAGCTGTCGGGGGAGGAGCTCTCACAGAATGGCGAGGGCGAGAAGGTAGACGAGGATGGCGACCACGATGGTGACTATCAGGAGGAGGATCACGGAGACCTCTGAGGAAATTGCGGAGGTCGCTTGCCGCGGTGCGTAGCTACGCCTTTGCCTTATCAACATCGTAAATACCCTAGGGTCTGCCCGTATAAAGCTGTCACCGAACGTCCCGTCGACGACTGCGCTGTATGTCTGAGTTTCGGAGGCCGCGGGCCCGGTATGACGTGGCCTACACGGGCTGATAGATGCACGCGGGGTCCTCCGCCAGAGGATCCCCAAAGGCCGAAAAGGCCCTGGACCTCGAACCCCCGCACAGCTCCTTGAAGCGGCACCTTCCACACCTGCCCTTGAAGCGGTCGGGGCTCCGGAGGCTCCTGAGGAAGGGGGACTGGCGGTATATGCCTGTCAGATCCTTCCTCCTGACGTTCCCCGCGGGTATGGGCAGGAAGCCACTGGGATACACGTATCCCTGATGGTTGATGAAGACGATTCCCCTGGCGTCCCCGGTGGCCACGAGCCTCGTCGAGCTCCTCTCATCCGGCTCGCCCTCCAGGGATCTCAGCTGTCCCCTCAGGCCCTTCAGGAGTCTGCCATCTACGGGCGGTGCATCCTCCGAGGCTTCCTGTCTCTGAACCACGACCCGTCGGAAGTGGGGACCCTCCGTGGTCCTCACCTGAACACCGTAGAAACTGGCATCGTACAGGAAGTGGGCCACCTCCTCGTACTCCCACGGTTCCAGATCCTCCAACTCTGCCCCCCTCCCAGTCTTTATCAGGAAGAAAACCTCCCAAGCGGCGACACCAAGGCCCTTGATGATGTGGAATATATCGGGCAGCTCGCTGATGTTGCTCCTCATGACGGCCGTGTTCACCTGAACCCTCATGCCGAGGTCCACCGCTTCCCTGATCCTCGCCACGGTGGCCTCAAAGGTCCCGTCCACCCCCCTGATGCCATCGTGGGTTGCAGCCCCAGCACCGTCGAGGCTGATGGAGATGCCCTCCACGCCTGCCTGCATCATCTCCTCCAGCCTTGTCTCGGTTAGCAGAGGCGTCACGCTAGGCGCCACGGCCACCTTCAGTCCGACGCCCGCTGCCCTAGCGATGAGCTCCAACGCGTCGGGCCTCATCAGGATGTCCCCGCCGGTGAGGACAAGGATCGGAGGAGGAGATCCGAAGGCGCGGATTGCTCTCAGAAGCTCCTGGGCCTCCTCCAGGCCGAGCTCTTTGGAGTCCCGCTCGTTGATTGCCTCCGCCCGGCAGTGCTTGCACACCAGCTGACACGCTCTGGTGGTCTCCCAGAACACCAGGAGAGGTCGCTCATTGAAGTCCCATGGTGACACGCTAGGTTTCATCGAGCTTCCCGCTTATGACCTCCCGCTCGGTCAGGTAACAGGCGGGGTCCGGGGCCCACAGATCCCCCGTGGCGGCCTCCGCTCGAACCCGGAGCCCTCCGTTGCAGATGTCTATGAAGACACAGCGAGAACACCTTCCCTTTAGCAGGGGCTTTCTATTCCTTAGCGCCCTGAGAACGGGGTGCGATTCATCCTCCCAGATCTCACTGAAGGGTCTCTCCCGCACGTCTCCCAGGTCGCAGTGTCGCCAGAACTGGTCGGGGTGTACCTCGCCTTGTTCGTCGATGCAGGCTATACCATAACCAGAGCTGTTACCCCCATTCCAGCGGAGGAGTCGCAGGCCCCCTTCGGCCCGGGTTTCGTCCTTCTCATTCAGCTTCATGTACACATAGGCAGCATCGGCACTGTTGTCCACCGTGAGAATCTCCATCGGCCTGCCCGCCTGCCATGTACCCTCCGTCCACTCGAGAATCCTGTCCATCAGCCTCCTCTTCTCCTCCCTCCCCAGGTCGTCCCCCTCGATATCGCTCCCTCTGCCGACATACACCAGATGGTAGAGGCAGAGCCGCTGGACCCCCTCTCGCTCCGCCAGCCTAAAGATGTCCCCCGTCTGTGGGCTATTGTACCTCGTGATGGTGAAGCGAATCCCTGTCCTGAGGCCCTCCGAGAGGCAGTTCCGTATTCCCTGGAGGGCCCGCTGAAATGCCCCTGCTACGCCCCTGAAGACGTCGTTGATGTCCCCTACACCGTCTAGGGAGATGCCCACATAGCCTATTCCCGAGGCCTTGATACGTGCCGCCATCGTCTTGGTGATGAGAGTACCATTGGTGCTGAGAACGGGCTTTATCCCCCCGTCTACAGCCGCTTCTGCCAAGGGGAGGAGGTCCCTCCTCAGGAGAGGTTCTCCGCCGGAGAAGATGACGACAGGACAGCCGAAGTCGCTCAGGTCCCTGAGAACGGATTTCGCCTCCTTGGTGGATAGCTCCCGGGGGTAGCTGCGGGATTCGGAGGATGTGTAGCAGTGGACGCAGGCCAGGTTACAGGTCCTGGTGAGGTTCCACACCACCACAGGCTTCCTGGCTCGTGATATCCCGGGGGCATATCGCAGGTGATCCCCGGGCGTCGGGGTGCCACAGTAAATCTTCGTCAGGTTCAGCATACCTGTTTCTGGAATGGAGGCCAACTGATAAGACTTTAGCTGCCACGATTGATTGCGGATACAGATTCGAGCGGACCAGGGCTAGGGGGAAAGAATTTCAAGGGCCTCGGCTTCAGCATCTGGGGGTTCGTTGGACATCCCATGTGAGAAACACGGTTCCCACAAGATATGGGAGATGGCGAAGCGGTGGGTTGAGAGGGAGAACATCCGGACTAGGGAGGCGTACTGCCCCGAGGACGACCGTTACACCGACCCGATAGCCTGCTGGACCGGGTCCTCCTGGATTCTGCTCCCCGGCAGGGGCGTCACATCCGCCTGGTGCCGTCAAGATCAGGAGGAGGTCCCTCTAGGCGATGTGGAGACCGTCGCCAAGGAGGAGAGGAAAGGCACCATCATCTATGCCCTCTGTCCGTCCTGTGGTACCCGGATAGCCAGGAGGAACCGCTGGAAGTACTGGGAGCCCTTATACCGAGAACCCGGGAGGGGAGGCTCCCCGTCTTGAGGACACCGGCCTGGAACGGGTGACGGCCCCTTGTGGCGGGCCTCACACAGTTATGCAGCTCCGGTGTGGTCCACTTGTTGTAAACTACCCCTAGGGAGCGAAGGTCGAGCGGCAGGTACGCCTCTTAGGCCGATAGAGTTCAGCCGCAGTCAGCAGCTTCCAGTACCTAAAGTACTATGTCTAATGCCTGCGCAACGGTTGTCCGGCAGCTGGACCTCCTTCCAGCTGCCGATTCGGTGAGGTTGCCTGAAAAAGGATTTATGGTCAGTGGGGATGTGTGTGACCGGTTCAGCAGGATACCCAAACCGGCCCTCGGGAGGATGTACATCCATCCGTCAAAGGGAGGTGGCAGAAGCTGGTCGGAGGAGGCCGGGTCTCCCGGAATCGTCAAATCCCTGAAGGTGGTCCCACGCGTCGAAGTGAGATGCTCTCGGTTGTGGTTGTGGTAGGTCTCATTCTCGTGGCGGCCTCAGCGAACGCTCTGTGGGGTCGGCCTGGACCTACCGTCAGCGGGCAGGAGCGCTTGCCACCGAACGAGAGCCCTTTCCCGACCTTCAATCTGGGGACAACCCTTCACGTGGTTCGTGTAACCCAGGATGTCAACTACTCCACTGTCCTCACATTGCTCTCCCTTCAGGGTCTTGTCAATAGAGATCGCGTCGAACTCTATTTGGACTTTCAAAACGAGACTTCCGACTCCACCTCAATGCTCACAACAATCTCTCGCAGATACGGAGTTACATACGATGTTGTCGACGTCAACTGGACCCTAGGTCGTTACCTCCAAGAGGCGAAGGGCCTCGTTGCGTACGATCCCCGGAGACCAGAGTCGATTAACATTGCTACGATGTATGCGGCCATCAACGGCGCGGCCATTGTCGGACCGGACACCAGGGACTTCTATAGCCGTGCCTTGGGGCTACCAGTTCTCTTAGACTACTCCACTAGCGGTTGGTCACAGCTCGATGCAGTCGGGGCCTATGAGAGAGCTTTCAGCGAGCTGTATCCCCATCTGTACGACAAGATGATCGCGATATTGCCGCCCGAGCGCTTTGCAATAAGGGACTACCTCATAGCAGCCAAGGTCTTCGTGTTCTACCACCCTCAAGGCGCGCTCGCATCCCCCAGGGACCTCTCAGCCACGCTGAGAATGCTTCGCGCCACTCCGCGTGGTATTCCGATCATTGGCTGGTTCAACAGCCCCACGGAGACCGAGGAGAATCTGTTTGTCCAGATGGCATCAAGCGAAGGAAAGTATCTCGTCGGCGTCCAGGTGGCCCCAAACCTGTCTGTTCACACTGCCCTAGGTAGGAATCAGACGTTCACGCAACGACATTATCCATCTCGTCCCATCACTCTTCAGAACAGGACATACGCCGTCATCGCAGTTGCGGACGGCGACAACTTGGACTTCGTTGTCGACCGTATGAGGGATTTCTGGGACAGTCCGGTTCGAGGCACATTTCCCATAGCCTGGAGCCTCAACCCGCTGCTCGTTGACCTGGCCCCGCCCTATCTCGATTACTACTACCGAACGGCGAGCGACATGGACAGCTTCGTCGCCAGCCCGAGTGGCGCCGGGTACATGTATCCGGATTATCTGGGTCCGGCAGACCTTGAACCCTTCCTCGAGTTCTCGACCAGGTATCTGGAGGCAGCCGACATGGACATCATATGGCTCCTGAATGCTTTTCCCGCCTCGGAGATACAGTACAGCTCGAGGAGCCTCTCTGCGTATGTGGAGGCACTGGCACCTCGAGGCTTGGTGCTGGACTATGCCGACCAACCCACCACTCGGGCCTACTGGATGCAGAGCGGGGGAATCCGCGCTTCCCCGGTTGTCAGGTCTACTCACTTCTGGACGACGAAGGAAAATTTCCTCGGCAAGCTCCAAGCCGCAATGGATTCCTGGGACGCCGGACCTCATTTCGTCTGGATCACCGTCTACCCCTGGCGCTTCGACCTGAACGATGCGAAGGAGGTGGTGGACGAACTCGAATTGCGTACCCAGGGCGAGATCGAATTCGTCTCGCCGGAGACTTTCTTCAAGCTCATGGCGGAGGACTTTCAGTCCAGGGCATGGGAAAGGCTGCAGAGGATGAAGGCGGACCCCCTGGCGTCTTTCGCTCTGGCTCCCTTCGTGGCTTCCGCCGAGGAGCACATCGATGCGGCAAGTGAAGAGGCACGAAACGATGACGAGAACCGCGCGGCCTATGAGGCCTCCCTTGCCTTGGAGGACCTACGCGCGACTGCGATGTGGGAGGCACTCCTGGTCGGGGCCTCGATATCCGCCACTCTTGCAGGATCCGCGGCAGTCCTGGGCCGGCGCAAGCGGAATCCTGGAGGACCCGTCAGGTCAGACGTGCTGTTGTTCCTCCTCCTAGCAGCGACGGTGGCGATATTCTTCGTCGTCCTGCGTTCTGCATTGAATTCCAACTTCTGGACGTATCATTTTGTGGCGCTGGGAATTGCCGTCTCAGGAGTCCATGGGACGCTGCGTCACTATCTGGGGCGGACCTATCCACGAAGTTCACGGCTAATCTTCGTGGCCTCCTTCCTGTCGTCTTCCGCCGTGACGCTTTACACCATTGCTGCCTTTCCCCTGGCAATGCTGACCGCCCTTCTGGTGATGAACAACGCCCTTTCCAGAGGTATTCCGCGGGCTCGCCTCCTCCTCACCTCCCTGCTCATCGGTGCCGCCATCGGCTTTCTCTCTCCTGTCGGCCCTCTCGCCCTCGCCATACTAGGCGCCCTCGTCATCCCAGCCGTGATAGCGGGCACCGAGAGGAAGACCGAGAGGGAGGTTCATGCAACAACCAGGGGAGCATGGTTTGTCGGCCTAGCCGTCTCGCTCCCTCTTGTATCGCTGGCCACCGCTCACTACTATTCCGTAGGACTCCGACTGGACCTGGAGGGCGATAGCCTCGCAATCCTGGGTGCTGCTCTCCTAGTAGTCTCCGCTCTTACCGTCCTCGCCATCGGTCGGTTTACGGAGGCGGGGCGAAGGGAGGTCGTCAATATCCTAATGCTGACGCTTGCTGCTTTCCTTGCTGGCCTACTGCTTCTTGCCAAAGGGACTTTGCCGACTTCGGCCGTACTTCTCGGAATGTTGATATGTCTGGCGATGTTCGCCTACGGGTCCCTGCACAGATTTCTGTCCAGAGGTGGGAGCCCCTCATCCATTGCGCGCCCCGCCCTCACAGTCATGTCTCTGCTGCTCATATTCATGCGTGTGCCGCCTCTGACCTATTCCCTTCTGATCCTGCCCCTTCCTGAGTTTGTTGAGTATGCCCTCTATGCGCCACAGATCATCCTCGCTGGAATGGCGGCCGCGATGATTCCCGTCCTCGTATACCTCCAGAGAAAGGAGCGACAAATTTCGGTATGAGAAAGGATTATCTAGAGGAGCAGAATTCAGGGGGGTCATGAGGAAACTTCCGAAGAAGAAGTTCCTCCAAACCGCTGCCTACATCCTGAGGAACAAACTTGCCAGGGAGACTATCTATCCCTTCTACTGCTCCCTCAAGCTCACCCGAAGGTGCAACTTCACCTGCTCCTTCTGCAACTGCTGGCACGTCAAGAACCGCTGGGAAGACATGCCGACAGAGGACGTAAAGAGGATCCTGGACAACATCGCCGAGAGTTCCGTCATAGTGTGCAGCTTCGAGGGCGGCGATCCGCTGGTCCGGGACGACATCGAAGAGCTCCTGAGGTACCAATACGAGAAGCCTTGGTATCTACTGTTCACGACAAGCGAACGAGACCTCCAGAACCGCTATCCCATGGCAGACTACTGCAAGTACATCGACTTCTTGCACATCAGCATTGACGAGGGGCACCAGAACCTGGATATGTTCGACGAACTGGAGGAGTACACGAATTGGGGCAGCATAGTGACGGTTCAGATTGTCGTCACGAAGAACGACATCAATGAGCTCGAGTGGAAGATCAAGAGGTGCTACGACGCCGGAGTCAAGGCCGTAGTGATGCTTGCTGTCCACCTGAGCAATACCCGGGACCACACGCCAGATCTGGCGATGATGTCCGGCAGGGGCCTCGAGCTCAAGAAGAAGTATCCGGGGGTCATCATATCCCCCGACGGGTACTTCGAGAGAATGCTCCTGGATCACGGATGCGATGCTTCGTCGATCATCGTTGACGCCGATGGCTACCTCTACTACCCCTGCCGCGTCCTCGAGGAGAAGACGATCAACCTGAAGGATGAGCCTCTGATGGAGTACCTCGTGTCCAAGGATGCCGCGGAGCGCAGACACCAGATGGCCACCTGTGATATCAGGTGTGGATGGTATCAGTACTTCGCGACCCAGAGTTTCGTCAGTCCCACCGAGGTTCTCTCGGCATGGATGCCCTACTTCCGGGATATACTGAACGGTGGAAGACAACCAATATCCGTTCCTTCGATGCCCCACCCTACTCAACGCGACATCGCGCACCTGGAAATTATGAAGGAGTCGATGCCACCGCTCGCCGCCGCGGATGTAAAGGCCTCTGAGGATGGCGTATCAGCGCATCAGCCGTTCGAGCCGCGTCCATAGGATCGAGACAACATTTCCCGCCTCAGGTGACAGTCCTAAGGTCCTTTTCCTGCCTTGTAGCCAGCGGCACACGGCAGGCCTCCAGTCTTAAGGCGCTTCCTCAGTGATGGGAGTCCCGAACCCACCTTAGCGGCGACCAAGCAGGATGGCCAGAAGAACTACGAGGAGACCAGAGGCAGAGAGGCCTGCCTCCACAGTGTGGACCGAGATCAAGCTCCACCCGAAGAGTTCAAAGAGGATGCCCTCCACGAGGGCTCCCAGGGCGATCAGGCCGAAGCCTATGCCTAGGAGGAGATGATCGCGGGAGCCGCCCTGGCGATACCTGACAAAGGCAAAGAAGGTCAGGATGCTGCCTATGACGACTATGGCAACCCGTACGGCGATCAGAGCGGGTATCACGTGCGTCATGTCTGCACTCCCTGGGCCGCGGCCCGAATAGCCCACCTCCATCTGAGGCCCAGAACGATGGAGAAGAGGAGGATCACCAGGAAGTGTATCACCTCTGCCAGGAGATCCAGGTACGCTGGGGAGAGGAGGTCCAATATCTCCGCTCCTAGCCAGCCTACAACGAAGGACCACAGGAGGAGGGTAAAGTCACCGCGGATTCTCGACCCGCGTCTCACCTTCGCGACAATCAGCAGGAGGAACAGGAGCATGGCTGCCGTGATGGCGATGACCATTCCCGCTTCGAGGACCTCCTCAGGACTCGGCACCCATAGACCTCCAGTTCATGTAGTAGAGGATGGCAAAGAAGACTGCCAGGAGAGCCGAGATGAGCCCTACGACCAGGCTCATCAGAAGCATCTCAGTGAACTCCAAAGCGTGATGCAGGCCGTGGATCAGGAGGGTGAGACCAAGGGTCAGGGAGAGAAGGAAGAACGACCTCCGCACTCGATAGACCCTCGAGGCAAAGTAGAAGGGAACGAGGGATGCTGCTATCAGCGTGATGGAGCTGAGTAGGGTGATGTTGCTCACTTCAATCGCCCCCTCTTCGTGGGCCTGAGGTGGTAGGCGAGGACCAGAAGGCCCACCAACACTATGGATGACTCTACGAAGTGGGCCACGTCCAGGGGGGTTCGAACGAACTCGAACAGTATTCCCTCAGTCACGGTTCCCAGGGTTATGAGGGCGAAACCCACCGAGATGTAGAGCATGAGCTTCGATCCGTACCTCCGGAAGGCCACATAGCCGAAGAGGGATATCACAGTGCCTAGGAAGACAGCCAGGCCCTTAATGGCGCTAAGCAACAGATGCTCCGTCACTTCGATTTCTCCCGGAGGCTGTGGAACAGCAGGAAGGCCTTTTCGAAGACGTCCCGGTTGGGAATTGCACTCACCTCCACGGATCCCCTCCGGAAGGTGACCGTAACCTCCCTGAAAGTGCCTTTGTAGAGGTCGTATTTCTTCCCATCCTTTGTGACTATCGTGCGGTCAACGACCAAAAGCCCCTGGTCCTTCAGCTCACCGATTCTCCGATAGGCCGAAGTCGAGGGAATCCCCTCGTCCCTCACGAGGTCCATCACCGAGACGGCTTTCCAGGCTGTGGAAGACAGAATCTTGGATGAATACTCATCGGCCAGAGCCTTCAACAAGGCCTTCTTCAACTTCTCTTCCTTGATGAGCATAATGGACGTTTCCCAACCTTGGTATTCAAACCTGGTAAGCGGGGAATGCCTTTATTACTTCCCAAGGTCAATGGTGTGTCATGACTTCAATGTCACACAACAGGCTGCTAGCGACCCTGAGCATAGCACTACTAGCCACCTCGATGCTCATTGGGGCCCTGATGCTGGTTCCGAACGCTTCAGCCAAGACGATAAACGTAACCATCACCGCCAAAGAGAGCGGCTGCCCTACGGGAAAGACCTTTTGCTTCGACCTGGGAGAGATCAGCGCTGATGTGGGCGATACGATTGTCATAACCCTAGTTAACGCAGCTGCAAACAACGTCTCCCACGACCTCAAGATCGACGAGTTCGGAGTTGAACTCCAGCTGATTGCTCCTGGAGAGCAGGACAGCGCCACCTTTACAGTCGATAGCGCTGGCACCTTTACTTACTACTGTTCCGTCCCGGGACACCGACAACTCGGTATGGAGGGATCTCTGGTTGTGGCAGGTGGGGGGCCTTCCCCGGGACTGGATATCACCTTCGTAATTGGCATAACGGCGGGGGTGCTGCTGGCAGTAGGAGTAGTGGCTTTCATCATAATCAGTGCGCGGCGTAAGCAGTAGCAGCCACGCAGATTGCCGTCCACAAACCCGTGAGGTGGGTATTCGCAAACGGACTCGTCCTCCTATTGACGCAAGTGAAATAAGGGATGTAATGAGATAGAGGTATCCTAGCATGGTTAGGCCACTCAAGTACAGAGGAGAGAATATATACATCTGCGAGGTCTGCGAATTCGGCTACGTAGAGAGACGTACAGCAGAAGAGTGCGAAGCCTTCTGCACCAAGAACAATGCCTGCTCGGTAGAGATCACGAAGAACGCCGTGTACAGATCCGGGACGTAACCCGACACCGGCTTGCATCCAGGCTACCGTATTCTTCAAAATGATAACAAGGAGACTACGTATTTAAGGTCGATAGCCAGACCGTGCCCTATGGACAAGAGGGGCCTGATTAAATCCTCTCTTCCGCTGGTTCTCATCCTGGTCTTTGCCCTGACCACCTCGGGCTTCAAGAGCCCGAACCTAGCCGTAGTGTTGGATGAGAGGACAGTGGGCGACTACTCATTCCAAGACCTTAGCCACCTTTTTCCGGACGGCATGAAGGATATCCAAGCTGTCGCGCCCTGGGCATCTGGGGCCCTCCTGGCGGGGTCGAGCGCCTCGGGAGGGTCGGTCATCGTTCGTTATGATCCGTCTCAGTCCACTATCCTCAAGCCCTTCGAATACCTGCCATCCTACTACCACGGCGTTAGCCACATCGCCAAGCTTGGGAATCTGTACTTCGTTGGAGGAGAGAGCGTGGGGACATCACCGACGATTGGATTCTATGATGCCTCCGACTCTCGGTTCACGGACGTAACGAGCCTTCTTCCCCCGGACACGATTGAGGTGGCCTCAGTTACAGACATAGGAGGCTCCTTTTTGACGGTCCTGAGGAACGATACCATGTACATTCCAGGGATCTTCAACCCAGGTTCCGTGAGCCTGAGCCTCCTGGATGTGAAGGGATTCGAGAACCTAACTGAGGTAAGACGCGCGGTGTGGAACGGCTCCGCTGTCTTCCTCGCGGGAAAGGGGATTGGGGGCGGTCCGGCCCTCGTAGCCCTCAATCCTTCCAACGGTAGCCTGGTAGATCTCAGCGACCTGATACCTGGAAGTATGGATAGGATCGATGACTTGGTTTGGGCGGAGGACGCGTTGTACCTCTTGGGCGTCGACTACTGGTTCTGGAACGATAGGGCCTCCCTGGCGGTGTATAATACCTCCGCTGAGCAGGTTACTTCCCTCAGCGATGCCTCATGGAACGCCTACACCGAGATTCCAATGGGTTTCTGGAACGGGACGGCCCTCATATTGATGCCCCAGAAGAACGGCTGGTGGAGCCTGGCGGCTTACTACCCCGACAACGATACCACCCTCTTCGTGGATGACGAGATTCCAGGCTACTGGGACTACAAGGCCATGGTCCGCTCGGGGGAGGACGTCCTCCTACTGGCCAATTACGGAGGACCGGCAGTCGGTCTCGTACGGCTGGATACCTGGACCTGGGAGGAGGGTCGGGAAGCCTTCGAGGGCCCCTACGCAGTGGTGACCGATACCGAGTCAATGGACAACCTCTTTGCCATCGTCGGTACGAGGACCTCCTCAGGGGCTCTGGGCTTCCTCGATCCCTCTGTAGTGTCCTTGCAGGACGAGAGCGAGGGGCTAAATCTGGAGGGTACTGCCCTGTACGGCGCTTCCTGGAACGATGAGGTTCTCCTGCTCACCGGAGCCAACAGCGCCGGAGGAATCGTGTATGGTTACGACCCGGTGTCTCGTACCCTTGAAAATCTCACCTCCACACTCCCCGCCGATATAGAGTACCTCTACGATCCAGGCTGGAACGGCAATGTGTGGCTGATCCCTGGCTCCGTCGAGGGAGGGACCGGCCTTGTCCTCCTCGATCCTGTGGACGACAGCATCACAGACCTGAGCTCCCTAGCCCAGCTCTACTTCGTCCAAGTAATGAGGGTGGTGGCCTACGAGGGGCTGTTCCTGCTGCTGGGCTACAACACCCAAGGAGCGGCCATGGCCACCTTCGACCCAGCCACGCTGGAGTTTCAGTATCTGGGGAACAAGCTGGGAGAACTCTACGGTGGTTATGGTCTGCTGATGGACGCTGCATGGAACGGCAAGGCCTTCCTGGTGGGTGGAATGATGGAAGATGGAGGCGTCATGGGCCTGTGGTCCCCCGAACGCGAATCCTTTGAGGACCTCTCTGCCTTATTGCCGGGAGACTTCGGCATAATCTTCAAGGTCCTCTGGACCGGCAAGGAGTTCATCGTTGGGGGGCAGGGAGCAGGGGCCGCGTCCCTGGGCGCTTACTATCCCTCTAACAAGAGCTTCCTGGATTTGAGTCCCATCATACCCTCCTCCTATACTGCGATCACCTCCCTAGCTTGGCTCGATGGCAAGGTCCTCGTGGCCTCCATGAGCGGTTATTCAGAACCGGCGATGGGAATCCTCTCTGTGGGGAGCACGGCCTCCAATCCCTTGGACGCCCTCCCGAATATCCTGAAGGAGCCGTCAAGTGTGACGATTTTCAGCCTTTCGATTGCCTTGGCGGCAGTTCTCGCCTATCTTATGGGTCGGCGCGGGCGCAAACCCTCCGCTGTTCCCCCGCCGCAGCCTTATCAACGAGGGCCTTACGAGTCCCCCGAGGCTTATTCAGAGGAATACGAGGGGTATCCTTTCGAATACATGCCAAGGGAGTAGGAGTACTTCGGAAAGACCATTGCCAGGAGGTGTGGTGAGGGCCAGCCACGGGGTTGATGATGTCTGGCCCTTTCCGCGTGAAGGTAATAGAAACGGCTGGCAGACACTCCGTAAACCCGCCCGCAGAGAACCGTCCAAATGGCAAAACATCCTTTCTGCGTCTATAGGGAACCTATCAGGGCTTCCCCAATCATCCCCATGAGAAAACCAATAATGGCACCGAGGGTGGGGACCCAGTGCTCTCGCTGGTGTGCTAAGGGGGCCACATCATGGAACAGACTATAGAGGATGCCTCCGGAGGCAAACAGGAACAGCCACGAGATGACGCGAGGTTGCGGAGCTAGTAGGAGGAAACCAAGGACCCCCGCCGCGGGGCTCAGTACGACAAGGAAACTCAGGAGACCTAGGGTGCGAGGCCCAGACCATTTCGATTCTCGCAACTCCCGATACGAGTTGAAGCCCTCAGGGAGGTTCTGGAGGCCGATCAGAAAGGCCAAGAGGGGCCCCAGAGGGCCCCCCGCTCCAAAGGCTGCCCCAAGGGCTATCGACTCGGGCACGTAGTCCATGGTCATGGCCATCACCTGGCCCGCCTCCTCTCCTTTGGTCTCGATGGCGTAATCGATGAGGAGGAAGACGAGGGCACCGCCGACGAGGGCTACCGAGAACTCCGGTATTGAGGTCCCGGCGAGTCCTTCTGGGATGAGAACGAGGGCCACTGCGGAGAGCAGAACGCCACCGCCGAAGGCCACGACTCCATGGAGGAGATCCTGGCGAAAGTGGCCTCGCCGAAGATGCTCCCTGCTCGCGAGCAGCCCACCCACGGGAATGGCCAACCCAGCGAGCGAGGTGTACAGCAAGACGAGCGCAAGCGAGTTCATGGTGCCCCGCGGAAGAAGGGGCCTACCCTCCTCTTGTGCGAAAAGCTTTTCGTGCCAACCGTGGGACATCCACTCGGGAAGAGACATCACCCAGGAAAGTCCAGCCGGGCCGCGGCCGCAGACTTTAAATCGGAACTGCTTCGTCCTGACTGCAGATGGTGAGGTTCAGAGACTTCGTCCACATCATCGAAGTGGTCGCCCTCCTCGCCCTCCTCGTAGTCGTGGGGACCCTGGGCTTCATGATTCTGGAGGGCCTGTCGATGCTGGATGCGCTGCATCTCACCATCCAGACCATTACCACCGTGGGATACGGGTCCCCAGTCATCCAGACGTCGGAAGGACGCATATTCAGCAACGGTCTGATGTTCTTCGGCGTCGGCATAGTCCTCTATGCCTTCTGGATATTGATGGACGTCTCCATGGGCAGCCACATAAGGCATGCCCTGGGGCAACGGAGCTACAAGAGGGAGTTGGAGAGGATGCAGGCACATGTCATAGTGTGTGGCTACGGCCGCGTCGGTCAGGCCGCAGTGGAGCGTCTCATGGCCACGGGCAGAGACTTCGTGGTCATCTGCCGTGATAAGGAGCACCTAGAGCCCCTGCCAGAGGGCGTGCCCAGAATAGTGGGGGACGCCACGGAAGAGGCAACGCTGAAGGAAGCGGGCATTGAGCAGGCCGAAGCCATGCTGATTGCCTTCGGAGATGATTCTGACACGATCCTAGCCATCGTCACGGCGAAGGCGCTAAGGCCGGTGCTTAGGGTCATTGCCCGGGCTAGCTATAAGGAGAACACCCGAAAGATGGTCAAAGTCGGCGCCAATGAAGTCATTGTTCCTGAGCTGGAGGGAGGCAGGCGAATGGCGGACCACGCGGCGGCGGTATGATCGGGAAGGCAGGACAGGGTTAGACCCATTACCGACCCAGCATTCGGATTGATCGGTCCCAGGTACCTGTTTGCAGGCCATGCCTTCACACTCGTTGGCACCGTCTAGGACCGCCTCAGGACAAGTTCTCAACTGCACCCCGCAGGACCTTGATCAGTCTCCGCTCCATCACCGGCATCGTCGCCAGCGGTAGCTTCCATCTGTAGGTCCGGAGGAGCTCTCGCGCCCGGCCGAGATGGTCTCGTGCCTCCGCTTCGTGTCCTATCGCGATTAGCGCGACGCCGTAGAGGAGATGTGCATAGTATGCCCATTGCGTACGACCACTTCGTAGCGCTGCGGAGAAGGCCTCACGGACGCCCATTTCGTCTCCCTCCAACAGTCGGTCGATCCCCCTCAGGGACTCCACGCGTGGGTAGCGTGTTCGGAAGCCACGCGCCAACTCCGGGTCTTCCAGCCATCCCAAGGCGGCCTGGAAGGCCTCCAAATCGCCTTGGAGAAGTGTGCAGAACGCCGCGTAGAAATGCGCATCCACGGCGATGCCTGCTAGGCCCTGGGCCTTGAATTTACGGAAGGATGCCTCGATGTGTGACCGTGCCTCGTCGAGTCGGAGTCTGTGCAGCGAAACCCACCCGAACCCGAACTCACTCACCGCCTCGGTTGTCACGTCCCGAATCTTCCTCGCGAGGGCTATCGATTCGGTTAGCGCCGCCTCCGCCGCCTCAGGGTCGAGCAAGAGGTTGACCATGCCCTTCATCTCGAGGTATGACCTACGGAGATTCGGGTCTGACATTGCCGACGGTGTGGATTCCACGGCGGCGAGCTGTGCCAGGCCTTCCTCAGGCTGCCCCTCATAGGCAACCACGTTGGCGAGAACAATCCGGATCTTCGACAGGAACACTGGATCGCCGAACCCTTCCGCCAGTTCAAGTGCCGACTTGAGGTATCTTTCCGCCTGGGGGGCGTCTCCATCGGGAGAGATGTACTCCACGTACCCGAGTTCCAGCAACGCCCGAGCCTCCCCCTGCGAAGCACCCAGTGTCTGGAATACGCGAAGAGCTTCCTTTCCGTAGTGCTGCGCCTCCTCGAGCTGGTCCACATCGCGGGCGACAACGCACTGGAGCACGTGCACCCACCCCCTCTCCTCCGTGTATGTGTCATCCAGCACGGCGAGGGCCGCATCAAGCTCGGCCCGGGCGGAGGCCATGTCCCCTCGGTCCTCAAACACGGCGGCGGACTTCCGGTGAAGCCTTGCCACCGTCTCCGCATCAGGTCCGAGGCTAATGGCCTTCCGGTACGCTGCCAAGGCACGCGGAACGTCGCCGATCTTCTCCGTCGCCTCTCCGAAAGCCTCACACAAGATAATCTGGTCTCGGTCCTCCGTGGCAAGTTCGAGGGCGTTCGCGAGGGCACCACTAGCAGCGACCGGGTTTCCGGCAGTGAGAGACCTACGGGCAATGGACTGCAGCTGAGCGATTGCGAAGGACCCGAGTTCCTGCATCTCCGTGGGAGTCATGAGGTCCGCAAAGAAAGCCCGAATTGTGTCGTGAACCACGAACTCCCCGTCACCTGCCCGGCGGATGAGGGAGCGCTCCGTCATTGACAGGAGGATGTCGTAGTTGAGGGACGGTCCGAAGAACAGCGCGTCCCGGGGCACGGCGACCCTGTACAGAGAGGCGAGCTTCATCATGACGCGCTCCGATTCCGTGAGTTCGGCGTAGATCTGCTCCTCCATGAACCGCCGGAGGTCACCCAGGGCACGAGAGGGCGTAGGATGGCTCCGCACCAATTGGAAGAAGAGTGGGTGTCCTTGAACCTGGCGGCCGACCTCAGCAGCGACGCTAACCTCCTCCTCAGGGAACAGGATTATAGCCTCCTCAGGCCCCAGTCCAGTCAGATCCATCTCGACAACCGTGCCATCGACGGTAACATCTCTCCTGTCGTAGAAAGGAAGCCTCCGGCGGGTCAGGACAGTCGCCTTGACGTCCGGGGCCTGGGCAACGACATCCTTGAGTAGGCAGAAGAAGGGCACCACCTCAGGGCCGCCCTGATGGGCGTCGTCGAAGACCAGGAAAGAATGGGTGCCCGGCAGGTCCTCTCCAAACACCCGCGCCGCTTGATCCGGGCTCCCCTTCACCAGGGCTGCCCGTAATCCAGGGCGACCAAGGGCTGCAAGGAACCTGGCGACATCCGCGAGCAGCGTAGCCACGGTGTCCCACGGCTGAACACGGTGCCAGAACAGGTTCCGCGCGCCGCGCTGGAGTTCGCACGCCTTTGCACCGAGCCATGACTTCCCGATGCCCGGGATGCCCAGGACGACGCAGAAACGTGCCGCGGTGTCATCTCTCGTCAGCACGGCGAGTTCCTGGGTCCTCCCGAGGAAACCCTCAACTCTGGGCGCCTCTAGAAGCATTTCCACGGGGGGTGAGCCCTCGGGAACCGCGAGGGCAGCCACGTCCACGACCCCTCCGTGCACCACCTGGCGGAGGACGGCCAGATGAGTGGTCCTTCCGCGGAGCTCCTCGAAAACCTCGCCCAGGGCTGCCTGCCGCTCGACCCTGCCCTCGTGCACACGGACGACCTCCACTGCGAGGGCGTTCCAGAGTCGTATGGCGGCCGTCCGCCCAGCGTCAGTGAGATCGTAGACCTTTCGACGCTGCCGGGACCCCTTTACGTGGGTCACTCGCTCCCGCACCAGTCCGGCCCGAAGTAGGGGCCGGAGGTACTGCGCTGCGTGGCGGGACTTGAACCACGCAGCCGCTGCTATGCCGTCCTGAGTCAAAGAGGGCGGGACCTCGAACCTCTCCGACCATTCCGGCCAGTCTAGGAGATGGAGAAGGATCCTCTCCCGGACAGTGAGCTTTACGACGGTGTCCCCCTCCAACCCGGAATCCGTCCCACAGATAAGAACATTCCGAAATTGGCGGAATAGGGGACCCGGCGGTACCCCTACGCCAGATTGATAGGGCTCCATCTGGTGCGGTTGTCACGTTGGCGTGCGGCGTACGCCAAATGGAGAGGGTGAGAACGTGAAAGAGCAAGGAATTGAGCTGTTGGAGACGGGGTGAAGAAGAAATGAGAAAGATATTGTTGACATCGCTCACAGTGCTCATGGTCGCACTCCTGACGATGGCATGGATGCCTGTAGTGCAAGCAACGAATCCTACAACCGTGTCAGGAAGGTGGGAATGGATGGCCCCTGTCGACTCGTTAGAGGTGACAAAGATAGCGGATGGCAACTTGTTCATATCAGCGGTTGAAATTGATGAGTTTACTGGAACCTTGGAAGGAAACGGTATGGGCACCTTCACGGTAGTGGTTCATCCGGAGGGCTTTGCGACTGGCAACGGCCGAACCATTTTCACCGGTGCAGTGCAAGAAAAAGCGGGCACCCTGGAAATCCAGTGGACCGGGAATACAAGAAATGATCTAGGCTACTGGTGGTTTCACTGGGTCATCGTAAGCGGCACAGGCGAGCTGGCGAACCTCCGTGGGCAAGGAACGGGTTTCGGACCAGGACCTGCAGGACCAGGTGCATGGGGCAGTGCAGATCTCTCGGGAAAGATACACTTCGCGCCCAATTAGGAAGCAGTCTTTAACTAGCCAAGCAAGAGCATAGGTCTGGCTTTACCTCAAAACCAGCCAGCACCATTCGTCGTACTGATAATCCCGACGCCTGGCAGGGCCTCAGGACCCTAAGGGAGCAAGAGGTAAGTGCATGGACTCCCTACCCTCCTTGATGGCATCCGAAACCTCGGGCTTACCGATGGACGAGTGGAGATTCCTCGTAGGTACCTGGCGAGGATCTTCCGAGGACCAGTTTGGAGAAGCCGGTGTGGTGGAAACCACGGTCGTGTTCACGGAGGAGCCGGGCGAGCAGTTCCTTACGTCGCGAGGCGAGGCGTGGTGCGAGGGCCGCGTGCTGAACCGGAATCTCGGGGTGATGTTCTACGACGTTGTCGCAGAGTTGTTTCGCCGGAAGACGTTCTTCTCTTATGGCTTCGTAAACAACGAGGTGGAGTGCGAGCGTCGTCCTGGCGAGCTCCGGTTCGACATCACGATGGAGCCGGTCCCCAAGCAGTTCGAGGGGATGCGCTGGCGGTCGTTCCTCCGCAAGATCGACGACACACACCTAGCTGTGGGTCTCGAGGTGGCGAAGGGTGAGGGCCCGTTCGAGAGCTACGGTGAGACCGTTCTGGAGAGGCAGTCGGACTGAAGACTCTGGGCAGCTAGGAAGTGGAGCTGACGCCATATGAGGCAACCGGTTCAGGTCCTGGTTTATCCCGTAAGGAGGACCGGCGGCACCTGGGAGTATCTGCTGCTGCGGCGCATCTCGGAGCGGGGTGGTTTTTGGCAAGGAGTTACAGGTGGGGTTGAG
>JBHHZZ010000015.1:0-29720 GCA_046758325.1 Thermoplasmata archaeon | reverse complement strand
CCAAAACTCGATATGCTTATATAGAAGGTCTAACATACATGCCTGTCAACCCTATGATACTAGGAGGAAAGATGTATGATATCAGGCGGAACTCCCATACTGGTTCTGAAGGAAGGAACTAGGAGGGAAAGGGGCAAGGGTGCCCAGTTCAACAACATCGCAGCGGCGAAAGCAGTTGCGGACGCGGTGAGGTCAACCCTGGGACCACGAGGGATGGACAAGATGCTCGTGGACAGCCTGGGGGATGTAGTGATCACCAACGACGGTGTCACTATCCTGAAAGAGATAGACATAGAGCATCCTGCGGCCAAGATGCTGGTGGAAGTGGCGAAGACCCAGGACGAGGAGTGCGGTGATGGGACGACCACCGCCGTCATTCTCGCCGGAGAGCTCCTCAAGAAGGCGGAGGATCTCGTCGAGCAGAACGTCCATCCGACCGTCATAGCCCAGGGCTACAGGATGGCGGCGGACAGGGCCCGAGAGACTTTGAAGAAGATCTCCCAGAAGATATCGTTCAACGAGGTCAAGAAGATGAAGCAGATAGCCATGACGGCCATGATCAGTAAGAGCGCCTCTGCTCATCGGGAGCAACTGGCAGATGTGGCGGTCAAAGCCGTTCGGGCGGTCGCCGAAAAGGTCGGCGACAGTTGGACGGTCGATGATGACAACATACAAATCACGAAGAAGCAGGGAGGCAGCATCTCTGACACCGAGGTCGTGGAAGGCATCATCGTGGACAAGGAAAGGGTCCACACGGGGATGCCCCTTCAGGTGAAAGATGCCAAGATTGCCCTGGTGGACGCGGCTCTGGAGGTCAAGAAGACGGAGTTCGACGCTCGCATCGAGATATCCGACCCATCGCAGCTCCAGGCCTTCCTGCAGGAGGAGGAGAACATCATCCGCAGGATGGTGGAAACCGTCAAGAAGAGCGGCGCCAAAGTCCTCTTCTGCCAGAAGGGCATCGATGACCTGGCCCAGCACTTCCTCGCCAAGGAGGGCGTCTATGCCGTCCGCCGGGTGAAGAAGTCCGACATGGAGAAGCTGGCCAAGGCCACTGGCGGTCGGGTGGTCACGAAGCTGGACGAGCTCTCCAAGAGTGATTTAGGCAAGGCAGACCTCGTTTACGAGAATAAGATCGGCGATGACAAAATGACCTTCGTCACAGGCTGTAAAAACCCGAAGGCGGTTTCCATCCTGATCCGGGGAGGCACGGAGCACGTGGTGGATGAGGTAGAGAGGTCCGTCGTCGATGCCAATTCCGTGGTCGCCGTGGCCATCGAGGACGGCAAGATAATCACGGGCGGAGGCTCCTCAGCCATGGAGATAACCATAGCCCTCCGGGGCTACGCCCCAACCGTGGGCGGCAGGGAGCAGATAGCCATCGAGGCCTTCGCGGATGCCGTAGAGGTGATCCCGAGGACCCTGGCAGAGAACGCGGGCCTGGATCCGATCGACACCCTCATCGACCTTCGCAAGCAGCACAAGAAGGGCAAGAAGTACGCCGGCGTGAACGTCTTCACTGGAAAGATCACGGACATGGAAGACGAGAAGGTCCTGGAGCCCATCAGGGTAGGGACCCAGGCCATCGACTCCGCCGCCGACGCGGCAGTCATGATACTGCGGATCGACGATGTCATCGCCGCGAAGACGAAGGCGCCGGAGATGCCCCAGGGCGGCCCCGGTGGAATGCCAGGCGGGATGGGCGAAGGGGAGTTCTAAGACTCCGAAACTCTCCACCCCCCTCCACCAGTCGGGAGGCGGTAGCCTTGCCGAAGGAAGGCTCCAAGGGTAAGAGGTCCAGTGGAACCACCAAGAAGGAGCTGGAGGCCAAGCTCACGGAACTGCGGGAAGAGCTCAGCAGGAAGGAGGAGAACGCAGAGGAGCTTCTGAGCAGGCTGGCCTACCTGCAGGCTGAGCTGGAGAACCTACGGAAGAGGTGGGAGAAGGAGAGACAGGAGTTCATCCGCTTCGCCTCCACGACCATCATGAAGAGGCTCCTGCCGGTGGTGGACGAGTTCGAACTGGCCTTAAACTCTATGAAGAAGAGAGACGATGACTTCGTCAACGGCGTCAGGATGATCTATGATAACCTGATGAAGATCCTCCAGGCAGAAGGATTGCAGGAGATAAAGGCAGAAGGGGAGTTGTTCGACCCCTACCTCCATGAGGCCCTAGACTATGTAGAGGAGGGCGGAGGAGAGGGACGGATTGTCAAGGTCGTCCAGAAGGGGTACCGGCTGGAGGACAGAATCCTCAGGCCCTCTCAGGTTGTCGTCTCCAGAAGGGAAGGTGAAGAAGGTGGCTAAGATCATAGGAATCGACCTTGGAACGACGAACTCCGAAGCGGCCGTCATGCAAGGGGACAGGCCCGCAATCATACCGAGCGCCGAGGGCAGCACCTACGGAGGAAAGATGTTCCCCTCCGTAGTGGCCTTCACCGAGGATGACCAGGTTCTCGTAGGTGAGCCCGCCAAGCGGCAGGCCGTACTAAACCCCCAGAAGACTATCATGCAGATCAAGAGGAAGATGGGCACCGATCACGCGGTCGAGGTGGACGGGAAGAAGTACACGCCGCAGGAGATCTCGGCGATGATCCTCCGGAAGATAAGGACGGATGCTGAGGCCTTCCTCGGAGAAGAGGTGAAGGAGGCCGTCATCACCGTCCCCGCCTACTTCAACGACAACCAGAGGCAGGCGACGAAGGACGCGGGGACCATCGCCGGGCTGAAGGTTCTGCGCCTGATAAACGAGCCCACCGCAGCGGCCATCGCCTACGGCCTCGACAGGAAGGGAGAGGCCAAGATCGCCGTCCTGGACCTGGGAGGCGGTACCTTCGACGTCACCCTCATGGAAATCGGGGATGGGGTCTTCGAGGTGGTGAGCACCAGTGGGGACACCCATCTCGGAGGTCTCGACATGGACAATGCCACCATCGAGTACATCCTGGAGGAGTTTAGGGGGAAGGAGGGTATTGACCTCCGCGATGACAACAACGCCATGCAGCGGATCCGGGACGCCGCGGAGCGGGCGAAGATAGAGCTGTCGAGCACCACCACCACGACCCTAAACCTCCCCTTCATCGCCCAGAAGGAGGACAAGCCCGTCCACCTGGAGATGGAGCTGACCCGTGCCAAGCTTGAGCAGTTGGTGGATCCGGTCCTCCAGCGGACCGTGGGACCCATAGAGCAGGCCTTCAAGGACGCTGGGTGGAGCTTTGAGGACGTGCGGCATGTCATCCTCGTCGGAGGTCCTACCAGGATGCCCATCGTGCGGGAACACTTTGAGAAGGTCATTGGAAGGAAGGCGGAGAGAGGCGTTGACCCGATGCAGTGTGTCGCCATGGGAGCCGCCATCCAGGGAGCTGTCCTGGCCGGCGAGGTAAAGGATATCCTCCTCCTCGACGTCACGCCCCTGAGCCTGGGAGTGGAGACCTTGGGAGGCGTCCTCACCAAACTCATCGACAGGAACACCACGATTCCGGTGGAGAAGACCCAGATATTCACCACCGCTGAGGACGGCCAGACCACCGTGGAGATTCACGTCCTTCAGGGGGAGAGGCCCATGGCGGCGGACAACGTATCCCTGGGGAAGTTCTACCTCAGGGGGATTCCACCCGCTCCAAGGGGGGTGCCTCAGATTGAGGTCTCCTTCGACATAGACGCCAGTGGCATCCTCCACGTCTCCGCCAAGGACCTGGGCACTGGCAAGGAGGAGAAGCTGACCATCACGGCGCCTCAACGCCTCTCCCAGGAAGAGATCGACGGCATGATCAAGGATGCTGAGAAGTACGCCGAGCAGGACCGGCGGCGCAAGGAGCTGGCGGACACAAAGAACCAGGCGGATGCCCTCGTCTACAGCACTGAGAAGATGCTGAAGGAGATGGGAGACAAGGTCAGCGAGGCCACCAAGAAGGCGGTGGAGGAGAAGGTCAAGGCCCTGAAGGAGGTTCTAGACACCGATGACATCCAGAAGCTGAAGAAGGCCATCGAGGACCTCAACGCTGAGGCCCAGAAGGTGGGGGTGGAGGTGTACCAGAAGGCCCAGGCCGAGAGGGCTCAGGCCGAGGAGGAGAAGGGTGGGGACGAATCCTCCCCTGAGGGGGACGTTGTCGACGCTGACTATGAGGATGTGAGCGACGATAAGGAGTAGGCAAAGTTTATTGGGACAGTTCTCGATTCAAAATCCACCTTATGGCTAAGAGGGATTACTACGAGGTCCTTGGCGTCTCCAGGGACGCCACCGAGGAGGACATCAAGAGGGCCTATAGGAAGCTGGCAAAGAAGTATCATCCCGACCTCAACAAGGACAACCCCAAGGAGGCGGAGGAGAGGTTCAAGGAGCTGTCCGAGGCCTACGAGGTCCTCATGGACGGTGAGAAGAGGGTTCTCTACGATCGCTACGGCCATGAGGGCGTCCAGAGAACCTTCGGAGATAGGGGCTTCGACTGGTCCCACTTCACTCACTTCCGGGACCTGGGGGACATCTTCGGGAACAGCTTCTTCCTGGATTTTTTTGGTGAATTCAGCAGGCCCTTCGGAGGCAGTCTCTTTGAGGAGTTCTTCCGTCACGCCGGGGGGGACAGGTACCGGGGTGCAGCAAAGGGCCGGGACCTCAGGGTGGACATCACGGTGAAACTGGAGGATGTGGCCCGGGGATCGAAGAGGGAGGTGAAAGTCCCTCGGAAGGTCTCTTGCGAAGAGTGCAGCGGTACCGGTGCCCAGGGTGGCGTCATGACCACCTGTTCTCGGTGCAACGGGACGGGACAGGTGCGGGAGGTTCACAGGAGGGGCTTCAGCCAGATGATCACCATAACCCCCTGCAATCGCTGCGGGGGTCGTGGTCAATGGCCAGCGAACAAGTGCAAGACATGCGGCGGGAGCGGGACGATCCAGAAGACCTCCAAGGTAGCCGTGGCCATCCCCAAGGGAGCGTATGAGGGCCTCAGCCTCCGCATTCCAGGAAAGGGGGAGGGTGGGGAGCGGGGCGGGCCGCCCGGAGACCTCTACATAGTTCTTCACCTGGAGGAGCACGACATCTTCCAGAGGGAGGGCAGGGACATCCTGGTGGAGGTTCCCATCTCCATCACCCAGGCGGCCCTCGGAGCCGAGATGCAGGTCCCGACTCTCTCCGGCAACACCACTCTGAAGATTCCACCGGGGACCCAGAGCCACACCCTATTCCGGCTCAAGGCAAAGGGTCTTCCGGACCTGGAGGGCAGCGGGCGGGGAGATCAGCTGATCAGAGTGGTCGTGGTCACTCCGAAGAAGCTCTCCTCCGAGGACAGAAAGCTCCTCAGGAAGCTAGGGGAGTCCCTGGGGGACTATGCGAAAGAGGGACGGAAGGGCTGACGGATTCTTTAAGTCTATAAGGTAGCTCGGCTTTTTCCTCAGCGGATGGGAACCATACTGGGCATACTGACGGCGGACTTCCGCCTCTATCACGACCTCGTTTCCCACCTGAAGGAGCGGGACATCCCCTTCATAAGCCTGTCTTTCAACGAGCCCGTCCCGCCAGAGGTCGGTGTCATACTGACATCGCCGGAGGAGTTACGACAGGTAGACTTCGAGGGAAAGGTGCCGTGCGAGGATGTGCAGGACGCCGTGGCCAAGGCCCTTCAGCTCCTCAGCGGGAAGACATCCTTTCGGGAGGTCGTAGTGGGAATCGACCCAGGACCGAGACCTGGGGTGGCCATTTTGGGGGATGAGGAGGTGGTGGACACGCGGACGGCATCCTCCCCGGAGGCCGTCTTGAAAATCCTCCTGAGCGTTCTGAGGAATTACGAAACGGAGGTCCTAAGAGTCAGGATAGGTCACGGTGATCCTACCAACCGGAACCGCATCATCAATGCCTTGTCTCGCATCGGCCAGCAGGCGGAGATCGTCGATGAAAAGGGAACCACAAAGAGGTACAGGAGGAGGGACGACGCCAGGAACATAGAGTCCGCCATCGACATCGCCATGGGTCGCGGCGTCACGGCCGAGACATGGTATGACATCTTTCCCACCGAGGGGGAGCTGAGGGAGATCCAGAGGCGCAGCAGAATCAGCTCTGGCGGAAGGTTGACCATATCCCGACAGCTGGCGGAGAGGGTGGCCCGGGGAGAGATAACCCTCTCGGAAGCCATAACCGAGCAGTCCTCCAACCTGAAGTCGCCGAAGTGATTGTTATCATCCTCTGATAGGC
This sequence comes from Thermoplasmata archaeon, assembly GCA_046758325.1. GTDB lineage: Archaea > Thermoplasmatota > Thermoplasmata > RBG-16-68-12 > JAJISG01 > JAJISG01. The sequence continues at coordinate 23,537 of JBHHZZ010000015.1, read as the reverse complement.
GACCCAAATAGTCAAATAGGGCTTCAAATCTAATGCACAGGGATGCCAGACAGGGTCATTCTTAAGGTCGCAGAAGCGCCGCAGTCGGACGTCGGTCTCGGGAGGGCCCGCGTTGATACCAGGACCCGAATGGCCCTGGGTATCGATGTCGGCGAGATTGTGGAAATCATTGGTAAGAAGAGCACCGCCGCCAAGCTCTTCAGGACCATGCAGGAGGACGAGGGGAAGGGCATCGTCAGGGTTGACGGCCTCGTCCGGAGAAACCTTGGCGTCTCCATAGGAGACAAGGTAGAGGTCAGGAAGGCCGAGGTCCAGGTGGCCCAGAGGGTGACGATAGCCCCGATCATCAGCGAGGGGCACAAGGTCAGTTTCGGTCAGGGAATAGAGAATTTCGTGAAGAGGGGCCTGCTCAAGCGGCCCGTTGTGAAGGGGGATGTGGTCATCGTACCAGGCATCGCCCTCATGGGCGGTGCGTTGCCTTTCATGGTCATAAGAACCGTTCCGAGGGGAATCGTCCAGATATCCGATGAGTCACTCATCGAGATGAAGGAGGAGCCCATCAAGGAAGGAGAGATTCTCACACCCACCATCACCTACGAGGACATTGGCGGCCTCCACGAGGAGCTCATGAGGGTCAGGGAGATGATAGAGCTCCCGCTGAAACATCCCGAGCTCTTCGACAGGCTCGGTATCGACCCCCCTAAGGGGGTCCTTCTCTATGGCCCGCCCGGCACCGGCAAGACGCTCATCGCGAAGGGAGTGGCCAACGAGGCGGGAGCCAACTTCTACTCGATCCAGGGCCCCGAGATCATGTCCAAGTACTACGGGCAGAGTGAGGAAAGGCTCCGAGAGAAGTTCGAGGAGGCCCAGAAGAACGCCCCCTCGGTCCTCTTCATCGATGAACTGGACTCGATAGCGCCCAAGAGGGAGGAGGTGACGGGCGAGGTCGAGAGGAGGGTGGTGGCCCAGCTGTTGACCCTCATGGACGGGCTTAGCGGCCGCGGCCAGGTCATCGTCATAGGGGCCACCAACCGGGAGGATGCCATAGACCCGGCCCTCAGGAGGCCCGGTCGTTTCGACAGGGAGATAGAGATCGGTGTTCCCGATAGGGACGGCAGGAAGGAGATTCTCCAGATCCATACCAGGGGCATGCCCATCGAAGGAACCGATGAGAACAGGGACCTGATCCTCACGGAGCTGGCCAACATCACCCACGGCTTTGTCGGTGCCGACCTAGCCGCCTTGGCGAGGGAGGCCGCCATGAAGGCCCTCAGGAGGTACCTCCCGGAGATAGACCTGGAAAAACCCATTCCCGCCGAGATCTTGGAGAAGATGAGGGTCACCAAGGAAGACTTCAAGGAAGCCCTCAAAGAGGTGGAGCCCAGTGCCCTGAGGGAGGTCTTGGTGGAGATTCCGAGGGTAACCTGGGACGATGTGGGCGGCCTGGGCGAGGTGAAGCGGCAGCTTGTTGAGGCAGTGGAGACGCCCATCAAGAACCCCAATTCCTTCCGAAGGATGGGCATAAGACCGCCTAGGGGAATCCTCCTCTACGGTCCGCCGGGGACGGGGAAGACCCTCCTGGCAAAGGCTGTGGCCACCGAGTCAGAGGCCAACTTCATCTCCATCAAGGGTCCCGAAGTCATGTCTAAGTGGGTGGGGGAGAGTGAGAAGGCCATCAGACAGATATTCAAGAAGGCGAAACAGGTCGCCCCTTGCGTCGTCTTCCTCGACGAGATAGATGCGCTGACCCCGAAAAGGGGCGCCGTTACGGGCGATTCAGGCGTCAGCGAGAGGCTGGTCAACCAGCTCCTCACCTCCCTGGATGGACTGGAGACCATGGAGGGCGTGGTGACCATAGGCGCCACAAATCGCCCGGACATGCTCGACCCAGCCCTCTTGAGGCCAGGCCGCTTCGATCGCCTCATCATGATTCCCGTGCCTGACAAGGAGGCCCGGTTGGAGATTCTACAGGTGCACACGAGGCATATGCCGCTGGACACGGACGTGGACCTGGAGCGGCTGGCAGAGGACCTAGAAGGTTACGCGGGCGCCGACATAGAGGCCCTCTGCAGGGAGGCCGCAATGAACGCCCTGCGGGAGAATCGCGATGCGGTCCTCGTCCAGCGGAAGAACTTCGAGGCAGCGAAGAAGATGGTCTTCCCATCGGTTGATGAGGAGACCGTCAAGCTGTATGAGCAGATCGGACAGGACATTCAGAAGAGGGTTGTGAGGAAGCGAAGGGAGGAAGTCTTGGGCTACTACCGCTGACCCCTCACCTCAGGATTCTCTGGCCCACCGCGAACCGGGGACCCGGCAGTCTAATATACTGGAAAGCCAATTCCCGGCCGCCGGAAGGTGATGGGATGAAGAGATTCGTTACAGAGCTGACAGGCAAGACCGTCATGACCAACGACGGTCGCATTCTGGGCGTAATCGAGAACTTCGTGGTGGATACGAGGAGTGGCCACGTCCAGGACGTCCTTGTCGCCCCTGCCGAGGACATCGACGTCCGAGCCTTTCGCGCCGATTCTCAGGGGAGGCTCCTCCTTCCCTTTCAGGGTATGAGGGCCATCCGTGATGTAGTCGTGATGGACCTAAGCTGAAGGATGAGCAAGCCTGATATAGGCTGTGCCCTTTTACCCAACCAATGGTTTCTTTTGACTTCACCCTGGGGCTCACATTCGTTATTGTCGGCATCGTCCTCCTGCTGATCGAGGCATCTTCACCCGGCTTCTTCATTGGAGTGCCCGCCACCATCCTCATCGTCCTAGGACTTCTGGGGATGTACATTCCGAATTTCTTCCTCCAGCCCTGGGCCCCCATTACGGCCATTGTCGTGGGCGTCCCCCTGACCTACGTTACCATATTGCTCTACCAGAGGCTGGCCCCCCCTTCCCCTCCCACAACAACTGTCGGCGAATCCCTCATCGGGAGGACGGGGCTTGTGATACGTGAGGTGGTTCCAGACTCTATCGAGGGGAAGGTCAACATAGACAACCAGGTGTGGAGCGCCACCTCGGCGGATGCCATCGCCGAGGGGACGAGGGTCCGAGTGGTGGGGAGCAGCGGGGTCCACGTCATTTTGGAGCCGGTCAACGAGGCAAAAGCCGAAGAAATTGAGTCCGAGAAAGAGAAGAAAGAGACGGGGTAAGGAAAATGTGGCTGAAAGGAGAGGAATCGGGAGCTTTGATGGCAGGATTACTGTTAAGCGTACTCTTGGTGGACATCACCGCCCAGATACCGGCAGAGCTGATCATAGGCATTGCGTTGCTGGTCCTGTTCACGATCATCATCCTGTTCATGACGGCAGTCAAGATCGTCCAGCCGTACGAGCAGGGTTTGGTCATCGTACTGGGGAACTTCAAGAGGGTGCTGAACCCGGGTTTCAACCTCGTGCCGCCCCTCATCTCCCAGGTGGTGAAGCTGGACCTCCGCACCCAGGTCCTGGATGTCCCGCGACAAGAGGTCATCACCAAGGACAACTCGCCCACGAACGTGGATGCCATCATTTACATCAAGGTGATCGACCCTGCCAAGGCCTACTTCGAGGTCACGAACTACAGGATGGCCACCGTCGCCCTGGCCCAGACGACCCTCAGGTCCATCCTCGGAGACATGGAGCTGGATGAGGTCCTGTACAACAGGGAGAGGATCAACCTCAGGTTGAGGGACGTCCTCGACACGGCCACCGACGCCTGGGGTGTAAGGGTGGAGGCCGTGGAGATCCGCGAGGTGGATCCCGTTGGGGCGGTGAAGTCCGCCATGGAGGAGCAGACGGCCGCGGAGAGGCAACGCAGGGCCGCCATCCTGAGGGCCGACGGGGAGAAGAAGTCCGCCATCCTGGTGGCGGAAGGCCAGAAACAGGCCAGGATCTTGGATGCCGAGGGCGTCCGACAGGCGAAGATCCTGCAGGCAGAGGGACAGCGACTGGCCACCATCCTGGAGTGGCAGGGAGAGGCCCAGAAGCTGAGGATTCTGAGCCTGGGAGCTTCGGCCCTGGACACCAAGTCCATCGCCGTGCTGTCCATGGATACCCTCAAAGCGGTGGGCGATGGCCAGGCGACGAAGATCATCTTTCCCTTCGAGATTACACGGATGGTGGAGGGGATCGCCGACTACCTGGGGGTTACCAGGAAGGTTCCTGAGAGGGAGATATCGACCGCCAAAGACTTGGAGAAGCTGCTGGGCAAGGCTGAGGACGTGCTGGGGCCCATACCCAAACGGGAGGACCTGGCCAGGGATCTGCGTGTGGCGGAGACCGAGGCCAAGCGAGCGGCCCGGGAGGCATCGGAGGCCTCGAAAGGGGAGAAGGCCAAGGAGTCTAAAGAATAACCCTCTTCTCGTCCTTGACGGTATTCAGGACAACCTGGGTGTAGGTCCTCTCCACGAAGGGCTGGGCGAGGACCCCCTTGATGAAGGTATCGAGCTCCCCGGTGTTTCGAAAGCGGGCCATGACGATGGAGTCCCAGTCTCCCGTCACGTCATACACCCCGTACACCCGCGGATTCTCGGCTATCTTGCGCTGCACCTCCAGAAGCTTCCCCTTCGATATCCTAAGCCCGACCACCACGGGGAGGTCAAACCCCACCATGCGCTGGTCGACCACTGGTACATAGCCGGTTATGATTTCCCTCTCCTCCAGGCGCCTCACCCGAGCGGATATGGTACTTGTGGAAACGCCTAGCTGCTTTGCCAGATCCCGGAAGCTCTTTCGGGCGTCCTCGTTGAGATGCCTGATGATATTCAGATCGAGGTCGTCTAGGGGCCCTTCTCCCTCCCTCATCGCCATCGGCCTGTTAGCGAGGCCGGAATCTTAACCTTTCTGGCGGCGAGGCTCAGTACCTGCCCAGCTCCCGGGCCATTTCCTTGAGCCGCTTGACACGGGCCTCAACGGGTGGATGAGTCGAGAACAGTCTCGTCAGGACCGAACGCCTGAAGGGGTTGACTATGAAGAGGGAGGAGCTGGCGGGGTTGCCCATCTCGATGGGCCTTCGGCGGTTTGCCCTATCAAGCTTCTCCAGCGCCTTGGCCAGAGCCAAAGGTCTCCCGATGGTTCTAGCGCCCACAGAATCGGCCTTGTACTCGCGACTCCTCGATATGGCCAGTTGGACGAGGAGAGCCGCGATGGGCGCGGTAATAGCGATTAAGAGCAGAACAATGATGTTGCCCTGGCTTCGACGGCCGAAGAGGGCGGACCACCAGAAGAATCTGGACATGAAGGCTATGGCTCCCGCCAGTGTCGCAGCTACCGACATCACCAAGATATCTCGGTCCTTTATGTGGGCCATCTCGTGGGCGATGACCCCCTCCAGCTCTTCGTCCGAGAGGGTGTTGAGGATGCCGCGAGTTACGGCCACCACGGCCTTGTTGGGATTTCTCCCCGTGGCGAAAGCGTTGGGTGTCATGGAGGGGATGAGGGCCACCTTGGGCATGGGGAGATCCGAGAAGGTTGCGACCCTGCGCACCAGTCGAAAGAGGTTCGGGGCCTCCTTCTCCTCCAGCAGTCGGGCCTTATAGGACCAGAGGACGATGCGGTCACTCATGAAGTAGCTGACGAGGTTCATGACTGCTGCAAGGGTGAGAAACAACACTGCCCCTAGGACCCAGTCCTGAAGGAAGTACCCTCCAATCGCCCAGCCTACGGCTGAGAAAAGCATCATCAGCAGGATGAAGAGCCCCGCCGTCCTGAGTGTCCCACTCATTGCATCCTCGTACTTCTCCCCTTAATATGAACCTTCTGTCCCCCGGGAGTCGGCCCTCACCACTCGCCCCTGCTACCCGTTCCCCTCTTCGAGCCGCAGACCCTTGACCTTCCCTAGGTGGAAGGTCCCAGAGGGGAGGAGCCTCTCAACCTCATCCGGTGGCACCCGGAAGGCCTCAGACAGCCGGCGTACGAGGGTCCGACGATCCACACTGCCGGCGGGCTTCAGAATCAGGTACTTGCTGGACAGCCCCTCCATAGCGTCTGGGTCAGCGGCGATGACCCTTCTCGTCCCCTGGCAGTCGATCTCGCCGACTCCCAGGGCGAGGGCAAGGTTGTGAACGTAGTTTCGCTTGCCTCGAATGACGAAGGATCCGGTTCTTAGGTACTCCCCGCTCTCCGCCGTCTTGCTGACCTGCTCGGGCGTTACCCAGTAGGCGCTACCCGAACCTAGGCCAAGCTTCCAGGCCTTTGAGAAGACGACGGCGAAGCGGCACGCCTCCTTCAGGTCCCGCTCCTCTGCCTCTGACCCCTTCTTGAGGAGAACGCTCGGCGCTCCAGGCAGGTCGGCGTGAACATACCTGTCCCCCGGCTCCAGATGCTTCCTCACCAGCTTCTCGTTGGACCGAGCGTCGCGGCCACCTAGGATGAGGAAACCGCCACTGGAAAGGCTCCACCGGTAGGCGTCGAACCAGAACTTCTTGGAGGGTTTGTAGGAGGGTTTGGCCACCTCCCTCCTCCCCCTCGACTGTGCCTTCCTCAGCTCTCCCCGGCTCTCCTCCAAAGCCTGTTGCACCCTCCCTATCCTGTCTACCAGGGCCTTCTTCTTCTCGTAAAGTAGCCTGGCATTCTCGTCCACCCCGAGGTCGTATTGGATTTCAACCTCCTGTCCGTTCACCTCCAGAGGCACGACACCCTTCTCCAGGTTCACCCCCTCCCGAAGATCCCCCTCGCGGGCCAACCTGAGGAGCTTGTCTACCTCCTGATAATGGACATAAAGGTAATCGGCGGCCACCCCCACCCGGCCTACCTCCTCCCTCAGATCCCGGAGGACTTCCTCCTGCTTTCTGATTCTTCTCTCGATCCTCTCCAAGACCTCGTTCCTTGGGGGCTCCTCCTCAGAGGTCATGACGTATTCGTTGAGAGCCTCGCTCAGACTCTCGAATCGTCTGCTCTTGTAGTCTTCGTAGCGCCTCAGCGGGAAAGGTATGACGTCCACGGGGACCTCATCGAAGATCATCGTCGGAGCGGGCTCCTCGAGCTGGGTGAAAAGCCGCTGAAGCTCTTTGTAGAGAGCTCTTACTTGTTCATCCTCCAAGCTCTCCACAGGATCATTCTTCGAGACCTTGGACCTCAGACAGATCTCCTCGGCGTAGAGCCCTCCCAGGTTTAGCCCCGATGCCAAAACCTTGACGACCGGGCCCTTGTGATTCCCGACGACGTCTCTGAAACCTGCGAAGTCCAATGTCGTGGGGTTTGTACCCTCCGGCGGAAACTTGTAGGCCTCACCTCTCTTGACCTTCCGGGTCCGCCATTTCCCCCACCTCAAGGCGTGCAGGATCTCCTCATCCCGCACGAGGATGAGGTTGCCTCTTCCGAACATCTCGATGACGAGGGTATATCTGGCCTCCTTCTCAAACTCCATCAGGAGTATTCGATCGAACCCCCTCTGCTCGACCCCGTGTAGCAGGGCGTTGTCGAGGACCTTTCGGAGGCTCTGGGCGAAGGGAGGCGGCTCCCTTGGCTTCTCGAACTCCCCTCCCAGGAATATCCACTTACCAGGTTGGATGAAGACCTCCCGCTTGCCCACCCGAGGAAGATTGAACTTCAGAATGAAGGCGGAATCCGCCTGGTAGACCTTATCCAAGTAGGCTCCCCGAAGCTGGGACAGCTCTCCAACGAGGACCCTGATGTCAAAGCTGGTCAGGCCCTCCTTCATGAGTGCTTAATGGCCGCAGCCCTTACTTAAGGGTAGTTGAGGGGCGCGGTGACCGCGGCAAAGCTATAAAGGTTTGAGATAGATTTCCAACCTGGCCAGACGCCGTTGTGGCTCAGCCGGTAGAGCGACGCCTTGGTAAGGCGTAGGTCCCGGGTTCGAATCCCGGCAACGGCTTGCGCAAGAAGTCGACTTTGAGAGAGATATCCGCCTTCTCCAGGGCTTCGAGGACGAAATGGACGCAGGTCCAAGGGAAGACGGACCCAAACTTCCACCATGAGCGACTCAACCCTGAGGCTCTTCCCTAAGCACCGCTAGCTCCGAGAACTACTTTTACAGACCTCCCCGGGGACCCTTTATAGAAGCGGTTCCCTTTCCTCCTCGGGAAAGGAACACGAGGCAACCAGCTCCACATGCGGATACCCGAGGACCTTTAAGTCAAGGCAGAGCCATGTCCCCTCCAATCTTAGGGAGGCTAGAGGGTGAAGGAGGGGTGGATCTGAGGGTCCTAGCCAAGTATCCGTTCCTCCCCGAAGCACTGGTGTTCGTGAAGGAGCAAGGCCAGTCCCTGGAGGAGATTTTGGGGCACAGGGCCTTCGACACTGCCCGCCACCTTGCCAGAGAGAAGGTCTTCTCCTCCCTGGAGAGTCTGGAGCTCCCTGAACCTCCCCTCTCCAGCCCGGCCGATTTCCTATCCGCCCTCTACGCCTATCCCCTGGCAAGAATGCTCGTATCCTGCGTAGGAGATCCGTTCCTCATCCGTCGGTTCGCCCTGGCGGAGGCATCCCTGGCCAGACGCAGGTTTTCCAAGGAGGGAGACGACTTCCTCATACACGCGTGTAGGTCTCTCAGGCTTGACTGCTTCGTCAAAGATGGATACCGACTCCACTTCACTGACTTTCTCAGGGCCACGAAGCGTCTCAGGGGGAAGGAGTGGAAGCTGGTCAATCAGTCTGTGATGGATGGCCATGTCATCCTTGGTAGGGATAGGTTCCTCCGGGTACTGGAGGGTCATCTAAGGAACAGGTTCGAGGAGGAGTTGCCCTTAGAGGTCAACGAGAAGCTTCTCCAGTACTTTCAGGAGGACGTGGTCAGGTTGAGGGACCTTCTGAGGGAGAGAAAGGCGAGGTTCGAGACCTCAGACTTGGGTAGGGTGAGGGTAACCCACTTCCCTCCTTGCATGCAGAAGCTGTTGGCCGCTGTCCAGGTCAGTGAGAATGTCCCTCACCCCGGCCGCTTTGCACTAGTGACCTTCCTGAACAACCTCGGTCTGGGCTTTGAGGAAATCTACCAGATCTTCTCTAGTGTGCCAGATTTCAACGAGCACATGACCAGGTACCAGATTGAGCACATCACGGGCCAGATATCCGGGACGGAGTACACCGCGCCTGAGTGCAGCACGATGAAGTCCTATGGGCTGTGCCCAGGCCCGGATCAACTGTGTCACAAGATCACACATCCCCTGAGCTACTACAGGCTTAAGGGAAGGACGTCTAAAGGCAGCACCAGAGGAGAGGCACCAGCATCTCCTCAGGACTAGTTCCCCCATGACGCCCCACGAAGACCTTCTCCTCCGGAGGGTATCCGTAGGTGAAACAGTAGTCCTCTTTCGGAAGGAGTATCAGGTCTCCGAGCCTATCCCGCCATTTGGAGGTGCCCGAGGGACCGAAGAGCCCTGCTCTGAGAGCTTCATCGGCCTTCAGCCATTCAGCCATATGTTCAAGATGCTCGTCAAGGTAGTCCAGAACATGTCTCAGCCTGCCCTGTTCTACGTGAAGATAGGGAAGGCGGGCATCCCCCGTAGGTGGCAGGGACAGGAAGGAGAGGAGTTCTCCATGCTCTCCGAGGTCCACGGTCCTCTCCCTCGGGCAATCGATGTGTCCGTGATCAGCGGTGAGCAGAAATAGGACGTCCCCCAGACCAGGCTGCAACAGCTCCCTCCCGAAGGAGGAGTCGAATTTCGCAAAGGTGTCCAGGAAAGCATCGGACTTGCCGCCATGCATATGGCACACGATGTCGATGGTGTCCCAATATGCGAATATCAGGCTCTTCTCCTCTTTCCGGCAGAGGTTGGCCACCGTGAGGAGCAGCTCCGGACAGCTATTGTAGCCCATCAGTTCGGCACCTGTGTAGAGTATCTTCGTGAAGGGACTCTCCACGAAAGCATCCCGTGTTATGGCGTATACCTTCAGCCCTTGCCTCCGGGCTCGAGCAGGGACGGTTTCTATCGGCATCAGCATATCCGGCCCCAGACCAACGGAGTCAAGGCGGGTATCGTTCCCCAGAATTGTGAGGCGTATCATGTCGGCCAAGACCCCAGCCTCCTTTAAGAAGAGCCGAAATCCTAGGAAACCATGCTCCTCGGGATGGGTGGCGGTGCTCATGCTGACAAGGGCGGTGGCGGTAGTGGAGGGGAGGGTGGTCGTCAGACTGGACATCCCACCCCCGTCACGGGCCTTCTCGAGATTGGGCGCCGTGTCCACCTCGAAGGCGTGCTCCAACTGACTCAACCCCAGACCGTCAAGAACCATAACCACAACTTTCTCCACATCCTCCCAGTCAATCCCGGGTAGCGGAGGTCTGGGCGTTGAACCACGGGCGAAGTCAAGGAGGGCCTTGGACAGCGGCGTAACCCCGAGTCTCTCGTGGTCAGGCCAGGTTCGCCCCTCGTGCCAGGGTTGAGCCTCGCCCATGATGTCTCCTCTGGCCTACAGACGTCTCCAAGTGGCCACAGCCCTCTGTATGGCGGTGAGGTTGCCGAGAACTCCAAAGAGGAGAAGGGTGTACTCCATCATGGTGAAGGTGAAATCCCGATAACCAAGAAGCATCGTCGCGTCGGGATCGAGGACCAGGTGGACTGCGATGACCACCAAAAGGATGACGAGGCGGTCCGCCCTGCCTAGGGCCCCCCCGTAGAGGCGGCCTACACCCACGGCCTGGGCCTGAGTCCCCATATAACTAGTCAGCAGGATGCCTAGAAGACCGAAGAGGGCCACCCACTGCCTCGAATAGATGCTGAAGAAGAGGCCCGTGATGATGAATACGTCGGCGTATCTGTCGAACACGTGGTCCAGAAAGTCGCCCCTCTTGGAATCGATGCCCCTCAGTCTTGCCACCTTCCCGTCCAGGGCGTCGAAGAGGGAACTAATGGTCAAGGTCGTAAAGGCCAAGGATAGTGCCAGAACACCGCTGATGAGTCCCGACAGGAAGATGAAGATGCCCGTGAGGCCCGCCGTGACCAGGGATATCCAAGACAGGATGTTGGGACTTACCCTATGCATTCGTAGGGCCATGGGTGTAAGAAACCGGTCAGCGGCTCGCCTGTAGGAGTCTAGAACCAACTCAGTATCACCTCGCTCCAGTCTAGCTTCCCGGCTCTGTGCACATCCCCCTTCCCCTCGATTATCTCGAGGACAGTCCCCGCCGCCCCCTCTGAGGATGTGGAGGTCGTATCCACCTCGAAGGTCTTGACCCTCTCCATGGCCTCGTATGTTATGACGCCGATGGCCTCTGCCTCCACATTCTCTTTCACCTTGGATGGACTCCACCCCCTGGCCTCCAGCCTGTGCCTCAGCATGTCAGGATGGCATCGGAGGACGACAGCCAAGTCCACTGGAAGCAGGTGAGATAGGTGTCCCACCAAGACGAGGGGCCTCTCCCGGGGGATGGATCTCCTCAGTGCCTCCAGGTCCACTTCCCAGGTTTCCCTAGTCTCATCGTATTCCACCAAAGCGCCACACTGGGCGGCCAAGTCGTCGAGATGACACACCCTGAGACCCCCGTCACCGAGGATGGAGGCCACGGAGGACTTTCCTGTACCAGGGGTGCCGCTGAGGGCGATGAGCACAGGCTCAGCACCACTTTCCCGAGTTAAATCAGTTACGATGCTCGGACTCGGCGGACTAGCTCCTTCTCCTTCGGTAGATGTAATAGGCTACGCCCGGGAGGAGAAAGGCTGGTGTGGCAAGGTACACCAATTGAAGGGGAACAGGCTCCTCGGATACGAGGGGTTCCCTATGCCCGTACACCCCCGTCCCCTTGTTGAAGTCCGCCCATGCGAACCAGAAGGCCATCACAGAAGGGATCTCTTTTAGCTGTCCCCCCTCCCCCTCTCCCGTCACCATGTCCCATGTCTGTTCTAGGTCGTCCACCATGTAGCGCCCATCGCCTGGTCTAAAGGTCAGCTCACCTCTCTCGAAGACTTTTCCACTGGAGTTGTGGAAGGCTACCACGACCTTTAAGCCGTTCATTTCGTCGTTGATGACGACCTCCCTGGTCAGGCTCTCATAAGGATAGGCCATGGCCACACCGCCCACATTCACTCCCAGAACAACAGCTTTCGGGTGAAGGATTCGGTCGGTGTAGTTGGCACCGTAAAAGACATCCTCCGTCAGAATGTACTCAAGATAGGGGTCGAAGGTGTAGTCAATGCAGTTGCCTATTATCACCGGGTCATCCATCGACCCGGAACTGTCACACTGAGGCAGTGGGTAGTCCAGAAGAAGGGAGTTGGGGTATCTCTCCTTCCAGGTTCCCCACTCGACCACCGTGGATGGGATAAGGGTCAGCCTGACTCCGTGGAGGGGTCCCTGAATCGCCTCAGAGGTAATCTGTACCCAGAGGCTCTCTGTCTCTTGGTCGTACATCACGAGGTTGCTCTTGTAGAGGAGGCCTGAGACCCCGAAGGTCAGGACCCTGTTTTCGACTCTTCTATCGTAGACCAAGGCGGTATTGCATAGGGGGCAAAAGGTGACGGCCACGGGAACCTCGCCCACGATATCGTCCACGATCTCGTGGTGGTTGAGAATCATTATGGGATAAGCCCGGGCGTCACCGTTAATCTCCAGCCCGATGACCGGGAGAGAGGGGTGGAGGTAGTCCCTCTCCGCAAACTTCGGTGTCCGGACCGCCATGATTGCGTCCCTGGGAAGGACCTCGTGTATCTCCCCCGGGTCCACGTGCTCGCCCGTCGCCCACGCTGGCAGGAGTAGGAAGATGAGGAGCAAACCGACCGCCCAGCGCATCATTGCTAACATATGCCCCTTACAGCACAAATAGGTTAAGTCCAACCTTTACAGGGCGTGTGGAAGACCCATCACCTAACGTTCCTCGCCAACCTTCCGATCGAAGAGACTGGGCTGAGGCTCCCGAAGTTGGGAGGTACGATAAAGCCAGTGTCCAAAGAAACCCCCCACAAAGATGGTGATGAACGCCAGAAGCACCAAGGGGAGGACCATTCTGACGATGACGAAGAAGAACTGGGAGAGGACGACACCGCTCACCTCCTCGGCAGCCACGGGGGAGGTGAAGATGAAATATGCGCCAATCAGGCCAGCCAAGACAGAGAGGATGGAGTGAATGGCTAGAGACTCCAGGCTGTCCGCAAGGATGCCCGCCAACAGTCCCATACCCAGGAGGGTCAATATGAAGAGCCAGGAGGGGTACCTGTCGGTCAAAGGCACAGATACGCTGGGAAAGACCGTCTGGAAGTATATGTAGCCCAGGGCGGTCCCCAGGAGGGTGGAGAGGACTACGATTCTGCCAATCTTGGCAAGGGTTTCCTTCAATTTCAACATTAGTGACCGTCCTTCTCGTCAGCTTATGTCCACGTTTATCGACCTCACTATCAGGGGGAGCTGGAGCAGGTAGGCGTCGTTGAGGCCTGTGTAGTCCCTTCTCACTCCATGGACGAACATCAGTATCTCGGCAAAGTAGTACCACTCCACTTCGTCAGGTTCCATACCCTTTGCCGTCGTCACGTACTCGTAGATCGACGCCACCGTTTCCGTGGCCCTCCTATCGATGGAGGAGCTAATCTGCCAGAGGGTGGAAAAGGTGGCGTTGGACCAAGGGTCTATCAGAGCCAGAACCGAGATGTATGACTTGGTCCGGATGAGGACGGGATAGTAGTAGAGGGTCTGCACTCCCGACTCCGTCTCAACTCGCACCCTGTCGTCCCGGAAGGCCCTGTCCAGACGCTTCCCATCCTCCACCTCGTAGTCCCTAACCCATGCCCTTATCTGGATGATCCACATCCTCAGGGGCTTTGGTGAGGGGTTGGAGGCTGTGAAGTTTATCCATACAGTAAAGAGGCTGTTCTCGTCGTATCCCCCGTCGGCGGTCTGGACGTTCACCTCAGCCTCGTACTCCACCTCCGCTGAGACCTTGGCGATGACTACCTGGGTATAGTTGTCGACGGTGGCAGCGTTGAATCCCAGGAACATGAGGGCTAGGGACAGGAGGAGGACCCAGGCGATCATCCTAAGCCGTCGAGACGCCTGCTCGGGGAAGCTCATAGGTCACCTAGTCTCGGCCCCTGCCCACCCCTCTGGCGGTGCCTCGCCGGCCTCGACATGAAAGCCTTCCTCAAAGAGTTGTTCGGCGAAGTGGCAGTGGACGGAGTGGTCCGGCTCTACCTCGATGTCCGGGGGAGCCACTTCTCTGCATATGTCCTTGGCGTAGGGGCACCGAGGGTTGAACCTACAACCGAGTGGAAGGTTGATGGGACTCGGAAGCTCTCCCTTGATTCTCACTAGACCATGCTTGTGGTCGGGGTCTGGCACCGGAACGGCGGAGACGAGGGCCCTAGTGTAGGGGTGGACGGGGTTGGAGATTATCCTGTCTGTCGGCCCTATCTCGGCTATCTTCCCCAGGTACATAACGGCGATTCTGTCGGACATGTAGCGAGCGACGGCGATGTCGTGCGTTATGAAGAGGTACGGGATCCTGTACTTGTCCCTGAGGTCCAGCATGAGGTTCATCACCCCGGCCCTTATGGAGACATCTAGCATCGAAACGGGCTCGTCGGCCACAATCACCCTCGGGTTGATGACGAGGGCCCGCGCGATGGCGACTCTCTGCCTCTGTCCTCCGCTCAGCTCGTGGGGAAAGCGCTGCAGGATGTCCTCCGCAGGTATGAGGCCGGCATCCTCCACCGCCTTTATGACCATGTCCAGCCTCTCCTCCGTGGTGTCCCCTATGTCATGAATGATGAGGGGTTCCACAACCGTTTGAAACACGGTGAACCTCGGATTGAGGGACTCGTAGGGGTTCTGAAATATCATCTGGACGTTTCTCCTGAAGTCGCGCAGTCCGCTGCCCTCCAGGAAGGCTATGTTGTGCTTCTCCTCCAAGGCGTCCAGCCTGGCCCTGACCTCCCTCAGCCGTTCCCCTTCAGGTCCCCCCAGCCGGGACAATTGTTGCTCCTCTCTCTTCAGGCCCTCGTACTCCTCCCTCAGGAACTCCTTCAGCGGCTCCCCACCGTCCTCCCGCCATTGTGGCAGTTCCCTCACTTTCGCGAGGTACTCCATCCTGTACTCCCTCACATCTGGAGGCTCGTTGAACAGGATCCTGCCAGTGGATGGCGTTTCCAGCCGGGTGAGCAAGCGTCCAGTCGTGGTCTTACCGCAGCCCGACTCCCCAGCTAACCCTAGAACCTCACCCTCCTTGATTTCGAAGGAGACGCCGTCCACGGCCTTGACGAAAAGCGGCTCGCCGAAAAAGGAGAAGAGTCCCTTCCTCAGCTCGTAGTACTTTTTGAGTCCCTGTACCTGGATTACCGCGTCGTCGGCCACGCTTCTACCCCCCTAGGGATCCATAGAGTTCCTCAGCGAAATGGCACTTGGAAACGTGTCCGTCCTTCAGCTCCACCAGGGCCGGGTTCACTCTCTTACATATATCCTTAGCGTACTTGCAGCGCGGATGGAACCTGCACCCTGAGGGCGGCTTGATTAGGCTAGGCGGGTTCCCTGGGATCGTCTCCAGCTTCTTCTTCTCACCCTTGATGCTCGGGAAGGCCGATATCAGGCCCTCAGTGTACGGATGCCCCGCTTCCTTGAAGACCTCCCGTGCCGTGCCGCTCTCCACAACCTCGCCTGCGTACATCACAGAGATCCTGTCCGCGGTCTCAGCCACCACGGACACATCGTGGGTGATGATGATCATGGCCATCTTGAGCTTTTTCTGAATCCTGGCAATCTCGCCGAGGATCTTGTCCTGCATGATTACGTCAAGGGCAGTGGTCGGCTCGTCGGCGATGACGAGGGCTGGGTTTAGCGCCAGGGCCATGGCGATCATCGCCCTCTGCCCCATGCCACCGCTGTACTCGTGAGGATAGTCATCAATGCGGTCTTCTGGAATGCCTACGAGCCGATAGAGTTCCTCGACCCTCTCTCTACATTCCTCCTCCGAGATATCCTCGTGGGCGAGGATAGCCTCCACAATCTGGCTTCCTACAGTGTGGACGGGATTGAAGGCGTTCATGGCCCCTTGGAATATCATGGAGATCTCCTTCCAGCGGATCTTGTTAATCTCTGGGTGATACTCCCGCAGCCTCCCGTCGCTAAGCCTGGTGATAGAGAGCAGGTTGTACCTCTCCTCCAGGGCCTCCACCTTGCGGCGAACCTCCCTTAGTTGCTCCCTCAGCCTGTCTCTTCCCGCCTCCACCCGCGTCGAGAGCCTCTTCTCCTCCTCCCTGAGGCGGTCGTACTCATCCCTGAGAAACTCTTTGAGGGGCCATACCGAGTCACCCTCCCAGTCGGGAGACTGCTGCGCCTTTTCCAGGTATGCCAGCCTGTGCATCCTGACCTCAGAAGGCTCCTTGAAGAAGACTTTGCCAGTGAAGACGTAGGCGTTCTCAGGTAGCAGCTGGGAGATGGTGTATCCCAGCGTCGTCTTACCGCAGCCAGACTCCCCCACGAGGCCGAGTGTCTCACCCCTCTCCAGCTGGATGGAAACGTCATCGACTGCCCTCACCCATCCCTGCTGAACCTTGAAGTATGTCCTAATGTCCGTCGTCTCCAATAGCATAGTTTCAACGTTTCCTCAAGCGGGGGTTGACTATCTCGTCAGCAGCCCTTCCGACCAAGTAGAAGCCCAGACTTATGAGGGTGATGGAGAGCCCAGGGGGCAGGAGCCACCACCAAGCCCACAAGCTTCCAGATGTCTGAATGGTGGACAGCATGATACCCCAGGTGATGACCCTGGGGTCCCCTAGGCCCAGAAAGCTCAGAGCTGCCTCTGTGAGTATGGCTCCAGCGACCAGGAGCGTCATGTAGAGGAAGGCGAAGGGAAGTACGTTGGGGGCCAGGTGGCGGAACATTATCCTGAAGTCCGTTGCACCGGCGATTCTGGCGGCATCCACGAAGGGTCTCTCTCGGAGGGACAGAGTCTGGGCCCGAATCACCCTTGCGATACCAGGCCATCCGATGATGGCTATGACCAATATGATGTTCCACATGCTCGGCCCCAGAATAGCCGTCATTATGAGGATTATGGGTAGGCCGGGGAGGACGAGGGCTATGTCCGTCACCCTCATCAAGATGACATCCGTAAGCTTACCGAAGTATCCCGATACTAGGCCGATGAAGGTCCCAACTCCCACGGCGAAGAAGGCCGCCAGTATGCCGATGATGAACGCCACACGGCTCCCGTATATCAGATGAGTGAGGATATCGTGTCCCAGGTTGTCGGTGCCGAAGATGTACCTGTTTCCAGAGGAGTAGGTTCCTGGCGGCAGGGGCGCTACAACACTGCCGGTAAACTGGTGGACCACGAGTTTGCCAGCCTCTGGGTCGAAGAAGAGACCGTGGGTTTCCTCAGCTGAGAGGGTCCCGTACTTGGTGCCGACAAAGCTACCTACGTATGCGATGCGCCGCTTGCCAATACCCGGTCCGAAGAACGGGCTGGCTCCCTCCCGGATGCCCGCTCCAACTTTCGTGGTAATGGTGTATATGGTACCGCTCTCCCCCAGGACGACCACCCTGGAGGTCTCCAGTACGAGGTAGAGGTCCTCCACTCTCTCAGGCATCTCGCCCTTGAAGCCTTCCTGAGGCTCCAGGGTGTCGAAGTCTACCCTGTATACTCGAGCAGGGACATCCCCGCTCCCGAAGTTGGCTCCGAAATGGAGCCACCCGGCACCGCTCGGATCGGGTTGTGTCACTATCTCAGCTGTAGAGTCCTCGATGACGAACTCCTTCAGGACGACATCCTTGCTGGGGGATAGGAATAGGATGCCGGCCGCCCGATCCGACTTCACGGGTAGGAAGAGGTAGTGGGGGAAGTCTCCCTGAGTGAAGCCAATGGGGGCTGTGAGGACGGCGGTCCGATTTGCCAGGGTGAGATTCAGCTCCGTCCTCAGACCTCCGGTGACATTGTATATCAGTAGCGTTTCGCCGGAAGGGACGTATATACCCGACTGGTTGAGGTCAAGCTTCGTATTGTTGTAGGCAAATGGCGGCCCGGTCACCGTAACGTTCTCGTCCAACACTTTCTGTATCGAGGTTATGCCACCCTCATTTCCAACGTACTCGACGCTGAAGGCTACCACCCTGGTCTCGTTAGCCAATGTGATGTATCTGAAGGGGCCTTCGAACTGAAAGAATCCTACAGTAGACTGCGTCGGTATGAGACGCATATCGCCGGCGGATGCTGGATCCTGGCCTATCCATACTGGCCTGAAGCCAAGGGTATCATTGAAGAGAACCTCTTGGGTGAAGGGATCAATGATGACGAACGTGTCGTTGGCGGCGAATGCCAAGAGCCCATTCCTAACCAGCTCGCCCAACCGTTGCTGAGCATTCAGCCCCTGAGCGATATAGAGGATGTCCGACATGGGGGCGCTTAGCTCAAAATCCTCCAGGTCAATCTCTATAGAGGCGTTGCCCCTCTGAAAGGGGGTCTGGTTTCCCGTTGCCCTCTGGCCCAGGTCCATGAAGATATGCCCGCTCCTATCGCCGACTATGATCCATAGGCCTCCATCAAGGACTGCGAAGGTAGGCACCGTGGGGCCTACAACCGGTTCGGCATACTCGGGGCCAGCGGTGTAGTTGAGCTCGTAGGTTCTCAGGAAGAATACGTCTTGCTCAGGGGCCAGGAAATCCTGTTCGTAGGGGGCGATAAGCGGGGAAAAGGCCGCCATGATGCCGAAGGCAAAGATGATGGATAGACCGGCGATGCCGAGCCTGCTCTGCTTGAAGAGGGCCCAGCTTCTCTTCAGGGAGCGCGCCCATCTTCTAAGGAGCATGTGCGTCTTTATGACGGCTTTCTTGCTTTCCAACTTATGACCTCACAGCCTGACCCTGGGATCAAGGACAGCATACATTATGTCCGCGATGACGTTTCCGATGATGACGAGGAGGGCAATGATAAAGAGCGTTGCCCCTGCCAGGAAGTGGTCTTGGTTAAAGAGAGCCTCGAGGTACATGTACCCCACCCCCTGGTAGGTGAAGATCCGTTCCAGGATGATGGCTCCCCCGATGGCGAAGGCGAAGGCGATGGTAAAGGATGTCACTATCGGGAGGTAGGCGTTCCTGTTGGCATGTTTCTTCCGCACCACCTTTTCACGAAGCCCCTTGGCCTTCGCCGTGAGGATGTAGTCCTCCCCCATGACCTCTAGGAGGGAGGTTCTCATCAGGAGGATGACGCCGGCCGCGCTGATTAGAACCAGGACAGTGAGGGGTAAGGTCGCGTGCCATAACCAGTCAAGGATGAACAGAAGGGGAGGGTTATTACAGGTGAAGGTGAAGAACTCGCAGGTCTCCTCGGGTCTGGCGAAGCCTGCGAGGGGAAACCATCCCATGGCGAAGGAGAAAACCCAGATGAAGATGAGCCCGATCCAGAAGGAGGGCATGTTGTAGAAGAACAAGCTGGCCACCACGGTGCCTCCCTCCCGCAAACCGCCCCTCTTCCAAGCAATGAGAGACCCTATGATGGCCCCCAGCAGGTAGGTGATAATCGTGGCCATACCAAAGAGGAAAAGCGTCCTCGGGACGGCCTCCTGGAGGATGACCCCTATGTCTCTGTTGAACTGGAAGGACCTACCGAAGTCGAACGTAAACATATTGCGCATGAAAAGGAAGTACCTCACGTACAGGGGTTGATCCAAGCCGAACCTCTCTTCCAGTCTCTGAATGACGTCTGGCGTGATCCGGGGGTCGAGTCTGAACTTCGTCAGTGGATCCCCCGGCATGGCCTCAAAGAGGACGAAGACGAGGCTCGTGACCACGAAAACCGTTATGAGGGCCTGTATCCCCCTGTGCACCAGAAATCTCGTCAGTCGGGCCATCTGTTTGCCTCCTCACCCGATATCCATACTATTCCTAGTCCTCTATTAGAAGATTATGGCATCCCTCCACGCTGGCCACAGTTCCGTGTTCCAGATGTTGAGTTGATGAATCCTGGTGGCAAATGAAACAAAAGGAAAAGGGGAAAGGGGTTGCTACCCCTTTCGATCTATTCGGTTTCTGATCACTCCGTTGTCGGCGGGGGACCGCCGCCCTGACCTCCCCTCCTCATCCGGGCCACGAAGAAGCCCGCGACGAGTCCGACCACTAGCAGCACCACCATGAGTACAACTGCCAGGACGAGGTCCATGACACCTGGCGGCGGCGCTGCCGAGATGGATTCGGCCGTCAAGCCAGCAAGGGACACACTGTGCGCCTCTGCGTCGGTGAAGGTCCACTCGAAGTCTACGGTTATCGTAGCCCCAGCGGCTACATCTACGACCTTGCTAGCCACGACGACGCCGTCGATGACTAGGTCGACGGTCACGCTGTCGGCAACGGGCCCGCTGTTGGTGACGTCAACGCTCAGGGTGACCGGTGAGCCCTGGGCGACATCCGTCGGTATCGCTTGGTTGGCGAAGGAGAAGGAGCCAACACCTCCTATGGCTCCCAGCCTCACAGAGCCAGTGAACTCGTCCTTGATTGCCGTGAAGGTTATGCTGTTGATGCCTGACACACCGATCGGCACTTCGAGTGTCACGGTCCCGTCGGAGGCCGTGGTTCCCATTTCAGTCCCTCCGAACACCGTTGCCCCCTCGACGGGATTGCCAAAGAGGTCTTCGACCATGAGCGAGAAGGTGGCTGAATCATCGACCTTGACCACTGGCGCGGCGACCGAGCCCGTCACAACGAGGGTGTCTGGTACGAACAGATACGGCATTCGGATCTCGTACGGTAGGGCGCCCTCGAACAGGCCATAGTCTGGGTTGAAGAACCCAGCGGGGAATTCAGGATCGACGATTATCGCCGTGAATCCAACGGCCAGGTCGGCCTTCAGCTGTTCTGCGCTGATCGGCACCGTGATCGTGCCGTCGGATCTGGTGATAAACTCGCCGATGAGTGACTCGAGACGTGCTGCACTCCAAGGTGCTGGTACAGGAATTGTATCGTAGAGCTGTACAGACATGCCTCCCACTGGCCCGTCGACATCTTCGAAGGTCACGGTGAGCTTGCTGCTCGTGTCCTTGAACGACAGGAAGGTCTTGTCGAAGGAGACCGATGCCAGAGAGGCGATATGGGCCCTCTCTATGACGAAGTCAGACTCGACGAAGTACATGGAGTCGAAGCCGAGTCCGTCGATGGTCCCTCCGACGGCAACCTTAAGGGCGCCTACTACGTCCGTTGCATAGGATGCTGTGCTTATTGTCTGGCTTATCGTGCCCGTGGTCATGTTCGTAAGTCCCTCTGCGACGTCTGCCCAATCCCAGATGTACTCGCCGGCGTCAAAGTGCCCTGCTGACCCCTGGGGGACGAAGGGCAGCTCGAAGTAGACGTTCTCGCCAGTCAGGTTTCCAGTGGGGACGCCGGTTTCGTTGAGCTCAGGCTTCATGGGTGGTTGACCGGTCTCGTTCCAGAGGGTTACCGTAACTGTGGTTTCCGAGTTCGCTCCGACGGCGCGGACCGTGTAGTCCACAAGGGCTGCACGTCCGAAGTTCCAGTCCGTGCCGTTCCAGGCGATGAGGCTGACACCGTCGCTAATCGACAATGCCGAGGCGTTGTCAAACTGTAGTATTGTGTGGTTTGTTTCCTGCGCTGCGGAGACGTTTCCGGTCAGGGTGAACGTAGCCTTGCCCTCAGCGTCCGTGACCTTGGACATCGCGTCGACAGTGAATGCAGACGTGTTGCCTGACATGCTCAGCTCTACAGTCCCACCGGCGATGGCCGTCCCGTTGGGCCACATCATCATGACGGTGACGTCCGTCGTTTGGCCTTCCTTGACGCTTGGGTTCGAGACGCTCAAGACGTCGATGATTCGCCAGTCACGTTCGGGGTTGTCGATGCCAATGAGAAGGCTCATTGACTGCACCCCCGGCACCAAGGTGTCAGGCACGGATATCGAGGCCTTGAACAGGTCGTAGATGTGGCGGTTGAGCAACAAAGCTCCTCCAGGTGGAGTGTAGGTGAAGGTGGCGATTCCGGTAGCGTTGGTTGGTTTTGTAGCTGCGTCCACCGACCCGAGCAACGTCTCGGGATCGACCACCACATCGACACCGGCGATTCCGTCGCCGTTTTCATCGATGACCGTGGCGGTCACTGTGGTCGTGCCATTGGGTAGTATGACAACTGGATCTATGGACAAATCCAGTCTGGCAAGAGGTGTTCGCGGAATGACCGTGATACTGGCTATGTCCCCTCCGGATACACCTCCTTTAGAGGCCGTTGCCGTCAGGACTATGGTTCCTGAGACGAAGGGTAGGGTGATGGAGACCGTCGCAACGCCGTTTGCGTCTGTCGTCGCCGTCATGTCAGGACCGAAGGTCCAGTTGATGGCCACGGATGCACCGGAGGCGGGCAGGCCACCCTGAGTGACGAGGACCTGTGCCGTTACCGTGCTCTTGGCTGCTGCTGCCGACGGGATGTTCAGACTGACATCGAGCTCAGGAGTAGGCAGAACGGGCGCTGCAGGACGGCGCAACTTGCTGATTGAGAAGAAGGAATAGACTTCTCCAGTACCATCAGGAATCCACCCTTCCCAGACGTCCTTTCTGTGGCCGATGATGCTCTGCCTGTAGTAGAGGACATCATACGGCAGGTCCTCCACGAGAAGGCCGGTTGCATCCTTGATGATCTGCTGTCTTGTCGCGGTATCGAACTCTACGTCCATTGCGTCCATGAGGAGGTCGTATGCCGGGTTATTGTATCCCGGTGCGTTGTTGCCTCCCCCGGTTGCGAAGAAGGTCCTAAGGTAGTTCTCGGGGAACGACCCCAGACCCCAGCCGAGGATGTATAGATCGAACTCGAACGTGACGAAAGCCTGGGTCACGATGGTATCGAAGCTGGTAGGCGCACTATCGATGTTCAGTCCGATGCTCTTCAGGTTCTTCGATATCATGATTCCGGAATCGGCCCTGATGGGATCATAGTCCTTCGGAGGCGTTAGGATGGAGAACTGTATTGGGCCGCCGCCCTTATCGACGGGCATGTCTCGCCATCCATCTCCATCTCTGTCAAGGAACGCGTCTGTGTTGTTCGCGGCATTGACATCAGTCGGGTCGAATCCATCGCCCAGTGGGTCGTCGAGCAAGGCTTGGGCGGCTGTCAGATCAAATTCAGGTGGAACCGCCGAGGCATTTACGTAGCCCGGTTTCAGAATACCGATGGGAACCGTGCCCTTCACGCCGAAACCGCCCATGAGTCGGTCGACAATGAAGTCCTTGTCTATGGTATGGGCTACCGCTTTTCGGAATGCCATGTTTATCGGATCCTTCGTCGTCCCAACCGGATTGTCACCCCACAGGCTCATGGGTTCCTTCCTCATGTTGAACGCTAGGTAGAACATCCCTGATTCGGTAGCTATGGTGAAGTCCAGATTGGGATTCGTACTGAGAGCGTTGTAGTAGCTTGGACCTGTGTTCCAGGGAACAATGTGCACATCTCCCCTGCTCAGTGCCAGTAGGGCGACATCTAGAGTCCCGAAGATCTTGATCTTTATCCTGTCAACCGTCTCTGGGAAGAAGGGATAATCCACGCCAGCCCAGGAGATGGACACGCCCTTGCCCCAGTAGTTGTCGTACAGGGAAAGCTCAGCTCCGACAAACGGTGTCCAGGAGTCCAGTATGAAGGGTCCAGTAGCGACCGTTGCCTGAAGGTCTCCATCCACACCGAAGTCTGGGTCTTG
>JBHHZZ010000014.1:0-31414 GCA_046758325.1 Thermoplasmata archaeon | reverse complement strand
CTAGAGCGACTGGACTTATGCGAGACCGAATCGCATGGCGATTTCCCGTTCTCAAAGCCTGTTGGCCTGACACACAGGGGGCGGAAGCTTATGGTTAGCCCGGTTAGGGACTTGCCGGCATTGCTTTTGAGGAGTAGCGGGCTGCACATTAGCCTCCTCGAGCGGTAAGGGGAATCTCCCCCTTGATGAGAGACCGATCGGCCCGACAGAAACGGCATGGAGTGTCTAGCCCTCATGTTCCATTTCCTCTGCACGGGATATAAGCCCCGTGACGCCGATACTTCTTGTGATAAAAAACCAATCCACAAAGCCTGATTGCGTATTTCTCGCTGACGGTAATTTCGCTTCGTTCCTCAAATATGCGTAGGCTATTCTCATTATCATGAGTGATACTTACGTAGGCGAGATTCTTCGAGCAAAGAGTGACGCCCACGGCAGGAAGCGGGCTAATGTAATCTCGCGGAGGGGATCAAGGGTTTTGGCGGTCCTTCCAAGCCTCTTGCTAGTGGTTCTGGTATTGCTGCTTCCTCAGACCGCATCCGCCGCATCCTGGATACTGATCCACGATGTCATTCCGGCCTATCCAGCCTACTCGAGCTATTATGGCGAGTATCCGCCATCAGTGTCGGGATCGGCGGAGGCATATAATCACGAGTGGTCGAGCTATAGCTCCGCCGACATGCACGTCTACACGTACACGCACGCATGGGAATGGAACGGCCAGGCCAACGCAAAGGCGTGGGCTGGGCTGCAAGGACCCAGGCCGGACTACGACGGGGGGAAGTTCCACCTCTCTTCGTATGACACATATAAGTTCGCGTTCCATTATGTCATCGATGGGGACGCCAAAGTCGTACACGGGGGATGCCGATGGACCGGGTGCTCGACGGCCGTGCAAGTAATCAGGTTCTACGCCTGGATTTACAACTACAACACCGGTCAGCAGGTAGCGAGCGGCTATGTCACCTTCTACAACCCCTCTTGGGACGGATTCGGGACGACATGGGACAATGCTCCGTACTCCTTTACCTTCCAGGCCAATCTGGGGGCCGGTGACTACTACTACTTGACAGAGACCTACGCGGAGAGTATCTCTGGTGTTACTGGTTGGATGCAGGCAGAGGCATACGCCCACATCACCGCCCAGCACACAATCTTCCGGGTCTACCAGCTATACTGAGGACCAGCTCCTATCGCAGCTTGGCAAGCGGTGATGTCTGATAGGGGAGGCGCAAAATACTTATCTTGTTGGGGTCGGTCAAGTCAGTAGTGAGGGAAGCCTCATGATCGTCGCAAAGACCAAAGGGTTGGGCAGCCTCATCTCGTTGGAGGTGGACGGTGAGCTGTATGACGTGTCAACTGCAGGAAGAGGTTTCCTCAAGCGGATTTTTGGTCAGACCTACTCAGTGGTCGAGCGCGCCTCGGGGACACAGGCTCTGGTCAAGTACAAGGTGCTGGCGAATCGGATAGAGATCGAGAAGAACGAAACGAAGGCCTCGCTGCGCCTTCGCACGGTAAGACCATCAAGGCTCGTCCTTGCCGGAGAGGAGTACCAAGTGACGTTCGGCAAGCTTCATGGCACGATTGACATTGCCAGGGAAGGGGAGACCGTGGCCTCCGGGTCCATCCAAACCACTTCCGTCAGCTTCCAAGAAGGTGCGGGCCCCATCAAGAGTATCCTCCCCGAACTTGCTGTGGGACTCTGTATCTGGCTCAAAAACTTTCAGGGCTTCCTAGGCGCCATGGTCGGCGGCCAGGCGTAGAAGATCGTGGCAGTTCGATGAGCTGCTTCAGATCCCCGAACCGCTGAGAAAGGCCAGCGGCGAGGACTACAGCTGTGATGGCGTGCCTCTTCCGAGCCTCGCCAGGCCCCTGAAACCCCTCGCTGCCAGGCAATATGGGCCCCCGCGGATGCAACATCGGCTTCTTCGGCAATAAGCGTGATGGTATTCGTTTTGGCCCGCATCGAAGCAGTCGAATACCTTATCTATTGACATCGACTTTCTCGAAGCGTCGGGGTGGCTCAGCTTGGCGGAGCGCCGGACTCATAGGGCATCATGAGTTCCTGACCCAAGCGCTCCTGGGAAATCCGGAGGTCGCGGGTTCAAACCCCGCCCCCGACATCCAAACAGATTGTCCAGTTCTGTCCGATATTGGCGGGGCTCCGGATGTGGGAGTGCAGATCCGTCCACGTGCGCTCAGGGGCCCTCAGGTGAAAAATCGCCTGGACGAGGAAGACAATCGGCAACAGCCTGGTGCCCGGTGACCTTCCCTCTCGACGCCATCATCGCTGGTTATAATAGCATGGAGGAGTATGTGGAACGTGCCATCCCGCAGACCAAACGGGCAAAAGAAGCTGATGGACAAGCTCCTGTAGAGCGGTCTGAGGTGAGGGAAGATGACCAAGATATGCAACGCATGTGGAAAGTCGGTAGCCTTCGGGTCGGGGCTTTTCCTCTACCGTATCCCTGACCTTCATTCGGTCGAGGAGCGTCGGGCAATGGGCAAGGTCCATCCCGAGGGCGACTATCTGTGCATGGACTGCGCAACGAGCGCCAGCCCTTGGACATTCAC
Source organism: Thermoplasmata archaeon (assembly GCA_046758325.1). Lineage (GTDB taxonomy): Archaea > Thermoplasmatota > Thermoplasmata > RBG-16-68-12 > JAJISG01 > JAJISG01. The sequence goes on along the minus strand of JBHHZZ010000014.1, from coordinate 28,840 downwards.
CTGATGGTGTCCACACTCTCGCGACTCGCTGTCATGGCAGGACTCGAGGCGTAGGACGTGATCAGGCTCGCCGCCCTCGACAGGAACGCCGTGCGGATGAGGAACGCTGAACGGCCAGCAGCGCATCTCTAGGAGGAGCGAGGCGCCACACCATAAGGCGACATCGGGTCCACCATGTGTGTGAATTCGACGTATGCAACGGGGCAGCCACTGTGGAACGAGGACTGCTCATGACCGCTCCAACCGTTGAAGATATAGGACTTATCCGGTGAGACAGCTTGTTGCATCGAAACTGGAGTGATGATTCAATGGCAGAACACGAGTGCTGCGGAATGAGCTTTGAGACCGAGGACGAACTGAAGAAGCATCTTGCCGAGGCCCACGGAGAAGAGGCTGAGTAGAGCCCTTGACGGGCATGAAGGCCGAGGTTCGGAGTCAACCAGCGGCCCCCATCATCGTGCGGACCTACGGCCATAGATTCGAGGTGGACGGAAAGGGGCGAAGAGGGCCCACACCGCTGGCGTTGCTTCTGTCGTCACTAGGAGGTTGCCACGTCTCGGTCCTGACGCATATCCTCCGGATTATGAGGATGCCATGGAAAGAGCTGGAGCTCCGCCTAGAGGGTGAGGTGACGAGGGAGGATCCCAAGACCTTTTCCTCAATCCACCTGGCCTATGAAGTGAGGGGCGAGTTCGATGAGAAGAAGGCGAGAAGGGCCCTGGAACTGGCTGGCCGATACTGCGCTGTGAGCGTCCTCCTTGAGCGGGCGGGCGTCACTCTCACCCACGAGCTTATCGTCAGCAGGGCATCAGATGATGAGTAGGATGGGGGCGATCTCCGCTACAATCCTGTTGTCAGCTTCAGTCCAAGGTGGTACTGGAGCTCTGCGCGCATGGTCCCAGCCTAGGGTGCGGCAGACAGGTCCAAGCGCATGCCTCCTTCGAAGCGGGCAATGAGGGAGGATCCGGGAGGCCCCTGCCACGATGGGTCCCGCAGTCTGGGAAAACGGTCTGCTGTTGACCTCCAGGTCAACAAGAAAAGTGCTTTGATATACTCTCACGTGAATGATCATACGTTGTCGATGAAGACCCTGTTCGTGACACTGCTGGTCTCGATGCTGCTTGTAGCGGGCATCACCTCCTATGTGGCTGTCTTGACCGACAGCGGAGGACAGCACGCGGACCTCTCAACCTTTCGGAGCAAGACGGAGCTGAACTCCTTTCTCGACAGCTCTTCCACCACGATGGCCAGTGGCGAATCCGCCGATTTCCTCCTCGGAGGGCCGGATACCGCCAGGAGCATGGATGGTGAAGGGGACTACTCCCGAACCAATGTCCAGGTAGAGGGGGTCGATGAGTCTGACATGGTGAAAACTGATGGCGAGTTCCTGTACGTCGCCAATCAGGAAGGCATCACGATATTGAGGGCGCATCCTCCAGAGCGGTTGGGCATCGTTTCTCAAATAGCCAAGGAAAGCCTGATCGACGATGAGGTGGAATTCCTCTGGATTGCTGGCCTCTTCATCCTACAGGGTCAGCTAGTCGTAATCTCCAGTACCCAGGGGGACGTCATGGCATTCGCCGACCTAGCCATGCTAGAGGCAAGATTGCTTAGCCCGACGGAGTCGAGGACGTTCGTATCCGTCCTTGATATAGAGGACATCGAGAATCCGTCCCTGGTCCACTCCTACGAGGTCTCCGGGGGCATCAGAGCCTCAAGGATGACGTCCAATCATGTCTACATAGTCACGCAGGTTTACATCACAGAGGTGGACGGAAACTATTCCTATCCCAACGCCTGCATCGATGGACGATGCGAGGACTTTGACCTGGAGAAGATATCCTACAATCCCGAGGCGGAGGGCGCCACCTCCTTCGCAAACATCCTCGCCATAGACCCGGCTGGCGGCGGATACGACTACATCTCGGTAATCACCGGCTACGCATCAACCATATACATGTCGCGCAACAGCCTGTACATCACCTTCTACAGGAACGGAGGGGAGACGGCGATCCTGAGCCCTCTCGGGAGAGCATCGTTCGATGGCGGCCCCGTCACATCCATCTACAAGATAGGGGTGGATGGGACGGCACTTTGGATTGCGGCTAGTGGGGATGTCTCCGGACGCCTCCTCAATCAGTTTTCCATGGATGAGCGCGGCCCCTACCTCAGGGTGGTCACGACCGTCGGGTGGACCGAGTCCAGGAACAACGTGTACGTCTTGGACGAGGATCTCGACCTGATAGGGGCCCTGGAGGGCCTGGCTCCGAGGGAGACGGTGTACTCTGCCAGGTTCGTCGGGGACGCGTTGTATCTCGTGACGTTCAAGAAAGTTGACCCTTTCTTCGTCATTGACCTGTCGGACCCCGAGGTCCCGAGGGTGCTGGGCTACCTCAAGATACCCGGATTCTCTGAGTACCTCCATCCTCTTGATGAGCGACACGTTCTGGGCGTGGGCAAGGACACGGTGGAGGCCGATGAGGGGGACTTCGCGTGGTTCCAGGGCCTCAAGCTATCCCTGTTCGATGTCACAGATGTCGGGGATCCGAAGGAGCTTGCGAAGTACATCATCGGCGATCGGGGAACGTCCTCGGCGGTGCTGGAGGATCATAAGGCCTTCCTATACGTCCAATCCCGGGACATGATCGTACTCCCGATAGACCTTGCGGAGATCGACGAGAGCAAGTACCTCGACGAGCCACCCTCCTTCGCCCATGGAGAGCTCGTCTGGCAAGGTGTCTACGTGATCTCAGTGAATGCCGAGGGCTTTCAGCTGCTTGGCAGGATATCACATTTCGATAGCTTTGTGGACCCGAAATACGATCCCTACTATCATTCCCCTTACTCGGTGACGAGGTCGCTGTACATCGGCGACTATCTGTACACCATCTCTGACTCGGTGGTCAGGGTAGATTCTCTCGATGACCTCTCCCCCATTGGCCACGTGGTTTATGGCTCGCAGTTGGGGAAGACTGAGGGCTGACTTGGGTTCGACAGCTATCTATATGGATGAGAAGCCCCCTACCTTGGGGACGGGAAAGATGCGGGTGGAACTGGATAAGAAGGCGCTCTTCGCCTTAGCATCTGACACTCGGCTGGAAATACTTCGAGCCCTACAGCCCATGAGAAGGACAGTCACCCAGCTGGCAGAGGCCATGGGAATCGACAAGGCAGCTGTCTACAGACATCTCAGGAAGCTGATCGAGGGTGGGTTGGTGAAGAGACACGATGATCACGGCTTCGTCTACTACGGGCTGTCCTGGAAGGCAAGGGATCTGCTGAACCCAAACGACAACACCAAGATCGTCATCCTACTGGCTTCCTCCGCTCTACTGGTCCTGGGAGGGGTGGTGGCATTGATGGTGGGTCTCACCTCGGTGGATAGTGGAGCGTCTTCTTTCGACCCTGCGATTCCAGAGATCCTCTCCAGGGATGCCTATCCAGAGGCTGTTTCCAATGCCCTCTGGCTGATTCCGGCCACAGTCCTTCCCTCCGGAGCGGTCCTGCTGTTCCTCATGGCGTTGCGCATGCTGAGGAGGCCGAAGCAGGGGTCCGGCTACCGATTCGGCGGCAGTGGAAGCTAACCAGGCCCGTCTCCTTCCGCGGCCGCTCTGTCTGTGACCTGGATTCGCATTCCATCCATTCCCATGCTCCTCATAATCGGCTCCGCTACCCCGCAGATGAATGGAGCCTCCTGCCAGCGGCGGCCTCCATACGGCCGGTTCGACCTCTGGATGCAGAAAAGGGCCGTGAACCCGCTCTCAGGCCTCGACGATTGCCTCCTGCAGACCGTCATGCAACCAAGGCGATGAGTAGGCCAAGGGCCATGAACAGGGGGATGAGAGGTACTAAAGCCAGTAGACGCGGCTCATATCGGAGATGCATGTAGTAAAGGACGACGAGGCTTCCCTTGCCCGCAGCGAATACCATCAGAAGGAATATCTGGCTTGCTTTCGCAATCGCGAGACCCGGGATCTGGATCTCGACGAAGGTGAGGATTCCGAGCACGACGAATACGGGAACGTAAGGACGCTTGACTGCCGCCGTGGACGCGGGAACCACCGTTTCCGATTTCGTGACCATGCTTCTTCCAGCCATCAAATCAGGTAGACTATTGTAAACAAGAAGATCCACACAACATCCACGAAGTGCCAGTAGAGACCCATGAGCTCCACGGTGTTGTGGTTCTCCTTCGTGAAGCCACCTTTGAAGGCCTTGGACGTCACATAGCTGAGAGCTATGATTCCGCCTGTGACGTGGCCTCCATGAAACCCTGTTTGGATGTAGAAAGTCGATCCATAGGCCGCGGGGCCGACGGGGCTGGCCCACGGTGTCAGCCCCTCGGCGGCCAGCTTGATGTACTCGAAACCCTGAATCGAGATGAACGTTATCCCCAGGAGAAGCGTAAGCAGGAGCCGCCACGCGAGGGCTCGTTGGTCACCCTTCCGGATAGCGTGCAAGGCCTCGGCCATGACGAGGCTGCTCGTGATCAGTATGAAGGTGTTGAGGGCTGTTAGGGGCACGTTGAGGAGCTCTCCGGGTGCCAGCCACGTCTCTGTCCGGGTCCTTATGGCCCAGGAGGTCCCGATGATGCCCGAGAAGAACATGATTTCAGATGCCAGGAACACCCACATCGCCGCCTTTCGCGTAGGCATGGCTTCTAGGGTGCCCTCCTCTCCTTCCAAAGCCCCGGGCACATGAGGCACACGACGGCCACGGTAGTCGTCGTAGACCCAGCCACTGACGGCTCCGATGAAGACGGCGAGGCCGGCCAGAGCCAGGTGGCTCTGGTATGCCAGGCCGAGAAAGGTGAGCCCCAAACCCGCAGCTACGACGATGGGCCAGGGGCTCCCTTGGTGCTCCTCGGTCTCCGTCGGGTCTGTGGGTTCCGGAGCATCCATCGGCGGTCGGATTGCGGCGATTGATATAAGCTTGGCGGTATCCTCCTCCCCATCCACTCCCTGCTACTCGGATATTGCCGCCGGGGGGACACGGTTGCTCACGAGGATACGGAATAGGATGAGGGTCGTCCTCCCGCGGGTGCTCAACACCTAGCACTGCATGTCCTACATATGCGCGGATGTCGAGACTAGGCCCCGTAGATGACCGTTTCCTCCGGAGGTGGTTCCTTGATGAAACCCTCGTCCATACACAACCGCACGATGTCCCGGGCCCTCTTTATGCGGTCGTGGGCCTCTTCATACAGCCTGCTCTCTCCGACCTTCCTTCCCGCTACCCCCTGCTTCTGCGCCATCATTCCCACGGCCACCGCCTCACGCGGGAAGACCTCCCACTGCTCCATGGTGGGCAGTATGTGGTCTGATGCTAGCCCCTTCTCCTCCGCGATCAAGGCCAGCTCCTTGGCCGCGGCCAGACACATCTCGTCGGTTATGGTCCTCGCCCTGACGTCCAGCGCTCCCCTGAAGATGCCGGGGAACCCCAACGAGTTGTTCACTTGGTTCGGGAAATCGGAGCGGCCCGTAGCCACCACGGCGGCACCCGCGACCCTGGCGTCCCACGGCCAGATTTCTGGAATGGGGTTGGCACATGCGAAGACGATGGGGTCGGTGGCCATGGCCTTCACGTCCTCCACTTTGACTACGCCCGGTCCGGGGGTCGAGAGCGCGACGACTATATCGGCGTCCACCATGGCCTCGTGAATGCCTCCCACCCGGCCCTCGCTGTTCGTGTTGAGGCACATCTCCCATTTCTGGGGATGGCTGTCCTGTAAGTCCTCGCGACCCCGATGCAGGATGCCCTTGCTGTCCACCATGATGATGTTGCCAGGCCTGAAGCCAGCCTCTATGAAGAGGTGAGCGGTCCGGATGTTGCTGGCCCCGGCCCCGATCATGGAGACGGAGACCTCGCCCATCTTCTTGCCGACCACCTTGAGGGCATTGATGACGCCGGCCAGGACCACCGTCGCCGTGCCCTGCTGATCGTCATGCCAGACCGGTATCTCCGCCTCCTTCCTCAGCCTGTCGAGGATGTAGAAGCACTTGGGCTGCGCTATGTCCTCCAGGTTAATGGCCCCGAAGGCGGGCTGCAACCACTTCACCGCCTGGACGATCTCCTCTGGGTCGTAAGTCTTCAGACAGATGGGGTACGCATCCACTCCACCAAGATACCTGAAGAGGAGGGCCTTCCCCTCCATGACCGGGAGGGCTGCATGGGGGCCGATATCACCAAGTCCAAGGACTCGGGACCCATCCGTCACAATGGCGACGGAGTTGCCCTTGTTTGTGTGGTCGTACACCCTCTCCGCATTCCTCTGAACATCCTTGCATGGTTCAGCCACTCCCGGAGTGTACCAGACGGCAAAGTCGTCGAAGCTCTTCACGGGCACCTTCAGGTTGAGTTCAACTTTTCCGCGGTAGAAGGGGTGATACCTCATCGCATCCTTGGCGGGCTTGAAAGCCCTGTTCATGAGGAAGTCCACTTCCTCCCGAATGGTGAACCGCTGAGCGATGAGGCCTACAGGCCTCTCGTCATCCACGACGAGGAGTCTTCTGAACCCGTGGTGCGCCATGAGCTCCAGGGCCTCTCGCACTGCGGCCTTCGGGCTGATGGAGACCACCGGTGTAGACATGACGTCCTTCAGCCTGACCTCGGAGGGATGAAGCCCCTCGCCCAACACCTTCTTGAGCATGTCCCTCTCGGTGACGATCCCAATCGGTCCTTCATCCCTACCTACCAGAACGCTTCCCACATCGTGTTCCTTCATGACCCGGGCTGCCTTGTCGCAGGTATCCTCCGGCTGCAGGATGTACAGGCTGCGCCTCATGAATTTCTCCACAGGTGCGTCCAACTCCAGGTGTATCAACCCATCACCTCCGGGTGGCCTCACCGCCCCCTTGATCATCCCACTGTGGGGACGGCCTTCAGCTTATCGGTCAACATAGGTCGGCGGTTCGAATTTATACTCTACGTAATTATGATACCGGTCTGGATAGAGTGTATGAGAATGATTTCTACACGACTCTTGAATAGTGGAGACTGACGTGTCGACAGATCGCAGACGTGCTTGAGCCACGGTTCCCAGATTTGGGTGCCAGCCCTGAAAATCGTCTCCCTCTTTTATGGGAATGAGTGCGAAGAGCTAATCATGAAAGCTGAACCGAAAACGTCGGGAAGGCTGTGGATGTTTATAGGAGTCGCCGTAGTGGTCGGGGCCCTACTCGGCATTGGCATACTGGCGCTGACGAGTCCGGCCATGGCGCCCGAGAAGACCTTCACCGTGGTGGCCTATCACTGGGGCTTCGCCATCTATGACGAGCAGGGCAACGAGATACCCCGGATTGAGGTCGCCCAGGGCACTGTCGTCACGCTGCTCGTCATCGGAGCGGAGGCCCTGAGCCACGAGATCCACGAAGCTTACGTGGAAAGGGTGATCGAGACATGGGCCGACAACCCCGACTACGGAGGCATGAGCGCGGAGGAGATCGAGGCGGCCATTGAGGGAGCCGGCGCGTCGGGGCTGTTGAACCACTCCCTGTCCATCGATGGCTATGATGTCGAGGTCCCCACGGATGTCTCAAGCCCTGTCCCCCAGCAGTTCACCTTCATCGCCCACAAGTCTGGGACCTTCGCCATTCGCTGCCTGACCTACTGCGGTTCGGGCCACGGCTACATGGTGATTGAGGACGGCTTTGTCGTAAACTAGCCAGGCGAGACCCTGTCAGAGCGTCTCCGGCTCCTCATAGAGGTTGAAGACAAACCCGAAGGGGTCCCGCATATAGCAGCAGCCGCCCTTGCCATCCCAACGGACGACCTGACACCCCGCTTTGAGGAGCTCCTCCCTTGCTGCCTCGGCATCCGGGACCAGGAACTCCAGGATGGGCCCCAGCGGCTGTCCCTTGTCTAGGAAAAGCCGGGATCGCCCCGTCTCGAGTTCGACGGTCTCGCCCTCTCGTTGCTTCACCTCTAGCCCCATGACGTCCATGTAGAACTCCAAGGCTTTGTCGAGATCAGGGGTCTGGAGGCACAGACATTCACTCAACCTGTAGGCCATCATTCATCGCCTCGTCTACTCTAGCCTGGTGCATTCACCCCGACATATTTGAAGGCTGTCTGTTTTAGTCGCCGCGATCCGTTTCAAAGAGGCGTGGATGATTTGGGGATGCTGGAGAACCAGCTCCTCTTCATGAAGTGCACTTGCTGGCATCAGACCAGGGCCTCGGGACGCCTCCTGCGCCGGCCCCCTCTCCCAGGAAGCATCCCTGGCATTGCCCGTTCCGGACTGGTCCTCCTAGGCCGTGACAGGACGTCTGCCACGCCTATCCCAGTCCATAGACCTGCCGCGGCGCAAGGTATTGTGGGAACCTTGCCATCAGGACCAAGCGGACGAGGTAGCAGAGGTGACAAGCGTCGACATACTCTTCATCATGCTTGACGCCGTATTCAGTGGTCAAGAGAGCCGGTCCGCCCCTAACGAGAGGTCCGCATATCGGATGCGAATCCGCATCGTAGCCTCGGACGAGGTCTGAGAGGGAAGTCTCCCACATATTTCCCATGCTCAGACCTTGACAGAGGTGAACGTTCCCATACGAATCGAGGTGCACTCTCTTAGGGTTCCGAAGGTCCTCGTAGGGGCATTCAGTGAATTCCTCCCAGGGCCTGCTGGGAAGTCCGGCCAGGAGCTTCTCAACCGCTCTCCCCCTGAGTCTGGCACCACCACCCACTACCGGCTCACCCTTGGCCCCAGAGCCGGCCCTGCCCACTAGAACCGTAGGCCTTTCGATGGAGATAGAGTTGGAGGGCATTCCTAGCCCTCGAGCTGCCTCCAGTGCTCGACTGGCAAGGTTATCCTCCGAGTCCTCGTAGTGAAATGCATCGTCGCTTATGTTGAGATCCGATACCCCAAGATCGCAGAGGGGCCCGAGCCAGAGCTCTGCATCCTTCACGGAGGTCGCCCAGTAGCCATTGGTCACTATTCCCGTCTTGAAACCCATGTCGTGAGCGACCCTGATCCCTTCCAGCATCAGAGGATAGAACAGGAAGGGCTCCCCGCCCTCAAAGTATACCCACTCTATGGCTCCCAATCTGACCAGCTGATCGTAGACCTGTCTAATCTGATTCAGGGTGAAGGTGCCCTTGGCTCTCGGAGAGCTGTATACGAAGCAGTGGTCGCATTCGAAATTGCAGGTGTAGGTGAGAAGGAAATGAACCTGTGTTAGCATACAATCCCTCTCCGCATGCTGTCCATCGGAAGTCTGATAGATAAAAGGTTTCTCTGGGGCTGGGCGGCACCCTGAACCCTTCCTCGCACATGGCCTGTAGCCGGGATACCTCTTGACCGTCTAGGGACAGCCATCTATGCTGTCCGCTCAAAGGGGCCGAGGGCTGAAGAGGGCGAAGAGGGAGGTGGGATCCGAAGGCTATCCAAGTCGACCTGCCGCTTTCAGCACGCGAAGGGCGTTCAACGTGATCATCCTGTTGGGGCCTCCGCGCCCCCAGTCAACGACTTCGATGTTCGATCCCTTGCCTCCAGGTCGCCGCCAGTAGTAGCCCCCCGGTCGCCACCGGCCATCGGACAGACGCCTGCCTTCCAGTATGTCCAGTGCCTCCTCGACCCTGGAATCTGCCAGCCTGCCCAGCTTGGCCACCATTCTGAGCCCTTGCAGAATGTCGTAGCGCCAGTAGAGCGGATAGTGGAGCTTGAGCCACTCAGGGTTTATGACCTCGCCCGTCGTCTCAGAACGGAACAGGTGATGCCTGAGGAAGAACTCTCCGGCTCGCTGGGCGGCCTCCAGACTGTTCTCGTCGCCAGTAGCGCGGTGGTACTCTGCTAGCCCCCACAACGGGGCGAGGCTCTCGTAGAAGGAGGAGTGATTGGCATCCTCCCTCTTGTCGCAATTCCATCCACCATCGGGCCACTGCCACTCCACCAGTGAGCTGGCGAGCTGTCTCACACGAATGTCATCCGTAAGTCCTAGACGGCTGCAAACGGCCAGGGCATTCCCCTCCTGGGAGGCACACCGGCGGGTCAGCCCACTGATGCACTTGATGCTTTGGCGGTGTGATTCCCCACCAAGCCACCGGAGGACCTGCTCGGCAGCTGCCACGGCGCTGGGCTCACCTGGAGGAAGCCCTAGCTCCACGAGGGAAACGAGACGCCAATGCGCGCCATTCCATTTCTTGTAGGGATGGACACCGAACCCTCCATCTGGACGCTGTCCAGCCAATAGGGCACGGACCCGTGGACCGTCTGGTATCTGGTCCCTAACTGTTTGGACTTCCGACGAGTCTGCGCGTTCATCGAGAACCTCTGTGAGGGTCAAGTACCGTATCGAGGGATCATTTGATTCCAAGAGCCACCTGACTGTTGGATGATCAGGGTTCACGGACCTCACCGGTCACAGGGGACGAGGACACTTCCGATCCTCATGGGGATGCAATGCTGGTCGTCAACAGAGTGATTCTCTTCACCATGATAACGATTTCCCATTCCTCTTCGTCTAATCCAACGGCAGGTCTAGGAGAATCAGCTCGGAGGGCTCTGCGGCCTCCACCTGCAAGTCCTCCTTTCCGACAACACGGAGCACGTCCCCCTCCATGAGGGTGTCACCAGGTAGTTTGAGCTCCCCCTCGACTACAAACAGGTACCCTCGTCTGTCGGAGCCAATCGTGTGCGCCACCTCCTTCCCCGGGGCGAGCATGGAGACGTACGTGGTTACATCCTGATGGATTGCCAGGGCATCCCCCACCTGCCTGCTGGAGACCACCGGCAGGAGTGTGTTCTTCATGCGAGACTTGGAGAACTGCCTACTCTCGTGGGAGGGTGGCAGACCCCTCTCATCAGGATGGATCCAAATCTGCAGCAGTCTGAGACTGTCGGTGTTGGATGGGTTTGTCTCGGAGTGCCATATCCCCCTTCCCGCAGTCATGCGCTGAACTCCTCCCTCCTTGACCAGGGCTTTGCTGCCGGAACTGTCTGTGTGTTCCAGACGGCCGTCCGCAACATAGGTGATGATTTCCATGTCCCTGTGAGGGTGCACTCCCCAACCGCCTCCTGGCTCCACCCTATCATCGTTAAACACCCTGAGGGGTCCGAAGGAGACGTTCTTGGGGTCGAAGTACCGGTCAAAGGAGAAGTGCCAGTAGGTGGAGAGCCATCCTGACTCCGTGTGATAGTGCTCGGATTTCCTCACAACACTCACTGTCATCGTCGTGTCTGTATTGCGGGAGCCGCTTATAGAATTGAGCGAGAGGAGGCCTCCAATGGACATCCCCCGAGCTCGTCACTCGGACAACCTCGCGGACTCTCGGTCCCGGGCTTACCTCACATTCCCCCAAACTCGTGCTACGGCTCTCCCGAAGACACCTTGGCCCGGAGCCCCTCCTGCCAGGCAGGTCTGGGCCCCGGACTGGGGTATCCATGTTGGGGGGTCATCCTCTGTTCAGGCGGGTAGGCCCAGGGAGGTCGGCAGGGGAGAAAGGTCTCCCTTCTCGCCCTTCTCCGTCAGGTAGGCGACGAATCGAAAGGGAGTGCGCCACAGGACCTTGACCAGCCCCCGAAGGGAGAGGTCCCGCAGAGCCCTCTCCACGTCGGAGAAGGAGTGACCTCTGGTCCTCTCGAGCAGCTCATCCCTCGACAGGATCCCAGCTGCGGCTCGGCGCAGGGAATCCAATATCGTCTTGTGGAGGGCGGTCAGGTTATCCACCCTGGATGGGGTCTGACTGAGGTCTATCACCTTGATGTCGCCTCTGGAGTCAGGTCTACCCTTGCCGATCTTCTCAGGCTCCATACGTGTCTTCATGGCATGTAATCCATCCCATACGCCCTTTTAAGGCGTACAGAAAGATTTTTCCTGAAGGATCGACAACTCGACCCCGGTTGTGGATGGCGCTCTCCCCACTCCCGCGTCTCCGACCGCGGTCGGCACCCGTAGCTCAATACGCTCGAAACCTCGAGGACATTTCGGCAACTGTCGAGCATGGCCAGGATGTCGTGATAATATATGTCTAAAATACTTAAGTAAAGCGTCCACATACAACGGGTCATGGGAGCCTACGAAGAGACACTCTCCTCGGTGACCTCAACAATGAAGGGCCTCGAGGGCAAGCCAAACGTCAAGTCGCCCGGCATGGAAGAGGTCAAGGAGTGGGCGGAACGGTTTGGCACCAGGACGGAGTTCGGGAACTACAACTTCGCATCCGTGGTCAAGAACAGGAGTGCGGGGTTGACGGTCTACCTCGGTGGCGAGAGCGTTCTGCAGGACAACCTGAACCCCCGCCAGAAGGAGATCCTCGAAGCGGTTCCGGAAACAATACGTCTGGTGGAAGCCTACGTGAAGAAGGCTCCCTTGGTGAAGTCCGTGAGGAGAATGGGGCAGAACCCCGACTTCTCACCCATATGCACGCTCTACCTCTCCACCCACAGGCCGGAGGTGATCCGCCTGGCTCACTTCTTCAACCTAGCCCTCTTCGACCCCGTACCGGAGGATCTCGAACCTCGCTTCCACTTGCTGGACCTGCCTGAGTGGCAGGAGAAGGACCGACAGATTCTGGTGTTTCCCGAGATAGGAGTGACCTACGTCCTGGGATCCGACTACTACGGCGAGATCAAGAAGGGCTTCCTCAGGATGGCCATGTGGCACGCCAAGCAGAGGGGCATGCTGGGGGTCCACGCAGGCTCGAAGATACTGAGGGCTCGAGAGCCTGGCGGCCGAATGCGGAGGTACAGCGCGTTCATCTTCGGCCTCACCGCCACCGGGAAGACCACCCACACCTGCCACACCCACGGTCTATCGGGAGAGGAAGAGGGCATCGAGATAGCCCAGGACGACATCGTAATCCTCAAGAAGGACTGGTCCGCCCTTGGCACCGAGCGGGGCTTCTTCCTCAAGACCGAGGGCCTGGGACCGGACACCCAGCCCCTCATATATCGTGCGGTCACCCAGGAGGACGCCGTGTTCGAGAACGTAATGGTGGACTACGAGGGCAAGGTGCCCTTCGACGACCTGACGCTGACGGGCAACGGCCGGGGCATAATGCAGAGGACGGCCTTCGGGGAGTTCATGGGACCCATCAACATCCCACCGGCGACGGAACTCGATGGCGCCATCGTTGCCTTCATCACCCGCCGCAACACCGTCATGCCTATCGCCGCCAAACTCACGCTGGAGCAGGCCGCCGCAGCGTTCATGCTAGGAGAGTCTGTTGAGTCCTCCGGCGGCGATCCCAGCAGAGCCGGCATGTCGGTCCGAGAGGTGGGGACGAACCCCTTCATCATAGGGAACAAGGCCGAGGAGGGAAACAGATTCTATGAGTTCCTCAAGGCCAACGAGGGTGGTGTGCAAGCGTACATCCTCAACACCGGGGGAGTGGGCGAGACAGCGAGCGTCGGGAAGGACGGTAAGCGGATTGTCAAGCGGAAAGTCCTCAGGGTAGAGATTCCGGAGATGGCATCCATCTTCCGGGGGATCGCCCGGGGGACCGTCGAGTGGGTGCGCGACCGTTACTGGAGCCTGCAGGTGCCCAAGGAGGTGGAGGGGGTGGACATGTCGAAGTTCGATCCGGCCAAGTTCTACTCCGACGAGGACATTCAGGCGATGGTGGAGACCCTTCGCAGGGAGAGGCTGGACTACCTCAGATCCTTCCCAGGCATCCGGTCGGAGATCGTGGAAGCCGGCGGATTCTAGTCGGCCTGCCCGCTTCCTGGACGTCGCCAGATAGCCTCCAGACGGTCCATAGAGGCCGCCCAGTCTTCCAGCAAGGCGTCGATATTCTCTATGGCCTTCTGTCCGTTCTCAGTGATCGTATAGGGCTTCTTGGCCCTCTCCCCCTCTTCCTCGACCTCGACATATCCGTGCTCCTCCAGCCAGAGGAGGGCCGGGTATACGGCCCCTGGACCGGGCATCCACATTCCCCCCGTCCTGGCGGATATCTCCTCCATGATTTCGAAGCCGTGCATCGACTTCTCAGAAAGGAGGGAAAGGATGACCGGCTTGAGGAGACCCCTGGGTATGAGGCTTATGCGGAAGGGGCCGCAGAAGCACCATCGCGGGGATGACATCTACTCGGATGCCTTCTCTCCCAGGCTTTTGATCTTCCTTTCCAGCTCTCGGATCTCCAGCTCTAGATGCTCCTTATAGTCCTCCAGCTCCTGGGCGACCTCCTCCTTCGTCCTTGGACCCCACCCGGGACGGTACCCGGGTACGCAGAAACAGGGAGGGCGGTCGCATCGCATCGTGTACCCTCTCATAGTAGACACCTATCGGTACATATAACGGTACCGATATATACGCTTTTGGTCGGTCGCCAGGGCCAGACGGATGACTTATCGTTCCTCCAGGGCCTTCGCGATCCACTCCAGAGAGAGCAACTCCTCATCCCTCGCGGCCCGCAGGAATATGGAGTAGTCCTTCCTCGGTCGGACGTCGGCCAGTCTCGCGGCCGCCTTGGAAGCCGCCTTCTCTGGGATCTCGAGGGGGAAGTAGAGGACCCTCCGAGCCTCGCCCAGAACGGAGACCTGGTGCCGATAGTGGTCAGAAGCCCTCATGAGGGATTTTCTCCACTCCTCCTTCATGGCTGCCAGGATCTGCAGATACTCGCCGGCCGTCCGACGAGCGTCCAAGAGGGCGTTGAGGTTGAGGGCCATGTTGAAGGCCATGGCTTCCAGGTCGCCTTCCACCTCCTTCAGGGCCTCAATCCAAGCATCGTAGGCTTGGATGCCGAAGTGAAGCCCGCGATTCTCGGCATCCGCGGCTAGGGGCCCCTCGCCCTTGGAGAACTGCAGGGCCCTTTGCAGGGACTCCTCCGCCATGGTCTCTACCTCCCTCTCCCTCCTGTCCAGGAGCACCAGTGGCATCCTCCCATAGCCTGAGTAGTTCCAGCCCATCCACGGCTGGAACGGGATCTCGCCCTCGCCCTCCTCCAAGAAGTAACTCCTCACGAAGAGCCTCCGGGGCTCCTCTGCATAGCCGTAGATTAGACAGAACTCCGGGGCCCCGGCCAGTCCACAGCTGAGAACGGGAATGGAGGAGTCGATGCTGTCCCTTATCCTCTCCCACGCGTCCTCAGGCGAGGGATTGAGGAGGCTTGTACAGCGAAGACCGAGCCACTTTCCACCGTTGGCAACCACATCCTCGGGGGCCGAGTAGGTCATCTCCATGCTCCAGTTGTCCGACCAGCAAATCCGGAAGGCGGCGCCGCTGATGCCCATCAACCAGGAATAACTGACGTCAGCACCCAGGAAGGTGGCTACGGCCTTGAGGGCGCCTATGGAGCTGAATCTCTCCCCCTTGGCAAAGCTGAGCCCCGGAACCCCCTCGAGAATCTTTTGGACCATTGTCTGCGAGAAGCGGTAGGAGTACATCAATATAGGGGCCTATCCCTCATGGAAGGAGGAATCGCTTTCAGGACAGGCAATCAGCCCCATCAGCCAGGAGCCAATCCTTGGGAACTCTTCGGCGGCTAGGCGGAGGCGGAGGCCGCCAGCTTTGAGGGCCCCCACGTATTCGATACGGGGCGTGGATGAGACGCTTCGCAAGCCTTTGATGGCCTCGGGGGTGATTGAACCTTCGAAGGAAGAAGCCTCCTGGGTAGGGCCGAGGGGGAGTCAGCAAAAAGCCTTTTAGTGGCGGACCCATCGGCTCCGAGTGGCAGGCCGTGCAGAACTGGTGGCGAACCGACATCTCCTCCTTTCGCTCCTCGCCGCCCTCCTCTTCATACAGTCCCTGAGGGCCTTCTTCTCAAGCGTGTACTACAACAACCTCGTCGCCCTCTCCATCAACGCATCCGTCCTCTACACCCTGTTGCTCTTCGCACCTGCCGTGTATCTGTTGCCACAGCTGCGAAGGCAGTTGCCGATTGTGATGGTGGTCGCCGCCGTCTTACTGGCGGCGTTCCGCCTGGCCATGAACATCGCCTGGGGAACAGCACTGTACCTCCCCCTCTCAGGGCTGGCCACTGCCTCCTTTCTCGTCCTGTTCCCTGCGATGCTGCAGGCCTCCAGGCAGGTCTCAACGAAAGGTGGATGGCTGCCCGTGGCCCTCGGCCTCGTCCTAGCCTTTGCCCTTGACAGCGCCATAAGCCTTCTTGGCGCCTCCAGGGACCCAAGCACAGGCCTTTCTGGACTCTACCTCACCCTCCCCGCAGCGGCCTTCGTGGTGTACCTCTCCGTCGTCAGCCGGCCCTCGGCCCAGATTGAAGGGGACGAGAAGGTACCTCGACGGAAGACCGCCCTGTTGGGCCTCGGCCTGGGAGCTTGGCTGTTCCTGGAATACGCCATCCTCGCCAACGCCCATATCGTGGCCCGGTGGAACTCCCTTCCCCTTGCAGCGGCGGCCTTTGCCACCATCCTGGGCCTCCTGGTCCCCGCCGCCTCAACCGTCAAGCCCCTGTCGCCCCTCGACAGGCCATGGCCTCTCTGGAGCGTCAACGCGGTGGCCTTCCTCGCCCTCCTCGACTACAGCATCATGCATTCCGTCCTGCTGCCAATCCTCCTGCTCTTCGCCCAGGTCGCCATGGTTCTCAACCTCTTCCGCATCCTCTCCGCCCTCCACGCCGGGGGTGCAAGGCGCACTGCGGCCGCCCTCCTATACGCCTCCCTCCTCTTCCTACTCCTCCTCTTCACATTCGCCTTCACCCTTACCTATGCCTACGTTCCCCTGAGGCCTCTCTGGGAAGGCAAGGAGACCTTCCTCATGCTGGCCGCCTTCCTGCTGGTGCTCCTCCCGGTCGTCATCACCTCCAGAGGTTTCCAGGTTCGGCCTAGGATACCACCCTTGCCCCGAGGCCTCCTCGTCGCCCTCCTGACCCTGCCTCTACTCCTGGCAGCCATCTCCCTGGGATCCGCCCCGACGCTCCGGGAGCCGAGCCCTGGACCCACTCTCAGCGTCCTCACGTACAACGTCCATCAGGGCTTCAACAACGACGGAGTGGTGGATCCGGAGGTGTTCGTGGAGGTCCTCCAGACCGCCGACGCCGACATCGTGGCCCTCCAGGAGAGCGACACCGTGAGGTTCACCAGCGCCAACCTCGACCTGGTAAACTACCTGGCCATGAGGCTCGGTTACCATTCCTTCTACGGCCCCCCCACGAGGGAGCAGAGCTTTGGCATTGCCTTGCTCTCACGATACGTCATCCTAGAGGCCACCTACTTCGTGCTCAGCAGCACCGAGGACAAGAGGTCCCTGCTTCGGGCCAGAATTCAGGTGGAGGGGGCAGATGTCTGGATCTTCGTCGTTCATCTGGGCCTGGAGACGGAGGACCGGGGCGTACAGGTCGAGGAGATTCTTGAGGAGGCATCCCAGGTGAGGGGACACCGAATCCTGGCGGGGGACTTCAACTCCTGTCCCGGGGGACGCTGCCCTCGATACTCGGGACCAGCCGACACGGTCTACGAGAGGGTTTCCACCTTCTACGGGGACGTATGGGTGGAGGCCGGCTTTGAGCGGGATGACCCCGAGGGCTTCACCTACTCCGCCCTGGAGCCCTTCGAGAGAATCGACTACATCTTCGTCTCCCCGGGGTTGAGGGTGTTGCAGGCGGAGAGGGTCATGACGGAGGCAACAGGCAGGGCATCCGATCACCTGCCCGTCCTGGCCAGTCTCGAGGTGATCACCTAGCCGCCCGCTGGCCGACGAAGCCTGGCAAGCAGAGCGATCCAGAAGATCTGGAAGAGGATCATCATAGTGGGGGCCACGACGGCTGAGGGTCCCAGCAGGGCCAGGGCGACAGTGGCCGCTAGCCCGGAGTTCTTGTAGCCCGAGAAGAGGACGAGGGATATCCGTTTGCCCAGGTCGACCCTCAGGAGAAGGACCCAGGAGAGGCCAAAGGAGGCGATCACCACACCTGCGGACCCCCCTAGGGCATAGAGGGCCAGGAAGGGGTCCTCCAAGATGACCCTCTGGTTGGCGGCACCGACGAGGAAGGTGAGGGCTGCAAACGAGAGGTTTCTCAGAACCTTCACCCGGTCTGGCCTGACCGCCCTGCTCGCTACTGCCCTGGAGAGGAGGAGGGGCAGGAGGATGAGGACCAGGACGGCGGATATCAGGGCCCAGGGGCTCACCTCGACCCCCAGCAGGAGCAGGGCGATGAGCGGTGTGAGGCCCAGGGACAGGATGTAGAGGAGGCCGGTGGAGGCCACGGACACCTTCAGGTCGCCTCGCAGCATCGAGGTGAAAGGCACGATGGATATGGCGGGGGGAACGGCGGCCATGATCACCCATCCCTGCCAGAGGATATCCGGGGTGAGTATGCCGGCCAGCAGGAGGAGGGCAGGGTGGAGGAGGAAGTTAAGGACCAGGGCGATGGGCGTGAACCTAAGGGCTTCTCCGAACCCGCCGAGTCTGATGTCCACCAGGGAGAAGGTCATTAGACTGGCCAGGGCCACCATCGCCGCCAGTCCCATGCCCTCAAAGGTGAAACCTAGGGTCAACCCGATGCCCAGGCCCAGGAGCATAAGGGTGGATGGCATGTGAAGGAGCTTGGAAGGACTCGGTCGCCACGTCACTTGGTCCCCCTCTTCTGAGAAACAAGGGCGTTGAGACGGATTACCTATTTATAGACATACACCCTCCTTTCAGGCGTGGCCTCTCTCCTGGTGGAGTTCAGGATAAGGTCTGACCTCTGTCCCCTGGTGAGCCTCACCGAGGTCTTCAAGGATGTGGAGGTCGAGTACCTGGAGATGGCCCGGCTCTCGGGGGAGGAGTTCCTGGAGGTCTTCGAGGTTCGGGGCCCCCGGGCTGGTGAGTTCGGGGAGGCGATTCTGTCGACCGATGGCATCTGCCAGGTCCAGGTCATGGAGGAGGCCTCCGATAGGTTGGTCTGCCAGGGCGTCATCGGTGTTCAGTGCATACGAAGCCTCTTGGCCTCCCGAGGATGGATTCCCCTGAAGGTGAGAGCATCGAAGGGGCTGGAGACCGTCTCCGTCGCCGTCAAGGACCTGGACGAGGCCAGGGACCTGGTGAACTACGTCAAGGCCAGCTACAAAGACTTCGAACTCTCGAAGATCACCAGCCGAGGGGTGCCTGGTCTCTCCACGAAGCGAGACCTGAGGGCCTTTGGATTGACGGAGAGGCAGGAAGAGGTGCTGGAGAGGGCCCTCCAGGAGGGATACTTCGACCTCTATCGGAAGAGGTCCGCCAAGGAGATTTCCAGGAGCATGGGCATCGACAGGAGTACCTTCAGCAGGCACCTGAGGATCGCCCTGAAGAAGGTGCTGTCGGACCTGCTGGATTGAGCCTTCAAATAGTAGCAGCATAGTTGCACCCCACCTTTAGGGATGAGTGTACTCTTACAATCGTCCGAGGTCGATGGCCCTGAGGCTAGGCCCTCTGGAGACCCGAGTACTGGGGGCTTTGAGGATCCTGGGCAGCGCTCCCGCTAGACGGGTCGCTGATCTGGCGAGCGAACAGGGGACGAAGGTCACGTATGCCACCATCAGCACCGTCCTCGACCGCCTCTACGCGCGAGGGGTCATAGGGAGGAGTAAGGAGACCTACAAGGGGCGCTTCAGGTACGTCTACGAATACCTGGACATCAAGGAGGAGTTCTTGAAGTCCATCGCCGAAGACGTCAGGTCCCTCTTTGGTGACGTAGATATCAGGGAGCTGGAGCAGCATCTGGAGGCGCGCCGCCCTGTAGAGGTGGCTCGTCCCGAGGCTGAGGAGGCGATGCCCACGGTCCTCGAGTTCTTCCCCAAGCCCATGAGGCCTCAGCCCCCTCCCGGAGAGCTGTATCTGGAGAGCCTGCGCAGCCCCGTCGACCAGGCCCAGTTCCCCAGGCCAAGGGGTAGGGTCTACATCATACCAGGCAGGTGCAAGGAGTGCGGCTTCTGCTGGGAGTTCTGTCCCCTGGATGTCCTGGAGAGAAGCGAGGAGGCCAACGAGAGGGGCTACCGCTACCCCAAGGTGAGGGAAGGGATGGAGGAGGCGTGCGTGAACTGCGGCATGTGCCGGGAGGTCTGTCCGGAGTTCGCCATATTCACTGTGGAGGTGGATGCAGGTGTATGACCAGAGACCCGTCATGACAGGAGAGCACTTCGT
Source organism: Thermoplasmata archaeon (assembly GCA_046758325.1). Classification (GTDB taxonomy): domain Archaea; phylum Thermoplasmatota; class Thermoplasmata; order RBG-16-68-12; family JAJISG01; genus JAJISG01. The sequence continues at coordinate 8,846 of JBHHZZ010000014.1, read as the reverse complement.
CAAGGGCGACGAGGCCGTGGTGGAGGGGGCCATTGCCGCCGGCTGCAGGTTCTACGCCGGCTATCCCATAACCCCCTCCTCGGAGATCGCCGAGAGGATGTCCTGGCGGATGCCCCTCGTTGGCGGTGAGTACATTCAGATGGAGGACGAGATGGGTAGCCTGGCAGCCGTCATCGGCGCCTCCTGTGCCGGCGCGAAGGCAATGACGGCCACCTCGGGCCCCGGCTTCTCCCTCATGATGGAGCACATCGGTCTGGCGGCCATGATGGAAATCCCTTGCGTGGTCGTAGACATCCAGAGGGGCGGGCCCAGTACCGGTCTGCCGACCCTCACCTCCCAGGGCGACATGATGCAGGCCCGATGGGGTTCCCACGGAGACTACGAGAGTGTAGCCTACGCACCGAGCACGGTTCAGGAGATGTTCGACTTCACCATCAAGGCCTTCAACACGGCGGAGAGGCTCCGGACGCCAGTACTCGTGATGGCGGACCAGGTGATAGGCCAGATGACCGCCAAGCTCGTCATCCCCCCGGAGGAGGATATCGAGGTCCTCTACAGGCCCATCCCCGATGTCCCGCCGGAGGAGTACAAGCCCTACGACTCCTCCTACCTGGTCCCCCCCATGGCCCTCGCCGGGGATGGCTATAGCGTCCACATGACTGGGCTTACCCACAACGATTTCGGCTACCCGGAGACGACTGCGAAGGGCCAGGAGGCCCTGCTATCGAGGATTGTGAGGAAGATCAGGGAGGGTGAGGCGGCCATCATAGAGTGTGAGGAGAAGCTGCTGGCCGACGCTGACGTGGGCCTGGTGGTCTACGGCTCCACCGTGGGTCCTGCGTGGGAGGCCGTCAAGGCGGCCAGGGAGGAGGGAATCAAGGCGGGCATTCTGAGGCTGATCACTCCGTGGCCCTTCCCGACGGACGTGGTCAGGAGGGTTTCCGAGGAGGTCGACTCCCTCCTGGTGATTGAGGCCAACCTGGGGCAGATCCTCCATCCCGTCCGGGAACACTCTCAATGCCCGGTCCAACACCTGGGCCTCCCGGGAGGTCGCATCTTCCACCCTAGCGAGATATTGATGACTCTGAAGAAGGTGGTATCCTGAAGGCAGCGATTGTGACGGAGGAGCACCCTGAGGACGCGGTGCTCAGGTCGAAGAGGTTGCCCCACATCTGGTGTCCCGGGTGCGGCTTGGGCAATGCCCTGAGGTGCTACGTCGAGGGCATGGCGGCCTCCAGCACGCCCATGGACAAGCATGTGTGCGTCTCGGGCATCGGGTGCAGCGGGAGGACGGCAGGCTACGTCAACGTGGACTCGTATCACACCACCCATGGGAGGCCCATACCCTTCGCCACGGGTCTGAAGCTGGCCAGGCCCGAGCTGGAGGTGACCGTCTTCTCCGGAGACGGAGACCTGGTCACCATCGGCGGGAACCACCTCATCCACGCAGCCCGCCGCAACCTCGACCTCAACGTCCTATGTGTCAACAACTTCAACTACGGGATGACCGGTGGGCAGTTCGGGGCCACGACGCCCCAGGGCGCCAGAACAACCACCACCCCTTACGGGAACTTTGAAGTGGCCTTCAACCTCCCCCTCTTGGTCGCTGGATGCGGAGCCCCCTTCGTGGCCCGCTGGACCAGCCTTCACGTCCGCCAGCTCAGGAGGGCAATAGAGAGGGCCTTCGAGGTGGACGGCCTCGCCTTCATCGAGATAATCTCCCCCTGTCCCGTCGGGTTCGGCCGGAAGAACAGGTTTGCGGATGCCCTGGACGAGATGATGCACTTCCGGGAGAGGTCGGTGGTGGACCACGATGCCGCCCTCCCGGAGCTGGAGATAACCATGCGCAGGGAGGACCCGATCATCGTGGGCAATTTCGTGGACGAAGAGAGGCCCTCCTACCTCCAGGGCAAGGAGAGGCTCCTCCAGCAGGTGCTGAGGGGGTTCGAATGAGGACCGAGATTCGCATGGCGGGCTTCGGCGGACAGGGCATCATCACCATGGGCCGCATCCTCGGAAGGGCGGCCGTCCTCTACGACAAGCTGGAGTCCGTGCTGACGGAGGACTACGGGCCTGAGAAGGTGGGGGGATGGTCCAAGGCGGACCTGGTGTTGAGCGATGAGGAGATCGGGTACCCACTGGTGGAAAGGCCAGATATCTTCGTGGCCCTCTCTCAGGACGGCTACGAGCGGTACCGCGACACGATGAGACCCGACGGTCGGGCCCTCTTCGAGGCGGACCTGGTGCACCCGGGCAAGGGATGGAGCCAGGACACGACCTTCATCCCGGCCCTCCATACGGCCTCCTCCCTAGGGAAGAAGGTGGTGGCCAACATCGTGATGATCGGCGCTCTCGTGGAGCTGACGGGGGTGGTGTCCCCGGAGGCCGCCAGTAGGGCGATCCTCGACAGCATCCCCAAGGGTACGGAGGAGCTCAACGAGGCGGCCTTCAACAAAGGGAGGGAGCTGGCCCGGGAGGGGAGAGGCTGATGGTGAACACGGTGGTTGTCATCGGCGGAGGCATCGCGGGCATCCAGGCCTCCCTGGACCTGGCTGAGGCTGGCTGCAGGGTTGTCCTGGTGGAGAAGGAGCCGAGCATCGGCGGCAAGATGGCGGCCCTGGACAAGAACTTCCCCACCTTGGACTGCTCCATCTGCATCGAGGCCCCCAAGATAAGCGAGGTCATCCAGAACCAGAACATCGAGGTCCTCACCCTGGCGGAGGTGGTAGACGTCCAGGGCGAGGAGGGGAACTTCACCGTCACCATAGAGCAGAGGGCCCGCTACGTGACGGACGAGTGCACCCGGTGTGACGACTGCGTTCCTGTGTGTCCCCAGGTGTTGCCCAACGAGTTCGATGTCGGTGTGGGAGCCCGGAAGGCCATCTACACCCCCTTCGAGCAGGCGGAACCTGGAGCCTACGTGGTGGACATCGAGGCCTGCCTGAACGACCCGCCGAACTACCTGCCGTGTGACCGGTGTGTCGAGGCCTGTCTGCCGAGGTGCATCGACTTCACCATGAAGCCTGTCGGCAGACACGTCAGGAGGGCGGCCGCCATCCTCGTCGCCACCGGCTTCGACCTGTTCGATCCTCGTCACATTCCGGAGTATGGCTATGGAGGCCACCCTGACATCCTCACCTCCCTGGAGTTCGAGAGGTTCCTGAACGCCGCTGGGCCGACGGCGGGGGAGGTGGTCAAGCCCACCAACGGAGACCATCCCCACCGCCTCCTCTTCGTCCTCTGTGTGGGCTCCCGGGACCAGAGGTTCTGCCACTACTGCTCCCGCGTCTGCTGCATGTACTCGATAAAGGAGGCGGTGCAGGCGAAGGACCATGGGGTTGAGGACGTCACCGTCCTCTACATGGACATCAGGGCCTACGGAAAGGGGTTCGACGACTTCTACCAGCGGGCTCGGGAGGAGGGTGTGAGGTTCCTCCGCGGGCGGCCGGCCAGGATCGAAGGCAACGGAGCGAAGGTGAGGGTGCGATACGAGGACACCCTGGCCGGCACGGTGAAGGAGGAGGACTTCGACATGGTCGTTCTGGCCCCGGCCCTTCTGCCATCCAGGGGCCTGGAGAGGCTGTCCGAGGTGCTCGACGTGGACCTGGACGAGGACGGCTTCGTGAAGACGGTGGAATCCCGGGGGGGTCTGCAGAGAACGACGCGGGAGGGCATCTACGTCTGTGGGTGCGCCTCAGGTCCCAAGGACATCCCGGACAGTGTGGCGGAGGCCAGTGGCGCCGCGGCCAGGGCCATGGCTCACGTGGAGGAAAGGTCTTGGCCCCTTCCGGAGGAGGTGGAGCCCATCGACACCTCTGGTCCGGCGAAGGTGGGGGTCTTCATCTGCGACTGTGGCTCCAACATCGCCGGGACGGTGGAGGTTCCGGATGTGGTGGACCACGCGAGCGGCCTGGACGGGGTGGCTCACTCCGAGGAGCTCATGTTTGCCTGTTCGGCTAAGACGCAGGGCTACATCTCCGATATCATTCGGGAGAAGCGGTTGACCAGGGCGGTGGTGGCCGCCTGCTCGCCGAAGACCCATGGTCCGACCTTCCAGAGGGTATGTACGCGGGCCGGACTGAACCCCTACCTCCTGGAGATGGCTAACATCAGGAACCAGGATTCCTGGGTGCACAAGCACGATCGGGAGGCCGCCACGGAGAAGGCGAAGGACCTGGTGAAGATGGCGGTGGAGAAGGCCAAGCGATTGCAGCCTCTGACCAAGGTGACGCAGAAGGTCGTCCAGAAAGCCCTCGTGGTGGGAGGCGGGGTGGCGGGCATGAGCGCCGCCGCAGCCCTGGCCCGCCAGGGGTTTGAGACCCATCTGGTGGAGAGGGAGCTGCACCTCGGTGGCCTGGTGAGGAGGCTCAGCCACCTCTCAGGAGTCAACGTATCCGCGAAGTCCCTCTTGAAGGAGAAGGAGGAGGAGTTGGCGCGAGCGAGGGCGAGGATACACCTCGGGACAGACGTCCAGATGGTCAGCGGCTACGTGGGGAATTTCCACGTGACCCTGAGCAACGGAGAACGGCTCGACGTAGGCGCGATACTGATGGCTACAGGGTCCCGACCTCATGTCCCCAATGCCCTGGGGTACGGCCAGGACCCGAGGGTCATCACCAACCTCCAGCTGGAGGGCATGATGCCGGAGGTCGGGGCGGAGAGGGTCACCTTCCTGGGCTGCGTGGGCTCCCGACAGGGCACGAGGGGATGCTCCCGTTACTGCTGCCAGTCCATGATCCAACAGGCCCTTCAGCTGCGGAAGATGGGGAAGAGGGTGAGGATTGTCACGAAGGATATCAGGACCTACGGAAGGCATGCGGAGGAGCTGTACGAGGAGGCGTGCAGGAGGGGCGTCCAGTTCTTCAGAATATCGGAGGAGTCTCCTTCGGAGGAGCTGGTCGAGTGGGAGGCTGGTCGACTCATCCTCCACGACCAGTTGTCTGGTGAGAGGGTTGCGATACCTACGGACCTCCTGGTCCTCGCGGTGGGCCTGGAAGCCTTGGAGAAAGGAGCGGTGGAAGAGCAGTTGAAGCTGGCTGTTGGGGAGGACGGCTTCCTCCTGGAGAGTCATCCGAAGCTGGGCCCGGTGGAGGCCGCTGTCCAAGGCGTGTACCTGGCGGGCGCATGTCAGGGACCGAAGGATGTGGGAGAGGCCATCTCCCAGGGTCTCGGTGCCGCGGCCAAGGCGTCCGTCCTGCTGTCCAGGGACGAGGTGGAGCAGGAGCCGCTGACCGCCATCGTGGACTCTGAGATATGCACTGGGTGCACCTTGTGCGCCAAGGTGTGTCCGTACAGCGCCATCATCGCCGAGGTGAAGAAGCCTGCCATCGTCATCGAGGCGGCCTGTACGGGCTGCGGGACCTGCGCTGCCGCCTGCCCGGTGGATGCCATCACCATGCCGGGCTTCACGGACGAGCAGATTATCGCCCAGATCGACGCGGCGGTGGAAGAGGACCCGGAGGAGAAGGTGGTGGTCTTCGCCTGCAACTGGTGCTCCTACGCAGGCGCGGACCAGGCCGGCATCGCGAAGTTCCAGTATCCTCCTTCCTCGAGGATCATCAGGACCATGTGTTCCGGTCGGGTATCGGAGAAGTTCGTCCTGAGAGCCTTCGAGAGAGGTGCCGGGGCCGTTCTCATCAGCGGCTGTCACCCCGGGGACTGCCACTACCTCACCGCCAACTACGAGACGGCCAAGCGGGTGCCCCGCTGGAGGAAGAAGCTGGAGGCCCGGGGGTACGATCCCAAGAGGCTGGAGCTGGCCTGGTTCACGGCTGCTGAGGGGAAGTTGTTCGCGTCAAAGATGAAGGAGATGCATGAGTTCATAGCGGAGCTCAAGGCGGTCGGGCCTCGATCCGCCGGAGAAGCGACAGAGGGAGGGATTTGACGGTCGAGGCCGTAGTGGAGCTGGACGACGAACTCTGGGAGAGGGTTGACGAGCTAACCTCGGGGGCGATGAGTCCCTGCTACCAGTGCGGCACCTGTACCGCCACGTGCCCTCTCCTCCAACACCTGGGCCGCCCCTTCTCTGCCAGGAGGATACTGAGGAGGGCGCAGCTGGGCCTCGACGGTCTTGAGGATATCTGGCTCTGCAGCGCCTGCGGCCTCTGCGAGGTCCGATGCCCCAGAGGGGTCCACATAGTGGAGGCGATCATGGGCCTCAGGGCCCTGGCCTTCAAGACCGGGGAAGTGCCGCCAGAGATGTACAAGCTGCTTTGGAGCACCCTTGAGGAGGGGAACCCCTGGAATGGCCCCAGGTCCGAGAGGTCCAAGTGGGCCGCGGGCCTGAAGGTTCGAGATGCGGCCAAGGGAGTGAAGGTTCTGCTGTACGTAGGCTGTGCTGTCTCCTACGACCCCAGGCTCCAAGGGATCGCGAAAACGATGGCAAGGGTCCTCTCCAAAGCGAGGCTGGACTTCGGCATCCTGGGCGACCGGGAGAAGTGCTGTGGGGACTCCGTCAGGGCCTCGGGCGAGAGGGGGTACCTGGTGCGCCTCATAGAGGATAACATCAGGACCTTCGAGGAGACGGGAGCTGAACTCGTCGTGACGATCTCGCCCCACTGTTTCGACATGTTCAGAAACCTCTATCCCCGCTACGGCTTGGAGGCCGAGGTCCTACACTACACCGAGTATCTGGAGAGGCTCCTGGATTCGGAGGCCCTGGTGCTGCCGAGGGTCAGGAAGGCCCGAGTGGCCTATCACGATCCCTGCTACCTGGGCCGGTACAATGGGATCTTCGAGCCGCCCAGGAAGCTCCTGGAGTCCGTCCCGGGTCTCCAGCTGGAAGAGCTGGAGGAGAACAAGCTGAATGCCCTCTGCTGCGGAGGTGGAGGAGGCGGCATGTGGAGGGAGGAAGGCGGGGAGAGGTTGTCCGACAAGAGGTTCCTTCAAGCGAAGGAGGCGGGGGTCTCCATGCTGGCCACCTCGTGCCCATACTGCATCCAGAACTTTGAGGACAGCGGGAGGAGGATGGAGGGGCCAGGGGTAGTGGATGTGATGGAACTGCTGGCACCGAGAGGCAGGAGGTGATTGGCTGCAACGTACCCCGTCAACCAGTGCCTACAGGGGTCTTTGGGTTTACCTGGAGCAGGAGGAGGGACGTCTCCTTCCCGTCGGCCTTGAACTTCTGGGGAAGGGGAGGGAGCTCGCCGACCAGCTGGAGGAGCCCCTCACCGCCGTCATCCTCGGTCATGAGATCGACGCCTTGAGTCGAGAGGCCGTCCGCTACGGCGCCGACGAGGTCCTCCTGGCGGACCATCCCCTTCTCGCCAGGTACACCACCGACGCCCATGCGAAGGTGATGACGCGCCTGATTGAGGCCAGGAGGCCCAACATCCTCCTCCTCGGGGCCACCTACAACGGGAGGGACCTGGCTGGGAGGCTCGCCGTGAGGCTCTCCACGGGTTTGACGGCCAACGCAACCCGTCTGGAGGTGGAGGGGGAGCGGGGCCTCCTCCTGGCCGCGGTTCCAGGCTTCGGTGGCAGCATACTGGCCGTCATCAAGTCGGAGTATGGCAGGCCCCAGATGTCCACCGTTCGCCCGGGCATCTTCGAGCCCCTGGATCCAGACGATCATAGGGAGGGCAGGGTGGAGAGCGTGCCCGTGGATCTCGGCCCGGGGGACATCCGCTGCAGCGTCCTCGAGAGGAAGGTGGTGCCCGGGGAGGAGATATTCTCGGCGGAATGGGTGATCGTCGCGGGCATGGGAACGGGAGGGGACCTGAGTCTGGTGGAGGAGTTGGCCTCCCTCCTCAAAGCCTCCATCGGGGTGACGCGACCCCTGGTGGATATAGGAGTGGCGACCCGGGAGAGACAGGTGGGCTCCACGGGGATCTCCCTCAGGTCCAAGCTAGCCATCGTGCTGGGGGCCAGCGGAGCAAGCCACTTCGTCTCCGGTCTGAGGGACGTGGGCACCGTCATCGCTATAAACAAGGACAGGAAGGCGCCGATCTTCGAGGAGGCCGACCTGTGCGTCGTCGGGGATATCTTCGAGCTGCTGCCTCGGCTCATTAAGGAGATTGAGGGGAGGGGGGTGGTGGTGGCATGAGCCTGGACATCGTGGTGTGCATCAAGGTCGTACCGAAGCCAGAGGAGGTCACCCTAGACCCTGAGACGAAGACCCTGGACAGGGCGCGGGCGGAGAACGTTCTGAACCCGCCGGACAAGAACGCCTTGGAGGTGGCCCTCGAGCTCAAGGACACCTATGGGGGGACCGTCACTCTCGTCTCCATGGGCCCGCCCCTGTTCAAGGAGTACCTGGAGCTCTGCCTGGGCATGGGGGCGGATGCGGCAGTCCTCCTGAGCGACAGAGCCTTCGCGGGCGCAGACACATATCCCACCTCTCTCACCCTCGCCAAGGCCATCGAGAGATTGGGAAGATATGATCTGGTGATATGCGGTGAGGAATCGGCGGACTCAAGCACTGGACAGGTTCCCCCGGGACTGGCGGAGTGGCTCGATCTGCCTCAGATTACCTTCGTCGACGAGGTTAGGGTGGAGGGAGACAGGGTCATAGCCAGGAGGGCTCTGGGGGCCAGTTTCGAGGTCCTGTCCGCGGAGATGCCTGCGGTCGTCTCTGTGGTTGTAGGCTCCAATGCTCCCCGATTCCCGGATTTCGATCGGGTGGAGGAGGCCTCAAGAGGTGGGTGGGTGAAGGTTTGGAACGCCGCGCATCTGGGGCTGAAGGAGGACAGCGTGGGCCTGAAGGGCTCATACACAATCGTTCACGAGCTTGTGGAGGGGGAGCCCGTGGAGAGGAGGCGGGAGTTCATCCGAGGCGACACAGCGAAAAAGGTCAAGGCGTTGATGAGGGCCCTGGAGCCCTTCCTCAGGGCTTGACAAGGAAGGGC
>JBHHZZ010000013.1:0-32211 GCA_046758325.1 Thermoplasmata archaeon | reverse complement strand
AGCACAGGCACTCCATCAAGAAAGTGGCCGAGTACGAGTTCGAGGCGCTCATCGTGGGTCACGGAAGGCCCGTCCCGTCGGGCGCTCACACAGAGCTAAGGAGAGTCGCCGCTAGGCTGTGAGAGAATCTCGCCTGCGCACCCCAGAGAATCGCTCACGCCGGCGGCGCGGCAGGGACGCCGATGCCGAAGTGCCCTCTGACCACAAAGAGGTAGATGAGGATTATCAGAGGGAGGACCAGATTTGCGACGTTCCCAACCGCTCCCGCTGGATTGACCGCCATTTGGGCCATGGTCGACACGACTGAAACAACGGTCGCTATCACGACCAGCCACCAGCCCCATGGCGCTAGCCTGAAAAGGCCTATGCCTCCTACCAGGAGGAGGACGCCCATCACGGTTGTCACCGCGCCAATGGCCTGGAGTAAGGGTACCATGGGCTCTAGGGACGGGTCCAGCTCAGCGAGGAGGGGGGCGCCCAGCAACAAGACTGGTCCGGCGACGAGGGCCAGGATGGCGCCGATAATCGCCAGAATGGCTAGGATAGTGACCCCGAGGGGCCTACGCTTCGGAGGTGCAGGGGCAACGGATGGGGGAGCGGGTTCACTTTCCATATACACTCGACTCCTTTGGGCTGCGTGGGGGATGGTGTAACCGGCATATTAGGGTTGCGGCCCTCCTTCAAAGCTTGAACAAGCTGGAGTACCGTCGAATCCGCGACGGAATCGAGTGCCTGATCTCCACGTTGAGGGTGTTGGGCTCCTCCTCGCCAATGGGGCCGATACCAGCACCAAGACGGATGATGGGAAGACACCTCTAATCCTCGCGATGGAGAAAGGCCACGACGGGGTTGCTGACCTACTCCGCTAGCGCACTATGATTTTGCTTGGATACACTCGCACGACTTTCGGTCAATCCTCGTAAACGGCAGCCAGATGTTTCTCGAATGGTTGGGCCCCATAGCCGTTCGAAAGAGAGGTCTCGCGGGATGACGTGTTAGAGATTATGTTGAGTTCAGGAAGGCCACGATACTCCCGCCCTAAGCGGGAAGGATGAAGAGTCCGTGTCTGTTAGCATGGTGTCTGGCATGGCACCGGCCTTGACTGCGCAGAACCCCTTGGGCGGGTTATGGTCAATAAAAGCTGTTGGCTTGCTTGATATCTGTTCATCTCGCATCATGGATGTTTGGACAGAGCCGGGCGGCGAGTTCGTAGCCCCTACCGTTGGTCACCGAGAACCCATCAAGTCGGAAGCTCCCAAGAGTTTGAGGGAAAACTCCGCCCAAGTCGAGGCCTTTCTTCGGCCCTCAAGGAAATAATCATGCTTGAGTATCCATTCAGTGGCACTGTTCTGGAAACAGCTACCCGTGGGAATCAATGAAAAACACTAGCCAAATGAGACTGCAGAAAGGTATCCTCTACATCGTTCTTTCCTTCACCCTGTGGCCCATCGTGGAATACGCCACAGTGTGGCACTCTAGATTTTCGGAATGGGTCTCTCTCATGCCTTATGTATTCATTCAATATCTGGTAATCGTCTTGATCTTCTGGTACTTCATATTTCGCAGGATGTGGAGCGAGAGAAGGATTCTTATTGTCATGATAGTCGTGATGTATGCATTTGAGTTCCTCTGGCAGAACCCTCTACTGCTCAACTTGTATTTGTTCATGCCAGCTTCGATCCTTTTGGTGAGCATCTGGGGCTTCCTAATATTCATTCCTTTCTGGGTCGTTGAAAGGTCTCTTAGCCAGCACAAACTCCAGGCAGCCTTCTGCTCGTTATGGACACCAATCGCAGTAGCCCTTGGGTTCTTGACGAATCTCGGATAAAGCGGGGAGGACTACCGTGCATCTCGCAGGGCGAAATGAGCGCTGAAGCCGTCGCGGTCTCGTTCGCTCGCCCTTCGTCACGCCGGGAGAAAACTGTCGCATTCCTCGTCTTGATGTTGTCGCCGAAGGGAGAATCAGGGGTACGATCGAAAAACTCCCATCCATCCTCTGAATTCTCGATGAGCCCCCTCAGGTTTCGGAGAGGCTTTGCGCTACGATACCCGATCGACAAGGGCACAACCGTTCCGCCCGTCGCCCGGTTTTGATTCTTGAGCCTCACCATCATCTCGACGAAAAGGGCGTAAGCGTTCCCAGATGCTATCTTCCCATCGTCCGGCATGCTCACGTTCTACGGGTCATTTGGAATGCCTCGGGCGATACTCTTAAGTACTCGGGGGCCTATCCGACATCTGTCAGACAATAACACACACAACGTCGGACGCAAGTGATACCAGCATGGCATCGGAGACGGAGAGAGTCACTGTAAGGTTGCCCATTCGAGCCCTTGAACGACTGCAGACACTGGTACACAAAGGCGAATACGACAATATCTCCGATGCCATCAGAGCTGCCATTGACGGTCTGCTGGCGGTGAGGTTTCCTCCGAGGCATGTGGAAAGGATGACCGTCGAACTTCCGAAGGGAAAGGTTGTCGAATTGGAGCAATTGGTTCGACAGGGAGACTCGGTTTCCCTAGAGGATGCCATAAGAAACGCTGTCAGGGAGTACATCAGGACGCAGATCGACAGGATCGGACAAGGAGAATCGCAATAACCCCTCCACATTTATTCGCGATTACTCCTCCCCCCTTTTTTTGGATTGAGGAGTGTACCGCGCCGTGGCGGTTCAGAACTCGGGCCTCTTGCTTAGGCCCCGCGGGAAGTACAGGGATCGGAAGGGCATGGATGCGGTCTTCTCCGTGATCTCTTCGATCAGTCCTTCCAGGGTCATCTCCCTGTCCTCGTCGGCCTCCCTGACATAGACCTTAAGGGTCGGCGCCTTCGCCTCCCTCTCTCCTATGACAATGACGTATCCAACCCAGTCCTGCTTGGCCTCTCGAACCTTCTTTGAAACCGTCTCGCTCCTATCATCGACACCGACCCTGATTCCCTTGCTCTCCAACTTGTCAGCCATCTCCCCCGCCATCTCCAGATGAGCATCGGAGACCGGCAGGAGCCTGACCTGCTCCGGATTGAGCCACAGGGGCAGATAGCCCGGCCTGTCCTCCTTCTCCGCCTCCACGGCGGTATCTAGCACCATGTAGAGGTATCGCTCGACGGTCCCCAGGATGGCGGTGTGGAGGATGATGGGATTCCTCTTCTTGCCCTCCTCATCCGCATATGTGATGCCAAACCTCTCCGCATTCCCCACGTCGATCTGCACGGTGGCTATCTCCCTAGCCCTCCTCTCGGCATCATCGATCAGATACTCCACGTTGACGGTCCAGTAGAAGTTCTGTCCCTCGGGGTAGATGTTGATGAGGCCCTCCCTCTCCTCTCGCTTGAGCATCTCCAGGATGAGATCCCTGTTCTCCTCATAGGCATCCCAGGAGGAGCAGTTTATGAGGAGCTCATACTCCCGGCCCAGCTTCGCCGCCTCCTCCACGATCCGGTCGTGGATCCTCATGAACCATTCCGAGGCCTCCCGGCCGTCCCTGCACAGCACGTGGAGGTCGGGCATGTTCAGCCTTCGAACTCGGAAGAGGAGGCTCACCTCGCCAGACTGCTCCAACCTGTAGGCGTCCGCCACCTCGAAGGCCCCGAAGGGAAGGTGCCTGTAGCTGATCGTCCAGTCGCTCATGTTGCTGAACTGCTGATGGCAAGCGGCGTAACGTAGGACGAAGACCCTCTTCCCCGTCTCCACAGTGTAGAGGCGGTCACCGTACAGCTCCGCGTGCTCCGCCACGGCCCTCTCCGAGAGGTTGAACATGTTGGTCCCCCGGAGGGGGTAGACGGGTAGGCCAAGGGATTTGACCACCTCATGGGCGTAGTCGGCCGTCAGATCGAACATCAGGCTTGCCTTCGGATCGTAGCGCATGTGGCCCGCGTCGCTCCTAGACTCCCACCTGAAACCGAACTTCCTGCAGAGACGGAGGTACGCGGGCTCTCCGGCCGATGGGTACTCCTCCTTCAGGGCCTCCTTCCGGACCATCATGTTGAAGGACTCCCTCTCACTCCTGTACTCCCCCGGAAGCACCTCTCGGCCATCCATGGTCAACACCAGGAACTCGTGCTCCTTCTCCTTCGCGGGGGCGACTTCCCCTCCCTCCAGGGTTATCTCACGGGACAGCTCGGACAGCGGGTGGCCCTTGCAGGCTATGCGAAAGGCCTTGTACCAGCCGAAGGGGGAGCGGTGAACGTCCAGTCCCCTGGCTCGAACCGCTTCCTCCAGGCACGACAGGATTTCCTTGGCCTTGGAGGGCCTGGCCAGAGAGGAACTCAGATGAGCGTACGGATAGAGAAGGATCCTCCTCTCCTTCACCTGGTCGGCCACATCCTGGATCTCGTCCGAGGCCTTGGAGGCAATCCCCCCCACATCGACCTCGTCCCGCTCCTCCGCGCATACAAAGCAAACCAGCAGGTCCCGGAAGTCGGCCTTCAGCTCGTCCTCTGGCACCTCCTCAGCGTACCTGGTTTTCCCCTTTGCCTCGTACTCCATGTGGTCTGCATGGATGAAGAGAATCCGCATCTGGCGGGAGAAAATGCCTGGAGGCTATTAAAAGGGCTAGGTGCGCCCTCGTGAACCACGTTCGTGCGGCGAATTCCCTGCCCAGCACCACCGAACCCGAGTGGGAGTGGGAGGAGGATTAATAGGGTAGGAAGCAGTGAGCTGCGTGGCGATAGGAATGAGACCCACTGAAGCACTGAGGGAGGAGCACAGGGTAATCGAGAGGGCTCTAGATGCTTTGGAGAAGGCCGCGGAGAGGATGGAGTCGGGCCAGGAAGTCTCGCAGGAGGTCCTGAAGGACATCGTGAGCTTCGCCCGAGGCTTTGCCGATCGGTGTCACCACCACAAGGAGGAGGGCGTCCTCTTCCCCTATCTCGAGGAAAGGGGGCTGCCTCGCGACCTCGGACCCATCGGTGTCATGCTGGCCGAGCACGACGAAGGCAGGGCCCACGTGAAGGCCATGAGCGAGGCCATCGCGGAGTCGAGGCCCAAGGAATTCGTCGCCCACGCTCAGGGTTACATCCAGCTCCTGAGGGACCACATAGCCAAGGAGGATGACGTGTTGTTTCCCATGGCGGAGCAGATGATGAGCGGGCCGGAGGCCGAGGGCCTGATGGAGGAGTTCGAGAGGGCCGAGAAGGAGCTGGGGGAGAGCCATCAGAGGTACCTGGAGATCGTGGAGGATGTGGAGAGAGCCCTTGGCATACGTTGAAAGGTCCGCTGAGAGCCCTCATGTCCGCCTAGGGAAACGGTCATCATCCCGGATGGCGAGAGGATTTAAGCGATTGTCGAGCATGGTATGTCGATGTTCAATGCTCACGTCCTCGAGCTAGTCACGGAGGCGGATGCCCAAGAAGCCCTGAAACGGGTCGGTGTGCAGGCCCGAGGACGGCCGATTCTGACGCGCAAGGGGCTGTTCAGGGCAGTGAAGCTGCAGGATGTGGATTTCAGGGAGGCAATCATCGCCAAGCAGGAGATGCTAGGCGCGGGCGGGGACGCTGCAACCCCCAAGGGGATAGTGGACTTCTCCAAGGAAAAGGCTGACGTGATCCTCCTGGGAACCTTGCTACACTTCAAGAGGTTCATCGCCAAGATGAGGTCTCAGCCCCTTCGCTGTAAGGCTATCGGCTCAGAGGTGGAGGCCGTGCTATCCAACTATGAACGATTCTCCTTCACCCTCCGGTTCCCGAGGAGGGACCTGGCAATCAACAAGACGCTCGTGATGGGGGTCCTCAATGTAACCCCTGACTCTTTCTCCGATGGAGGCCGATACCTCCAGCCTGAGGAGGCCATCATGAGGGCTGAGCAGATGGTGGAGGAGGGCGCCGACCTAGTGGACGTGGGGGCGGAGTCCACCAGGCCCAGCAGCGAGCCCATCAGCCATGAGGAGGAGTGGAGGCGCCTTGAGCCCGTTCTGAAGGTGCTCGTGGACCGACTGGAGATCCCCATATCCGTGGACACCTACAAGCCGGAGACGGCTGCCAGGGCCTTGGACCTGGGCGTCTCCATGGTGAATGATGTGAAGGGCCTGGGCGATGCGGAGATGGTGAGACTGGTGGCAAAGCACGACGTACCCGCCGTCATCATGCATATGCAGGGCGACCCGAGGACGATGCAAGTAGACCCTCGGTATGAGGAGGTGGTGGCCGATATCCTCCGCTTTCTTCGGAGGAGGATAGCCAACGCGGTGGGCGGTGGAGTGGACCAGGACAAGCTCATCGTGGACCCCGGCATCGGCTTCGGTAAGTCCCTGGAGCACAACCTCGAGCTGCTGCGGCGCCTGGGGGAGTTTAGGAGTTTGGGAAGGCCCCTCCTCGTCGGGACTTCGAGGAAGTCTTTCATAGGGAAGGTCCTCGACTCGGACGTGGCAGGGAGGCTGGAAGGGAGCCTGGCCACTGCCGTCCTCGCGGTGTCAAGGGGAGCCCATATCGTCCGGGTCCATGATGTGAGAGAGACTGTGCGAGCCGTACGGGTGGCGGACGCCATCCTCGGGCGGGACTCAACATGTCTGCCGACATGAACACTGACGAGGTGGCCCGCACGTCCCCTATTGAGCGTAACGTCCTGAAGCGAGGCAACGCCTTCCTGGTGACGGACCTGGTGGGCAATGTCCTCGATGAGTGGAAGCACGGACTGTATCTGGACGACACGCGGCACCTGAGTAAATACGCCCTGTCCATCGGCGATGTCCAGCTGCGCCTGAGGTCAGGGGAGGCTACCAGCACCTATTGTGCCAGAACGGACCTCATTGAAGAAGCACCCTCAGGGCGGGACCCCGGCCTGGACTTGAGGAGGGAAACGGTCCTCTCATCCCATCTTCTGGAGAGAGTCCGAATACGCAACCTCGGCCAGCGGAAGAGGGCGATGACCCTGTTCCTCTCCTTGGACGTCGACTTCAAGGACGTGTTCGAGGTCCGCGGCTTCGTGGGGCCGCGACGAAGGGTTCCGAGGATACAGTGCGGAAAGCGGGATGTCTCGTGGGAGAGTAGGGGTGAGGACGGGGTGTCGCGTTGGACTCGGGTTCTATGTCAACCACAGCCATCGACTCTTGACCAAACCACCGCCGTCTGGAACCTCAGCCTCGATCCGGAGCGTGCGGCTTCCATCGATATCAAGGTGGACTTTGGTACCGGTCGACCGGCCGCGCCCACCAAGCTAGCGTCCGTGGACTCTTTGATCAGGTCCGTGGAGGCGGACAGAGAGAGAGTACTGGAGCAGTGGACGGCTTTGGACGTCGACAATCAGGCGATGGCTTCCTGGCTTGCTCGCTCCATCGGCGACGCCGTGGACCTCATCATAGCGGTGGATGGCCACAGCGTGCCCGCCGCCGGGGTGCCCTGGTTCACCACCGTCTTCGGAAGGGACAGCCTGATCTTTGGCCTGGAGACGGTCCACCTCAGCCCTCATCTGAGCATGGAGATCCTTCGCATGCTGGCAGGCCGTCAGGGTAGACGGCACGATTCATATCGAGAGGAGGAGCCGGGCAAGATTCTCCATGAGCTTCGAAGAGGAGAGCTTGCGGGCAGCGGGAGTATCCCCCACACACCCTACTACGGTAGTGTAGACGCCACGCCCCTCTTCCTTTGCCTCTTCAGTGAGGTATTCCTGTGGACGAACAACCTGGAATTCTGCAGTGAGTTGTATCCTTCGGCGGTTGAGGCCGCACGATACATCGAGGGACTCATGGAGAGGGGGCCTGGCGGCTTTCTCAGCTACCTCGGCGGTGATCCGCCCGGACTCAGACACCAGGGCTGGAAGGACAGCGATGTGGGGGTCCTCCTCCCTGACGGGTCCCAACCCCATCCGCCCCTGGCCCTTTGCGAGGTCCAGGGCTATGCTTACTGGGGCATGAGGGGCTTGGCGGCCATCTCCAGGATCCTGGGACGTGACGAGATGGCCAGGCATTTGGACGTTCTTACCAGCGAATTGCGGGATCGTTTCGACAGAGCCTTCTGGGTGCCCGCCACGGGTGCATACGCCTTGGCCCTCGATGGTTCGGGAAGGCAGGTGAAGACTCGGACATCGAATCCCGGTCACCTACTCATGTGTGGAATCCTTCGGCGGGAGAGGGCGAGGAGGCTCGCCAAGAGGCTGACCGCAGAGGACTTCTTCTCTGGGTGGGGCATAAGAACCATGTCGGAGTCAGAGGTCCCGTACAGTCCGCTAAGCTATCACAACGGCTCGGTGTGGCCCCACGATAACGCCGTCATTGCCTGGGGGATGTCCCGATGTGGGCTCCAGGAGGAGGCTTCCATGCTCTTTGAGGGCCTCTTGGACGCCGCGCAGGGATTCAAGACTTTCAGGCTGCCAGAGTTGTTTGCCGGTTTCGTCAGGGGTCGTGACAAGAGGCCGACGCGCATCCCCCAAGCGTGTGACCTGCAGGCCTGGGCCTCGGGAGCCCCCTTCCTCATGCTGCGCGGATTACTAGGATTGGAAGCCGATGCTCCGTCAGGGAAACTCAGAGTGAAGACCTTCTTGCCGCCTGGAACTGGCTCCCTGCGGATCGGGCCCCTCCGCGTGGCGGATACCCTTCTGGACATCCTGGTCCAGGGAGAGGGGATGAGGTCTGAGTGGGAGATCCCGAGAATGGAGGGGCCCGGGATCGAGGTGTGTCAGGAACTCTGAGTATTACTTTCACTTATCCCCTCCCTCCTAACCCTTATAGGCTCACCCTCTGAAAACGAGCAGTGGCTCTCTGAAGCGGGGGAGAAGAGGAGATGCGAGGCTGGATCATCGACGCCTACGCGGACTACCGGAGGGACTCCATAGTCCTGTGGCTCTGGACGCCCCAGGGCATTCACCGCATCGAGGACCCCGACTTCCGGCCCCGCTTCTACGTCCACGGCAGCAGGACGGACCTGGAGGAGATGAAGAGGCGGTTGGAACCTCTCGAGCGGGTCGCACGAGTGGAGCAGAGCCGACGGAAGATTGACATCCAGTCGGAGGAAGCCGTACAGGTCCTCGAGGTATGGCCTCGGCGATACAGGGACCTCTCACCCCTAGCGGAGCTGGTGAACAGGGAGGGACGCTACCACGACTATCGCCTCTACGATGTGGACCTGCGGTATCCCTATCGGTACTTCCTCGAACACGACCTCCTTCCCTTGGGCCTGGTGGAGTACAACGGGGGCTGGCGGACGCTGGAGAACCCCTTCGCCCTGGAGTATGACCTCCCCCCTCTCAAGAGCATGGAGTTGAACATTCAGGTGGAGGCACCACAGGGGCTTCCCCGGTACGAGGACCGCCTGTTGAGGGCCCAGCTAGGGGAGGCGGTTCAAGAGGGTAGAGAGGAGGATATCCTCGAGGGACTTCACAGGGCAATCCGGGAAGAGGATCCGGATATCCTCCTTACGCGGGATGGCGACCCCTTCGTCCTTCCCTACCTCATCCACAAGGCCCAGGCATTAGATGTCGATCTCCTTTTGGGTCGGGAGCCCCAGACCTTCAGTCCCAAGGAGGGAAAGAGCTACTTCACCTACGGTAAGGTGGTCTACAAGCCGACTCAGTACCTCCTCCGGGGTCGGCTGCACTTGGACGCGAACCACTTCGCCCACCGAGAGAGCGGCTTCCATGGCCTGGCGGAGATGGCCCGCCTCGCCCGCCTCCCGCCGCAGGAGATGCTCCGCCTGACACCGGGGACGGCCATCACCTCTATGCAGATCACCGAGGCCCACCGGCGGGGCTACGCCGTCCTGTGGAAGAAGAACATTCCCGAGGCCTTCAAGACGGCGGAGGACCTCCTTCACTGCGACCGAGGCGGCTTCATCCTAGAGCCCGAGGTGGGCCTCCACGAAGGGATAGTGGAGCTGGACTACGCCTCCCTGTACCCGAGCATCATGGTGAAGTACAACATCTCCCCGGAGACCATTTTCTGTCCTTGCTGCGACGAGGACGGCTTCCGGGCGCCGGAAATCGGCCACCATTTATGCGTCCGGCGGGAGGGCCTCATCCCTGTCTACCTGAAGCCCCTCTTGGAGAGGAAGCGGTACTACAAGCTGAAGAAGAGGGAGGCGGGGCCGAAGCAGTCGGTCTACACGGCTAGGGACAACATCCTGAAGTGGATGCTAGTCACGTGCTATGATGGGGATACACTAGTGCCCTTCAAGGAGGAGGGAATCGCTAGACTAGGACCCATCTCGGAAATCATTGATCGCTATCTGCCTGATGGACCGGGGGTCATCCAAGCCCCCAGTAATATGCGTGTATATGGGCTCGATGAAGGGAGGAGCAGAGTAGAGAAACCCGTCAAGAAACTCATCAAGTCGCCCGCTCCAAACGAGATGTTGCGCGTTTCTCTTGTTGGGGGACGGACATTGGTTGTTACACCCAATCACCGATTCTTCGTGGAGTCGGACGGGAAGCTGCGTCTGAAGTCCGCGGATGCCTTGGAGATAGGAGAGCAGGTGCCTATTGCTGCTGGCTGGGATCCGAATGGAGAGGAGAGAGCAGAGAGACTCAACGTTGCCTATGTGCTCTTAAGGAATCTTGATAAGAAAGAGCAGGAGCTTTGGAGAGTTCGGGGGCCGAAGCTCAGAGAGAGAATACACTCACATTTCAGAATCATTTACCGGCACGCCACTAATGCTGGCTATGCAAATCGCAGCCCTCACATCTGGAAGAAAACGGGAGTAATACCACTTCGGTTTCTCCCCCTGCTACGCCTTCCGTTGACGGATTGGGATTCCCTGGAGATTGGACACAATCGTCGACGTGGAGGAAGAATCAGGTTCGTCCCGGCCAGGATAGAGATCGACTACGATCTAGGATTCTTGGTGGGTTTCTACATCGGTGATGGAAGTGGCACGGGGAATATGATTCGTCTGTACATTGGCATGGATGAGTCAGAGCTTGTAGGCGAACTCCTGGACATCATATGGTACAAATTCGGCATCATAGGCATGGTTCGGAAAGAGACCAATGTCAGGATGTGGGTTGTTCAATTCAACCATAGCGGGCTGAAGAGGATCTTTCGAGATATCCTTCATATCGGGGCGTCGAGGAGGGAGGGGAAACTAACAATCCCAGAATGGCTCCTGAATGCTTCGGAAGAAGCCCGTAGAGGATTTGTCGCGGGGTTGCTTGCGAGCGATGGGTCTATTCACCCCGATGGATATGGACA
Source organism: Thermoplasmata archaeon (assembly GCA_046758325.1). Lineage (GTDB taxonomy): Archaea > Thermoplasmatota > Thermoplasmata > RBG-16-68-12 > JAJISG01 > JAJISG01. Next base: position 21,097 of record JBHHZZ010000013.1, on the reverse strand, counting down.
GATAGCCAGTGCCTCTCGATCTTTCCTCGAACTAGTACGGGTCTTTCTAGGATCTCTGGGCATCTCGAGCAGGCTCCGTTGCAGTCGTTCTGGGGACTATCCCTTGTTCAACTTGGCCTTTTCCATTCGCCATTTAAACAATATCTGGTTGAAGGATTTTCACCGGGCGAGGGTGAAAACGGCCCGTTCACCTCGTTCAAAGGAAAGGATCGGCGATATGCAGCTCGCGCGCGTGATATCAATTGAACGGGTTCCGTCGAAAGCAGCCTTTGTATATTGTTTCGAGGTCGCGGGCAAGCCAAACGGTTTCCTTGTCGAGGGCATGGTCTTCGCCGGGAATAGTTTCGGATATATGGGCTATTCGAACGCCCGCTTCGGCCGCATCGAGTGTCACGAGGCCATCAACGCCTTCGCTCGGGAACTCTTGGTCCAGACCATGGCCATCGCCGAGGACCATGGCTACGAGGTCCTCCACGGCATCGTCGACTCCCTCTGGCTCCGGCCTCTCCCAGGGCATGATCCCGTGGAAAAAGTGCTGGACCACATCGCCACTGCCACCGGACTGCCCATTGACCTCGAAGGCGTCTACAAGTGGATCGTCTTCCTACCCTGCAAGACCACCGGGGTCGGGGCGCTGAACCGCTACTACGGTCTCTTCGAGGATGGAGAGATGAAGCTGAGAGGCATCGAGGTGAGGAAGCATGACACCCCAGCTTTCGTGGCCAGGACGCAACACTCCATGCTGGAGGTCTTCCGTCGGGCCCGGAACGCGGAGGAGTTCGAGGCCTCAATACCCAAGGCCATCGAGGTCCTCCAGGAGGCCTCTAGGGAGCTCCTCGCGGGTCGCGTTCCCTTGGAGGACCTGGTGATAACGAGGATCGTCACCAAGCCTCTGGAGGAATACGTGGTCCTCAACTACACCGCCGCGGCCCTGAGGCAGATGAGGGATCGGGGATTCAAGGCGGAACCAGGGGAGTACGTGAGGTACATCATCACCGACAGGAGGTCCAGGGACTACCGCCGGAAGGTGAGGTTTGCTGCCTTCATCCACGAGGCTGACACAGTGGATCGATGGGAGTACCTCCGCCTCCTTTGCAGATCTGCGGAGACCCTCCTAGCGCCCTTTGGCTACACTGAGGAGGGCCTCCTCAGAGCGATCCTGGGAGATGGTGAGGTACAGGGCGTGACCAGGCGTGCAATCCGACGCCGATGGATCGCTCCATCAGTCACCTGAGGAAGCCTCGGCCAGAAGCAGGTCGCTGTAGGATCCCGCCACCAGGTCCTCGTCCGTTACGTCAAGAGCTTCCCTCAACTGTTGGAACTCCTTGCGTGCAGCGTGTTCATCCTCCTGCCTGTCCCCCTTCCTCTCGAACTCCACGAAGCTTCCCAGCCCGACCACGTCATCCAGGTGGACTTGCACCCGCCCCCATCGGTACATGATTCTCACCTTTTCGACGGTCACCAGAGTCCCCAAGGCATTGCTTAGGATCTCCTTGACATCCCGAATGCCTCCCATCCTGAGGAGAAGGATCCGGCTCCTCTTGGGCCCGCGGATGTCTTCCCTGAGATAGAAGATGAGGCTACCTCCCTCTTCACCGTCTGTTTCCCTTACCTTGAGCCTGCCCCGGGGGACGTGGAAGTAGGTGTCAAGCTGCCTGTAGGTTCCCAGCGAGGAGGCATTGGCATCTAGCCAGCGTCGGGCTCTGGACGGATTGGCGCAGCGCGCCTTTAACTCCAGGAGCCCTGTGCTCATGGCCTCGCCTGGCTGGGTTGCATCTTATGTTCCATCTTCAGTTCCACCGCCTCACTGTCGCCGGCCTTGCCCCTTAAACCCCTCGACATCGAGTTGGCTCAGCTGGCCACCAGGGCTCTCAGCTTGGACTCGAGTCTGATGGAGCAATCAACCCCTTCGAAGGCAGCCAGGAGGTCATGCAGCGTTTCCCTCTCATCCACGATGGGCACGAACCAGGCCTTGGATGCGGGATCGAAACTCCTTCCAGGAATCTTCTTCGTTGCCTTCACCAGGGAGGGGTCGTACTCGAACTGAACCACGTACTCCCCTCCACAGCGGCCGATTGACACTTCGGGTCGTGTCCGTGGCACCACCGCGCTCTGTTCGTACAGAGCCTTCAGCTCGTCGTCCAGCTCCACAGAGGCCCCCGTAGCCTGGAGTATCGACACCGCGTCCATGTAGAGGTGGAGGGGCAGGACCCACTCCTTCGTGAAGGGATCGAACCGCCTTCGAGGCAGGCCCTTGACAGCTGCCACCAGCGATCGGTCGTAATCGAAACGAAGAACGACCTCGTCCCCCCTTCTACGTACTGTCGCCCGCTTCACAGCCCTCCCAGGCGTTGACACGATATATAGGGTCAGGGGGGAGGGGTCACCGAAAGTGAACGTACATCACTCGTCAGCCCTGTCCATAAGGTCCCGGGCCCTCACGAGGGGAATGAGTTCCACTTCCACCCCTCTCAGCCTCTCCTCAGCCCCCTCCTCCCGATCCACAACACAGAGGGCCTTCTCCACCACGGCCCCCCTCTCGCGGAGAACCTCAACGGCCCTCGTTAGAGTCGCCCCGGTAGTCGTCACGTCCTCCACCAGGAGCACCCGGTCCCCGGAGCTCAGCTCGCCCTCCAGGGGCTTTCTGGTCCCGTGGGCCTTGGCCTCCCGTCGTATCATCACATACGGCAAGGAACTCTCCAGGGACAATGCGACGGCCAGGGGGATCGCCCCGAGCTCGGTACCCGCAATCCTCGAGCAGTCAGCGGTGTGGGGAAGCATGTCCTTCACGATCGTTCTGAGGATTTCCGGCCTGGTTACCGCGAGCTTGATGTCCACGTAGTAGTGGCTCTTCCTGCCTGACGCCAGGGTGAAGTCGCCAGACTTCACGGCTCCACATGACTTCAAGGCCTCCACAAGACTCACCAGGGGACCTCCTTCTTACCTATCCTGTATCCAACGAGGTTGACGGCCCTATGGAGAAGGGGAGTGACGCCTACTATGAGGAGGAGTCCGAGGAGGGCCTCCCCGGAGAGGTAGTGGGCAATGGTCCAACCGGGGTATAGAGCGCCGGTTAGGAGGAAGGCCCCGAGAACGAAGTCATACTGATCCAGGACCGGTGCCTTGTGGCCCTTCTCAATTCCCAGGCGCCTCTTGATGAAGCTTCCCAACAGGTCCCCCAGGAGGGCCCCGAAGGAGAGGGCTGCGACGAGGCCCAGGAATTGGGGAAACGAACCGTGGGAGAAGGGGGAGCCCCCCCAGGGCATTAGAGAGGCCCATTGGAGGATTCCCACGAAGACACCGGAGAAGCCCCCGCCCAAGAGGCCCCGCCAAGTCTTCCCCTCACCGAAAAGCCTCCTTCCATCCTTCCACCGCTTGCCCAGGTCGACCGGGGCGCCGCCGCCAAAGATCACGGCGGCGGGGTTCGCCACGTAGGCCGGGATGAAGAGCCAGAACGACAGGACAAGGGTCTGGAGGACCACCGAGGCACCATGACGTTCCCCCATATATCAACATCGCGACGTTCTCATTCAGGATAACCGCTACATCACGGATTTATATCGACCAGCCGAAGGCCTCAATGGATGGTGGAGAGAGTTCCCACCTTTGTGGAGGGTTTTGATGATGCCCTCAACGGCGGCATACCGCGAGGCAGCCTGGTCCTCGTCTGCGGCACCCCCGGAACCATGAAAACATCCCTCGTGTTCAGCATCCTATACAACAACGTCAAACATAACGGTGGGAGGGCCCTTTTCGTCTCCCTGGAGCAGAGCTATGACGACCTCAGGAGCGCCATGGAAGAGCTGGGCATGAAGGGACTGGATCACATGGAGCTCTACATCCTGGACGTAGGCAGGATTCGAAGGGAGCACAAGGAGGAAGAAAGCCAGAAGGACTGGATGCAAGTGCTCATGGAGTACATCGACAAGCGGGCGAGGGTGCAGGACTTCGACCTGCTGGCCATCGATCCCCTCTCGGGGCTCTACTCCCTCAGCGATATGAAGGACCCGAGGCGGGACCTCTTCCACTTCTTCTCCTTCCTCAAGGAGCTGGGGCCCACCTCCTTCCTGATATCCGAGATTCCCTACGGCTCCTCGAGCCTGGTGACCTATGAGGAGGACTTCCTCGCCGACGGCATCTTCCTCCTGAAGCACTATGATATAGGGGAAAGCGACGTACAGCTGAGAATAAGGTGCATCAAGCTGAGGAAGACCAAGCACGAGCAGGGATATTTCGCACTGATCCGGACGGAAGACCACTTCATGGTGACCTCCGTCATCGTCGAGTAGATGGAGCGTTCACGGAGAGGTGGGCCCCTATGGTCTCGGTGGGGTTCTCCACCATGTCCATGGGGCCGAGGGATCTCTTGAAGTAGGGGGCCCGACGATCCATGATGATGGCTACGCCCCTGTCCCCATCGGACCTTATCAACCTCCCAATGCACTGTAGCAGCCGCCGGGTCGTGGGGGCCACAACCGCGTACTCCCAGCCTCTGCCAAACTTCCAGTCATAGTAGCTTATCAGGGCCTTCGAACCGGCGGTGGGCTTTGGATACGGGATGCCGACAATGGCCACGACTTCCAGCTCCCTGTCCGGAAAGTCCAGGCCCTCGGCGACCCTACCTCCAGCGACGGCGAAGAGGGCCGATGGGGGCCTTCGGAAGGAATCCAGTGCCTTCATCAGTTCGATCTGGCCCATTCCTCTTCTCTCCACGTAGACAGGTACCTTGCTCCTGGTTGTCAGATCCAGGAAGGAGTCCAAGAGTCTGTAACTCGGGAAGAGGAAGAGGGTGTTCCTCTCACACGAGCTGAGAAGCAGGCGGACCTCCTCCCTGAGTCTTTCCACGGCCGAAGGATCCCTGGCAAGGTCTTCGTAGCGCGTAGTCACACCGTCCATGTAGACCACGCGGCGGTTCTCCCGAGGAAAGGGGCTGGGGAAGGTCTTGAGGAGGGTGTCCTCTGGCAGGCCCAAGGAGTCTCGATACTCCTTCAAGGGCTCAAGGGTTCCAGACATATGGATGGAGGCATGGCATTGGAGGATGGGCTTCGCGGCTATGGAAGGGTCCAGGCAGTAGCCCCTCAGGGCAGGGTTCTCGCCTCCCAGTATAAGCTTCGCATACTCCACGTCATCCGTGGTCATCCATCGCAACAGGCCGCGGGCCACAGAGAGTATGTACGACCGCGGCAGGACCCCTCTCCTCCTCCTGGCCTCCCTCACGACTTCCCCCATGGAGGCCAAGGAGGCCAGCATTCCCTTCAGCCTAGAGGAGGTGATGGTGAACTCATGCATGAGAATCTCCTCAATGGCGGAGGGCGGCAGGAAACCGTCCTCCTCTGTCACGTACTCAGAGGCAAGCTCCCGGATCCCGCCTCCCAGGACCTCCAGGAGGTCGAAGGCGCTCACCCCCTCGATGAGCTCTGGGTCGCTGTAGTCCATCACCTCCCTCTCCGCCAGTTCGATGCTCCTGGTGGACAGAGAGAAGGATGCTATCTCCCTGGAGTACTCCGGCAGGTTGTGGGCCTCGTCCACGACTAGGATGAGGTCTTCCAGCGGCCTCTCCAGGGTCTCCAGAAGGGCCCTCCTTAGCGGAACCTCGAAGAAGTAGACGTAGGGTGCCGTTATGAGCCTGGCCTGCGGGGCGAGTATCTTGTTCAGCTCGTAGGGACAGAGGCCTTGCGCCTCACAGTACCCCACCATTCCCTCCGCCGTCGGCAGGTTCTCGCGGCACCATCTGTTGGTCTCCTCCAGATCCTCGTTCAGGAGGGTCTCGTAGTAGGTGCAGCCCCCATTGCCATCCATGACCTCGCCCTTCCTGTCCCTGCAGAAGTGGGACAGCTCCTCCGGGGATCCCTGAGAGAGCTCTCGGCTCTCCGCAGCAAGAAGACACATCCGCTGGCGGCCCTGAAGTGCGAGGCCGTAGGGTCCGAGTCGCCTCAGCTCCGCCATCACCTGCTTCTGCTGGGAGTTCGTCCTGACCAGGTACAGAACCAGCTTGTCCTCCTCCAACGCCGTCCTTAGGGAGGCATAGAGGGCACAGACAGTCTTGCCAGAACCAGTCCCTGATTGGAGGACCAGATGTCGGCTCTGCAAGGCCCTTCCCATCCAGTCCAAGATCTCCTCCTGATATCTCCGAGGCCTATAGGGGAACCTCACTGCCTCGTCGAGGTTCCAAGGCCATAAAAGGCTTGGAGTCGGGGATGGGCGAAAGTGAAGGTGTCCCCTTTAGAGGACCCAGAAAGGCTTAATGAGGCGCCTCCCATCCTTCAAGCGTGTTCGACGAGGGAGGGATAGAGAAATGGATGGGCCTCGAGATGAAGGGGCTACACCAGGGCATCGTGGTTAGGAGAAGGAGGCTCCAGGAGCTCCTCCAAGAAGAGGAGCCCCAGTGCAAAACGAGGGAGGGCGACGTGTACCTCTTTGATAAGGAGGTTCTGGAGAGGCTCGCGGCGGTGGCGACGGCTGAGGAGAAGGCGTCCCTCCGGCTTCCGATGATCCTCCGCTTCCACGCGGACATGGAGGGCCATTGCAGCATTGACGATGAGTCCGCGGGAGAGGTACTCCGCCGACTGGAGGGCTTCGGGAAGGCCTATCCCTTCAGAGACGGAAAGATGTGGCTGCCCCACTCCCTCGGCCTCGAGCTCGTCCTAAAGTATCCTACGGCAATCCAGACCATCTTCGTGCCCTGACTAAGGCTCCGTCCCCCTTTCCCGCCGGGCCTCCCACAGGTCCTCGGGCATCTCCTCGTAGACGGAGAGGGGTTCCTCCTCCTCCACCGGCGGCGAGCCCTCGGCGAGCTCGTATATCCTCTGTTTCCTGAAGAGCCAGTAGTGGATGCGCCACTCTCGGCCATCGTAGAGGGTCGTTTCCTCCCGTTCCGTGGTGAGGATGCCGGAGTCCTCCAGCATGTAGAAGGCATCCCTGTCATCCGGTTCCAGAACGTTGTCGATGATGCGCTCACTGTAACCGAAAAAGTTCAGAATGTGCTGGGCCATCGACCTGGCCTCCTCCTCCTTCATTCCCTGGCTGTCGATGCTGTTGCGGATGGCCCGGGTAAGATCGTCGACTGTTAGCGTCCCCTCCATGCCTCTGTCCCTAGTATACATAGCCAAGGGTCCACCCTTCCCTTGGACCCTTTAATTGCGTCGAACCCTTATAAGTAACTTGCGTGACATACTCTATCAAGGGGTTATTATCAAGCATGTCAAGAAAAAGATAAATCCAGCGTCTCCTATGAGAGAGGCACAGGCGGACAGGAGGGGAGTCGGGTAGACGCGAGGATGATGTCAGAGGAGGGCAGTGAAAGGCTCCTCCAAGAGGTCAGGAGGCTGAGACAGAGGGTTAACCAGCTGGAGCGAAAGCTAGAGGCTCTGACCAGAGCTGGCCCTCCTGTAGAGGAGGACAGGGTCAAGACCTTCGTGGATGCCTTCGACGACGCTCTGGGAGGCGGCGTGCCCACCGGCCACGTCGTCATCCTGCATGGCCCGACGGGCACCATGAAGACCTCCCTGTCCCTCTACCTGGCATCGAGGAACAGGGCGAAGGGGATGAGGACCCTCTACATATCCCTGGAAGAGGACAGGGAGAGCCTTCTGAGGACCATGGAGGGGCTCGGGATGAAGGAGGAAGACTTCATCGTCGACATCGCCACGATGCGCCTCGAACACGGCATGGTGGAGGAGGCAGGCGACTGGCTTCACATCCTCCTCAGCTACCTTCAGAGAAAACTGGAGGGAGGTCTCGACATCCTGGTGATCGATGCCTTCAACTCCATCTACAATATGACCCAGCCCCAGCTCCTTCGCAGGGAACTCTTCCAGTTCTTCAGTTTCCTGAGGGACTCCCAGCTAACTAGCTTCCTCATCTATGAGGGCAAGGACTTCCCATATCGCGAGGACTACATGGCGGACGGGGTTCTCGAGATCACGCCCAGGGATTTGGATAGGGGACAGGTAGCCCTTTGGATGCGGTGCGTGAAGCTGAGGCACACAGCACACTCTAGGGACTATCATCGGCTGGAGTTCAGACGAGACCGATTCGTGGCCCTCCCCGTGACGCACTAGAGATTCCCAGATATCAGTATGTGTTCCTGATCTTGTGACGGTCGATCTTGATGCCAGCGGGGGTCGCCACAAGGAAATTTCTGCCTAATGCCGCCACATCCCCACCAGTGTCGCGGGCCACGGCTTTCAACTCGCTCGTCACCCTCTTGAGAGCCAGCTCATCGTTGGCTATTGGGCTGTAATCCACGACGACAACGCTGCCCTCATAGAGAATGTTGTTCACAGCGGCCAGGTCCTCCTCTTTGAGGACCTCTGCCACCTTTACCACGGTCTTCGTCGCCTGAAGCTCCTGCTCAAAGGGCACTTCGCTCAGGTCAACATATTCACCCTCGAAGGTCTGCCCGTGATCCATCAGTTTTCTTAGAGGCTTGAAGATTCCCATCCCACTCCCTTCTGACGCGCCCTGAATCCTCTAGGGGAACTTAAACATATCGGCGCAACCCACGCCCGCCACGGAAAGGGCGTCGCGCCGTTCCTGGCATGGATGCGCCTTCCTCACGCCTCCGCCGACGGTCGACTGAGACCAGAAGCTGACCTCTCGAAGGTCTCCGGAAGCACGACGGTGTCCGGCCGACATTTCCCGCGAGGGTTAAATATAGCAGGCATAATCCCGCGCCAGAGATGACCTACGACGTAATCGTGGTTGGTGGTGGGCCAGTGGGACTGGCGGCCAGCATCTTCTGCACTTACAGGCGCCTCTCCACCCTCGTCCTCGAGGCCCGGAAGCTCGGAGGGCAGCTCACGAGCCTGTATCCCAGCAAGAGTATCTACGACTACCCCAGCTACATGGCCATCGAGGCAGACGAGCTCGGCAGGCTCTTCATAGATCACGCCAAGGAGAGCGGTTGCGAGCTTCGGGAAGGAGAGGAGGTCCTGGATATCCAGCACGAAGGCGGGCTCATCAAGGTGGCTACCAACAAGAACTCATACGCCTGCAAGGCTGTCATCATCGCTCTGGGCATGGGGCTCTTCGAGCCTCGCCGTCTCAACGTACCTGGAGAGATGGAACTTGAAGGACGCGGGGTCTACTACAAGGTCACAGACCGGGCCGAGTTCGAGGGCAAAAAGGTCATCGTCGTCGGTGGAGGAGACAGCGCCCTGGAGAACGCACTGACGGTGGTAGCGGTGGCGGAGAACGTTACGCTTGTTCACCGCCGGGAGGAGTTCAGGGCCATGGAAAAGAACGTCGAAGCGGTAAGACAGTCCCCCATCAAGGTCCTGATGAACACCGAGGTCATCCGAGTCCTGGGCGAGGAATCGGTCGAGGCCTGCATCCTCTTCAACAACAGGACGGGAGAACAGTTCGATGGTGAGTTCGATGCTGTCGTGGTCCAGATAGGGCTATCTCCTAGGGTGCACAGGCTGAAGGAGTGGGGGCTGGAACTCGTCGGTCGCTCCATAAGGGTGGACATCGACATGAGCACTTCTGTTGAGGGCGTCTTTGCCTGTGGGGACGTCGTAACCTATGAAGGGAAGGACAAGAGGATTTCGAGTGGCTGCGGCGAGGCAGCCGTTGCTGCCATGAGCGTCTACAAATACATCAGGAAACCCTACTGGGCCTGAACCTCACTTCTCGTCCAGCTTCCAGAGCCTGTCTCCCACGTGGTGTATGGTCCTGACGGCCTTGCCCGACTTCGAAGACACCATCTCCCTACCGGACATGAGGGCCCTGCCAACCGCCAGGGGCCTTAGGTTCCTCTCATCCCTGATCCAGACTAGATCGCCCTCCCGAATGGAAGGATGGGTATCAACAATCCCAGGGGCCATCACGTCCGCACCGTTGCATACGAAGGGGACGGCGCCCATGTCGACGGTGACGTGTCTCCCATCAGGCAGCCCCCTAAGCAGGCCCCTCACGGTGGGAAAGGGCTCCCCATCAACGACCATGGCGGCGATCTCGCCACCTGCATACAGCACATCATAATCCTTCCCCTCCGCCCTGTCCACCACGTCATGCGATTCGAAGGGCGCGCGTCCCAGCACGGCCTTCATTCCTTCCGACATGGCCGCGACCTCCTTACGCCGGAGCCTCCTTCTCCTCCTGAACTTCAACCCAGGCACAGAGGGTGTGACGGCCTGGGAGCTTAAATCTTGCATGGCCTTCTGGGAACCTTCCTCCGTCGATGTTTATATAGAGACCCTACCATTGTAGAGAGGCCCATGAAGGCTGGAGATCCGGAAGCCTTCCTTAAGTGGAAGAGCATGGAGTTGCCCAGGAGCATCGTCATAGGGCACTCGGCTATCGACGAGGCGGGACGGGTATCTGAGAGACTCAAGCTCGGGAAGAGAGGCCTGCTGGTCGAGGACGGCGTCACAAGGAAGATTGCAGGGGAGAGGGTTCACAACGTCCTTTCGGAGAGCGGGGTAGAGGCGGAGCACCACGTCATCAAGGATGCCAGCTTGGATGAGGTCGGCGTGGTGGAGCGGCTAATCTCCGATCTCTCCATAGACTTCGTTCTGGGGGTCGGCGGAGGACGGCCCATCGACGTGGCAAAGTGCTCCTCATTCAACAGGTCGGCCCCCTTCGTGAGCGTCCCCACGGCAGCCTCCCATGATGGCCTAGTATCCTCAAGGGCCTCCTTGCTGAGTCCAAAGGGGAAGGCCTCCATCGCGGCCCAGGCCCCCGTGGCTGTGATCATGGACACACAGATCATCGCCGCCTCCCCCTATCGTCTCATGGCGGCGGGCTGTGGCGACATCATATCCAATTCCACCGCCGTCAAGGATTGGGTCCTCGCCCACAATCTGAGAAACGAGGACTACAGCAGCTACGCCGCATCCCTCTCCCAAATGACCGCTCAGATGATGATCGACGATGCCCACAACATTAAGCCGGGACTGGAGGAGAGCGCCTGGTTCGTGTGCAAGGCCTTGGTTTCCAGCGGCGTGGCCATGAGTATTGCTGGGACATCTAGGCCTGCCAGCGGGTCAGAACACCTCTTCTCCCACGCCTTGGACGGTATCGCCAAGAAGCCCGCCCTGCATGGAGAGCAGTGCGGTGTGGGCACCATAATCATGATGTATCTCCATGGGGGAGATTGGGAGCGGATACGGAAGGCCCTTCAGGACATCGGAGCTCCCGTTACGGCGAAAGACATGGGCATCACCGCCGGGGAGGTCGTCGAAGCCCTTGTTCAGGCTCACAAGGTAAAACCAGACAGGTACACGATCCTGGGAGACAAGGGCCTCACATACGAGGCCGCTGAACGCCTCGCAACCATTACTGAGGTCATCTAGGGTGCTTGCATGGCTCAGGTTAGTCTCATCGGAGAGAGACTAGCTAAGCAGGGTACTACCTTCCTCTTCATAGGTCCACAGCCCGAGTGCAGGGAGTGCAAGTTGAAGGGTGCCTGCCTCCAGCTGGAAAGAGGGAGGGTTTATCAGATAATCAAAACCAGGGATATCCATCATGGGGACGGGTGTCGATACCACGAAGATGGTGTCAGGGTAGTCGAGGTGGAGCCAGCAACCGTGAAACTATCTGTAAAAACAACGCTCGCCATCGAGGGATCCGTCGTCGAGTATAGCCGGCCCGTGTGTTTCAATCACGAGTGCCAGAATTACACCGTCTGCCACCCACCGGGGCTCGAGGATCCCACGAAGGTGAAGGTCCTCAAGACATTTAAGGTTCTAGACTGTCCCCTGGGATACGATTTGACCCACGCCGAGATAGGATATATCTGAGGATATGGGAACACGCCCACCCCTCTATTTCCACTGGAGCCTACTCCTTGATTTTCCAATGTTTCTTTCTATCAGTCAGTCGCTTCTGATATTCTGATGACAAGTACCATGCCAGTGTCTCTAACCTCTCTTGGTTTCTCACGAAATGGGCTTTGCTGGGGACATCAATGAGCTTCTCAAACTCTCTCTGCTTCTTAATCGTATCACCGAAATACCAACCCCCAACGAGAGCCAGGAGGGGCCCCACCACGACGAACCAGACGATCCAATTACCTATATCGTTCAGGAGGTCGATAACGACGGCCGGTAGCGATTTTCTCAACATGTAATTGAACACGACCAACAGGGTCAGAAAAATTCCCAAGGCAAATACCACATAGCTGATTTCCAATTTCACCTCGCGAATCAATCCCATGAAACGTGCATAGAAGCGAGCTTTAATATCTTCTCCCTTCATAGTACAATCCTCGTGCGCACCCCAATTCATCCTTATCACCAGACAATGTCTCAGAAGATAGTTAGTTTTCATGGGTGGTTAATGCCATTATACTTCTCGAGCATCATAAGGGAGCATCGGGCAGTCAGGGGGTCGGCCGGAATCTTCGACGTGTCTCACATGGGAAAGATCTACCTGAACGGTGTGGATATCGCCGAGAGGCTTCAGGGCTTGTTGCCGAACACGGTTCCCCGGAAGGAGGGGGTCTGTAGGTATACCCACCTTCTTGATGAAAAGGGCAGGATAATCGATGATGTAATCATTTCATGTCTTCGAGTGGATGAGTATTTGTGTGTGTGCAATGCAGGCCCGACAAGCAGGGTTGTGTCCTGGTTTAGGTGGTGGTTGGGAGATAGTGAGACACGTGACCTCACGCACGACCTCGTTTGTTTGGCTCTTCAGGGCCCGAGATCCGAGACAGTCCTACAACCATTAGTGTCTGCGGACCTGGGGAAGCTGCGGTCTTTTCGAGGGGTAACGACGGAATTCACAGGTGACATCCAAGGATTGGACAGCCTTCCAGTGGAAATAGAGGGGTGGGCGTCTCTTCCTTCTCTCTTGGACTGGGATGGTGCCAACAACCATAAGACCATCTACATCACACGTACTGGATACACAGGCGAGGACGGGTTCGAGATTTTTGCACCGAACGAGCTAGGGAAGGCAATATGGTCGGCAGTGGTTCTCTCTGATACTGGGGTGCGCGTGATTCCCGCCGGTTTGGCTGCCAGGGATACCCTACGACTCGAAAAGGGATATCTTCTCTCTGGGCAGGATTTTGACGGTGAACAGACCCCCCTGGAGGTAGGTTATGACTGGTTAGTCAAATGGGATCATGATTTTGTGGGTCGGAGCCAACTCCTCCAGCTGAGGCGTAAGGGTGGGTTCACCAGGTTAATGGGCGTGAGGCTCGAGTCCAAGGGCGTTCCACGCAGGGGCAACAGGATTTACTGGGAGGGGAAAGAGGTAGGATTCTTGACGAGCGCAACTCTATCTCCGACATTGAAAGCCGGAATTGGCCTCGGCTACCTGCAGCCTGAGGCTTGCGTGGAAGGACGCCAAGTCGAACTCGATATACGAGGGACGAGACACAGAGCGCAGGTGGTTAAGCCCCCTTTCGTGTAGACGGGAGGAGGGGGTCCAGACCCATCAGAAGGGGTTCAGCGACTTTGTCCCGAGACCCCGAATCTCCTTAAGACACACTAACAGGCTGGCTGCACTTCCTTCCCGTTACTTTCACTCAACCCCCTCATGTCGATTTATATCCTTGAGCTGTGAAGGGCCCCAAGTGGAACGAATCCGGTTACAGTCTGGCCTACCAACTGTTCACAGACCCGGTAACGTCAGCGGTGAGCGACCTGATAACAATTATGATTGCACAATTTCCCCCTCCGGTAAACGATTGGAGTCAAAAATCGATTTAAGGGGGCCCGATTTACGGGGGTTTCACCTCCTTGCGGGGTGGTGATTATGGTGGAAGAGGTGGAGAGCCGACTATCGAGCCCACAGGGCTGGCCTGAGCCAGAATTGAGTTCGAACGCTCTGCGGGTGTTGGAGAAGAGGTACCTGAATAAGGATGAGACGGGGCAGGCTGTGGAATCCCCCAAGGAGATGTTCCTTCGGGTGGCATTGAACGTGGCCGAGGCGGATCTCCTCTATGATAAGGATGTCGACATCCAGTCTACGGCCAGAGGCTTCTACGATATGATGGTGAACCTGGAGTTTCTGCCGAACAGCCCCACCCTCATGAACGCGGGCAACGACCTCCAGCAGCTCTCAGCCTGTTTCGTACTGCCGGTTGAAGACAGCATCGAGGGTATTTTCGACGCTCTCAAGTGGCAGGCGAAGATACACCAGAGCGGAGGGGGGACGGGGTTCAGCTTTAGCAGACTTAGGCCGAAGGGAGACTTCGTCAGGAGCACCATGGGCGTCGCGAGCGGTCCCGTAAGCTTCATGAGGATATTCGACGAGGCCACACAGCAGGTGAAGCAGGGCGGCAAGCGCAGAGGCGCCAACATGGGCATTCTCAGGGTGGACCAGCCCGATATTGAGGAGTTCATCACCTGCAAGTATGATAACAATCAGATAACGAACTTCAACATCAGCGTGGCTGTGACCGATGAGTTCATGAGGGCCTATGAGGAGGGGGAGGAGTTCCCGTTAAGGAACCCTAGGAACGGTGAGATCACAAGGCGCATAGATGCCAGGGAGATGCTACGCAAGATAGCGAAGTCCGCATGGAAAAACGGGGAACCTGGCCTCTTCTTTATCGACGTAGCCAACAGGACCAACCCAACACCCCATATCGGGTCCATCGAGGCCACCAACCCGTGTGGCGAGCAGCCCCTCCTTCCCTTCGAATCCTGCAATCTGGGCTCGGTCAACTTGGAGCGAAACCTGAAGAAGGGCAGTGCGGGCTGGGAGGTGGACTGGGAGAAGCTTGGGAGGACCGTGAGGCTCGCCGTTCATTTCCTTGACAACGTGATCGACATGAACAGGTACCCCATCGAACAGATCCGGAAGATGACCCAGGACACCAGGAAGATTGGCCTGGGAGTAATGGGTTTCGCCCGGATGCTTTTCAAGCTGAAGATATCCTACGACTCTGAGGAAGGCGTGGAGATGGCCAGGGAGGTTATGAAGTTCATCCGGGACGTGGGATACGAGGAATCGCAGCGGCTGGCGGAGGCTAGAGGGGTCTACCCCGCATGGAAGGAGTCCATCCACGAGAAGATGGGCCTTCGGATGAGGAACTCCTACGTCACGACGGTTGCGCCGACCGGGACCCTCAGCATGATTGCCGACACCTCGGGTGGCTGCGAGCCCGAGTTCTCCCTGGTTTGGTACAAGAACGTGATGGAGGGCGAGCAGCTTCCCTACGTCTTGGATTACCTCATCGAGGTGGCTAGGGAGGAGGGATGGTGGTCCGAAGATCTCCTGGACAAAATTCTGGAAAACGGGGGATCATGCCGAGGCATACCTGAGGTGCCAGAGGAGTGGCAGAAGGTCTTCGCAGTCTCCTTCGATGTAGGCCCTGAGTGGCACGTGCGCATGCAAGCCGCTTTCCAAGAGTTCTGTGATGCAGCGGTGTCGAAGACCATAAATATGCCAAAAGAGGCCACGGTAGAGCAGGTAGAGAAGGCCTACCTCTTAGCCTACAAGCTGGGCTGCAAGGGCATCACGGTGTACAGAGACGGAAGCAGGGAAGGCCAGGTACTCAACGTTGGGCTGGCGGAGGACGAGAAATCGGTCACCATCAAGCCTCGACCCAGGCCGGACGTCATTCGAGGGACCACTCAGAAGATAAACACAGGCTATGGCTCTCTGTACGTCACGATAAACGAGGACGACTACGGGCTGTTCGAGATCTTTGCACAGATCGGCCGAGGTGGCGGCTACACAGCTTCGTTCACTGAAGCGGTAGCGAGACTCGTAAGCCTATGTCTCAGGTCGGGCGTTCTTACCGACGAAATCATCGACCAGCTCGAAGGGATCAGAAGCCCCAGGCTAGCCTGGGACCAACGAGAGAAGATATACTCCGTTCCTGACGCTATCTCCAAGGCCCTCAAGAGGCACATCAGCGGATATGCTCAAGACACGTTGCAGCCCAGGGTAGATAGCTTTGAGGAGGAACCGACCGAATTTGACGACGAGTTCGAGAAGGAGTTCAGAGACGATAGCGAGGTCATGGTGAGGCAGGGCCTCAGCCCCGAGTGTCCTGAATGTGGCAGTCCACTGGTTTTCCAGGAGAACTGTACCATGTGCAGGCACTGTGGCTTCTCCGAATGCTAGACTCCCCCAAGTAGGCCAACGGACCCGTGACCACAAAGGTGTGGGCGGGTCCGACCCATTTTTGGGCCATCAATCCACACTTGTGTTGGTGTGGAAGGAAGGGTTCTGCTTTTACCATGCTGATGGGACAACCACGGAACCAGGGTACGCCAGGTATCGGGGAATCCACACAGGTGTGGGTCCAGGGGGAGCTTGAGGAGCTCGTGGACCTGGCGAGGGAGAAGGAGAGCCTGCTGAAGGAGAACGCGGAGCCCCGGGCCAAGATCGTCGTCTACGAGAAGTCGTGGTACGTCGTCCAGCAGGCGGAGCCTGAACACCTCAACGTCTTCTACACACTGGAACCGGAGGACATCCGGAAGCCTCACCCGGCCCTGGGCCTCTTCGATGCCCTGGTCAGACGCCTCGACTACCGCTGGGTCGCCCTCTTCACCGACGAGGTTGACGAGATCTTCCCCGAGTGGCCCCAGGGCGAGAGGTTCTTGGAGCAGGCCAGGGCCAAGGACCGCGCCAAGGACTTCCGAAAGAAGTACGTCTCTTGGTATGCATCCACGCAGCACTACAAGGATGTGGACCACCGGGTCCTCACAAAGTTCCAGTACTTCATCTACCTGAAGGGGGCCAGACCTGTCCACGACTCCCCATCCCCCGCAACCTCACGGCGAGGCTCCCACACGGACTCGGGATTATGGAGAGCGACGACTGATTCCAGTACTTCCCCTGCTCCCCAGTCCCCAGGGACAGCGACCATTTCTTGGACGTTCAGGCCGTTGAGGAGGATGAGGAAGGCGAACAGTGACAGGGCCTTACAGATTTGAGATTCTGATAGTTAAGGCGGGGTGTTGGAGGCAGGAATCCCTGACCAAGCATAAAAAAGGACGAGGGCATCCCGTCCAGTCAAGAACGACAAGGGATGGGATGCCCTCTGGAACTGGACATAGACCAGCACGTACAAGAATATTGGGATAGACTGACGGCTAGGTACGGGCTACCAACGAGGGAGCTGGGCCTCCAGAGGCCTGAGTTCTGGAATCCCACCAGGGACCGTCCCATGAGCGCCGTGCTGTCCCGCCTCACGGCCATGGTGGTGGCCCTCACCAGGGCCCAGAACCACATGTTCGAGGACCTGGGATCCCCCGTGACAGTTCGCTGCTTCTTCAAAAATATTCTATATGCTTATCACATAACTACGAGGGGAGTGTTCATGAAGACGCTAAGAGAGTTACTTCCGATTTTTGCGGTTCTGGGCTTGATTACTGGCTCTTTTGCCATTCAGACAGCGCAAGCTAGCGACAATGGTCCTACACAGGTGTTCAATGTATACGGTCCCAGCGGTGATGTCATTGCGGAATTGTTCCTTGCGGTTAAGAGACCTCATTCAGCTCCCACCTTCGATGTCTACTCACTGAGTACGGGCGTATCGGTACATTTTCTTGACAACGATCCCCTACAACTTCAGGTATGGGGAGTCGAGATGAAAATGGGATGGTATTCCAACAGTCTGGGTTGGAGTCCAGACGATCCTAATCACGATTCAATGGTTCTTATTGACATACATCACGACATGTTTCAAGTTGGGGCAGAAGAGGGGGCCTTTGCACAATGGATGTGGGACGCCGCCACCAGCGTGATCCCTGGAGGTTTCCTGTTTCCAGATCCCTACACCTTCGAAGGCATCACGCCGCCCCCCGAAGTATATGACAGTTATTTCATTTCCCATGGGTTTGACTGGCTCTGCAGCCTCGGTTGTGTGAAGTATCCCATGCAGGATGAGATGTTCGGTCAACATGTCTGGTGGAATTTCAATGACGCGACATCGGCTTACTACTACTTCAAATGGCAAGTGAGAGTGGTGTTCATGGGGCTCCCAGTTGACTTCGATTACTCTGTGTACGACAGCGGGTGGAAAACCCTCTACTTCACAATCCAGAATACGGGCAACAACGGAGGCGGAGGAGGAGGAGGAGGCGGATGCGTAGCCACGGGAACGCCGATCCTCCTGAAAGACGGCGGGTATGTACCGGTCGAGGAGCTGGAGGTAGGGGACAAGCTGCTTGGATATGATGTCGCCAAGGGCAAGCTCCAGCATCTAAAGGTGGAGTCGGTGACGTCGACCCAGGTAGATCAGATACTAACAATCAATGACGGACTGCTGAAGGTCACCCCTACCGACCAGCCAATCTACATGAGGAATGATACCTTCGAGGGATGGCTCGCCGATCCTCAGGACCTGCAGGTGGGCGATATGCTGTTCGAGCCCGTGCAAGGTGCTTGGATAGAGGTGACGAGTCTCGTCTACGATTATGGCGGTTTCACTGTCTATGACGTACAGACAAGCGGCACCAATACTTTCATTGCCAATGGCATACTCTTGGACGCTAAGGAGCTCTAAAGGCCGTGGGGAGATGGAGCACCTAAGACGTCACCCAATATCGAGAAGAGCACGCTTCTACATAGCATTGATAATCGCCACTATTCTCATCCTTGCTGGCGTCGGCATATATGTAGTGACCAGGCCACCTCTTGGCATCTCCCTATTCCAAGCCGTGGACATATCCCTGCCCCAAGTGCGCTCTTGGGCCGAGGACGCCGTGCTCATTGCAGCTACTGGAATCGAAACGAGGAGTGGAGTTGGAGTTCACTTCAAGGGCGAGGACGTACTCGTACCATCCTCGCCTCAGATTGGGGATGGGTTGCCCACATACTGGGTACTCACCTTCTATTCGCTCGAAAAGGGTGAGGGTCTAGGGGCAGCCATTCTGGAAGGGAAGCTGCTGGGAATGGCGACCGCGTTGATTCCCGCGGAAGAAGCGCAACCGGCAGCCGGGCGAGATGTGATAGACAGTACGCAAGTCACTCAGGTTGTTCGTGCAGCAATAGACGGTTCATCGTTCTCGGAATCGATAGACAAGGCCGTCCACGCGCTCTACAGACTCGGGGCTACCTATGAGGAGCGGGAGCTCAGGTGGACAGTGATCCTCACAGGCCCAGATCTTTCCTTCAGTCTGGTTGCCGTAGTAGACCCCATTCTGGGTATGGTCATGAGCTTAGAATACCACTCGATCTAGCTTCCCTTGCAGGGTCTCGCTGCATCATTGTCGCATCTAACACGTGTCCAATGACAAGCCGGAGGCATCTCCCAAGTCCTCCAAGTCACAGATTCGGTTGACTTCCTCATCCTATTTCCTGCATTCAAAGTGAGTCCAGACAGCAGGCGTTTCGCCGACCTAACGGACGAGATGGACAACCCAAAGGAGAGCGTTGCTGGAAGCAGATCTGCTTGAAGGACAAGGTCAAAGCCCCCGGAGAGTGGTCCAGGTCTTTGTACGGCTTGTCTACTTCAGGCAGCCAGGTCCATGCGCAGCAGCCTCACCCCCAGGTGCTACACGGCGAGGCTGCTACGGTCGCGCCTCGGTGAAGTCCGGCGGCTGGTTCCAGTGCTTCCGCTTCCCGCCCGTGCCCAAAGGAGGGGAGTACGCCCTCAAGCTGGCAGGCACTGTGGAGGAGGACCTGCGTTAACCTCTCCCTTTCGGGCGGGTGCGTGTGACATCCCACCAGGCAGCGAAAAAGATGGCAACAGCCACCCCAATCCATACCTCCCACCTAGCAAGGTAGGCAACGATTGGACTCAGGCCGCTGAAGACAAGTGCCGAGACCATGAGGATGGCCCCAAAGACCGCCCAGCCAATGACGCGTGTCTTCCATTCAAGCATCCCCTGACGTAGGAGATAATGCGGAATCAGGAAGAGGGGAAGAACGAGCAGGACCCCGACTGCGAATGCGGTGATTGCCAAGGCTTGGAGAACAGTCTCCACAAGGGTCAACGCTCTGCCTCCAATGTCAGGCCTATAAGGAAGTCCTGAGAGATATAAGTTAATGGTGCCCTGAATGACTGGCGGTCCCTATTTTTGAACATGACTCACTTATTTCTCTCGATTGGAACAGTTTACGGAATTGACCCGCTGTATCAGATACTCTCATAATCGCTGCTCCTTCGAAAAACCGCAATAGCGGCGGGATATTTGCGCCTTATGCAGAAAAGTAGGGGAATCAGACACTTCCGATTGACGGTGTACCTCCTAGGCGTCATCTTGTCCGGAGCGCTGTTCTTCCTTCCGACCGGGTTCGTTGGTATTGTTCAGGGCTGTTCAACTACTATCGACGGGCCAATACCTGTCTATGTAGACGTACAGGAAGGACACTGGTTTGATGGCGAGGCAAAGACCTTCAGGACATGGCATTCCTGCGGTCCTCCAGTGCAGCATTTTGTCAGGGTTTGGGGAGAGTTCAAGACTGCCAACTACTACAACAACAATGGCTACTGGAAAGTCTGGTTCAACGAGGGTGTGACGATCACCGGCGTCGTGCTCGACAGCGATGAATGGATTGACGCGGGCGGCGTGGGTTACGAGTATGTCGTTATCGGGCAGTTCGCTGGAACACTCTATTGGCCTAGGTACAGGTACCCATCCGTCTCCGCGGAAATCCCTGAATCACAGTGGGGAGGCGATATCTCCGTGTCTATGTATGTGGCAAACAATGAATGGGATTGCGTCTGGTGGAAGTTTTGGGCCTCATGCGGCGGCACTCAAACATACATACTAACCGGGTAAGTGACGCGCTGAATCGCAAGAGAGTCCGAAACCTCTAAGCGCGACAAGCTAGTTACCGCTGTGGTGCGGCCCGTCACCAACATTGGTTGACCAGAATCTATCAGGCTATATGCGATTCGTATTCAATCCGATCTAGCTCACCGGGGTCAATTTGATTAAGTCCTTACAAATTCCAAGGAGCCAGCACCTCGGGAAGAGCCCCGCGCGCCCTTCGATACCTACGATAGCTTCAAGTCGCCACTCCCCCTCTCGTATCCTATGGGCCGTCGAGGTGCTTTTCGGAGCCAGACCGCCGGGGCGGCCCTGCGTAACGGCAGTTTTCGGCGCGCGTTACGGCGCCGTTTTCGTGCGGGAAATACCGCATATTGACCCCCCGAATTCAGGCGTACTGGCCTGCCTGGACTCCCCCAAGTAGGCCAAGTGGGAAGGGCAGGAGCAGTCCCCCGCTCCAAAGC
>JBHHZZ010000012.1:0-34559 GCA_046758325.1 Thermoplasmata archaeon | reverse complement strand
TCGAGGGAACGGCGAGGGTGCAGGTCCTGGGACCGGCGGGCAAGTTCACCGAGCTGAATGCCAGTGTGGAGAACTACACCGTCATCGTACCCGCAGGAATCAACATCACCTTCAGTGCTGAGGAGTCGACGGATCCCAACAGCCCAGAGGGCAGGGTAAGCCCTGAAGCCAACTTCACGTGGAGGTTTACCAACGTCTCGACGACCATCGATGCCTACGACATCCGGCCCGAGGTGACTTTCCCGGTCATGGGCAACTACAGCGGCAACCTGACCATCGTAGAGACGGGCGGCAACTCCACCTTCAGAGACTTCACCCTCTTCGTGGACGGCCTGCTTCCAGTCGCCAGGATAGAGAACAACGTCACTGGCCTAGGCACCAACTCAAACGGCACGACCATCACCATCAAGGAAGGCGACAAGGTCAGGTTCTTCGGCGGCAACTCCACCGACCAGGTTCACGACAACATGACGGGGACGGTGAAGGACTGGAAGTGGGACCTTGACGGCGACGGGAAGGTGGATGTTACTGGAGGGACCGTGGAGTGGACCTTCTCGGAACCCGGCAACTTCACCGTCAACCTGACGGTGGTGGATCAGGGGGGCCAGGAGAGCATGAACGCCACTATGTGGGTCGTGGCGGAGGACATCACTCCTCCCGCAGTGGAGTTCAGCATCCTTGACACCGAGTTCAATGAAGCCACCAGCGTCGTGGAGCTGAAGACATACTACTTCGACGCCTCTGATACGACGGACAACCTGGACGACCTGGAGGAGATGACCTTCCTGTGGGACTTTGGGGACGGCAACACGACCACGGGATCCAACGTCTCCTACGTCTACGAGAACTACGGCAACTACGACGTGGTCTTGAATGTCACGGACTCGGCCGGGAACGTGGGGAACGCCACCCGAAATCTCGTGGTGGAGGTGGACGCGAAGGCCCGACCCGACCTGGAGATCGAAACTGGCAGCCTCAAGATAGACCCGTCCAGCCCGGAGGAGTCCACCTTCTTCGGCTCGGTCATCGTCACAATCCGCCTTAACGTCTCCAACAAGGAGGATCGGGCTTTGGCGGAGAATCTGCAGGTGAGCTTCTGGGCCTTCAGATCCGGCGAGTCCCCGGGCGACCCGATTTTCATCGAGCCAGTCTTCTATGATCAGGACGGGCTTGTGACAGACAGGCGACTAGAGCCTGGAGAGAAAAAGACGGTGGAGTTCACCTGGGTCACCGGCCCGCTAGGCAACTACACCCTGAGGGTCAACGTGACGGATCCGAAGGAGCCTGATCTCTTCGTGGGGCCGAGGAACAGCGTGGAGATGCAGATCGACGTGAGGGAGGCGGGCTGGAAGCGGCCAGTTTTCATCGCCGCCATCGTTGGCGTTATCGCCGGCATCCCTGTGGCCATCTACGTCAGGCGGAAGTACAGGGGCAAGGCGAAGGAACGGATCACTAAGAAGTAGCTACATCTCCGCCAGGGCCTTCACGCCCAGACATCCCAGGGCGTTGCCGAGAACGATCCTGAAGGCCTCCACCAGGGCTAACCTGACCGCCCTCAAGGGGGGTTCCGCCTGAAGAACTGGACAGTCCCGATAGAACTGGTTGAAGGCCGTTGCCAGCTCATGGACGACGTTGGCCATCTGATGCGGCCGCCTCAGGGCAGCGCACTCTCTCACCGTGCTGGGAAACCTCGCAATTAGCTTGAGCAGTGCCAGTTCCTGTGGGTGCTCCAACAACCTCGGATCCCACTCATCAGTCGTGGCGGCCTTCCTCAGGATGCCGCAGGCCCGAGCATAGGAGTACTGCAGGAAGGGCGCCGTCTGCCCCTCCAAGCTGAGGGCCTCCTCCCACCGAAACAGGATGCGCTTCTCAGGCTGCACCTTCACGATGTTGTACCTGAGGGCCCCAATGCCCACCGCCTCGGCTATCCGGCGCATCTCCTCCTCGGATAGATCCTCCCGCCGCTTCTGGACCTCCCGAAACGCCCGTTCTTCGGCTTCATCCATCAGGTCGTCCAGGTTGACGACCCGCCCCTTCCGTGTGGACAGGCGACCCTCAGGCAAGGAGACGTGGGCGTAGAAGATCGGCTCGACCTCCCTCTCCACTCCCATGAGTCTGAGGGCGACCGGTAGCTGCTGGTAGGCGAGCTTCTGGTCCTCCCCCAGCACGTTTATGGCCACGTCGCATCGGCGAAACTTGTCAAGGTGGTAGGCCAGGTCCCTCGTTGTGTAGAGGGTGGTCCCGTCCTTCTTAGTGATGAACCAGCGGGTATCCCTGCCGGTGATGCCGTAGGGCTCCATGTCCACGTAGAGCGCCCCGTCTTCCTCCTGGCAGTGCCCGGACTCCTGGAGCTGCTTTACCACCTTCTTGGCGCTGCCGTCGAGGATGGTCTGGTCCTCCCAGAAGAGGCTGTCGAACTCCACGTACATTCGGGAGAGGGTCTTCAGTATGCCGTCCATCATCCTCCGGCATATGTCCCGCACCCTTCCCATGAGTTCCTCGTCCCCCGCCTCGAAGCGGCGGACCATCTCCTCCACCTGCTGGGCCACCTCGGGGTTCTCCAGCAACTCGGAAGCCTTCCGGTAGAACCTCACCAGCCTGTGGTCCTCCTTATCCCTCTCCGGTGGCTCCAGCTCCTCCTCCGGCACGTTCTCGTATCCCCACACGAGGGTCAGGACCTGTTTTCCGGCGTCGTTCACGAGGAACTCCCTGGTAACATCATAGCCTGACCGGCGCAGAAGGCGGGACAGGGTATCCCCTATGATGGAATTTCTCGCCCTCCCGATGTGAACGGGGCCCGTGGGGTTGATGCTGGTGTGCTCCACAATGACCCTCTTTCCGGTGGGAGCCACCTGGCCGTAGTCCTCTTGCTCGTCGAGAATGCAGCGCAGGGTCCTCTCCCCGAAGGCGGGATAGTGGAGGAAGCTGTTCACGTACCCGCTCTTGGCCTCGTGGTGCGCGAGGTAGAGACCTGGCGTCATAGCAGCAGCCAGCTCCTCCGCCACCCACTGAGGCGGCTTCCTCACCTCCTTGGAGTAGCCGTGGGCCGGGAAACCGATGTCTCCGAAGCCCTCGGGGGGCACCTGAAAGGGGATGTCCAGGTGGGGGTATCCCAGGGACTCCTCCGCCTCCCTTCTCAGCCTCACCGTCTCGTCCAGCACGTCCTGCCACGGGTCCTGGACCATCAGCTCACCCTGTACCTGAGAATGCCTCCCAGGCCTCCGAAGGCCCTCCAGAAGAGCTTCCCCTCCTCCGAGTCGTCGGATATGAACTCGACCTTCGTCCCCTGCCTCTGGGCCGTCTCGTGGAGCTCCTCCACCATGTCCACCTTCTCCTCGACAGAGAGGCCCGAGCCGCACTCTGGACACTTCCCAGGGTCCTCTGTCTTCCTGGTGACCTCACCCTCGTAGCCACAGGACGGGCACGTCACCTTCAGCCTGATCTTTCGCAGGGCCTCCGATATCATCAGGACATCCAGGGCGCCGAGCTCCAGGGCCCGCCGAACCTCTGCCTCCCCGTACGCTGCCATCCCCTCGTCCGGCCTCTTCACCTCCTCCAGGAAGGCCTGCATGAGGCGCTTCTCCCTCATGAGGTCCAGGTCCGCCAAGGTCTCCCTGGCTTTCTCAACGAGTTCTCTGAGCCCAGACTCGTCCGAGTAGCCGGTGTCGAGGGTATCCACGACCTTCTTCTTGAGCTCGTGGTGGATGTAGTCCCTCTCCAGGAAGAAGTCCTTGGTGTACCCGGGACCGCCGATGAGGATGCCCCTGAGATCCTTCATCCCCAGGAAGGCCTCCGTCATCAGGTTGCCCACCTTCACGAAGAACTCGTGAGCCGCCTGCTCTATGAGCCTCTCGAAACGTCGTGCCGACTGGCCCCCCTTGCTGTGCTTGCTCGGAACCAGGCTCTGAACGTTCTTGATGATCTCGATACGCTTCCCCCTCAGCAGGCCTAGGGTGGCCTCGGAGCGGTCGATGACCACCAAGGCGTAGAGGTCCTTCTCCCTCAGCATCTCCCTCAGGGGTTGCGTGTAGAACCGGGAGTTGCACCTGTACAGGAAGGTCGGGACAGGCTCCGGCGGTTCCACCACATGGGAGATCATCTCAGTCTGATCCGCCCCGATCTGCCGATGGCCCACGAAGAAGGCCAGGCCGTTCTCTGGCACCTTCCGAAAGGACTTGAGGCGGACCAAGATGGACTCGATGGCCGACGTGACGTTTTTCCTGGTGGTCTTGCTCTTGATGTTGCTGGACTGACTCAGCTCGTTCTTCAGGTAGTTGGTCACGTCGGAGACCTGTCTGCCGGGAGCGATGTAGAGGGAAACGAGTTCCGTGCCCCTGCCTTCGGCTGCCTCGATCTCCTCCAGCTTCCTCTTGAAGAGGTACCGCTCCTTGGCCTTGTCCATGGTCCACCATACCTTTTAATGCCGTAACCCGCTAGCGATTGAAGAGGGTTCGCATGCCCAAGGAGAAGGTGGTCGTCTCCCTGGGTGGCTCCGTCATGGTGCCTGGGGAGGACGACTCAGAGTACATAAAATCCCTGGCCGAGCTCCTGATTCAACTCTCCGCCAAGTATAAACTCTTTGTGGTGACCGGAGGAGGCCGCTTGGCCCGTTACTACATCGAGGTTGGTCGGGAGCTGGGGATGGACGAGAGGACCCTGGACGAGCTGGGCATCGTCATAACTCGGCTGAACGCCCGTCTCCTCATCCAGGCCCTCGGACCAGGAGCCTTCCCGAAGCCTCCCGAGGAGTACGAAGAGGCTCGGAGGGCCGCCACGAACCACGACATCGTGGTCATGGGCGGGCACAGGGTCTCCATCACGACCGACGCGGTGGCAGCGGAGCTGGCCGAAGCGGTGGAGGCTTCCCGCCTGGTCAACGCCACCAGCGTGGATGGCGTCTACACGGCGGACCCGAAAGTGGATTCATCCGCCGCCCGCATCGATAGCATGAGCTATGAGGAGCTTATCCGCATCGCCGGAAGGCCCACGGGCCTGGCCGGGCCCACCATCGTGTTCGACCCTTACGCGGCCCAGGTGGTGAGACGGGCCCGGTTGCCCGTCTATGTCGTCCAGGGTCGGGACCTGGAGTCGCTGGAGGGGGCCATCACCAATCGGGACTTCGAGGGAACCAGGATAGGAGGAGGGGAGGGACGATGAGGGCCTTCATCGCCGTGGACTTCGAGGCCAGCGATAGGCTCCTGGGCCTTCTGAAGGCTCTGAGCTCCTCCGAGGCCCGTCTCAGGGTCGTGCGGCCGGAAAACCTCCACATCACCCTGAAGTTCCTAGGCAACGTGGACGAGGGGATGGTACCCTCCATCGTGGATATCATGAAACGTTCTGCGGAGGGTGTCCCACCCTTCACCGTGATCCTCAGGGGCAGTGGAGCCTTCCCCAGCTTGAAGTCCCCGAGGGTCCTGTGGATTGGGGTGGAGGACGGCGACCCACTGGTGACCCTGGCCCATCGGTTGGCGGCAAGGTTGGAGGACCTGGGCTTTCCCGGAGAGAAGAGGAGGTTTTCGCTCCACCTAACCGTTGCCAGGGTGAAGGCTTCCCGGGGAAAGGGCGAGCTGGCGCAGCTCATGGGGGACTATGCCGACGAGACCTTTGGGGAGCAACGGGTGGAGGATATGCGGCTCAAGAGGAGCGAGCTGAGGCCCTCGGGGCCCCTCTACAGCGACGTAGCGCGCGTGCCGCTGGAATAATCACTTTCTCTCGGCGAAAAGGAGGAGGGTGTCCCACTCGACATCGTGCTTCAGGGACTTTCGGCGGAAGAGCTGGCTGAGGGCCTCTGTCACCCTCGGAACCTCCGTCCCAGCGGCACGGCCATATATGTAGAACTCCACATCGTCGCTGATGGGGAAGATGAGACGCATGGTCCCTTCCCTGTTGAAGCCCTCCGGCTTCTGGCTCCTCCTCAGGTCCCTGAGATTCTCCTCGATGATTATCTCCAGGAACTCAGGGTCATCCCGCATCTGACCCGACTCCTCCAAGAAGAGCGTAAAGAACTCTCGGAAGACGGGTGCCAGGTCCGAGTACTGCACCTTGGGGTCGAAGATTATGTGGCCACTCCTAGCTCGCATCCGTCTTCTAAAGGGGGCTGCCAATAATAAACTGACGGCCCGCCTGGGCTTCCGACCTACCTTGGTTGGGATCTCAGGACATTCAGCTCGAGAAGGACGCTCCGCGGGAGTTGGGGTTCACCAACGCTGTCGTGAAGCGCATCATCGAGTGCTTCGGAATTGGCGTCCAGGTCTGGGCCAGGGCTCCGGCCGCTGACCTCCATCAGGCAAGGAGAGGTCCAGGTCATCCGTAGAGTGTCGCCACGCGAGGGGCTTCGGAGCCTCCTGCGTTGACATCATCTGGGAATGGTGAGGTAGGCATTTTAAGGATGGTCACTCTATGCCTGGCACGTGGACAGCGTCCTGGTGGTGGCTGGCAGCGATTCCGGCGGCGGAGCCGGCATCCAGGCAGACCTGAAGGCCCTGGCATCCATAGGCGTCCACGGGTGCACCGCCATCACGTGCATCACTGCCCAGAACACCAGGGGAGTCGTGTCCACATTCCCTCTGCCTGTTGAGGTCCTCAGGAATCAGATGAGAGCAGTCCTAGACGACATCGAGATCAGGGCGGTGAAGACGGGCATGCTGTACTCCGAGGAAATCGTGGAGGCCGTGGCGATGGAGTTAGAGGGAGTCGGTTGTCCCATCGTGGTGGATCCCGTCATGATTGCCACCGCCGGCTCCCCCCTCCACACGACGGGGTTCGTTGAGGCCCTGGTGAAGAACTTGCTGCCCATGACTACGGTGGTGACCCCCAACATAGATGAGGCGGAGGCCCTGACGGGCCTTACGATAGCCAACGTTGATGACATGAACAAGGCGGCAGAGCGTCTCGCCGGGATGGGATCTCAGGCGGCTCTCGTGAAGGGCGGACACCTTAGGGGAGAGCTCGTAGACGTCCTCTACGACGGTGAGGAGTTCCACTCCTTCCCCGGGCACAGATACTCCAAGGAACTTCATGGAAGCGGCTGCGCCTACGCGTCAACCATTGCCGGTTACCTGGCCAAGGGTCTGGATGTCGTGGAAAGCGTGAGGCAAGCCCGTCGGAAGATCGCTGCCGGTTTCGACACGTCCTACGGGATTGGCAAGGGCTTCGAGCTTTTGAATTCCGCCTACGTGGAAGACCGCTGGGTGGTACTGCAGTCCGTCCAAGAAGCGGTCGACGAGCTGCTAAGCTTCCTACCTCAGGAGATGGTCCCGGAGGTTGGCATCAACCTGGGCTACGCTGTCCCTGGAGCCCAGGGGTACGACGACGTCTGCGCCGTCAGGGGCAGAATTGTGAGGTCTGGTGATAAGGCCGTGGCAGTGGGCCCGCCTGCCTTCGGGGCCTCGAGGCACGTGGCCCGCGTCATCCTGACGGTCATGACGTTCGACCCCAGCTTCAGGAGCGCCATGAACGTCGGGTACACGGAGGAATTGGTGAAGAGGTTCAGGGCCGCCGGTCTTGCTCTTGGCACCTTCGATCGGGCGTTGGAGCCCGCCAAGGTGTCGACGATGGAATGGGGAACCCAGGAGGCCGTACGGGGCGCGGGAGAGATTCCCGACGCAATCTACGACCTGGGTGGCCCCGGAAAGGTAGCCATGCTGAGAATCCTTGGCAGAACTCCTGAAGAAGTGGTCGACAAGCTCCGAAGGGTGGTGGCCTCATCATGAAGATAGCTCTCTTCACCGACACTTACCTGCCCACGGTAGACGGCGTGGTGAACTCCGTCATCAACACAAAGAGGGCCCTGCAGAGGATGGGACACGATGTCCTCGTCATCGCCCCGGAGGACAGGAAGAACGGGAGCGTTCAGGAGGAGGACACCCTCTACTGCCGGGCCAGGGAGTTCAAGAGGTACCCAGGCTACAGGATCGCCCTGTACCCCGCCAAGAAGGAGCTGGAATTCCTGCAAGAATGTGGGACGGACATAATCCACTCCCACGGCATCGCCTTCATGGGTCTCAAGGGCATGTGGGCGGCCCGGGAGCTTGGCCTGCCGATGGTCCTCACCTTCCACACCATGATACTGGACGCCATACCCTACTACACCTCCCTTAGGCCCCGCTCCCACCTCTTGAAGAAGCTGATATCCGTCTACCTACGCGGCTTCCTGCATCACTGCGGTGCCGTGGTGACTCCTACGGAGGCCATCCTGAACGAGCTCAGGACAATAGCTCCGAGGATGAGAAGAACAGCGGTGGTCCCCAGCGGGGTTGACGTTACCCGCTTCCGTCCTGAGTTGGACGGTTCCCCGGTCCGGGAGAGGCACGACTTGGGCGACGCCGAAGTCATCCTCTACGTAGGGAGGGTGGCCCCGGAGAAGGACATTGGTTTCCTCCTCGAGGCGTTTCCCAGGCTCCTCCGGGAGAAGCCGGGATCCAAGCTCCTGGTGGTGGGGACTGGTCCCTACTTGGCCAGATGCCAGATGTACGTCGAGAAGAAGGGGCTGAACGACAGTATCATCTTCACTAGCTTCGTACCCGACGAGGAGTTGCCGCTCTACTACGCCGCCTGCGACGCCCTGGCCATCGCCTCCAAGTTTGAGACCCAGGGACTCGTGGTCCTGGAAGCCATGGCTTGTGGCAAGCCCGTGGCCGCCGTGAACTATCGGGCCTTCCCAGAATACATCAAGGACGGCTTCAACGGCTTCCTGTTCGCCCCGGGTGATCTGGACGGCTGCTGCCAGGCTATCCTCAAGGCTCTGGACTCAGGGGAGGAAGTCAAGCGCAGAGCCAGGGAGACCGCGGAGCGGTTCTCCTTGGATACCTGCACGAGGAGGCTCGTATCCCTCTACGAAGACATGGTGTCCTGAGGTCAGAAGCGGGTTAACTTCAGAAGCTCCACCTGAAAGATGAGCGTCCTCCCCACTACCTCTCTGTTATAGTCGACCGTGTATGTGCCATTGACGAGATCCACATCCACCACCCTGAAGGTCCCCCCATCATCCTCGCCCTGGACGTTGTCGATGTGGCCCCGGTCCAACAGGTGACGGACGGCTATCCGTCCTGCGCCTTCATTGGCGGAACTGTCCACCTCCACCACCTTCGCCTCCCAGGTCCCGTAGGGCTTGACGATCATCCCCTGCTCAGGGAGGTGCATAATGGTCACGAAGTCCGGCTGGAGGGTCATGACGGTGACATTCCAACCCCATAGCGGATGCCTAACTATCATACCCTGCACAGGGCCTGCCTCGAACCTCTGCTCGAAGTCGTCCACGGTGAGGGTTTCGAACACGGTTAGCTCTACGAGGATGGGTCTCACCTCGATCTGTGAGGGGTCCGACAAGCCGTAGCCCTTCTCCGGTGGCACCTCAATCAATTTCACCTCCCCCTCCCTCATCCCTATGATGCCCTCCTCGAAGCCCTCGATGACGGGGGTCTCAGTCCCGCCGATGAGGAACTCGAGGGGCCGGTAGGTGTCCCTCAGCGTGAACGAGAGGGCCTTGGGGTAGCCGGCGTCGTCCTCGGCGACGGCCGCTATCGAGGTGTCGAAGACCCGGCCATCCTCGAAGTAGCCCACGTAGTCCACCTGCACCACATCCCCGAGCTGTGCCGTGTCCAGAGGGCCGGAGGGCGCCCGGGGGAGGGTGGCTACGAAGTACCCTATGAGGATTGCGGAAACCACGACGATAGCAATGACTACCTGGAATAGGCTTATCCTTGGAGGCCAACTTCTCTCCTCCGCCATCTCAGAGCGCTTACCTGCAGGATTGACATAAAGGTTATGGTGTCATCCAGTTCGACGGCCGACGGCCCCGCGAGGGGAGAGCCCACTCCTTATTAACCCGTCAGGGCATTCCCAGAGTGTGAAGAAACGGGTCATCTCCTGTCCGCAGTGCGGTTCCACGGACCTCTATTTCGAGGCCGGAATGATAACCGGACAGGTGTATCACTGCAAGAGCTGTCACTACGTAGGCTCCTTCGTCCTCGAAAAGGAGGTAGAAGTCGAGGGGGACTAGGCGAACATCGCGCCCGTTTCCTTGCCGCCTTCCAGGGATTCCCCGATGACCTTTTCCCGCGCTCTCAGGAAGTCCTCAAAGATCACGTATTCCCTGTCCTCCCGGATGGCGAACATCCCCGCCTCCGTACATATCGACTTGATGTCGGCTCCGGTTGAACTCTCCGTCTTGGAAGCGAGGAGCTCGTAGTCCACCTCTCCCCGGAGGTTCATTCCCCGGGTGTGTATCTGGAAGATCTCCACCCGCGCCTTATGGTCTGGTAGCGGGATGTCGATGATCCTGTCGAAGCGTCCGGGCCTGAGGAGGGCGGCATCCAGGATGTCGGGCCTGTTCGTGGCCCCGATAATCTTGACGTCGGATAGAGGCTCAAAGCCGTCCATCTCCGCGAGGAGCTGCATCAGTGTCCTCTGGACCTCCCTATCACCGCTGGTGGCCATCTCCAGCCTCTTGGCTCCTATGGCGTCCAACTCATCTATGAAGACGATGGACGGAGCCCTCTCCATGGCCAGCTCGAAGAGCTCCCTCACCAAGCGAGCTCCCTCGCCTATGTACTTCTGGACCAACTCGGCTCCCACGAGACGTATGAAGGTGGCCTTGGTCCTGTTCGCCACTGCCTTGGCCAAGAGGGTCTTGCCTGTTCCGGGCGGGCCCACCAACAGAACCCCCCTCGGAGGTTCTATGCCCACCTTCTTGAAGAGGTCGGGCTTCAGCAGGGGGTCCTCCACGGCTTCCCGCACCTCCCGCATGGCATCCTTGAGGCCCCCGACGTCGTTGTACGTCACGGGTGGCCGCTCGATGACCTCCGCCCCGAGAACGATGGGATCATAGGAGGGAGGCAGGACGCCCATGACCGATAGAGTCTGCTTGTTGAGCGCAACCCGGGCGCCCACCACCAGGCTGTCCTTGTCCACATAATCGGCGGCGTGCACGATGAAATCTGGGCCTGTGGAGCTCTTGACGATGACCCTTCCATCCGTCAGGAGGTCACGGATGCTGCCGATGATGAGGGGAGGGGACTTAAGCCGGTCCAGCTCGGTGCGGAGCCTCTTGGCCTCCCGCTGGAGTTTGATCAGCTCGCTCTCTATGAACCTCTTCTCCCCCTCTGCCTGTCTCGAGTTTTGGATGAGCCTGTCGTTCCTCTGCTCCAATAGGGCAATCCTCTCCGACAGCTTCTCATAGAAATCCCGGGTCTCCTCGTCATCCAAGGTGGGACCTCCCAGAAGTGGAGGGGCTCATCTTTCCTACATAGTCGAAAACGTCTATTTATGCGTTGCTCCGCGGGCATCATAAGCGATAGAGGGGGACTACACGCCTAGATCGGGTTCCCGCTCTCCGAGGGACGGTCCCTCCTCTCCGGGCCCCTCCTCTAATCCTATCGTCACGTTCTCAGGCTCGTTCCTGCCCTCGGCCACGCCCTACACGTTCTACCACCTGGCCATCCAGGAGGTCTCCGGCATGATGGAGGCCGACGTGATTCTTGTCCTCTCGCCCCTCGTCCTCACCCACCGATACGTCAACTACATGAGGGTGATCGAGCCTATCCCTTCGGAAGAAGACCGGGAGGGACGAACTCGCCTCTCTGTGAGATGTGTGGTAACGAGCAACCCCGCCTGAGGTCGGTCTCGGTGGAGGGTACTCTACTAATGCTCTGCGACCGCTGTGCCAGGTTCGGCGTGGAAGTAAGACGGCCTGAGACGAAGAGAGCCGTCCGGCCTACGCGAAGGCCAGTCCCTGTCGCCCGCCTACCGGAGGAAAGCGAGTACGACCTGGCCCTTGACTACCCGGAGCGGATACGCAGGGCAAGGGAGTCGAAGGGATGGCGAAGGGAGGACCTGGCCAAGAAGATCAACGAGAAGCTGAGCATCATCGAGAAGCTCGAGAAGGGAAAAATCAGGCCGGACGACAAGCTAGTCTCGAAGCTGGAGAGGGCACTCCGGGTCAAACTCAGAGAGAAGATGGATGAGAAAGGGGTGACGAGGAAGGTAGAGCGGCGCCCCTTCACCCTGGGCGACCTGATTCGGCGGGAGGATTAGGCCTCCTCGTCCTAATCAGATCCTCCACCTCCGGGTAGAAGCCCGACATGTCGACCCCCATCCCCCAACCCGCGATGAGGGCGGCGACCTCTCCGTAGATTCCCATCCGGGCCTGGACTGCATTGATCCTGGACACGACCTCTTTCCTGGCCATGCCTGAGACCTTCCCAATTTCCTCCACTATGCGCTGGAACAGGTCATCCTCCTCCTTCAGGACATCGGCGGTGGGGGCGAAGTCCAGAGGGATGTCCACCTCCTTAGGCTCGAAGTTGGGCGTCAGCCGCCCATCTTTCAGGGAGAGCAAACCCCTCTTCACCCCCAGGTCCAGGAGCCTCTGGGCCTCCTTGGGTGGAAACCATCTCAGGTCCATGGAGGCGGAGAAGACAAACTCCTTCTCCGTCAGGCTCTCCTGTCCCTTTCTATTGAAGAGTAGGGCAATGGTCCTCTTCAGGTTCCCCATCTAGATCAACTCGTAGAGGTCTACGACGGCTCCCTTAGGCTGGTCCCTCCCCTTGTGAGTCGGTCTTCTGGGGCCAGCGAAGAACTCCATGTCTTCCAGGGTCTCCGCCCATTCGGGGATACCCTGTAGGCCCCGATGCCGCAGATACACTCCCCTCTTGATGCCGGCTTGCAGGGCCGCCTTGAAGAGGTCGAAGGGCCTAAGGCCTCTGAGGTTCCTGTCCCACACAAGCACCTCCTCCCCTTCTTCCACACAGAGGGCCAGCTTCTCCGTCATCCTCCCAGCCTCTGATAGGTCCTCGAGTCTAGGGAGGGTCTTCATGTTGAGGACTGCCACCTCTCCTCCCGCAACGAGGACGTCGATGAGCGCATCCATGTTTCTGACTCCAGCGTCGATCCATAGTCCCTTGCCCTCGAACTGTCTGTAGAGGGGAAGCTGGGGCTTACCCCTCTCCATCCCGTCCACATCCCAGAAGAGGAGCCTCCCATGCTCTTTGGATGCCAGGGCTATCAGGTCACCAAGGTCAGAGTTGTCGGCTGAGATGCCTGTGGGCGAGAGAGGCATACCTGACCGCACGGCAATCCACGGTAGCACCTCAGGGGATGCCACGGGGCTCCCAAGCGGCGGCCATAGATAAAGCTCACCCGCCAGGGGGCAGGCCACGCATAAGGCGGCCAAAAAGAGTATAAGCCGGCATGTCCATTGATTTCTGCCCCCTGCGAAGGTCGCGGGGACAGGTGAACCGCGAAGCGAGCGGGGGCGGATATCGCGTGGGTCCCTCCACGAGGGGATGTGTCATCCCGGCGTGAGTGGGGGTCAACCCCGATATCCAACAATCCCCCGGCAGGGTCAGGACGATGAGAGAGCGGGGCTTTCGATGAGTCGCGCTGTTTAGGTCGGGGGACAATCCCTCTGAATTCTGGAGTGGCGGATTAGGGGCCATG
The DNA here is from genome assembly GCA_046758325.1 of Thermoplasmata archaeon. GTDB lineage: Archaea > Thermoplasmatota > Thermoplasmata > RBG-16-68-12 > JAJISG01 > JAJISG01. Next base: position 21,122 of record JBHHZZ010000012.1, on the reverse strand, counting down.
CGAGACCCCGCACAACCTCTTCGTCGGAGGGTGCTACAGTTCCTCCTCTTCCTCCACGAACTCGGCGCCGCAGGAACAGAGAGTAGCGTCCATGGGCAGCCACCGCTGGCACAGGGGACACTGGAATCTATCCCCTTCAGGTTGGACCCGGGCTTCCAGAACGAATCCCATCTCCTTCTGCTCCAGATCCAGGGCCCTCTGGCGGCACAGGTTGGCCTTTACCTCGTCCCCAAGACGATCGTAGATCTTGGCCTTCAGCATCCACAGGGCTGGATAACGCGCATCATGCTTAGTCAACTCGTTCAGGGTCTGAACCGCAGCCTCATACTCCCTCATCCTCGCCAGAGCCGCGGCCTTTGTGAAGAGGGCGTCTAGGTTCTCGGGGTCCTCCTTCAGGCTCTCCTCGCATCTCTCGTATATTTCCTTAATCTTCCAGAGTCGCGAGTCCTCAGGAGTGAATCCACAGACATTGCACTCGTCCTCTTCTAAGGGGGCGCCGCACTGCGGGCAGGGATTCGCCGCCGCCTCCTCGGTCTCCTCCGCGGTCACCTCCACTTCGGCCTGGATCGCCTCCTCCCGCATCGGCATGAACTCCACGAACGGGGGACCCGTCTTTATCTCGTACGCGGCAACCTCCTCCCCTTGCCTCTTGATGGTCGCCCTCCAAGTGACCCCCGCCTCAGACCTTCTCCTCGCGACCTCTACGACGCCGTCCACCACGCCCTCGAGGCCCGCTGCGAGAGGACCGCCGAAGAGGTCGACGTCGACCGGCACCACGGAGGTGTGATACGCCTTCCTCAGCTTCTTCTCCAGGGTCGGGATGAACTTCGAAGCCTTCTCCTCGTCCGTCCATGCCATGTCAGAGAGGATTTCCAGAATGGCGACGCCCTTTCCTTTGGCGGAGTCCAAGAGCTGGGTCAGGGCCCCCTCAAGGGCCTCCAGTTCCCCAGGACATCGAAGGATTCCTCCCTCTTCCGATACCTCCTTCACGTCCTCCTCCTTGTGGGAATACCAGTCCAGTATCTTGAACCGTCCCTTCTTGAGCCGGAGTTCGACCTTCAACCCGGCAGAGGCCAACTTTCTGAGAAATCCCTTCGGAGGTATGTTCGAAAGGGCCACCAGGATGGCCATCTTGTCCTTCATGGCCCTGGCGATGATGGGTATCAGAAGGGCCTCCTTCTCGGGTCCGAAGGGCATCAGGAGAAGCGTGAGAGAACCCTTCGGGAAGGCCTCTTCAATGAAGATCTGTATGGCGTCAGTGACCTCAGTTTCGACAGTCAACCGGTGGCCTCCGATAGCTTCCGATCCGGGTTACGGGGATGCCGCGAGGTCGGCCCTCAGGCACCTTAGGGCTCCCGCGATATTCCTGGCTCAGCGGGAATATTATAAGGTTCCCACGGCATTATCGTGAACGATAACTAGGGCCCGCGGGCGGCCGGGGAAAGAAAAACCTTTAATAGGACCTCCAATTTGCACGGATGCCTCGATAAATAGAAGGATGCGCCTGAGCAAGGAGGCTATGAGTTAGGTAAGGAAATGTGATGATGAGCCGCCTTCCGCAATTTCGATGAGTGCCGTATCGACACAGCCGGGCCTTTCGCGAGAAGATGTCAATCACACGTCCGATCAGAGGAATGGGTCGGTCCTGCTCACCACCCCAGACATGGTGAGAGGTAAGGGGGGAGAAGGTATCGCGGGTTACACTAGGTTTGAGAGGGCAAGGATTATCGGAGCCCGGGCCCTGCAAATAGCAAATGGGGCTCCCATTCTCATAGAGGTCCCCTCGGATATGGTGGACCCGGTGGATATCGCGGAGCTGGAGTTCGAGAAGGCCGTCATCCCCATCACCGTTAGGCGAGAGGTTTAACCCTCCCGCCAAAGTGACGACAAGGTTTTCATATGGGTTGTGCTCTCGAAGTTGGATAGCCATGGTAAGACCGGTTGATTACAAGCCCAAGCCCATCGACCCGGACTTCTTGGAGAAGACGGAAGAGTATCCTGTAACGGGAGATCACAACGGTCACACAGTGAGGGCTGAGGGCCTCCCGAGGGACGACAACGAAGGGAAGCCCTATCCCACCCAGCTGGGGATTCACGGAACCCACGTGGCTGTGGACTGGGAGGCCTGCATCGCCGACGGCGTCTGCATGGACGTCTGCCCTGTCGATGTCTTCGAGTGGTTCCTGAACCCTGGGAACTTTGGGACCGGCAGCGACAAGGTTATCACTGACGACCCGGAGCTGTACGGCAAGTATAGGACCGACAAGTCCGATCCCATAAGGGAGGAAGACTGCATCGACTGCATGGCCTGCGAGGCCCAGTGTCCGACTCAGGCCATCAAAATAAACATCGGTATCTAGGCTCTTGCTCGAGGTTCGCCTAGTCCGGGGGTAAGCTCCAGGCGTGCCCATACCAAGATTTATATAGAAGAACAGTTACATAATATGCGGTTTACCACAGAACCGGTAGCGGAGGTGTGGAATCGATGATGGGAACGACACCCGTATTGGTCCTTAAGGAAGGAACGAGAAGGGAAAGGGGAAAAGGCGCTCAGTTCAGCAACATCCAAGCCGCAAAGGCCATCGCCGACGCCGTTCGGACGACATTGGGACCGAGGGGCATGGACAAGATGCTGGTGGACAGCATGGGCGATGTGGTCATCACCAACGATGGCGTCACCATCCTCAAGGAGATCGATGTCGAGCACCCGGCCGCCAAGATGCTCGTCGAGGTGGCCAAGACCCAAGACGAGGAATGCGGTGATGGGACAACCACGGCCGTAGTTTTCACTGGGGAGCTCCTCAAACGTGCGGAGGAGATGGTCGAGCAGAACATTCACCCGACGGTCATATCCCAGGGGTACAGGATGGCCGCGGAGAAGGCCACGGAACTCATGGAGAAACTGGCGGACGACGTCGATTCAGACGACTTGGAGACCCTGAAGAAGATCGCCGCCACGGCCATGATCAGCAAGGCAGTCAGCGCCAAGAGGGAATACTTGGCCGACATCGCCGTCCGGGCCGTTCGGGCCGCGGCGGAGGAGGTCGACGGGCAGCTCGTGGTAGACGAGGACAACATCCAACTGGTGAAGAAGCAGGGCGGGGCCGTCACGGACACCCAGCTGATAGATGGAATCATAGTGGACAAGGAGCGAGTTCATCCTGGCATGCCCAGGAGGGTGAAGAACGCCAGGATTGCCTTAGTGGATGCAGCCCTGGAAGTCAAGAAAACGGAGTTCGACGCCCGCATTCAGATCAGTGACCCACAGCAGCTCCAGGCCTTCCTGAGCGAGGAGGAGAACATCCTGAAGGGTTACGTCGAGGCCATCAAGAAGGCTGGTGCCAAAGTCCTCTTCTGCCAGAAGGGCATCGACGACCTGGCCCAGCACTTCCTCGCCAAGGAGGGCATCTACGCCGTCCGCCGGGTGAAGAAGTCCGACATGGAGAAGCTGGCCAAGGCCACTGGCGGTCGGGTGGTCACGAAGGTCAAGGAGATCTCCAAGGACGACCTGGGCAGCGCTGAGCTGGTGGAGGAACGGAAGATCGGCGACGACGAGATGACTTTCGTGACCGGCTGCAAAGAGGCGAAAGCCGTGTCCATCCTGCTTCGGGGCGGCACTGAGCACGTCGTGGATGAGGTGGAGAGGTCTGTTGACGACGCCCTGAACGTGGCCCGCGCCGCGGTGGAGGACGGGAAGATGCTGGCCGGGGGCGGTTCAGCCCACATCCAGCTCTCCCTGGAACTCAGGAACTACGCCGTCTCCGTAGGCGGCAGGGAGCAGATAGCCATCGAGGCCTTCGCGTCCGCCCTGGAGGTGGTGCCGAGAACCCTGGCGGAAAATGCTGGTCTGGACCCCATCGACACTCTCATTGACCTGAGAAACGCCCACAAGAACGGCAACAAGCACTACGGAATAGACGTCTACAGCGGCAAGGTCTCTGACATGCAGAAGCTCGACGTGCTGGAGCCCTTGAGGGTGATCAAGCAAGCAGTGGCCTCGGCAACAGACGCCGCGGTCATGATCCTGCGGATCGACGACGTCATCGCTGCCAAGGAGTTCAAGGCCAAGGAAGAGGGCGCGCCAGGCGCTGGTGAAGAGACGGAGAGCGAGTTCGACTAGCTCTCCCTTCCTTCCCTTTTTCGGGCGCGCCACGAAGCAGGACGTCGCATTGCGGAATCAATTGATGCTCGAACCCCTTCCAGGGGCGAGGGGAAGAACGCCCCATGGCAAGCATCCTCCCCCTTCGGCGCCCCCTTCGTCCGTCCTCGGGGATGGACGACCCATGAGTAGACAAGGCCAGGACGCTGTAGAACGTGAGACAGAGACGGGATAGCGGGGACTCACCTTCCGTCGATGAGGCATCCAAAGCTGCGAAACCCCGTGACTCGGATCGCTTCCCTGGGCTCCAGGCGGAGTCCCTCATTCTCGAAGTCGGGGACAACAGGGAAACCCTCGAGGGCCGTAGGGTAGAAATAAAGCAGTGACCATTGCGGTGCATTAGAGAATTGGAGGACTTGTGACGGACCCCCTGCTCAGGCTCCTGAAGGAACTAGTGGAGATAGACTCCGTCAATGACCCAGAACAGGGCAAGAGGCCTTCAAGGGACTGCGCGGATTTCATCAGGGAGCAACTGAGGGAGCGCGGGGTCGAGAGCCGTGTAGTGGAGTCGAAAGGCTTCTTCACGGTGAGAGGGCGACTTGGGGGGGAGGAGCCTAGGATCCTCCTGATGTCTCATTGGGACGTGGTACCTCCGGGACCTGCGTCCAAGTGGAAGTACCCGCCTCTGTCCTTGACCTCGGTGGACGACCGGGCCTACGGCAGGGGGGCGGTGGACGATAAGGGCAATGTGGCGGCGATCATCACAGCCCTGCCGGACATATTGGAGAGGGCTGAGAGTGGGGTGACCTTCGCCTTTACCGGGGACGAGGAGATTGGCGGAAAGAATGGGGCTGGGTCCATAGCCCGCGACACGGCTCCTCGCTTCGTGGTCAACGGTGACGGCCTTGGCCTGGAAATCATCAATCGTCGGAGAAACATCTTCCGGATGTGGGTCAGCGCTCTGGTTGCACCGAGGAGGACGAGGGGGGAGGTGGAGCTCGTGCGATTCAGCACAGAGACTCGCGACAGGGAAACCCGCCACTCCGCCTACTTTGTACCGGGTGTGGACAGCCATGCCCTCCTTGCAGCTTCCGAATACGCCCTCAGGGAAGGCCTGGCGGTGTCGGCCATCAGGGGAAGCTTCGTCAAGGACAACGTCATCCCGGACGAGGTTGAGGTCGAGTTCGTCCGGGAGGCCCGCATGGGGAGAAACCTGGTTGTGGATGACAACCTGACCGGCCTCTTGAATGCCCTCCTCCCCCTCTCAAGGATCACCTTCCCTTCGGACGCCAGCGTATACGGCATCAACGTCCTTCCGAACCTGTACTGGAAGGACGAAGGACACCATTTCAAGGTCGATATCAGGGCCATGACAGAGGACCATCAGGCAATCCTTAAGGCGGCGGAGAACACCATTCAGGAGTTCGTCCCCGATGTCTCCATGGAAATGGTGGCAGGGGCGGGATGCCTGATGACGGGGCTGGACTGCCCCCTCGTGACGGTGGCCAAGGAGGTGGCCTCTACACTGGGCATACCGCCCAGAGTGGTAGAGAGACAGGGAGCCAGCGACTCCCGCTATTTCTCCCCCAGGAACATCGACTGCATCGATTTTGGACCCCTGGGAGGAAACATCCACGGCCCGAACGAGTTCGTGGTGGTCAGCAGCCTGGAGAGGACGACCAAGTTCTACACGGAACTGGTCACTCGGCTCACCGGAGCTGAATGACAGGCAGAGGCTGCTGCGACTGGCCCCTAGGCCTTCTTCCCGGCTTTCACGTCGTTGAAGACCTCAACAGCCTCCTTGGGCGTATGGCCGTCCTGAACGACTGACCGAATTGCCCTGATCATGGCTACAGGATGGTCGGACTGCCAGATGTTCCGGCCCATATCTACGCCCGAGGCCCCCTCCTGGACCGCGTTGTAGGCCATATTCATGGCGTCCAGCTCCGTCTCCATCCTCGGACCCCCGGCGATGACCAAGGGCACGGGACACCCCTCCACCACCCTAGAGAAGTCCTCGCAATAGTAGGTCTTGACGAAGCTGGCACCCAGTTCCGCCGCTATCCTGCAGCAGAGGGAGAGATATCTGGCGTCCCGCTTCTCCAGCTCCTTGCCCACGGCAGTGACCGCGAGGACCGGCATGCCATACTCCAGGCCCTCGTCCACGAGCCGGGCCAGGTTCAGCAGGGTCTGCTTCTCGTGCTCGGTTCCCACGAAGATGGAGATCGCAAGAGCGGAGGCGTTGATCCGGAGGGCATCCTTCACCGAGGTGGTTAACCCCTCGTTGGACAGGTCTTCACTCACGATGCTCGTTCCTCCAGACACCCGGAGCACTATCGGGATGTCCCTCAGGGGATCAACGGTGTTCCGGACCACGCCCCGGGTGACCATTAACGCATCCGCATAGGGTATCAGAGGCCTCAGGGTCCTCCCGGGGTCCTCCAGCTTCCGGGTCGGTCCCAGGAAGTACCCGTGGTCTGCCGCGAGCATCACCGTTCGATTCGTATCCGGCCTGATAATCCGTGCCAAACGGTTCCTCATTCCCCAATCCATTATCACAACCCCTCTCAAGATGTTCGGGAGGCTGTAGGCCGCCCAAGCATGGGATTGACGGACACGCAAGGCCGGTGGAACTAATAGACTTATCGGAACTCAGGGGAGATCACGCTAGTAGGTGCCTTGGCTGACACCTCTCAGGGGACTACGACTACCTTGATGGATTCCGCCTTCTGGGCCAGCTCGACGGCCTCGGGAAACTCTCCCAAGGGTACTCGATGGGTGACCATGGACTCCACATCGATGACACCTTCGCTTATCATGTCCAGGGCCCTCTTCGTCTCCCTCTCTGTGGCCGCGTTGCTACTTAACAGGGATATCTCCCTGGTGACGAGTTCGCTGATACCCTCCAGGGAGGATCCCTCTTCGGGTATGCCTATCAGGCCTATCCTGCCACCACGGCGAACGGACTGCATAGCCTGCTTCAATGCCTTGGGGCTGCCGGTGGCCACCACGGCCAGGTCGACCCCCGTCCGATCCGTCATCCGGAGGATTTCCCGGGGGACATTCACCTCCATGGGGTTGAGGACCACGTCGGCCCCCATCCTGTCCGCATACTCGAGGCGATAGGGGCTCACCTCGCTAACCATGACCCGCCCGGCACCGTAGCGGCGAAGAAGCTGGAGTGCGAGGAGGCCCATCGGACCAGCGCCCGCCACGAGAACGTCGCCTCCCTCCTGAACCTCGAAGCGATCCAGAGCCCTTAGGCAACAAGCCAGAGGTTCGATGAAGGAGCCTTCCTCAAAGGAAATGGAGTCAGGGAGCATGAGGATGCCGCCATGCTCCACGTTCCAGGCTGGGACTCGAAAGTACTCGGAGAAGCCTCCCGGGTCCAGGTGCCACTCTCTATACTCCGGGCACATGGTTTCGCTGCCCCTCCTGCAGTGCTCGCATTCGTAGCAGGGCACGTGATGGTGGGGGAAGATCCTCTCGTCCTCGTGGAATGCCTCCACGCCATCCCCAACCTCTTTGACAATACCGACGGCCTCGTGTCCGAGAATCGGCGGAGCAGCTGTATAGTCGCCATGTATCTTCTCTAGGTCCGAGCCACAGAGACCACAGGCCTTCATCTCCACTAGGAGATCGCCGCCCTGAAGAGAGGGTATGGAAAGGTCCTTGACACTTGCTCTGCCAGCACCCTCCAAAAGGACCGCCTTCATTCCGGTATCTAATGACTTCCTCGATATTTGAAGCGATTGGTGGTTGCGATTCACGGATTGAGAACCTCGAGAACTCCTCTCAGCAGACATTGGTTCGGACAGATAAAGCAGGAGTCAACATGGTAGGCGTATGGGAGGAGTGGCGCGGGGGAGAGGAGCATAGATATTTTTATATAGAAGTGTATACATATGAATACCTGAAATTCACCCTACTCGACCAAAAGGAGGTCCTTGTGATGACGGAAAAGGTACTTAGAGTCGCTGAGGCAAAGACCAAAGATGTGGGCAGGGGGATCGCCCGGCTCGACCCCGCGGTCATGAAGGCCCTTCAGCTGACCCCCGGCGATGTGGTTGCCATCGAGGGAAAGAAGAGGACCGTCGCCATATGTTGGCCCGGGTATCCTGAAGACGAGAACAGGGGCATCATCAGGACTGACGGCAACATCCGTCGCAACGCAGAGGTCAGCATCGACGAAAAAGTCGGCGTAGCCAAGGTCAACGCCAAGTATGCCCAGCGGGTGACCCTCGCCCCGACGGAGTCTCTCCGCATCATGGGTGCGGGAGAGTATCTATCCCAACTCCTGGAGGGCAGGGCATTGACCCGCGGAGACGTCATCGAGATCAACGTCATGGGCAGGAAGCTCGACCTTGTGGTCGTCTCCTTCTCCCCTGCCTCTGAGGCTGTCATAATCCAGACCACCACGAAGATAAAGGTGAGCGAGAAGCCGGCCACGGAGGAGCTGAAGATTACCAGGGTCACCTACGAGGACATCGGTGGCCTTCATGAGGAGATCAAGAAGGTTCGAGAGATGATAGAGCTGCCCCTCCGGCATCCCGAGATCTTCGAGAGGCTGGGCGTCGAGGCCCCAAAGGGGGTCCTGCTCCGGGGCCCTCCCGGCACTGGGAAGACCCTGCTAGCGAAGGCCGTGGCCAACGAGACCAACGCCTCCTTCTTCGCCATCTCGGGCCCTGAGATCATGTCAAAGTTCTACGGGCAGAGCGAGGAGAACCTGAGAGAGGTCTTCAACAAGGCGGAGGAGAACGCTCCCAGCATCATCTTCATCGACGAGATCGACTCCATCGCGCCGAAGAGGGACGAGGTGGTGGGCGAGGTGGAGAGGAGGGTCGTGGCCCAGCTCCTCTCCCTGATGGATGGGCTCAAGGGTCGCGGCAAGGTAGTGGTCATCGGTGCGACCAACAGGCCTAACGCTCTGGATCCGGCCTTGAGGAGGCCAGGCCGTTTCGATAGGGAGATTGAGATAGGCATTCCAGACAGGGACGCGCGACTGGAGATCCTGCAGATACACACCAGGGGTATGCCCCTGGCGGCAGACGTGGACCTGCAGAAGATGGCGGAGCTCACCCATGCCTACGTTGGGGCGGATCTGGAGGCCCTCTGCAAGGAGGCCGCCATGCGAGCCCTCCGAAGGCTGCTGCCGGATATCGACCTCGATGTCGACCAGATTCCCCTGGAGGTCCTCAACAAGCTCATCGTAACCTGGGAGGACTTCATGCAGGCCTTCAGGGAAATGGAGCCTACCACCATGCGGGAGGTCTTCGTCGAGAGCCCCAACGTAAAGTGGGAGGACATCGGTGGCCTGGAGGAGGCCAAGCAGGAACTCGTGGAGTCGGTGGAGTGGCCTTTGAAGTTTGGAGAGATCTTCCATCATGCGGGTGCCAAGCCACCCAAGGGCGTCCTCCTGTACGGCCCACCGGGAAACGGCAAGACACTGTTGGCAAAGGCCGTCGCCACAGAGGCCGAGGCCAATTTTATCAGTATCCGAGGACCCGAGTTCCTCTCCAAGTGGGTCGGGGAGAGCGAGCGTGCCGTCAGGGAGACCTTCAGGAAGGCGAAACAGGCTGCCCCCTGCGTCGTCTTCTTCGACGAGATAGACTCCATCACGCCAGTCAGGGGGTCGGGCCTTGACAACAGAGTTACCGAGAGGGTCATCTCCCAGATGTTGGTGGAGATGGACGGCCTGGAGGAGCTACACAATGTGACGGTGATAGCGGCGACCAACAGGCCGGACATGCTGGACCCTGCCCTCCTGCGACCGGGCCGTTTCGACAGGATGATCTACGTTCCATCCCCGGACCTGAGGTCCAGGAAGCAGATCTTCAGGATTCACACCCGCGGTAAACCACTGGCAGATGACGTCAGCCTGGACGAGCTGGCTCAGATGACGAACGACCTCACCGGTGCGGACATCGCGGCCCTATGCAACGAGGCCTCCATGCTGGCCATCCGAGAGTACATCCAGAAGGAGGGCTCCCTGGATGAGGAGGCCATAGGAAACCTCAAGATAGAGAGGAGACATTTCGATATGGCTCTCGAAAAGGTGACGCCCGCGAGACGCGGAGAGCTCGAGAGGTATGTGGAAATCTCTAAGAAATTCGACAGAGGAATGGAGGTGGCATAGATGGGAGACAAGAAGAGGAGAAGGTGGCCCTTCGACGAGGACGACGATTTCTTCGAGTACTTCGACGAGATCTTCGAGGACATGCGGAAGAGAATGGAGAAGATACTGTCTGGGACCCTCAAGGATATCGACACCGCGAAGCCTTTTGTTTGGGGCTACTCTTTCCGGATCGGCCCTGACGGGAAGCCCCAGTTCCACCAGTTTGGGGACACCGAAGTCATCAGGCCCTGGGCCGGAGAATCCCGTCGGGAACCCCTGACGGACGTCATCGAGAGGAAAGACTCCATCTCCATCACCGTGGAGCTGCCCGGTGTGGAGAAGGAGGACATAGACCTCCAGGCAACACCCGACCGGCTGACCATCAGGGTGGACAATCCCGAGAGGCGGTACTACAAGGAGATGAACCTGCCCGCCCCCGTGGACCCCGATTCCGTGAAGGCCACCTTTAAGAACGGCGTGCTGGACATTACCCTCAAGAAGGCCAAGGGGGACGTTGGGAAGAGGGTGAGCATCGAGTAGGCTAGGGTCGAAGGACTACCTTACCGAAGTGCTCCCCCCTCGCCAGGAGCTCCTGTGCGTCCCGGGCCCTTTCGAGGGGAAACACCGAGTGGACCACGGGCCTCAGCCGGCCGGCCCACAGGAGATTCAGGGCCTGGGAGAGCTCTGCCTTGGTCCCCATAGTGGAACCTACGATTCTCAGCTGTCGCCAGAAGATCAGCCGGATGTCCGTCTCTCCCAGAGGCCCGGTGGTGGCTCCACAGGTGACCAGACGACCGTCCTTGGCTAGGGCCCGGAGGCTCTTCTTCCACGTGGCCTTGCCTACGGTCTCCACCACCACGTCGACGCCCCTTTTTCCCGTGACTTCCCAGATGACCTTCTCAAAGGGCTCCTCCTTGTAGTTGATGACGATGTCCGCACCGAGCTCCTCGGCCCTCTTGAGCTTCTCTTCGGAGCTGGAGGTAGCGATTACTCTGGCCCCGCACACCTTCGCTATCTGAATGGCGGCCCCCGCCACACCTCCCCCTGCTCCCAGGATGAGGACGTCCTCTCCTGGCCGCACTCCTGCCCTGTTGACCAGCATCCTCCAGGCGGTCATGAAGACCAGGGGGAAGGCTGCAACCTCCTCAAAGGTGAAGCCGGACTTCATGGGCAGGACGTTCCTTCCCGGGACCTTGACAAGCTCGGCGTAGGTGCCGTCGACGTGCTCTCCCAGGATTCCATAGGACACACACAGGCTGTCCTCGCCCCGAAGGCAGTACTCGCACTTACCGCAGTTGAGGCCGGGATTGATGACTACTGGATCCCCTGGACTAGCGCCTTCCACCCCGGGCCCCGCCTCTTCCACGACGCCTGCGCCATCGGCTCCCGGTATGTGGGGGAAGGTGAGCTTCAGCCTGGGCAACCCTTGGCGGATGAAGAGGTCCAGGTGGTTGAGGGCGGAGGCCTTCAGTCGGACGAGCACCTCATCCGCAGATATCCCGGGATCTGGAAGGTCGACGTAGCGTAGGACCTCCGGACCGCCATGCTCGTAGATGGCAACGGCTTTCAGACCACCACCCCGGGGGCTAAAGGTGCCTAGGGGTTAATCATTTCGCTGCTTAGAGGAGGGGCTTGCCCCGGGTCTCTGTCCCCAGAATCGCCGCAACGACGCCCCCCAGGACCATGACCACGGCTACGCTCGTGATTGGAAGCACCACGTTGTCCGTCAAGGTCAGCAGGGTCCCGAAGATGACTGGTCCCAGGATGGCCGTCACCTTCCCCACCCCCTCCGCCAGGCCGAAACCCGTGGACCTCAGCTTTGTGGGGAGGCTCTCCGAGGTGAAGGGATATACCGCCCCCCAAGCCCCCAGGTTGAAGAAGGACACGAAGAAGAGGCCGAACACAAACCAGGCATAACTGGTGGCCGTGGCGAACACGTAGGCGCTCAGGCCCCCCAAGATCAGAAATGCAGCAAGGGTCCTCTTCCTTCCCCACGCCTCCACCAGCAAGAAGGCCAGGGCGTAACCTGGGAACTGAGCCAAGGCTGCGAGGAGTATGTTGAAGTAGATGTCGCCCACGGAGAACCCCTGAATCCTGGGAAGGGTCTGCGGAAGCCAGAGGAACAGCCCGTAGTAGCTGAAGTTGAGGGCTATCCACACAACGACAATGACGGCCGTCACCCTGGCCAGCCCCTTGCTCATCAGATTCCTCATGGGCACCCTTTCACCCTTAACCTCCTCCTTCAAGAGGCCTGGATCGACGTCCCGGCCCGTGACCTTCGTCAGCACCTTAGCGGCCCGCTCCCTGTAACCCGTCTTCGCTAGATAGTACGGACTCTCGGGAATCCACAGCCGAAACAGGAAGGCCATGAAGGCCGGGAAGGCGGCGGCCAGGAAGAGGAGCCTCCAGGCACCGTCCTGGAGGACCAGGAAGAAGTAGGAGAGTCCGAGGGCCACAATGAAGCCGACGGGCCAGAAGAAGTCGAGGAAGACAAGGAAGCGACCCCGATGCTGGGGAGGCAGATACTCGGAGAGGAGGGAGGGGTCGACGACCAGCATGCCGCCCAGGCCGAGGCCCGCCAGCAGACGGAAGGAGAACAGGCTCCAGGTGTCCCAGGAGAGGGCCGCCATGGCGGTGAAGATGGAGTACCAGAGGATGCTCACCTGAAAGACGGGTCGGCGGCCCCATCTGTCGGCCATCCTGCCGAGGGCCAGGCTTCCCAGGAAGGATCCCATCAGGGTCCCCGACAGGACGAGGGACACGGTGAACTCGTCCATACCAAAGCGTGCAGCGACGACCCCCACGACGAAACTGATGAGGAGTATTTCCATGGCGACGAAGGTCCACGCAAAGCCTGTGACGGAGACCACCTTCCAATGAAAGGAGGTGAACCCGCCCTCTCGAAGGATGTCCTCGACGGTCCTGTGTTCAGCAGCCGCCTCATCCGGTGCCATGGTAGGGTCCCTTGAGGGTCGCCCTGTCCAAATAGGTGATGATGGAGGCAAGGCTGCTGCCGCCGGGCCCATCCACGGCAAGATATGCCTCAGACTAACGGGACTCCTGCTTCCCCTTGCCCTCCTCGGAGGGGATGTAGAAGATGTCGGAGCGAAGGTCCCGGAGGTGGGGGGACCTGCCGATGAAGCCGTTCTGCAGCAGGATGGAGATGGCGTGGCGAACCGTCCTCGACGGCAGCATGGTCCTGGAAGCAATCTCGCGAGCGGTGAGGGGACCCTCGTACTCTATGGTCTTCAGGACCAGCTTGGCGCTGGGGGGCATCTTCATTATCTCCTCTGGCGACCGGATGCGGCGGATGGCCTCCATGCGCTTGGGCGAGCTGCCGTCGATTCTCACCAACTTTCCAACCCTGCCCCCGCGAACCTCCACCCGCTCCTCCACCTCCTCCCTCTGCAGGCCGTCGATCACCACCTCGCAGTCGGAGCGGGCACTGACCTCCGTGATCTCGATGACGGAGGTTGATGGGACTACCAAGGGCCTCCTGGAGATGTCCATAGAGTTGACGGAGACCAAAACGAAGACCTTGGACTGGGGGAATATCAGGGGACCTCCGGCCGACATGGCGTATGCGGACGACCCGGTGGGCGTGGCGATGATGACCCCGTCGCTGTAGTCCCGATACACCTCCTCCCCATCCACGGAGAGCTTGTACTCCATGAGCACCGCCGTCTTCGCCGGGAAGATGGCAACCTCGTTGAGGGCGGAGGGCAGGGGCGTGCCGTCCACCTTCACGGAGAGGCGGTTACACTCCTCCAGGCGGTATTCTCCCCTGGAGACCCTCTTGAGCCCCTCCCTCAGGCCGTTCAGGGGCAGATCTGTGAGGAAGGCGGACCCTGTAGCATCGTTGACGCCTAGGATGGGGATGCCTGCATCACCGTACTCCTGAAAGGCCTTCAGAACGTCCCTATCGCTGCCCAGCACCACGATAAGGTCCGCCTTCGAGAGCTCCGGCTTGCCCTCGGGAAGGAAAGCCACGTCCAGGCCCAGCTTCTCCGCGGTCGACTTGGCGATACCGAGGATGCTCTGGGCGGACTTTGCGGTGGAGGATGAGCTAGGGAAGGGGAGTATGAGTACCTTCACCGGATTCTGTAAGGAGGGCGCGGTAATAAACCCTCTTGGGGTCCGCAGAGGAATGGTCACCTTTCAGGACCGGAGGGTGAACGCCACGAATGGTGCATGGCATGAGCCGCCCCTCACCCCCAGATTCTCACGGGTGATACCACCTCAAAAGCCTTTATATAACCGCCACGGCAGCCATTCTGCATGATGGACGAGGAGCGAGATGAGGCCTTCCAGGAGGTGCCTCCCCCACAGCCTCAGGTTTCTCCGGAGGAGCCCCCGGAGCCCACAGAGACTGTCAGCTCACTTCAGGAGGCCAAGATGGCCAAGAAGCAGGCCGCTTTCCATGAGAGGGCCAGCAAGCTGCGAGCGAGGGCCGCCAAGTTCGTGTCTCGCGCCAAGAAGCTGAGGGCTACGGCAGAGGCTCTGGAGGAGAAGGCCCGCAGATACGAGGAGAAGGCCAGCGAGCTGGAGTCCCGGTCGTAGAAAGGGTTAAGCCCGCCCCTGGAGATGCCAGGCCAGTGGTCGTGGCCTCCGCCCCAGGGAAGCTGATTCTGTTTGGAGAGCATGCCGTTGTGTTCGGAGAACCGGCCCTCTCCGTCGCCATCAACTTGAGGACCACCATCCAGGCCTCTCCGTCTGAGAGGAACGAGGTGAACGGGCATCCCCTGACGAGGGAAGCCTACCCCTATCTGGAGGCCGCCCTGAGGAAGTCTCCATCGAGGGCGTCCCTGGCCCTACGCGTGCTGTCGGACATACCTGAGGCTTCCGGCATGGGCTCCTCCGCCGCGGTGACGGTCTGCCTTCTCGCGTGCCTGGGGGACCCTCGGGAACCATTACATAGGGAGAGCATTGCCCGTCTCGGCTTCGAGGTGGAGCGTGAGGTCCAGGGGAGAGCGAGCCCCATCGACACTACCACCGCCACCCAGGGCGGGGGCATACTCCTGCTCAAGGAAAGGGGTGAGAACTTCTTGTGGCGGATAAAGAAGGACGATAGCGCGTGGTATCTACATAGCTGCACGTTGCCAGAGCTGAGCCTGGTAGTGGGGAGTACGGGGATCGAGGCCGCCACGGGCCCCCTGGTGGCCAGGGTCAAGGAGCTGTACCGGATGGAGGAGGCCGCCAGGCATGCGATCCACAGAATCGGAGAGATTTCTCTGGAGGGCATGAGGGCCCTCGCTGAGGGGGACCTGACCGCCGCCGGAGAACTCATGCAGGAGAACCACGCCCTCCTGAACTCGCTGCAGGTCGGGCATCCCCTGCTGGACAGGTTTGTGGAGGCGAGCCTGCCATACTCCTACGGCGCCAAGCTGACGGGAGCGGGTGGCGGCGGCAGCATGATAGCCCTTTCGGATCGACCTCGGCGCGTGAAGGAGGCCATCGAGGCGTGTGGTGGCGAGGCCTTCATCGTTTCCACTGAGCCCAGGGGGGTAGTCCTTGAACCTGGAGATTGATGCGCGGCGCGAGGACCGCTCCGGGGACCTCCTCGTCAACAACATAGGCCAGCTCCTCACCTTGGAAGGTCACAGGAAGCCCCGGGTAGGTCGCGCCCTGATGAATCTGGGTATCATGGAGAGGGCGGCCGTCCTCGTAGAGAGGGGGGCCATTACGGCCGTGGGGCCTCATGAGGAGGTGGTCCCTCAAGCAAGGGACGTGGAGACCCTCGACGCCCGGGGCAGGTTGGTGATGCCAGGGTTTGTGGATGCCCACACCCACACCGCCTTTGCGGGCTCCCGGGAGGGCGAGCTCGCAGACAAGCTCGCCGGGAAGTCCTATGCTCAGGTCGCCAGGGAGGGAGGGGGGATTCAGAGGACGGTGAGGGCCACGAGGAGGGCGAGCAGGGAGCAGCTCATCGAGGAAACAGCGGCGAGGCTGAGGAGGATGATCGACCTGGGGTCGACGACGGTGGAGATCAAGTCTGGATACGGCATGAGCACGAAGGAGGAATCGAAGCTCCTGGAGGTCATCTCCACTCTTTCGCAGGAGTTGCCCGTCAACGTCGTGCCCACCTTCCTGGGGGCCCACGCGGTTCCCGAGGAGTACCTGGAGGACTCTGAGGGTTTCGTGGAGTACCTCCTCAGGGAGTCCCTGCCGGCCGTCGCCTCCCGGGGCCTAGCGAGATACTGTGACGTCTTCGTGGAGGAGGGTTTCTTCTCCAAGGACCAGGGCAGGCGCATCCTGCTGGCGGGGCAGGAGCATGGGTTGGCCTCCAAGGTGCACGCTGACGAGCTTACGCCCTCTGGTGGTGCGGAGCTGGCTGCTGAGGTGAGGGCGGTATCGGCGGACCACCTCCTCTTCGCGTCCGAGGAGGGGCTGGCGGCTATGGCCCGCAGCGGGACCCTGGCCGTACTCCTCCCAGGGACCTCCTTCTCCTCTCTGGGACTGCCCTACTGCGACGCGAGGCGGGTCATCGAGCTCGGCCTGCCAGTGGCCCTGGGGACCGACCTCTCCCCCAACTCATGGATCGAGTCCATGCAGTTTGTCGTCTCCCTCGCATGCTACAAGCTGAGGATGCAACCGGAGGAGGCCCTATCCGCTGCTACCATAAACGCCGCCTGGGCCATCGGCATGGCCGGAGAGGTGGGCTCCATAGAGGAGGGGAAGAGGGGCGACCTTCTTCTCCTAGGCGCTCGCGACTACCGCGAAATCCCGTACAGGATCGCCTCCAACCTGGTGCAGACGGTGGTTAAGGACGGCGTGGTCGTCTCCCCAGGAGGCTAGCATCAATTCGTCGGAGGTGCCACGCTGGCCCCCTCCAGCCTGGAGTGGGCCCTCACGTTCATCTCGTCGCCTATCACGCTGGATATGAGCCTCACGTCCTCCTCGATGGAACAGGCGCTGGAGACAACGCTGTCCTGGATGACGCTCCGCCACCCCACCCTGCTGTCCTCCATCACTATGGAGTTCTCCACCACTGCCTCCCTGTCTAGGAAGACATTGTCGTATACGCAGGACCTCCTGACCTTCGAGCCCCGGCTCAGGGTCGCTCCCTTGCCGATGTAGCTCGGGCCCTCGATCTCGACGCCCTTCTCGATGACGGCCTCATCGGATATCACCACCAGGCCCCGAAGGGTGACGCCCTCCATGGTGGCCTCCTTCCCTCTTCTCTTGACCACCTCCATGCTGGCCCTCCACAGGTCCCGCGGTCTGCCGATGTCCATCCAGAGGCCGTCAAGCTCCATACCGCACACCGGCAACCCCTTCTTGAGCAGGAGGGGGAAGACCTCCATGGAGAAGTCGAACATCTTCCCCTCGGGAATGAACTCCAGGACCCGGGGCTCCAAGACGTAGATGCCAGCGTTCACCAGGTTGGAGAAGATCTCCTCCTCAGGCGGCTTCTCCTGAAAGCGTACTATGCGGTCGTCCTCGTCAAGCCCGACGATGCCGAACTGTGTGGGGTCCTCCACCCTCGTCAGGGCCATGGTGGCCAGGGAGCCCTTCTCCTTGTGATACTCGTAGAGCTCCCCTATGTTCACGTCTGCCAGGACATCCCCGCTGGCCACCACGAAGGTGTCCTCGATAAAGTCGGCTACCCGCTTCACCGCGCCTGCGGTCCCAGCGGGTGTGGCCTCGAAGGAATAGAGGATGGATGCGTCGTAGTCAAGCCCGTCCCCCATCCTCTTCATCACCCGGTCCGACATGTAGCTGGTGGCGATGATGATCTCCTTGAAGCCCGCGGATACCAGGGAGTGGAGGACGAAGTCGATGCAGGGTCGCCCTGCCACCGGCAGGAGCGGCTTCGGCATCCTCTCAGTCAGGGGCTTCAGCCTCGTTCCGAAGCCGCCCGCGAGGACTATGGCCTTCATGGTCACAGCTCCAGCTTGCCCCTCTTCTTGAGGAGGGAGAGAGCATCCTCCACTGCCTTTTCTAGGGCCTCCTCATCCTCCAGGGCCTCCTTGACCGCTTTCTTGTGCTCGATGAGCACCTTTCGGGCCTCCTCGTACTCCTCCCTCCTCGAACGCTTGACGGTGAGGATCTTCTGTCTCATCTCCATGGCCCGCATGTGGTAGTGATCCGCCTTCTCTTTCACGGCCTTGAAGGCCTCGTGGACCTTGTTTGCCTCCGCTATGAGGAGGGACAGTGCCTCCACCTTTTCCGCGATCTGCTCATGCAGGCGTTGGGCCTCCTCAGACTTCCTCACCACCTCCTGATGTTCCGCCTCCGCCCGTTGAAAGAGGTCGTCGATGGTCCCATCAATCTCGCCCACCTGCTCTAGGACCTCCCTATGCTTCCTCTCGATGGCCTGGAGGCGGTCCAGATTCTCATACGCCTCTCGGAGATCCTTGAGGAGCCTCTCCTCTTGCTCAAGGGTCAGGGAGGTGGTCTCCTGCCTCGTCTCCATCTCCTCTATACTCTCCCGAAGCCTGGCAAGCTCCTCCTGCACGCCCCCCCTGAGCTTCCCCCTCAGTTCCCGCTTGACCTGTATCAGCTCCTTGGCCCTGCGCTGAAGCTCGTTCCTCTTTCCCTTGTGCTCCCTCACTTCCTTCAGGACGAGGGACCTCTCGTCCCGGAGGGCGTTCATCTCCTGCCGAAGCTCCCCCTTGTGCTGGTTCAGGAGGTCCCTCTCCTCCCTCATGCTTCGGGCTTCGGCATTGTAAGTGTCCCGCTTCTCCAGCAGGGTCCTGTACTTCACCTCGGCCTGCTGTAATTCGCTGAGGGTCTTCTTTCGGGCCATCTGCAACCCTGAGCCGGCTTTGAATTGGCCAGTTGGCCATTAACCTTTCGGGGGAAACAGGAGGCTTGACAGCTCGGCCATCTCCTCGGGGCTCATCTCCTCCGCCCTCTTGGAGGCGAAGGGTGTCCCGACCAGGACCGCCTTCAGCTGGTCCCTCGATGGGGCCAGACGCTGCCAGCTGTGGAGGAGGGCGTTCAGAGCCGTCTTCCTGCGGTGGGCGAAGAGCGCGTCCACGACTCGTTGGAAACCTGCCTCGTCCACCTGGAAGGGTGGAGGCCTCGTGTCGATTTGGACCACGGCGGAGTCCACCTTCGGCTGTGGCCAGAAGGCGGATCGAGGTACCGTCTCCAAGATCCGCGCAAGGCATCGGTAGTAGACCTTCACAGACACTCGGGAGTAAGTCTTGGTGCCGTGTCCGGCTACCATCCTCTCCGCGAACTCCCTCTGGTAGGTGAGAACCGCCCTCTTGAAGGATGTATCCAGAAGCTTGAAGGTGAAGGGGGAGGAGATCTCGTAGGGAAGGTTGCTCACCACCCTGTCGAAGGGCGGCAGATCCGCGTGTAGAACGTCCCCCTCCACGAGTTCGAGGTCTGGAAACCTGCGACTCAGATAGGCTGAAAGCCGGGGGTCCACCTCGATGGCGACGACCCTGTCAGCCCGCCTTAGGAGGGCCTCCGTCAGCACGCCTAGGCCAGGTCCTACCTCCAGGACCACTTCTCCGCGCTGGATGCTCGCGTACTCCACCATGCGATGAGCCAGCTCCTCCATCAGAAGAAAGTGTTGTCCTAGTCTCTTGGACGGCCTCACCCCCGCTTCTAGAAGCCTAGCCCTCACTTCTGACGCCTTCATCCCATCACACCGTACGGCCCGCTATCCCAGGGCTTTACTACCGGAGGAAAGGGGGTCGAGATCATCGACGGAGACGCTAGGCTATCACGAGGCTCTGGACGTTGTGGTGTCTGCTGATGAGGTCCCGGGCCAGCCGAAGGTTCCTTCCTTCCCGCCCGATGGCCCTCCCCTTCCTGGCAGGACTGACGGACACGACGGCGTGGACTTTACCGCCCCTGTCTTGAAGAGTTACCTCCCTCACCCCGTAGTTTCGGAAGACGTTCTTTATGAAGACGATAGGATCCGGGCTATACTCCACTACCTGGACCTCCTTCTTCAGGAGTCGCTTGAGGCGGTTGATGTGCTCCCCGCTCTTCCCGATGGCCCTGCCGACATCCCCCGTCTGAACGACGAGAACCACCTTCTCTTCCGAGTCCAGACAGTCAATCGCCGTGGCTCCCGTGAGGTCCTGGAAGAGGGATATCTGTCTGAGAGTATCCCCAGTGAAGGTTATGGAGGACATGCCCGCCCACCTAGAGGTTCAGTATGCTGGACTTACCGGGGTCCAATACTGCGACGACGGAGACGGAGAAGGGCTTGCCGCAGGCCGCCCCTAGCTCCACGTTGCTCCCCGGAAACTCCTGAACGGGGACCTCCTTCTGAGACCTCAAATACTCATCGGGGCAGTTGTTGGCTATGATAATCAGCTTGGCCTCTTTCTCGCGGAGGGCCCTCGCACACTGTCGCACGCCCAGGACCACGCGTCCCGACTCGATGGCCTGTCGTAGCGGCGCGGTTATCTCCTGCAAGGCATCACTTTCCTTCTACCTTTGGAGGACTAAAGACCAGGTTCACGGCACCTGTTCCCAGGGTGACGGGTTGGCCAACGATAACGTTCTCCGCTACACCGTCCAAGTAGTCCACCTCCCCCGTCACAGCCGCCCTGAGGAGGTGATGGGCCGTAATCTCGAAGGCCGCCCGGGCCAGGACGCTGGACTTCCGCCCTGATATTCCGTGGCGACCGATGGCCTTCACGTCGCCATCGTTGGTCATCATGTCGGCCACGAGCATGATATGCCGGATGTCCACGGCGAGGCCCTGCTCCGACAGGGTATCCCGGGCCTCCTTTACGATGGCGTTCCTGGCAGCCTCGATGCCGAGGACCTCGTGGATCTCAGTGATGTTGTTGCAGCTGGTCCTCGTGGCGTCCACGTAGGGGAGCTGCAGGACCGCAGCCAGGTTGGAGCCCTCCGTGTAGATGACGTACTCGTCCCCACGTCGACGGATGATGGCCCTCTGGATGCCGTCGATGCCCTTTATCTTCTGGCCCC
>JBHHZZ010000011.1:0-36646 GCA_046758325.1 Thermoplasmata archaeon | reverse complement strand
GCGGGAAGGATCCTCTCCGTCACCGGATCCCTCTTCGCCTTCGCTGTGGCGCTGGCGGGAGCCCTGGGTAGCAAGAGGACCACCGACTACCAGAATCTGGGGCTCCTAGTTCTCTCGGCGGCCCTCATCCTGGCCACTGTACTCATTTGAGCCTGCTCAGTTCTTCAGCCAGCTCGGGGGCCACCGACACCTTGGTGTAGCCGCTGTATACCGTGTCGGTAGCCACCACATCGTCAAAGCCCTTGAGCCTGTCATCCGCTCCTCCGACAAAGAGTCCGTGGACGCAACCGGCGACCACAGACCTCGCCCCCTGTCGCTTGATGATTCTCGCAGCGCTTGCCATGGTCCCGCCGGTCGAGATGACGTCATCCACGATGGCCACCTTCAGCCCCTCCACCTCCAAGGCCTTCTCCTCGGTCTCCACCGTCCAGCTGTCTATCCTCTCCTTCTTAAGGTAGTCCCAGGGCACGCCCATGAGGCTTCCTATGGCCTCCGCGTGCCGGGCTGCGTTCTCGTCTGGGGCCAGAACCATTTCCACCCCCTGTTCAGCGAAGTACCGGGCCAAGGCAGGCATGCCTGAGATGTCCTTGAAGGGGACGTCGAAGTAATCCACTACCCGCCTGTCATGCACGTCCACGGTGACGATTCGGTGAGCGTTGATCTGAACCCTCTTGGCCACCGCCCGAGAGCTGATGGCCTCACCCTCCCTGAACCTCTTGTCCTGACGGCCGTAGGCGAAGTAGGGTATGACCACCGTCAGGCTCGCTGGACGGGAGTCCCAGAGGGCGTCCTGAAGGAGGAAGAGCTCCAGTAGCTTGTCGTTGGGATAGCTTGTCTGCACGACCACGAGGTCCTCTCCGTCCAATGGCCCGGGAATCCTGACGTAGAGCTCACCGTCAGCGAACGTGCTGACCTCCGCCACAGTCAGCTCGGCAGAGAGGATTCCTGAAAGCTGCGTTGACAGTCGGACGGAAGCGGAGCCGCTCACCACCCTCAGGGGGACCACGGGGGATGAATTGTACCTCGATAGTTATAGGTTGTGGGCCCTGGGATTATGATGCCGATGCCTCAGCTCGTAGACCGCAATCTCCTCGAAGAACATCGGCTTTCGAAGGAGGGGTCTCACGTCATAGAGCGTCCTTGCAAGCTCCAGCGCCGCGGCGTTGTGAGTGGACAACAGCAGATAGATGCGGCCTTTCCCTCCTAGGTAATCGCCAGCCTCACGCAAGAAACGGGAGATGACCTGGCTGCCGTCTGGACCGCCGCTCCAGGCCGCATCGAGCCAATCCCCTCGTTCCTCTACAGGCAGATAGGGTGGATTGAAGGCAATGACCTCGAATCGGCCCTCAAGGCCGGCGAAGAGGTCAGTCCTGACTACTTCAAGCTGGATCCCATTCAATTGCGCATTGGCTCTGCATAGGCCCACCGCCAGGGGGCTGACATCCGTGGCCACGGTCCTCGCATGGCTGGCAGCATGGAGGGCTATTAGACCGGTACCCGTGCCCACCTCCAGAAACGTGGATTCGCTCCTGAGTTCAATGGATCTGAGGAGAAGGTAGGAATCCTCTGCCGGCCTGTAGACCTCGTCGTGTTCCCTCACGCGAATCGAGGGATCCAGCTCCACGGTGGTGGAGGGCTTGCCAAGGTTCTTAACGATTACTCCCATAGCTTCGAAGGTGCTGTGGCTAATCCTCACCGTCTACGTCATAATAGCCATCACGATCCTATATCCCCTCATCAGGCGGAGCTACTTCGCCCCCTCCTTGGTCCTCGGAAACGTGGCGATATTCGTACTGATATTCGTCCTCTCCCTGCTTCAGCCCGACTACGCGAGTCAGCTTGCACTAACCCGCACGGTCCTGGGTGAGCTGGCTTTCACACCCTCCGATCTTCAAGCGCTTCGCTTTCACACGATTATCAGTTCGATGTTCTTACACTTGGGCCTCTCTCACATCATCAGCAACGTGGTAATCCTCTACCTTCTGGGCCTGCCCCTGGAGGAAAGGGTTGGTGGGCCGGTTTTCGGAGCCATATACCTGTCCACCGGGGCTGCCGCCACCGTGATATACGGCCTCGTTCAATGGGGCAGTCCCATAGTGGCCTTGGGAGCCTCTGGTGCCATCATGGGAATCGCAGGCACGTTACTAGTCCTCTACCCAAGGGACAGGATCTTCATGCTACTCGTCATCATCATCATGCCTAGGGTGCCCGTTTACCTCGCTGTGGGTGTCGTGGCAGCATGGCAGTTCGTACTACTGTTTTTCCGCGTCCCCGGGATTGCGGTGGAGGCCCATCTAGCGGGAATTGGGGTGGGCATCCTCCTCGGACCTCTGATCCGTGGTTTCATGGGCCAGGAGAAAGCCCTGGAGCCCGTGGACCTAGACGACCTGGCGACGACGGAGGAGTTGAAACACCTTCTAGAGGTCATCAGAGGGGAGAGCGTCGCAGAGGTCAGGGAGGCCTGGGTTGACCACTTCCTTGGGAAGGCCCGTTGCCCCCGCTGCCACGGGCCGATGAGGAAGGAGGGTAGGGACGCGGTGAGCGATTGTGGCTGGCGGAAGAGATTGTGACGCTGTGGGAAGTTATTTCACTATCGCCATGGATAATGTAGTGGATGGAGCCTCCCAGTGCCCTATACCTTGAATGTCCGAGCTGTGGGAGGGCTCCTCATAGGGTTGTCCGAGGCAGGATATCCAGGGGAAAGCAGATAGTCCTGGAGGCTACGGTCCGATGCCTCCGATGTGGCTTCACCCGGCGGGAGACCTACAGGGAGTGGGCAGCCCAGAAGGTCCCCCTCATAGTCAGCCATGGGGACTCCTCCAGAAGGACAGAGCTAGAGGTCTTTCCCAAGGAGGTAGTAAGGGTCGGGGACCGCCACCTCGTGGGCGATCTGATGGTGGAGGTTACCTCCATAGAGGCCGGAGGCAAGAGGATGAGGGAGGCCCCTGCGGAGGAGATAGACGCTCTCTGGAGCAAGAGGGTGGATCGGGTTCAGGTGAAGTTCTCCCTCAGCAAGGGTAGGAGGACTATCTCCTACTCCATGGAGGTCCTCCCAGACGAGGAGTTCGAGATAGGGGACCTGGTTGAGTTTGGAAGGGACAGAGGCGTCATCCATCGCATCAGGACCACCCATGGCCTGCTCAAGGAAGGAGCGGCAAGGGCGGAGGAGATTCGTCGGGTATACTGCAAGGGTCTGAGAGGGCCTAGGTCCGGACGCTGGGCCCGGAGGCCAAAGCGATGAAGGACCGCTATGAGGAGCGGAGGGAGAAGATGGTCCACCGGCTGGTGGAGCAGGGCATACTCCGCACGCCGAGAGTCGTGGAGGCCATGCTTATGGTCCCTAGGCATGCCTTCCTACCGAAGGGGTACAGAAACAGCGCCTATTACGACACACCGCTGAGCATCGGCGCGGGTCAGACCATATCGGCGCCACACATGGTCGGTATGATGTTGGAGCACCTGGACCTCCAAGAGGGTCACGTCGTCCTTGAGATCGGAGCCGGGTCAGGATACCACGCCGCCCTGGTGGGATACATCGTCGGACCTTCGGGCCGCGTCTACTCGGTGGAAAGGATCGATGCCCTCGCCAGGAAGGCTCAGAAGAACGTGGAGGCCGTGGGCCTTGCAGACAGGGTGGAGATCGTCGTTGGAGACGGATCCCAGGGTGTACCCGAGCACGCCCCTTACGATCGAATCTTCGTGACCTGCGCAGCGCCGGACATCCCGCCGCCCCTGAAGGAGGAGCTCAAGGATGGAGGGAAGCTACTGATTCCCATGGGATCCCGATACTACCAGGACCTCATCCTGGTAGAGAAGACTGAGGGCGGGCTCAAGCGTAGGGACCTGGGAGGCTGCGTCTTCGTTCCCCTGATCGGCAAGTACGGCTTCCCTTGACGTCCACGATCTCGTGGATTCCTCAGGCGAGGCCCGCTGGCAGAAGTTTTGAAGAGGAAGTCCGCCGTTTCCACCGTGTGCGGGCCGCAGTTACAGGGGCCAACGGGTTCATCGGCCGCAACCTGGTCAAGGGGCTCCTCAAAGAGGGGCACGAGGTCCTGTCCATCGTGAGGCGGGCGAAAAAGGCTCCCATGCTAGAGTCCCAGGGAAGCGAGGTCAATGTATTGGAACTTACACAGGTGGACGAGCTAGCTGGTTCCCTCGAGGGGGCGGACGCCCTCTTCCATCTGGCGAACGTGATGGTCTACGCCACCAGGAGGCAGCAGTGGAGTACCAACGTCGTCGGCACGAGGAGCGTCCTGCGTGCAGCTCTCAGGGCCGGTGTCAGCCAGCTGGTCTACACCAGCAGTGTAGCGGTCTACGGCGATACAGGGAACGGCTGGGTCACGGAGGACGGCCCGAGGCAGCCCAACACACACTACGGCAAGACGAAGGTCTGGGCCGAGAACATCATAAGAAAGGAGGCAGGTGACATGGCCTGGCACGTCCTCCGACCTGGGCTCGTATATGGCCCCGGTTCCCCCCTACTCTTTCACACGGTGAGACGGGGGCCAACCCTCCTTGATCGGGGGTCCAACTGGGTCCCCTTCGTGCACGTGGCGGATGTGGTTCACGCCCTCATCAGGACGGCGGAAAAGGCCGAATCGGGGAGCCTCTTCAACGTGGTTGACGACAGGCCTCTCCCGCTATCGGAGTTCTTTGGCATCCTAATCCGGGAAACGGGAGCACGTCTGCGGCATGTTCCATATCCCGCGGCCTTCTTGCAGGCCCTAGCAGCTGAGACCTCCGCCTATGTCAGGCGAAGTGTGCCCCGGCTGACCAGGGATGTTCTCAGGCTCTACCGAACCTCGGCCAGAGTGACCAACGAACGGATCAAGGATGAGATGGACTTCCGATTTGTGTACCCAGACCCTACACAAGGCATTCCTGAAGCTCTCAGGGATCTGTCCAAGACCTTCGCCATGTGAAGGGATTCCTGTCGCCGAACCTTTAATTGCTCGACGTAGTTTGAAGAGGAGATGATTACGCTCCTTGGCGTGGGCCATGTCTTCAACCTGGGGCCTCGAATCCGGGAGGAAATCCTCAAGAGGAGACCCGCCCTCGTCTGCATCGAGCTGGACCCCGCCAGGCTGAGGGCCCTCAGAGACGGAAGGACCAGGGCCAGGGCCCCCACCCTCTACAACCTGCTGGCCCTGTTCCAGAAGAGGATCGCTGAGCAGTATGGGGCCGACGTTGGGGAGGAAATGCTCGCCGCGTATGATGCCGCCCTGGAGGAACACGTCCCCATAGCCCTCATCGACGTCGACTCCCTTGTAACCTGGAAAAGGTTGTGGTCCTCAATGAGGCCAATGGAGATTCTCAAGCTGGTAGTTTCAGGCATAGGGTCACTCTTCGTGGGCAGGAGCAGAATCGAAGCTGAGCTGAACAGATATCGGGAGGACTATGCGGGGTTCATACGGGACCTCGAAAGGGACTACCCCTCAGTGAAGAGGGTTCTTGTCGACGAGAGGAACGAGTACATGGCCTCCCGGCTGAAGGAACTCCACCGGCGCTCTGGCAACATCGTCTGCGTCGTGGGGGACGGACACATCGAGGGCCTCGGGAGGCTCCTCGAAACCGAGGACTTGGAAGTCGTGCGGCTGTGGGACCTCAGACCGGGGAACCTGCAGTAGAAGGGAGCCTTTAGAGGAAGAGGTGGCCAGGCGCCGAATCCTCCCTGATGTCTCCTTGGGCTCGTGTCTCTTGAGACCAAAGATTCTGTCCGCCAAGACGTGGCTTCATCCCTATTGAAGGGATGGTATGTATTCAGAATGCGCAGACAGATTCAATTTACGCAAACGGCAAGAGTGCCGTCCAATCTCGTATTAGAGGTGATGGGATGGTTCATCCCCTGATAGCGGTGCATGCGGCACTCGGAGAGCTAGCAGGATTCGCCTTCTTATGGGCCTTTGTTGAGTCTCTGGGGCCCTCCCCGGAGAGGATAAAGAGGGCGCAGCTCGCCTCAGTACTTGGGCTCGTATTCGTGGTAGCCAGTTGGTTGACAGGAGGGTACTACTACGTCTCCTATTATGGGGCGAACGTGAAGCCGATTATCAAGGTGGGGCCGACACCTTGGGCACATTTGATATTCATGGAGACCAAGGAGCACGTCTTTCTATTCCTTCCCTTCCTCGCGGCAACGGCCACGGCCTTGATCCTCACCTACGGCCCTCGCTTTCACGAGAACGCATCCGCCAGGAAGGGGTTCCTAGTCCTGGCTGGACTCAATGTGCTGATGGTCCTGACAGTCGCAGCAATGGGCTTTATCGTCACCTCCGGCTACCGGGAGGCCCTCGTGCAGGCCCACGTTGCGGGTGGCTCCCTGGCTGTGATTGGGATGGCTACGGCTGCGGTGGCGACTCGTGTGGAGAAGTCCAGGGGACCACTACTGAAGGAGAAGGTCCCCCTCTGGGGATTCTACGCGGGGGCCGTCGCTGCCATGATTCTGGTTTCTATCCTCACCGTCAGCGGAGAACTCAACGCCGGACTTAAGGGCTGGCTGAAGGCCACGTTCATGCATCACTGGATAGGCAAGGGCGTCCTGGCCACCTTTGCGTTCGTAGTCGTCTTGTCCCTCTCCGCATTTGTGAACAGGACCTATCGTCCTAGGGTCTACCGCTGGTCCCTGCTGACCTTCTCCGCAGCGGCCTTCCTCGGCGCCGTCCTGCTGATCTTCTATGCCATCGAGTACTTCCTGTGAGAGATGGGGCGCCCTGGCCCCTCCCTCGCCGTTCCACTCTTTCTGTGAGCTGGACCTTGGCGACCTCATCACTTTCGGAGACCCCTCCCGTCAAGACTTAAGAGCCCCGGGGGGCATATGCGGCCGTGGAGGCGGAGGAGGAGAGGGCAAAAGCCACCCTTCGATACCTAAAGGCCAAGTTCGGCCAGTACTACAAGTCCCATCCTCTCCGCCTGCCACCGAGATTCGGGCGGCGGGAGTTCGGCTTCATCTTCTTCGACGGGGGTTTCGTCCAGAGGCATCTTGGCTTTGCCTCTGAGGCTGACCTCTACAGCTTCGTCCTCTCCAGGCTCCCCGCGCACCTCTATCACTCAGCCGCGTACTACGAGAGCCCAGGAGCGCCTACCATGGCAGAAAAGGGCTGGATGGGCGCCGACCTGATCTTCGACCTCGATGCAGATCACATTCCTGGCTGGAAGGAGATGGGCTACAAGGGCATGCTGGAGGCCGTGAAGGAACAGGTCATTCGCCTCATAGACGAGTACCTAGTGGGCGACCTGGGGTTCCGGGAGAGAGACATGACCATCGCGTTCTCGGGGGCTCGGGGCTATCACATCCACATCCGGAACCCTAAGGTCCTCACTCTGGAGAGTCACGAGCGTCGGGAGATTGTGGACTACATAACCGGCACGGATCTGGATCTGGAGCAGATAGCCAGGTCGGAACCCTTCGAGGTGAGGTCGTATAAGGAGAGGACGAGGACGCTAAAGCGGCTGAGGATTCCCACCCCGTCGGAACCCGGCTGGAGGGGACGCGCGGCCCGGGGCATCATCGGCTGGCTCGATCAGGTCTCCCGTCTACCCGAGGAGGACGCCCTGAGAGAAATCAGGCGGCTAGAGGGCGTTGGCAAGGTGAAGGCCCAGAGGATATACGATACCATGTTCAAGCGCCTCGGCAGGACTCAGGCCCTCGACAGAGTGAGGGGCGGCGTCCTAGACCTCTTTCCCAAGAGCGGCGGCCTGTCCCTAGCAGCCCAAGGCGCGGACCTCATGAAGGGAGCTACGGATGAACCTGTGACCTCCGACATCAAGCGCCTCATCAGGCTCATCGGTAGCCTCCACGGAAAGACGGGTTTCATGGTCGTTTCGCTGACAAGGGATGGACTCGAGGACTTTGATCCCCTTCTGGAAGCCATCCCAGACCACTATTCCCACGAAAAAATCAGATTACACCTACCGAAGGGTATTAAAACTGATATGATGGGCGAAACCTTTAACTTGAAACCTGGACAAAACAGCGTCCCTGAGTATCTGGCCATCTTCATGATGTGCAGAGGAATGGCCACGCTCGCCTCGGGGACCCCGTATGAAGGGACGCTGGAACCAGAGTCAGGGCCTTGACAAATTCACACAGATCAGGATAGTGAAGAACGTTCTTTTCGGCCTCCTGATCATTTCAGTCCTGGTCTTCTCCGGCTACCTGGTATTCGAGAGGGGATTCAGCACGGACCCCCTCTTCATTCCCCTGGACTCGGTCCTCAATCTGCTCCTGCTGGCAGTCGTCCTCCTTTCCCTTCTGAACATCGTGTTCAAAGCGTTGGAACTCAAGTACGCCCAGAGGGAAGGGCAAAAGTTCCTGATAGCGGACTCAAGCTGGAAGGGAGCCAAAAGGGCCTTCGGTCTGGCGATCATTATCGTCCTTGTTCTAATTGTTCCCACTGCGAACGCCATGATCACCAACCTGCTCTCCCGCTCGGTCCCACGGACACTGGACGTGGGCGAGACATACCCCTTCAGCTTCACCAACCAGGACCTTCTCGGCATCACCGAGGCGAAGAACCTTCACGTGGTGGTGCAGAACGGCTTCCTGAAGGTGACCATAGCCGAGGATGGCAGCGTTGTGAACCCTGGAGGGACCAATCTCACGGCGGGCCAGCAACAGTCTTTCCCCCTCGACTCCTCTCGGTTCTTGATATACACGGTAACCTTCGAGAACAATGCCAATGCGAGTACGAGCTTCACTTTTCGCGTCAACATCGGATTCCCCGAGGGACTGACCTCCCTGGTCGTCATCCTCTCAGCCATCGTCGCAACAGCCAACCTGGCCTGGATGGCCTACCTTCGGCCACGGAGGGGCAAGTTGTCCCAGCAGCCCCCTTACCCACAGCCCCCTCTGCCACCTGCCCACGCCATGCCCAGGATGCCCGCGACGCCAGCGGAGAGGCCATGGTATGAACTCCACGGCCTCTGGCATTCTGTATACACCCCGTGGAGGTCCGTCCCTACGAGGGGACAGCCCCGAGAGCAGAGAACCACAGTGGCCACGACCCAAGAGCTCCCCCCGCCCCCTCCCCAGGTGGAGCCCTATGAGGTCGAGGTTCCTCCTCCACCTCCCGAGGAGCCGCTGGAGGACTCCGATAGGGCCCTCTTGAGGGAGGTCAGTGTGGACATCCCTGCTCTGCTGGAGAGAGCGGAAGAGAGGGTCGCGACGGGCGAATATCAGGAGGCCCTAGAGGACTACGATACCGTTTTGCACTTCGACGCGAGTAACCTCAGGGCCCTCCTGAAGAAGGCTGAGCTGCTCAGACGCCTCCAGAGGATCAAGGAGGCCCTCGAATGCCTTGATGAAGCCCTTCAAGTCGATCCATGGCACCACCAGGGACTCCTGAGAAAGGGCAGGCTGCTCGAGGAGGAGGGCAGGTACGATGATGCCCTTGAGTGCTATGAGGCCGTCCTCCAGGGCGGACCCCAGTACTTCGAGGCCCTCATACGTAAGGGGGATATCATGGTGAGGATGGAGGAGCCCGAGCTGGCCCTGGGTGTCTATGAGGAGGCCCTTCGGCTGAAACCGGGAGACCGGGAGCTGGAGGAGAAGATTCGCTTCCTGGAGGAACAGCGAGAACACCCAGTGGACAGGGCTCGGAGAGAGATCGAGGCGGGCAATATCCAGAAGGCGGAGGAGTTCCTCAGAAGGGCCTTGGATGGAGACCGAGGCGAGGAAGCTCAGAGGTGGTTGACTGATCTCTACCTGCGACAGGGGAGAGAGGAAGAGGCCCTCCAGATACTAGATCAGTCCATTGAGGCTGATCCAGACGACCTGAAACTCATCCTTAGAAGGCTGAAGGCCCTGGTGAGGATCGGGAGACTGGCGGACGCCCTCGATGCCTGCGAGAGGGCCTGCGAGGTCGCCCCAGAGGAGGCTGCGGTATGGGCAATCAAGGGCAGCCTGGAGGTGGACCTGGGCCTGGAAGGCAAGGCGGTGGAGAGCCTCGAGAGGGCTTTGGAGTTGAACCCTGACGATGCGGAGTCCAGGAAGAGGTTGGACAGGCTACAGCACACCCAGCATGAGAGGGGGGAGCTGGAAGAGCTACTGCTGGGAATGGAGGAGCTGCCTGAGGAGGCGGTAGACTCCATCCTCGGAGCCTTCGGCACCATAAAGGAGCTGAAGGGTGCGAAGGTGAAGGTCCTGACATCCCTCGAAGGCGTCACCGATGATGTGGCAAAGAGGGTCCTGAAGAGGGTCAGAAAGGGAAGATAGATTTTTACGAGGACGAACGATAGACCGAGGGATGAAGGCTTTCCGCATCAAGGGGGAGTTCCTCATGGGGAAGAGCTATCAGCCCTTCACCAAGGAGGTCGCGGCTAAGGATGAGGATGAGGCGGTTGAGAAGCTCCTCTCCCTGCTGGGAAGCAAGCACAGGACCAGGAGAAAGAACATCAAGATTCAAAGGGTGGAGGAAATCCAACTCGAGGAGGTCATCGATCCCGTGGTGAGCTACCTCTTGAGGATGGGATGAGTATGGAGGAGTCTGAACTTCGGCAGGCCGTGGCGGCCCTGGAGACTTCGAGGGCCCAGATGGATGCCCTGGCAAGGCAGGAGGAGATGCTGCGCCTCTCCCTGGAGGAGTATGTGAGGGCCCGGGAGACCATGGCCCGCTACGCCGATACCCCCGTCGGGACCCAGATCCTGGTTCCCATCGGGGCCAACTCCTTCCTCTTCGCCAGTGTAGACGACGTGGACAAGTGCATTGTTGGGATAGGTTCCGAGGTGGCCCTGGAGGACACGCTCGAGAGGGCAATGGAGAGGCTGGACAACAGGATAAGACAGCTGCAGGACGTACAGGAGGGCCTGCTGAGGAGAATCGAGGAGATAGGGGGCAAGGTCAACGAGTACACGGCGGCCGTCCAGCGGGCCTACGAGAAGTCGCGAAGCGAGAGGGGAGAGGAAAGTGGTGTTTGAGAGCCTCAGGAGCAAGCTTCGCGGCTGGAAGGAGCAGGCTCCGGAGGAGATCGGTGATGTGGTCTCTGAGGCGTCAGGCCGTCGGATAAGGGAGAGGGTGCTGGACCGCTACCTCTACGACCTGGAGATGGCCCTTCTGGAGTCGGATGTCGCCTTACCCGTGGTCTCGGAGATAACGAAGACGCTCGAAGAGGAGCTGCTTGGGAAGCGGATCAGGCGGGAGGTCAGCTTCAAGGCAGGGATGTGGCGCGCCCTCAGGAGGTCCTTGGAGAGGGTCCTCGCCATACCCTCCATAGACCTTCTGGACTTCGTGAAACGGAAGGAGAAGCCCGTGGTCCTCATGTTCGTTGGTGTCAATGGGACAGGCAAGACCACGGTCATCGCCAAACTCACCCATCTCTTCCAGGCCGAGGGGCTGACCTGCGTGCTGGCGGCCTCGGACACCTTCAGGGCGGGGGCCGTCGAACAGCTGGAGGAGCATGCCAGGCGGCTAGGATGCAGGCTCATCAAGCACAAGGCCGGCGGCGACCCTGCCGCCGTCGCCTACGATGCGGTGGCTCATGCCAGGGCCCGTCGTCGAGACGTCGTCCTGGTAGACACGGCGGGAAGAATGCAGACTAAGGCTAACCTCATGGAGCAGATGAAGAAGATAAAGAGGGTCTCGGGACCGGACCTGGTCATCTTCGTCGGGGACGCCCTCACGGGGAACGACGCCGTGGAGCAGGCCAAAGGGTTTGACCAAGCGGTAGGAATCGACGGTGTCATCCTCACCAAAATCGACGCTGACGCTCGGGGAGGCGCGGCCCTGAGCATATCTCACGCGGTTGGTAAGCCCATCCTGTATCTCAGCACGGGCCAAGGATACGAGGACCTGATGCCCTTCAAACCCTCTTGGATGGTGGAACGACTCCTGGGATCTGCCTCTACCGCCTGAGACGCCTCAACAGCAGGTAGCGGAGGTTGGCCCAGCCGTCAACCCACGACCTCAGCTTGGCATCGCCTACCCTGGGCCGGTAGTCTATGGGTACCTCCATGAACTTTAGGCCCTTCTCCAACGCCTCCAACTTGATCTCCTCGGAGAAAGGCATCCCCGAGTTTGTGAGCTCCAATCTCTCCAGTGCCTCACGCCTAAGAATCCACATCCCCGACTGGCTGTCCTTCGTGGACACCCCATAAAGAATCTTTACGGCGAGGTTGAGGATGACGTTTCCCAATCGATGGGGCAGCTCCATGGCCTCCTTGGAGAGCCTGGTCATCCTCTCGCAGGAGATGAAATCCACTTCCTCCTCCTCCAGGAGAGAGACAAGCTGGGGGATCGCGTCCCCCGGATAGGTGCAATCGGCGTCCAGCGTGGCAATGTATTTGCCCCTCACGGAGGCGAAGCCGGTCATATATGCCCTTCCGTAGCCCCGCCTCCTCTCCTCGATGGCACGGGCTCCCATCTCCTTCGCGATGGCCACTGTGCGGTCTCTGGAGAGAGTGTCTACCACCAAGACTTCATAGGCGTAGGGAGACCGGGAGAAGGCCTCCTTCAGTTCTTCGAGGACGCGACCTATTGAACTCTCCTCGTTCATGGTGGGAATGATGACGGAGACCTGTACGCTCTCCATTCATCCATCGAAAACCTGGCCCTAATAAAGAACTTGCCATCCAGTTATTCCGCGGGAGGGCGATCCTTCCCGAAGAACTTGTAGCCAACGTAGCCCATCATCGCCATGACGATTCGGGAAAGGGACCAGAAGTTCAGCCTCCTGCGGACCATCTCTATAGGACGGTAGTGTCCCCACAACACCCCGTGCTTCAGGGTGAGCTGCTTCCTGCCGGCGCCGTTCCAAAGGGCCTGTCGAAAGAAGTCGTACATGGAGGAGCGGGTGCGATGGTAAACAATCGCCCTCGGCTCGTATAGAATGGAATGACCGGCCTTGACGGCCCGCAGGTTGAGATCGATGTCCTCTGCCGTTATGAACCAATCGTCAAATGCTCCCAGCCCCTCCAAGACACCCTTATGGTAGGCCAGGTTTGCGCTGGGGTAGGTGATATCGAACCCCCTGTATATGAGCTCGACCCGTTCCAGCTCCTCGAAGGGCTTATAGCCAATCTGGATGGTCTTGCCCGCCACAACCTCCGACTTCTGTAACGCCTCTCTCAAGTACTTCAGCCAGAAGGGGTTTGCAATGCAGTCGGCGTCGATGAAGGCCACCGCGTCGCCAACACAGACCTGGATGCCGTAGTTGCGGCTGGCTGCCCGAGTCCCACCCCGGACGGCGAGCTTAATGAAGCCGTAGCGGGAGGCATACTCTCGGACGATATCGCAGGTCCCATCCTCACTTGCCGCATCGACGATGAGGATCTCCAGAGGGGGCTCCTGAGTCACAAGGCTATCCAGGAGGTCAGATATGTTCCTCTCCTCATTCCTAGTGGTCACGAGGACGCTGACGAGCACCGGGCCTCGTAATCTTCGAGCCGATAAGACCTTTGTCCCTCCCGTGGCACGTGTAAGAGATCTCTAGGAACGATGATCCAAGAACTCTGGAGTACTCTCTGAATGTGGATACGGATAATCTCTAGGCGAGGCCACGTCCCCTCCCCCGTGTCATCGCCCTCCCCCTGGTATCAGCGAATCAGAAGAGCCGTGGCAGACCATCTGTGGCCCAGCGTCTTCGGGGGGAAGGGATTTTATGCCGCGGCATCCTCCCTCTAAACCCGTGGATGTTTCAGTCGTCATCGGAACCCGGCCAGAAATCGTGAAGATGGCTCCGATTGTCCTAGCGCTGAATGAAGCAGGCGTACCGTGTTCGCTCGTCCACACCGGACAACACTACGACAGAGAGTTGTCCGAGGTGTTTCTCGATGAGCTTGGTCTTGGAAAGCCCGACGCGTTCCTTGAAGTCGGTTCCGGGTCACAGACGGTTCAGACCGCGCAGGCCATGCTTAGACTGGAAGCCGCTTTCGCAAGGGAGGGGCCGAAACTCGTTCTGGTGGAAGGGGATACAAACACGGTCCTAGCGGCTGCTCTCGCCTCTGTGAAGATTGGCATAGACGTGGGCCATGTGGAGGCCGGGCTTCGCAGCCACGACCTGCGCATGCCGGAGGAGCACAACAGGAGGCTAACGGACCACTTGTCCTCCTTTCTATTCGCTCCAACGAAGGTCTCCGAGGCCAACCTTCGAAAGGAGTCGGTGTGGGGACGGGTCTACGTGACGGGCAACCCCGCAATAGACGCCTGTCTGATGTACTTACCTTCGGCGGAAACCAGGTCTAAAATCACGGAGGAGGTGAGATACGATGAGTTTTGTCTGGCTACCGCCCACAGAGCCGAGAACGTGGACAATCCGGAGACGCTAAGAGAGTTCGTCAAGATATTCACGTCCTCGCCCAAGCCAGTTGTGTACCCGATCCATCCGCGGACAGTGAAACGGCTGAAGGAGTTCGGGCTATACGATAAGATCTCCCAGTCCGAGAATGTCCAGCTGATGCCCCCGATGGGCTACTTCGACTTCCTGGTTTTGATGAAGCAATCCCTGTTCATCCTTACGGACTCCGGCGGAATCCAGGAGGAGGCTACGGCCCCCAACATCAGGAAAAAGGTCTTCGTCTTGAGGAGGAGCACTGAACGACCGGAAGCGGTGGCCTCTGGCTATGCGCAGGTTGTGGGCACGGAGGCCAAGGCAGCCCTTTCCAGGATCAGGGAGTACGTAGAGGACCCGGGAATCCTCGCGGCTCAGAGTCCCTATGGAGATGGCAAGAGCGGCAAGCGGATTGTGGGCATCATTGAGGAACTCTTGGCGAGCGGGACAATGCCTCTGAGCGAGAGCGCTCAGTTTTGACGTATGTGCAGGGAAGAGCTCCTGCTTCGGATTCCTCCGTAGGGGGCTCAGGTTCACGCGACCCGGCGAAGCCCTTTAAAGACTTGGACAGTTACGGAAGGTTGGATGGGCACCCATATTCACGAAACCGCCGTGGTCTCCAAGAGGGCGAGGATAGGCGATGGCACTTACATCTGGCACCAGGCTCAGGTCCGGGAGGGCGCCAGAATCGGTAGAAACTGCCGTCTGGGAAAGGACGTTTATGTCGATAAGAACGTCGTTGTGGGAGACAACTGTAAGATACAGAACGGCGCCACCCTCTATGATGGCGTCACAGTCGGCGCCGACGTGTTCATTGGGCCCCATGTGGTCTTCACCAACGACCTGTACCCCAGGGCCCGTCCCGACGACTGGCAGATAGTTTCCACAACCGTGAAGGATGGAGCATCCATAGGTGCCAACGCAACGATTCTGTGCGGCACAGTCATAGGTTCCTATGCAATGGTTGGAGCTGGCGCCGTTGTCACGGAGGATGTGCCAGACCACGGAATCGTTACGGGCAATCCAGCGGGTCTCCGTGGGTACGCCTGTTACTGTGGCAGGCCTTTGGACGAGAACATGTATTGTTCCCACTGTAAGAGAACAGTTTCAATCCAAGGTGAGTAAGCTGATTCCAATCGCTAGACCCGTCATCGGGGAGGAGGAGAAAGCGGCCGTGTTGAGGGTTCTTCAATCGGGCTTCCTCGCCCAGGGCGAAAGAGTGCGAGAATTTGAAGACCTCTTCTCCCGGTTTGTGGGCACGAAGACCGCCGTCGCAACTAGCTCAGGAACGTCGGCGCTTCACTCGGCCCTTCATGCTCTCGGCCTAAAGCCTGGGGATGAGGTCATTCTTCCTGCCATCACCTTCTTCTCCTGCGCCTCCATGGTTGCGGCGTGCGGAGCCACACCAGTCGTAGTTGACGTTGGGGAGGAGGACTACGGCCTGGATCCAGAGCGGGCATCAGAGGCCGTCACGTCCGCCACGAAGGCCGTTATGGCCGTTCACATGTATGGGCAGCCAGCGAACATGAGGGCAGTCCTCGACCTGGCTGAGGACGACGAACTTTTCGTCATCGAGGACGCCTGCCAGGCTCACGGGGCTCGCTACGGGGGTTCGGTGGTAGGATCCATAGGGACAGTGGGCTGTTTCAGCTTCTATCCCACAAAGATCATCTCCACGGGGGAAGGGGGCATGGTCACCACAGATGACGAGGAGATCGCGGTCCAATGCAGGATGTTTCGTGATCAGGGGGCCTCTAAGAAGTATCACCATGAGTTCCTGGGCTACAATTATAGGATGACAGACATGGCGGCTGCGATTGGCATCGAGCAGCTGAAGAAAATCGACGCCTTCATACAAGCCAGGGTCCGCAACGCCGCCTATCTGACAAAGGTCCTAGAAGAAATAGAAGGAATAGAAGCACCGAAGGTCATGTCCGGAAGGAGCCACGTGTTCTATCAGTATGTTCTCAGGGTTGACGATGACTTTCCCCTTGGGCGGGACGATGTTGTGGCAGGGCTCAGGGAGGCGGGCGTGGAGAGTCGTCCGTGCTATCCCATGCCAATCCACAAGCAGAGGGCCTTCCGCAGTTTCGGTCGCTCCAGGGAGTGTCCGGTCGCGGAAAGAATCGTGTCGCAGATGCTTGAAATCCCAGTCCATCCCTCTCTCTCCTCGTCCGATCTGGAAACGATCGCGAGGGCTTTGACAGCCTTATGCTGATGTAAATGAAAAAGGCTTTAACAGGAGACCTGATTTTCAGGCGGTAGTTCATGCGCGTTGGTGTCATCGGCGTGGGGTCTATGGGTCAGAACCACGCCCGAGTTTACGCGGAGCTGGGGGAGCTAGTGGGCGTCTGCGACAAGGATTCGGTGGCTGGCAAGGTGGTTGCACAGAGATTCGGCACGTCCTGCTTCTCGTCCCATGATGACCTTCTGTCTGAAGGGGTGGAAGCCGTGAGCATCGCCACCCCCACGGACCTTCACTTCGACATAGCCCGGGAGGCGATAGATAGAGGAGTTCACGTCCTCTTGGAGAAACCTTTCTGTGGAGATGTGAGGAAGGCAGAGAAGCTCACCCAGTTGGCGAGGGACCAGGGCGTCGTCCTGGCCGCCGGGATGATCGAGAGGCATAACCCGGTAGTCGAGTTCGCTCAGAATGCGGTGAGACAGGGCGTATATGGGGACGTCATTACTGTGTCCTCGCGGAGGGTGAGTTCTTTCCCATCCAGGGTCAGGGATGTGGGCGTCATGATGGACCTCGGTATTCACGACATCGACGTGATGCGACACCTAGTGGGCTCTGATGTCACGAGTGTATACAGCGTCGGCGGGAAGGAGAGGCACGAGGTTTTCGAGGACCATGCGACGGCCTTGCTGACCTTCACGTCTGGAGTGACAGGGGTTGTGGAGGTGAACTGGCTCACGCCGATGAAGGTGAGGAAGCTCGCCCTCACTTGTCTGAAGCACTTTGTTGAGCTCGATTATGTCAACCAGACCCTGGAGATATCCTCCTCCACTCTGATGGGATACGATCCCTCAGATCTTTACCAGGCTCCCTTCGAGCACGACGTCCGCCGGGTTGCGCTAAAGAAACAGGAGCCTCTGAAGAGGGAGATTGGGGACTTCCTGCGAGCCATCGAGGAGAAGCGCGAGCCTCTGGTGGATGGGGGGGAAGCCGTGAAGACGCTGGCGGTTGTCGCGGCTATTATGGAGTCACACGCGAAAGGTGTGCCTGTGAAGCCCTCCTAGATGGTGACCGCCCTACCGAGGCAAAAAAACTCGAAATCCCACTCCCTGCAGGCTTCCTCCGAGAAGACGCCTCTGCAGTCAACCATTAGCCGATGGGCCATCCTCTCGCCTAGCGCTGGCCAGTCGACCTCCTTGTAGAAATCATGGTAGGTGACGAGAACCAAGCAATTCGCCCCCGCAGAGGCCTCCTCCACATCCCTCCATGTCCGCATCCCGTCAATCTCTTGGATCAACGGGTCATGAAGCCTTACATCGGCTCCGGAGACTCTAAGGGCCCTGTATAATCGCAGACCCGGTGAGTTAGTAACCTCAGATATGTTCTCTCGGTACGCGCCCCCTAGGAGCACGATTCTGGAATTCTCCAATCGTCGACCGATGGACTCCAGAGCTCGGGAAATCAGATCCACCACATGGTCGAGCATACCCTCGTTGACCTCCCTAGCAGCCGGAATCAGCTTGGCAGTGTCGCTGGAGGAGGATGTCAGAAGCCAAGAATCCTTCGGGATGCAGTGGCCCCCAACGCCGGGGCCGGGGAGCAACATAGACCTGCCAGGACAGGTGTTGACAAGACCCCTCACCTTGAAGACGTCTCCACCCGCCTGCTCGCAGATGCGTGCAACCTCGTTGGCGAAGGCCAGCTGGACGTCCCTGTACGCATTCTCTACGGTCTTGCAGAGCTCCGCGTTGATCCAATCTGTTTCGTGGAACTTGCCTCTGCATATCCCTTCGTAGAGCTGGACAGCGTGCCGGCGGCTCATCTCGTCCTGGCCACCAACGACCCTATCGAGATTGACCAGATTGTGGAGAAGTTTGCCAGGGGTTACCCTCTCGGGGCAATGCACGAGATAGAAGTCCTCCTGAACCTTCAGTCCCGACCCTCCCTCGAGCGTCGGCATGACCAGCCTCGTCATGGTCCCTGGCCCCAGAGTGGATTCTACAGAAACCAGTACGCCTCTCTTCATCCGCTTGGCCACGCCCTCCAGGGCCCTCCTCAATGCATTGTAATCAGGCTCCCGAGAGGAGGGGTCCACCGGAGTGTCGACACAAATCAAGATGACATCGGCATCTCCTAACTCGTCGTAGCTTTCCGTTGCGGTCAGCGTACCGCTGGCCACCGCCCGAGCAAGGAGTTCGTCCAACTCCGGCTCCACTGTCGAAAGAGGATTTCTCGCATCATTGAGGAGCCCTACCTTCCGTGAATCGACATCGATACCAACAACGGAGTTTCCTGCATTTGCAAAGGATGAGGCCACGGGAATGCCGACATAGCCGAGTCCTATCACTGCGATTTTCATCGGCGAATCGATGAGATGTGGGCATTATAAACCTTCTCAGGCTGGATGCGTCCTCTCCCGCTGCAAGGAGACGGAGAATCAGCCATTGGGGTGGCACGGAGCTGAAACAGCACGTGCAGTGCCTCCAAAGTGGTCCCGTGGTGGATTCGCCTCTCAATCACCAGGGGCGGGAGGGGGGAACTACGCCTCGTGAACGGCCGCTCAGAATGAAGCCCTCCAGAATTCACAGGAAGGGCTCGCGAATCTGAGCCTGAAGGAGGGCAACCCCCTTCGACAGAGACCTCCCAGTCTACGCTTCGGGGAAGGCCTATTCTTTAAGGTGCTCGAGCCTTATGATGGCCCGATGAAAGTGGCCTCCATCGTCGGTGCTAGGCCTCAGTTCATCAAGGCCGCCATGGTTTCTGCAGTCCTCCGCCAGAGACACGAAGAAACCCTCATCCACACCGGCCAGCATTACGATGAGAATTTGAGCCAGATCTTCTTCGACGTTCTTGGCATTCCTGAACCAGACATCAATCTGGGCGTCGGGTCTGGTACCCACGGATATCAGACGGGGAGGATGCTGGAGGCGGTGGAGACCGCCCTCATGGATGTGGAACCGGACTTGGTCGTGGTCTATGGGGACACGAACTCGACCCTTGCGGGCGCCCTCGCCGCCGCTAAGCTGCAGATGAAGACCGCCCACGTTGAAGCGGGGGTGAGGAGTTTCAACATGTCCATGCCGGAGGAGATAAATCGGGTTCTAGTCGACAGAATCTCGAACTCCCTCCTTTGCCCTACCCAGAGGGCGATCGAAAACCTCCACAAGGAGGGGATTACGGAGGGCGTTCACCTCGTTGGTGATGTGATGTGCGATGCGGCCCTCCAGCATTCGCACGCAGCCAGCGCGAGACATAGCTGCAAGGATTTCGGTTTCGAGAGAGGAGGGTACCTGCTCCTAACCATTCACAGGCCCATCAACGCCGACAACCCCCATCGACTGGCGAGGATACTGGAGGCAATCTCATCCACAGGAAGGACCGCTATCTTCCCAGCCCATCCGAGGACACGTAAGGTCATGATCGAGTCGAATATATCTTCACGATTCCACGGGAAGCTAAAGGTCGTCAACCCCGCGGACTACCTAACCTTCCTCTCGCTCCTGATCGATTCGGAGAAAGTCATCACGGACAGCGGTGGTGTACAGAAGGAGGCCTATATCTTCGGAGTCCCATGTATTACTCTCAGAGAAGAGACGGAGTGGGAGGAGACGCTGAAGGACGGATGGAACGTGCTTGTCGGTAGCGATCCCGCTAGGATATTCCAGGCCATAGAACGGACCCGTCCGAACCGCTCGAGGAAGGAGGTCTTCGGGGACGGGAAGGCAGCCCATAAGATTGTGGAAATCCTGGAGCGAGAGGCGTAATGGAAGTTCGGCATTGTCTGATACTACTAACCCGCTCTGTCCTGTGACGGGGCCTTGTGGACAGGGAGCTCCCTATAGGCCTCTAGGAGCCTCATCTCCATGACTTCCCAGCTGTATTTCTCCTTGGAGGCACGAAGGCAGTTCCTAACGATGGACTCTCTCAGCTCTGTATCGTGAAGGAGCCTCTGTATCGCTTTCCGTATCTCTTTGACATCGTCGTGCTTCACGCACAGCCCCACTCCTTCCCTGCGCACGATTTCAGCGTTTGAGGAGCCTTCACTCGCCAGGATAGGGACACCTAGGGCCATGGCCTCCAGGAGGCGGGTCGCCGTGCCAATTCTGTTGATGTGATAGAGTGGATCATACAGCAACATCACTACGTCTGAGGCTGTGAGATATGATGACATCTCCTTGGCGTCGATCCAGCCCACAAATAGGATGTTCTTGGCCCCGGAGATCCTCCTGAGTACGTGATCGACCAAACTCCCATGGCCCCCCAGCAGCAGGACGCTGTCACCGTTCTCAGTATCCTTGAAGACATCTATGAGGGTATCTAGGTTACGAGATCTCTCCAGAACCCCAGCGTACAAGCAGACCTTCTTACCTTCCAACCCCAGGGCCCTCCTCACCGACTGAGGGTCCCTCTGCACAACCTCCTCCTCGGGAGGGCTATTCATGACTACAACGACCCTTCGGGCCCTCATCTCCCTGTAAATACTGGCTAGG
This sequence comes from Thermoplasmata archaeon, assembly GCA_046758325.1. GTDB lineage: Archaea > Thermoplasmatota > Thermoplasmata > RBG-16-68-12 > JAJISG01 > JAJISG01. The sequence continues at coordinate 15,715 of JBHHZZ010000011.1, read as the reverse complement.
ATCTCGTTTACCGTCACGAGGAGATCGGGTTTCGGAACCAGAGCTCTTTCGAGCCATCGCAGGAAGCTCACGATCCGCTCCGATACGCTTTCGCCCACCATCACAGAGTACAGTTCATGCGCATCAAAGACGCACGGCTTTCTCTTCAACTTTGCAACGAATAGGCCAAGGGGGAGCGTATCCAGGTCGTGACAGTGGAGGATCTCGAATCTGCCTCCCAGGAGCCAGAAAAGCATCCGCATCCAGAGCAGCGGTAGCTTCAGCAAAATCTCCGGGAAGTTGTCGTAGGAGCACCTAAGACCGATTCTATGGATCTCAATGCCCTCGGATTCATCTCGATGGGGGTAGTGCCCGTCTCTGTCCCAGGCAAGCAGCACTATTCCATAGCCCTCTTTCATGAGAGCTCGCGCCTCTCTTCGAACCCTAGGATCAGGACGGTAAGGGTTTGACAGGAGCATAGCGACTCTCTGCACGCAGCTCCCCGTACCGTGTCGCTTTATTAATAGGTCATCACGCTCGCTACGCCCCGTCATCGCCACCAAGGTCGTATCGCGCTGTCCAAGCAGCCACGCCATGGCGGGGGCGAAAGTATTTTTATAAGAGGCCGTAATACCGGCCCGCTCCGCAAGGGGCCCGGTTCAGAAGGGATATATGGGATGGTCTCGAACCAATCAGTCAATCCTCACCGTGAGGAGGTACTTTCCTGTTTCTGAAGGAGATTGAGCTGGAGAACTTCAAGTCCTTCGGAAGGCACCTTCGCCTTCCCGTACTCCCTGGATACACCGCCATCACCGGACCCAACGGCAGCGGTAAGAGCAACCTCTGCGATGCCGTCCTCTTCGTCCTGGGACCCAAGAGCTCCAAGGTAATTCGCGCGGGGAGGCTCACGGAGCTCGTCTACAACGGAGGGAAGGATGGGAAGCCAGCGGATTACTGCCGTGTCTCCCTGGTCTTCGATAACAGTGACGGGACCATTCCAATGGATGACGACGAGGTGAAACTTACCCGTTATGTGGGCCTGTCACCGAGCGTCGAAGGCGGATACAACTCCTACTTCTATGTCAACGGCCGGAAAGCGACCCTGTCGACCTTCGACTCCCTCCTGGCCCACGCCAAGATATCTGCTGATGGCTACAACATCGTCCAGCAGGGGGATGTGAGCAGAATCGTGGAGATGAGCCCGGTGGAGAGGAGGAGAGTACTGGAGGACATAGCGGGCATTTCGAGGTTCGACGAGGACATCCGAAAGGCTGAGGAGAAGAGGCTGGAGGTAGAGGGGAACCTGCAGAGGTTAGACATCATTCTGGGAGAAATCAGGAGGCAGCTGCGGCAGCTGGAGCAGGACAGGAAGGCGGCACTGCGGTATAAGGAGACGAAGGAGGCCTTGGACAAAGCCCGTGCTCAGCAGGCCCACAGGGAGGCTCAGATCCTCCGGCAGCAGGTTGCCTCTAGCCACGAGCAGGTTGAGAAGCACCAGGCTGAGAAAGCAAAGCTGAGGGAGGAGCGTTCCCGCCTACATCAGGCCCTAGAGGAGGCAGACAGGAAGCTGAGTCGTCTGGAGGAGGAAGTCGTCCAGAAGGGTGGGGAGGAGTTCAAGGAACTCAAGGAGAAGTTGGACAACCTGCGGATAGAGAGAGCAAGAGCTCAGGACGGCATCGAGAGAGGAAAGGATGAGTTGAAGGAGCTGAAGGTCGAAGGTATCAAGGATAAAAAAGAGAGGGAGAAGATCCGGAGGGAGATAGAGGGGCTCAGATCCCAACAGGAAGAGATCGGGAAGGGGATAGAGGAGCTAGAAAGGTCAGTGACGTCGAAGGACGGTGAGATCGCCACACTGGAGGATAGAGCCTCCCAATCCGATGCCAGGATTGTCGAACTCCAGAAGACCCTGGTCGCCGTCGACCAGCAGATAGAGGAGGTCGAGGGCGAACTAAAGAATCTCCTCCTGGAGCAAGAGAAGCTGAAACAGACCTTGGAGCACTTGGAGGAGCAAATCTCCCACATGGATGAGGACATAGGTCGTCAGGAATTCGAGGTGCAGGACGCCAGGTGGCAGTTGAAGGATGCCACCTCCAAATCCAGGGCGGCCCTCAAGGAGCTAAAGGCCCTCAGATTGCAGCATGAGAAGATGCGGGAGGAGGAGAAGGAGCTCTCGAGTCAATCTAATGAACTGGAGGCCGCCATCAGAACCCTTTCGAGGGAGTACAGTCACTTGAAGGCTGAGGCAGAGGCCGCCGACAACGTCAGAAAGGGCTACAACAGGGCCGTGACTGCCATATTGGAGGCGAGGGACACGGGCAAGCTGAAGGGGGTCCACGGCACCATCGCGGAGCTGGCTGTAGTGAGGCCTGAACACGAGGTGGCCTTGAAGGTTGCTGCGGGCGCTCGGATGCAGGCGATAGTCGTGGCCGATGATGCGGTGGCGTCCAAGGCCATAGGATATCTGAAGTCCAAGAAACTCGGCAGGGCAATCTTCCTGCCATTGAACAAGATGCTCCCGGGAAGGCCCAGGGGGAAGGCCCTTCTCGCGGTCCGTGAGGCCTTAGGCTTCGCTCTTGACCTGGTGTCCTTCAAGGAAGAATACAAAAGCGCCTTCTGGTACGTGTTTGGAGACACCGTCGTGGTTAAGGACCTGGCCCTAGCCCGCCGCCTCATGGGTGGAGTGCGTCTTGTTACCCTGGACGGTCAGCTGGTTGAAGCCAGCGGCGCGATGATAGGAGGCCAGGTGGACGACAACCTTTTGAGGTTTGGCCAGGTGGCGAGAGGTCGACTCGATGATCTTGGGAAGCGGCTAAGAGTGGCCTCGGAAGAGCTAAAGAAGGTTGAGGACCGGCTTCGGGCCGTCCGCGAAGAGCTCGAACCACTGGAGAGTAAGATTAAGGAGGTCCAGGACGAGGAGGATAGGAGGGAGACGAAGGCCGATGCCTTGAGGAAGAGGGTCAAGGATTTGGAGGGGGGCCTGCAGGAGGCCCGCAAGGCTCTCGCGTCCAGGGTCGCCAGGAAGGAGGAGGTGCTGGAGCGCCTCGCCTCCTTGGAGACCGAGGTGGAGGGAATCGAGGAAAAGCTGGGGACCCTCAAGGCTGACAGGGAATCCATGAGGTCCAGAATCTCTGAGGTGACACCGCAGCGCATTGCTAGGAAGCTCAGGGAACTCCAGGGGGAGAGGCTGTCCCTGGTAGAGAGGCTCAACGACCTGAACTCGAGAAGTAGGACCTTGGAGAGTCAGATCGAACTCCAGACAGAGAGAGAGGCGGAGCTTCACGCAAGGCTTGCGGAGATCGACCAGAAGACGGCGCAGGGTAAGGAGATGATCGTCGGGTTGAGCAAGAAGCTCTCCCAGGTAGAGGAGGAACTCCTCGGGTTGCAGAAGCTCGAGGAGAGGCTTCTTCAGGAGATGAAGGACGTCCGGGATAGAAGGGACGAGGCCTTCAGGGAAAAGACAGAAATCGATGCGAGGCTCGAGAAGCTGGCGAGCAAGCTGGAGACAACGGAGGACTTCCTTCTAGGCTTGGAGGCTCAGTTGGCCTCCCTGCAGGACAAGCTCAGGGAGGCCGAGGCTCAGGTTCAGGAGCATGGCGCATTGGCGGATGATGAACTGCCGCCCCTTGAGGAGATCAGGAATACCATAACCCGGTGTGAGAGAGCCCTTGACTCCATAGGCGCGGTGAACCTCAGGGCCCTGGAGGACTATGAGGCCCAGCAGTCGAGACATGACGAGTTGAGGGAGGAACTCTCCCGTCTCAAGAAGGAGAGGAAGAACCTCCTCCGGCTGGTGGAGGAGTTGGAGGGTAGGAGGAAGGAGGGCCTTTTGAAAGTCTTCCATGCCATCAGGGAGAACTTCAAGGATATCTTCGCGGAGCTCTCCGAGGGCGGGGACGCCGAACTCCTCCTGGAGAATGAGGAGGACCCCTTTCAAGGTGGCCTCGTCATCAAGGCCCGTCCCCCGAACAAACGGTTCCTGCGCCTGGAAGCCCTCTCCGGTGGCGAGAAGAGCCTGGTGTCTATGGCGTTCATTTTCGCCATCCAGGAATACGATCCCTCCCCCTTCTACCTGCTGGACGAGGTCGACCAGAACCTGGACGGCGTAAACGCGGAGAGGATAGCCAGGATGATACGGAAGAACTCCTCCACCGCTCAATTCATCCAGATATCCCTTCGGAAGGTGAGCCTGAAGGAGGCCGACCACATCGTCGGGGTCACGATGAGCGGTAGGAGCATATCGGAGGTGGTCATGAAGGTCAACCTCGACGAGGTGGTGGAGGAGACTGGAAGGGCGGAGGCAGCCGCTTGAAATCCAGCTACGGAGACGTCCTCAACCATCTCCTTTTCTACAAGGCGCTGGAGGAGGATCGATCGGAGAAGATAGACAGGTATGTGGACCTGCTGGAGCGGGTGCAGGGGGGTCACAAGTTCTCCGTAGGCGATCCCTTTGAGAAGAGCGTCGGTGCTGCCTTCGAGCTGGTCATGGAACAATCCTTCGATCCCTGGGACATCGACCTCATCCGCTTCTCCAAGGCGTACTTGAAGCGGCTCAGGTCCCTGGGAACGGTCAACTTCATTACCGCTGGTCAGCTAATCCTTTTGGCCTGGTCGGTCCTCAAGCTGCAGACAGACGTCGTTCTGTCCTCGATGGAGCCCGCCAACCCCCCTCCCGATGAGATGTACGACTCCTGGGACGTGGCCCCAGGTCTCTACAGGGACCCGGAGGATGTGGAATTCACCCACCAGATCCTGTCTGAGGAGGAGCCTCCGCTGAGGGAGGTCCTCCAGAGGGAGGTACAGAGGCCTATTACGCTACTTGACCTCTTGGACGCTTTCGCCCAGGCCTTCACGGAGGCCCGCGGTGCTGTCAAGGTACCTCGCCAGGGCCCCAGGCCGAAGGTCAACGCTCTGCGAGGCAAGGTCCACAAGGAGGACATGGAGGAAGACATTCAGCGAACGTGGGCCCTAATAGAGGCGGCCGGCAAGGAGGTAGTAGGACTGAGCGAGTTGTGTGACGGGGACAGGTGGGAGCAGGCCACCGTGTTCCTCTCCATACTCTTCCTCTCGAAGATGAGTTGGATCGAGATATGGCAGGACGACTTTCCCTGGGGAGAGGTGTATCTACGGCCCCTGAGGGAGGGACAGGTCGTCGATGTGCTTGGCCAGACTGAGGAGGCCAAGGTGGCTTAGATGAGCAAGAAGGCCCTCTTGGAGGCTATCCTGTTCCTGTCGGCAAAGGCCATGACAGAGAGACAACTGTCGGAGGCGACAGGCATGAGCTTGACCACCGCGCGGAGGCTCCTCTCCATCCTGGCCAGGGAGTACGAGGAGAGACAGGGGGCCCTGGAGGTAACCCGGAGGGGAAGAAGGTGGGTTCTTCAGGTCAAGGAGGAGTACTCGACTCGAGCGTCTCACATGGCCCCCACAAGCTTCCCCGTAGGAGTCCTCAAAACCGCTGGCCTCATCGCCTACTACCAGCCGGTCAAGCAGAGCCAACTGGTCTCCATCCTCGGCACAAAGGCCTACGACCATGTCAAGAAGCTGAGGGAAAGGGGACTCATATCGGCAAAGCCCGCGGGTCGCACCCTTCTCCTCTCGACCACGTCCAAGTTTCTGGACTTCTTCGGGTTGAACGTGAGGAGCCAGGATGAGCTCAAGGATCTCATGGCGAAGCGGATCGGGCTCGGGACCGACGGAGATCACGCCTCATCCAGTGTGATAATTTCGAGCTAACGTTTTTATACACTCCAGCCCAACTGGAGACAGCCAGAATCCATATTCGGGGACTGGACAGAAGTTACCGGGGGAGCCGACAAATTGAGCGGCTATCTAAGGCACATAGAGTTATCGAGACAGCTGGAGGAGAGGGCCAAGGAGGCCTCTCGCAACCGGCAGCTCGCCGAGGAGCGAATCGGAGAGCTGCAAAACCTTATCGACTCCGCCAAGAAGGCCGACTGCAAGGTAGAGGAAGGGGAGGAACTGCTTGCCCAGGCCAACGGTGCCATGGCGGCCAAGGACTACAGGCTCGCCCTTGAGAAGACGAAGGACGGAGAGGATAAGGTCAAGGCTGCCTTTCTGCAGAGGGCGCAGTCGATACTGGACTCGGCAGAGTCGATTGTTGGTCTGCTCGAGAGAACTGGCAGTGATACCGCAGAATATGAGGCCCTGATAGGCAGCGCCAGGGATGCGCTGGAGAAGGGTAACTACGAGGAAGCGGTCGAGACCGCGAAGAGGGGGTGGACGAAGGGGGAGAAGATGCTCCACGAGTATCTCTCCAAGTCCTTCTCCTCCGCCCAGTCACTCGTTCTAGCGGCCAAGGCGATGGATAAGGACACCGCCGTTGCAGAAGACCTTCTTTCGAGGGCCAGGTCCGCCCTGGAGGCGAGCGACTATGAGGAAGCCCTGTCGCAGACAGAGGAGGCCCTGGACATCCTAGGGCGCGAGTTGAACTTCGAGCTGGAGGAAGAGGGGAAAGTCGTCACAGAGCTCATGGAGGCCGGCAAGGCCCTGAAAGTCGACCTCTCCAAGGCGAAGAGTTACCTCACTCGGTCTGAAAAGGCTCTGGAGAAGGCTGACTATGATAAGGCCTTCAACTTCCTGAAACAATCGAGGACCGAGGCGGAGCGACAGCTCAAGAAGGCTATGGAGTCCGGCAAGACCAGTCTGAAGGCTCCGTTGGAGGAGGGCAGGAAGCTCGGCGCGGATGTCTCCAAGGCGGAAGCCCTAGTCAAGGAGGCCGTGGGGGTTGCCTCCGAGGGCGACTATGGAGCAGCATCCCAGCTCATAAAGAAGGCCGTAAAGGAACTGGAAGACGCCAAGTTCCAGAAGGTCCTCCATATCATTTCCCTATCCAGACCCAAGTTCCTGAAGGCCCGGGAGCTGGGGGCCGACGCGAAGGCAGCCGTCGAGATATTCAACAGGGCCAGAGAGGCCCTTCAAGGCGGGAACTACAAGGACGCCCTCTACTACGCTGACAAGGGGAACGAAGAACTGGACCGGCTAGTCAGCGAGTTCGCGGCCGCGTGGGAGAAAATGGAGGCCCTGGCGGGCGAGGTGCGATCCTTCTCGGAGCAGGGGCTCAACCTGTCAGAGGTCGAGGGCGTGCTGGCAACCGCCGAGGAGGAGCTCTCCCGGGGCAACTTGAAGTCATGGTCATCCTTGGTCCAGAGAATCGAGAAAGGTCTCGGGACAGCCAGGTCCGAGAAGACCGGCGAGCTGCTGGAGGAGGCTCAGTTTCTCCTGACCCTAGCGGAGAGGTTTGACCTCACCCTAACGGAGGAATCAGAGGATTTCCACGAATGCTCTCAGGCCCTTAAGGCAGGGGAGGTGTCCAAGGCCTTCCAGGACGCGCTTCAGCTGAAGACGAGGCTGGAAGAGAGGATATCCTCTCACTTCGAAGGCAAGCTAGAGAGCGTCAATCAGATTCTCCCCGAGGAGGAGGACAGAGAGGGGATTTCCGAACTCCTTCTCAAGGCTCAGACGGCCCTGGAAGTGAAGGACTACGAGACGGCCGCGAAGATGGCGGGGGAGGCCCATACCAAGGCCGAAGAGCGGGCCAAGGCGCTAGCCTCCACCATCCTGGATGGTCTCCAGGCGGCCCAGCAGTTGTCGACGGCCCACGGTCTTGAGGCTTACGGCCTCAGGGAAGGCTATCTTGCCGCCAGAAAAGCCTTCGAAGAGGGTGGCTTCTCGGAGGTGTTCAGACAACGCAAGGCCTTGGAGGACCAGCTGACTAACGTCTCGCAGGCAGCCTTCGAGGAGGTTAAGGCCCGGGTCATCGAGGCAAGGAACTCGGGCATAGACATCGAGGATCTGAAGAAGCTCCTCAGGCAGGCGAAGGACTCCATAACGGCCGGAGATATCATCACAGGTCTGGCTCACCTGCAAGACTGCGACTCCACCGCCCAGGAGAGGCTCGACCTCTACCAGAAGGTACGTGACACTATGGCCTCCGCCGCCGTCCTCGTCGCGGAGGGCAAGAAGAAGAATGTGAACATGAATCGTGCCCTCGACCTTCTGGTCAAGGGTAAGACGGCCTTCGAGGCGAGCGATCTGAAGCGCGCCCTGGAGTTCGCCCGCGACGCCCGGGCTGAGGCAGAGAAGGAGATCAGTGTCCTGAACGTCACGGATCGCATCTTGGCGGCCAAAGAGAGCCTCAAGTTGGCTCGGACGCTGGATGTGGACGTGAGCGTCTGGTCCAACCTGCTGAAGAGGTCTAAGCAGTCCCTCGACGCAAAGGACTTCAGGGAGGCCGTCGAGTTGGCCATGGAGGTGGAAGAACAGGCTCGAAGCGGCATCCGGAACAAGATAAACACCAAGATTGCCAGAGCCGAGACCCTCCTGGATAAGGTGCAGGTGCCAGCCAAGGAGGTCCAAGACCTGCAGATCGCCATCTCCAACGCGAAGTCTCTCCTGAATGAGCGGAAGCTGAAGGAGACTGCTGAGGCCATAAAGGGGGTCTTGGCCGGCTGCGAGGACCTTGCAGGAGCCTACGAGGAGACCCTGGAGGTAATCAGAAGGGCAGAGTCCCTCATCTCAGAGCTAAAGTCGATGAGCGTAAGGGTCTCTGGACCCGAGAAGCTCCTCTCCAAAGCAAGGAAGGTCCTTCAGCAGGGCAACGTGAAGCACGCGGCTCAACTGGCTGAAGAGGCTCTCACCCAGCTCGAGAGGGATAGGGAGGATAGTATCGAGAGGACCGTCAAGAGCTTCGAGACAACCGTCGCGAAGGCCAAGGCGAGCGGGATCAACACGGCCACCGCGGAGGAGCTGCTCAAGAAGGCCCGATCGCTCCAGGCAGAGCACAGGTACCAGGAGGCCCTGGCGACGGCGATGCAGAGCGAGGCTGAAGTAGAGAAGATGGAGCTTCAGAAGGAGATCGCGGAGAACGCCTTGGAGACCACCCGCAAGAGGATCACAGCCCTCCCGACCCCCGTTCCCTTCCTCACCAAGCTTCTGGAGGAATCTGAGCAGGCCTTTGAGAAAGGTGACTATGTTGCCTCCTTGGAGGCGGCCATCAAGGCCGGTGACGAGTTCTCCAGGATTCGGGAAAGCTGGGAAGACGTAGAAAAATCAGAAGAGGCCGCCCTGGCCTACTACCGGATCGCCGAGAGGGTAGGAGTAGACGCCTCCAGGCTATCCATCCTGCTGGAGGAAGCGAAGCAAGCCATAGAGAGGGGGGATCTGGAGACCGCCAAGGATGCCTTCGACCAGCTGGGGACCCAGGCCGCGGGCCTCGTATCATCCTACCTCACGCAACTCCACTCCGACGTGAGGAATGCACAGGTCCTGTGTAGCCTCCTCAACTGCGAGCTGGAGGGCATCGAGGAGAAACTGTCCCAGGGATGGAGCTACACCAACGAGAACAGGTTCAGTGACGCCTACGATATTCTATCCCAGGCAAAAAACGAGGTCGATGGCGTTCTCCGAGATCGGGTAGAGGAGCTGATAGTCCAGTCTGAGGAAGCCCTAGACCACGCAGAAAGGATGGGAGCGGATACCCAGCAGGCCAGGGAGATGGTGGTGAAAGCGAGAGAAGCCCTGGAGAGAAACCTCTTCGAAAAGGCCACTCGTCTCGCCCAAGAGAGCATGGGCATGATGAGAACCCAAGAGGACTTTCACAAACGGTTCGTGGAGGCTACCTTCGAGGCCGAGTCCCTAGTCAAGACAGCCAAGAAGTTCGGCATCGATGTGAAGGGACCGAGCCAAGCCCTGCGCAAGGCCTTTGAGCTGAAGGACTCCGACCCCGATGCTGCCCTTCAGGAGGCCCAGGAGAGCCTCAGGCAGGTACAGAGTTCACTCCACGCCTTCTCCCCGAGCCTCGAATTGTCTCTCGACCTTCAGGACCCAGTCAAGGGGGATTGGAGGGAGGCGGTCCTCGAAGTCCGCAACACGGGAAAGGCCCTGGCGAAGGAGCTTAACGTGGAGGTCTTAGGAGGCCTGGAAGTAAAGGAGCTCCAGGTACCAGCCTCCATTAGGGCCAACGGGAAGGGCGAGGTTCGCTTCAAGGTGAGGTTCAACACCAAGGGCATCGTGCCGGTAATGATCAAGGCAAGCGCCAAGAGGGTTCTCGACGATCAGGGGTACGAATGGGAGAGGGTCTTCGAGGTGTCTGTGGACGGCAAATCTGCACGGGAAGAGGCAAGGGCCATAATCGCCGACCACGATAGTCGCTGCCCCCTCTGCCGGGGTGCCATCAAGAGGGGTTTCTCCGCGAGGAAGTGCGGGTGTGGTGCTCTCCTGCATGAGCCCTGCGCCATAAGGGCAGGTAAGTGTCCTGTCTGTCAGCGGCAACTATAGGTCGCCCGACGTCCCACCGGGGCCCGATAGGCAAGTTCTGTTACGTTTAAATTTCATCAGGGCCTAGCTTCTCAGGGGATATAATTCTCCAGGCGAAGGTCACCACGGCGAGTCCTATACAAGCGCGAGCGATAAAGACGGTAAGCATTTTCGCAAATCGGGGGTTTGTCCCATCCCTGGAAGAGCTGAGCCGTTGTCTTCTAGGTGGGGAGGTTTCACCCGATGACCTTGAGACCGATCTCCTCGCATGCGATGAGCTATCCCTGGAGGATGGCTTGGTTTGCCTGAAGGGATACGAGGACCTCTTGGAGAAGTCCATCCAGAGACGAAGGTCCGATGCTGAACTCAGGGAAAGATACCTGGGAATTGCTCGAAAGTACGCATCTGAGCTGGCCACCATCTGTCCCTTTGTTAAAACCATAGCTCTTTGCGGGTCACTGGCCACTGGAGGCTTCTCAGAGGAGGATGACATCGACCTAAACATCATCACAGAGGACGGTAGCCGCTACATAACCTACCTCGCGGCCAACCTGCTCGGACTGAAGTACTCCCTCGGACTGAGGGGTAAGCCGGTGGACAGACTTCACCGCATGCCCTTGCTGCCTAAGGTGATATGTGTCAACCTCATCGTGGAGGAGGCCTGGACGAAGCCTTTTGCCCGACAGGATGAACAGATGGCTTTCGAGCTGCTCGTGTCCCGACCGTTCTACGGAGCTGAGTACTTTCGCAGGATGCTGGAGTCAAACCTCTGGCTGAACCTATTCTTTCCCCAGATATACCAGAACGAGGTAGGCCAGGAGGTTCGTGCGGCCAAGACGCCTTTCCAGAGGGCTCTCCGAGGGGTCTGCCGCTCCAGGCACATTCGACTACTCCTCGACAGGATCTGCAGGATGATTTCCTGGGCGCTCTACGAGTACGTGCATTGGACTCGAAGGAAGGACCAGGAGGCTTCTGAGAGGGTAAGCTACATCAAGAGAGTAAAGGAGCCCTACGAGGTGTTTCAAGACTGAGCACGAGTACAAGGGCAAGACGTCGCAACCGTCTATTGTCGCCTCAGGGGATCGGGGTGGGAGCATTCGTCTGAACTAAGGAGAAAGGTATAGGGTCGTCAGGATCTCGAACTGTCCGTACTCCTTCAAGCTGTGGTCAAAGTCGATCTCAAACGCCTGGAGGCCGGGGTCGGCGCTCGGAGGAAGGGCCTCGAGCTGCACGACCTTGGCATTCGTCTCAATCCTGAAGCGTGTATTCATAGAGTCGAGAAACTCCATAGCGCGCAGACCCTCGAAGTACTCTTGCCAGGGCCCCTCCAGCGCAGAGTCAAACTCCATCGCTTCTCCACCCTCGTACCACAACAGGATGTTTCGAGGCCCCATAGGGAGAATGTAGTAGAGACCCTTGAGACGGACTACAATCTCCTGACCGAAATGGAGGCTGATTACCACCTTGAAGGGGGGGATGAGAGGGTAGGCGTCGGGTTCCAAGGAGGGAATTGGCCCATCCTCCACCAAGGTAATCTCCACAGCATCGTGTTCAGCTCGAAGATGGATCGAGGTCTGGGTAACGAACGGCCTTTCGGGAGCTATCAGAGGTGCTCTGTGGCCTAGGTAGCTACCGGAGAGAACTTTCCCATCGATCGTAAGGTAGAGACCTGCATACATATCGTCATCTTCCGGTCCATCACCATCCACCAGTAGACGCCTCGAGCCATCCTTGGAAGTGAGCGACACCCAGTGCTCCTCAACGTTTACGGAAATCATCCAACCGCCCTCATCTTCCACCTCATATCTGGGATGCCCTGGCCCTCCGGCAAAGGCGAACAGAGGGAGGATCAGGAGGGACACCAGTAGGACGAGGAGGGGCGGTCTGGTAGTCAACGCGGCACATAGGGTCTAGGCGGATGAAAAATGTTCCTGTCAAACTGTCTTAAATGGCCGGCCATGTATTGGGTTGGATGGCCCTGCTGGCCCTCTTGGCCCTCCTCGGTTACGCCTCTCCTCCCGCCCTTGGGTTCGCACTCTATATGCGGCTCTTCAAGGAGAGGAAGTTGATTGAGGCCCTGGCCTTTGGATGGGGAGTTGGATGGCTGCTGATCAACATCATCCTAATGGTCGCGAATCAGATCCTGATGATAGACCTCTCTAGGGCCTGGATCTTGCCGGTCTCCGTAACCTTTCTCGCTTTGGCCGTCATCGCCCTTCTTCCCGAGGCAGAAGCCATCTCTCGAGCGGCGAGCCGATTCCGGAGAGCCGCCTCGGAGGCCCTCGGTGGGATACCGACATCCCTTGTCCTCATCCTGGGGCCGATAGCTCTCTTCCTCCTCATAGTGGTAAAAGGCGTGGCCTATCCCGAGACGGGACCTGACTCCATTTTCTACCACCTCTACCTACCGAGGGTCGCCTTCCTCACTGGGTCCCTTCCCCGAACCGCGAGCCTGGCGATGTTGGATCTACCGAACGCTTATCCCAACCTCCTAGTGACGCAACAGACGTGGATATACTTCGTGGCGGACTCCTCGGAACAGCTCCTCTCCAGGCCCCTGGTTCCCCTCTACTCCGTCCTGACCGCATTGCTCCTCGTACACATTTGCCGCCCCTGGGGAAGGGAGACGGGGGCGATGGCTCTGCTCCTGTGGGCCTCCTTCCAGGTTCCAGAGTTCCTGGCCTTCGGAAGGCTCTCAGTTGAGATCTGGTCCGACATGCCTGTCACCTTCTACTCCCTCCTGGCCCTCCATTTCGGTATGAAGTGGCTTCGGTCTGGTGAAGGAAGGCTTCTCGGATACGCAGGGTTATTCGCCGCTGGCGCGGCTCTGACCAAGTACAATGGCCTGTTGTTTGCCGCCGTCCTGTTCATCATCATCCTGGGGGGCATGATGAGTAGAAGGTTGCCCGCTAGGAGATGCCCCGTAGATATATGGGGTTTCCGCAACATGGTCCCCACCCTCCTGTTCTTGGGTCTCTTCACGGCAGCGACTCTCTCCCTCTTTGTGAGGAACTACATCCTTTTCCAGAATCCAGTCTACCCTTTCCTCACGCCCTACCTGGGGGGAGTTCACCTAGAGGCCACCACCTTCCTGACCAAGTACGAGGGCCCTCCCATCGTGGTTAAGGTTGAACAGCTTGGCGTCCTCGTCTCTAGCCTACTCTTCATGATCTTCGCCCTCTCCTTCTCCCTTCGGGGCAGGCGTCTCAGGTTCCTCCAATCCGTCGGAGCACTCTACATCGCCCTCCTCCTGCTGCTATTCACCTTCGAGAGTGCCTTCTATAGACTCGTCCTTCCGGGATTGCCTGCCATGGCGATGTCGGCGGCCATTTGGCTCCGATGGGCTTTGCTTGAGGCGGCCAAGGTTCGATGGGCGGGCCTGGCCTTAGCCGCCAGTGCCCTGGCATTCGCCATCAATCCCTCTATCCATCTGATAGTTGCAGGAATCGCCATGGTTCTCCTAGTGCTCGTCAGGATTCCACCCCGCAACCTCGGGCGAAGGTTGGGTCCCGCGGGGGCGAGGATGGTGAGTCTCATCTCCCTGGCCACCCTTTCTCTGTCCCTCGTCTCCCCTTCGGTGAACGCCGCCGCCGTCGCGAAGTATCCCACCCCAGTCCTAGGACCCTTTCCCGTTGGGCTACCACCAGCGGGCGATGAGGCGGTCCTAGAGAAAGCATGGGATTTCAACTGGCGGATGTGGCAGTGGATGAACGAAAACGTCCCTCCAGGAGCGAAGGTGATGACCCTCGAGATAAGCCGCTACTACGTGGAAGCCGAGTTCGTTTCCCCCGGCTCCCCACAGCTCATCGACCACTACTCTGTCGACACCCTTGAAGAGGCCATCCAGATTCTCGAGGCCGAGGGAGTCGGCTACGTTCTTGACGCTCCCTTCTTCAGGGAGTACAGGGGCACCAGTCCCTTCTGGGAGCTTTCCCCCATATTCCAGAACCTCCATCAAGAAGAGTTCTTCGAGCTCCTCCATCAGGAGAACGGGTTGAGGCTCTACAGGATCAGGGCTTGAGTTCTAGGGGGCCGACAGCTGCCTCAACTGCCTCTATTACCTTGGCCTCCGTCAGGAGACCATCGATCTTCACCAAATCCTCGGCGATAGACCGATCCTCAACCAAAGGTGGGATGAATCGGCGGAGGAACTCGTAGGCACTGAGGGCTCCCTTCCCTGGCTTGAGGGGTTTCAGAAACTCCAGTCCTTGAGCCGCACACAGGTACTCGATCGCCACGAGATACCTTGCGTTCCGGATAATCTGGAAGAGCTTTTCACCCGCCGCAGGACCCATGCAGACGAAGTCCTCCTGGTCGGCCGAGGTAGGGATGGAATCCGCCGAAGCCGGATGGGCCAGGACCTTGTTCTCTGAGGCCAGGGCCGCCGCGGTGTATTGAGCCAGCATGAGGCCCGAGTTGAGGCCGCTCTTCTCTGTCAGGAATGGGGGAAGCCCACTCAGGTGTCCATCCACCAGACGGGCTATCCGCCGCTCGGAGAAGCCCGCCAAGGAGCAAAGGGCGATGGCCATGAAATCCAGGATGAAGGATAGAGGTTGGCCGTGAAAGTTACCACATGATAGGGATTCACCTTCTGTGGGGAACAAGAGCGGATTGTCCGTGGCCGAGTTTATCTCGATGCTTAGGACGCCGTAGGCTTGGGTGAGGACGTCGATACAGGCCCCGAACACCTGGGGCATGCACCGAAGCGTGTAGGCGTCCTGCACTTTCGGGCAATCCTTGTGGGATGGGATTATCTCGCTCTCCTGGAGGATCTTCAGTAGGACTCTCGCTGCCGCCGTCTGACCTGGGTGGGGCCTCAGGGCCTGAATTCTGGGGTCGAAGGGCTGGGCAGAGGCCTTGAGTGCTTCGAAACTGAGGGCTCCGGCGATTATGGCATCCTTGATCAGATGGTTTGCATCGTTCAGTCCTAGACAGCCGTAGGCGGCCATGAGGGAGGTCCCGTTGATCAACGCTAGGCCTTCCTTGGCCAGGAGTTCCACCGGTTCGAGACCTGCCTTCTTGAGGGCCTCAGCCCCGGGCAGGCGCTCGCCCTTATGGAGAGCCTCGCCCTCGCCGATCATCACTTGGGCCATGTGGGCCAGGGGAGCGAGATCGCCACTGGCGCCCACGGAACCCTTTCGAGGTATTATGGGATGAACTCCACGATTGAGCATCCCACAGAGGAGTTCGACGATCGACGGACGGACACCAGAGTGTCCCTTAGCCAAGCCGTTCGCTCTGAGGACCATCATCGCCCGTACAATCTCCCTTGGCAGAGGGTCACCGACCCCGGCCGAGTGGCTCCGTATGATGTTCAGCTGCAATCTCCGGATGTCTTCATCAGGAATGCTCACGTTAGCCAGCTCTCCGAGCCCAGTCTTTATGCCGTAGGCCACCCTCCCTTCCTTGCCTATCTTCTCCACGAGGCGACGTGATTCCTCCATCTTCTCGGCGGCAGAAG
>JBHHZZ010000010.1:0-39173 GCA_046758325.1 Thermoplasmata archaeon | reverse complement strand
GAATGATGCCAGAATCAGAGAGTAAACGCTCGACGTCTTCATCGGTATATCGTGCGATCATTACGGGGTCAAAATCATCAAATGCTTTACGATAGTTCTCACGCTTCTTTAACACCGTCTCCCAACTCAACCCTGCCTGTACACCTTCTAAGATAAGCAGCTCGAAAAGCTTCCTGTCATCATGCACGGGAATGCCCCATTCTCTGTCGTGGTACTCGAGCAGTAATGCGCTATGGTGGGCCCAGGCACATCTCTTCTTGGTCTTCGTCATGGATTGGTCTTAAGGGATTCAGATTTATCTAATCGTCGTCGAGCCTAGTACGTGTCATAGGATCGGATCCTGGCCACCGCGATCTTTATCCTAGATAAAACCCGCCTTTACTAACATTTAATTGAGGTACTTGGGATGCGTGAAGTAGGTGAAACGAGCGGAGAGGTGGGATTTATGGAATACGATGACATCATCAAGAGACTAGAATCTCTGGCAGACCCGAAAAGGCTGGAGGGCATGGAACGCTACGCAATTGCTGCAAGAACCGCATACGGTGTCTCCGTTCCAGACCTAAGAAAGATTGCCAGGGAAATCAGAGTGGACCATGACCTCGCACAACAGCTCTGGGCGTCTAATATCCGCGAAACCAGAATCCTCGCGAGTATGATCGACGACCCGGAGATTGTTACTGAAGAGCAAATGGAGAGGTGGGTAAGAGACTTCGATAGCTGGGAGATCTGCGACCAGTGCTGTATGAACCTTTTCGAGAGGTCCAAGCTCGCATACCAGAAGTGTCTTGAGTGGAGCTCGAGAGAGGAAGAATTTGTGAAGAGGGCCGGGTTCGCGCTCATGGCGCGTCTGGCTGTCAGTGACAAGGAAGCTGATGATGAACTGTTTGAGAACTTTCTCCATATCATAGAGGGACAGGCCTCCGACGATAGAAACTTCGTCAAGAAGGCGATCAATTGGGCACTGAGGCAGATCGGGAAACGTAACATTGCCCTGAACAAGAAAGCAATTGCAGCCGCCGAGAGGATTGGAGCTCTGGATTCGAGAAGCGCGAGATGGGTTGCCTCCGACGCGATTCGAGAATTGACGAGCGAAGCGGTTCAGAAGAGGTTGAGGGGCTGAAGATGTTGGCGTTGATCCTCTTCTCCCTCGGAATCTCGCGGGTTTTCTGGGTTCCGTCGGCAACCTCCTCACGGAGCGTTCTACACTTCAAGATTCCCCTTGTGTCCGGAACCTGCTCCGCAGGACCAGACTCATATACCCGCAGACTGTTCGAAGACAAGAAGACGAATTGTCACCAAAGGATGTAGGCGGACAATTGAACACCCTATCCGCAGGCCAAAGGAAGCCAAGAGGCTTGCTCCGCCTAGTGTTCAGATTACCAGTGTATATCTATCACCTGCGACTAGGATGGCTATTAGGTCACAGACTTCTCATGCTGACGCACCAAGGTCGTCGAAGTGGGCGGGTTTATCATACCGTGCTGGAGGCGATTCGCTACGATCGGACCACGGGAGAAATCATTGTCGTCTCTGCGTACGGCGAGAATGCCGACTGGTATCGCAATATTCAGGTAACCCAACCTCTGCACATCCACATAGGACGACGCCGCTTCGTCCCCGTGCAGCGATTTCTTACCCAAGAGGAAACCTATGCCGAACTCGCCGATTACGAACGCCGCCATCCGACGACCGCTCGCTTCTTGATAAGAATGCTAGGCATCGATTATGACGGTAGTGAGTCAGAGCGCAGGGCCCTCGCGGCCTTCTTTCGTATGGTATCCTTCCGTCCAAGAGCACATGCGGGAACAGCGTGACTGAAGGACACCCCGTCAGTTTACCTTCCAAGCTGTTGGGTTTCGGCCTCATCAGCATACTACACGGACTAGAGAGCCGGTGTCTGAAACCGCAGAGGTCCCTGATGTCGAAGCCTGGCCGTCTCATCAAGCTATGTGATGAGGTTCGGGCAGAGGGTTGTCACTCCGCTGGTCGATATTACTCAGGGTCATTGGTTACCGTTAAATCGTCCTCTCCATGGAGCCATCTCAGACCGCCTGGCCATCCTTGATCAGACATCTCGAGAATGGGACGGTAGTAGTCGTTGATCTTACTCACACTGTAGTCATATTCTTTCCAGCGCCACGAGAAGTAATTCGAGATAGCCACTCCTCGGAACTGATCAGCAATGGTATAAGGGGTTGACTCGCCTCTCCAATGGCGCTCGACGAGACGAGAATCGTTCATCAGGTCCCAAGCGGATGCAGATCTGCCCCTAGCATGGCGATACACGACATTCGTTAATGGGTCTACGGCTCCCCAGGCCTCTGACCGATGAACCTCTATGATCATGTGGCCACTATAGGCCTTCTTCGTATCAGCTAATATGACCATTCGGGCGGGAAGGCCGGCTACTTGGCAGAGCGCACAGGCGACCCTAGCCACGTCCGAACACCAATTAGAGCCCCGTTTGATGATTTCCTCTTCGGTACCGCCGACTTGTATCGTGTCCAAGTCATCGCTCACATTCTCTTGCAGACTGCTCGTAAATCGAGCCACTGCCTCGATACGTTCTTCCTCGGAATGACATCCTAGAACTGCTTCCTGTGCGTATCGCTCCAATTCAGGTCGTGACCCTTTCTTATAGAGGCTTCTTGTTTGGGTGGATTCTCCATAGAGATAAGGAGCGGTTTCCGAGCAGAGACGTATCATGTTCTCCATTATGGTTCGATCTATCGAGCCAGGGCCATGTGTATCATTCTCAAACAGGATCTTGTAGGCCCGCCCAAACTGACCAAGTCCTTGGTGTTCGGAGATGTCGGCCATTTTCGTACGCAATCTGGCGTAAGGTCTTGCGGACAAAAGAAGTTACGGCAGCCGAATTGGGCGAGAGTGAAACTCGCCCTCCCCTCTCGGAACCCAGAGTCGCTCTGACGACTCGACATCTCCAAGGGTTCGAGAGGTGCTGGGATGATTTGATAGAGGTGCCTAATAGAGGGGGTCGATGTCATCACAAGGTGTTTGTAATGAAACCGAGTACAAAGATCATCGCCCTGGCCGTAGCAGTACTGTTGGCGGTTCCGCTGGCTGTTGTGGCGGCACCCCCCGCAAAAGGAGGAGCACCCTATGAGGTGAAAGGGAGCAACTTCCACATAATCGGGGACCACGGAAACAACATGCAATACGACGGCGGACTAATCTTCGAGAACGAAGGGTCTGCCATCATTGAGGTGGATCCCGTCTCGAACTCTGGAAAAATCGTGACGGAATGGGTGGACCCACGGGACAGCGTAGCATCCTTGGTCGGAAAGACGGCACCGGTGAACGTTCGCATCGTGGCCACTAAGTTCATGCCGCCCGACCACCCCTCTGGAGTCCTTTCGGATGGAAGGAATACACAGACCATCGATGGCGATTCCATTGCCATCAACCACTTCGAGCATGGCAGCACAGGCATCGGCGCTCCCATCGTGACCAACCTATTCACACACCTGGCAACATGGGGACCCGTGGAGGTCTACATCGACGGACAGTTCTTCGGGACCTTGATGCTGCACACCATGCTCACCGCTGGTGTACGGGACGAGGCTACTGATCAAGTCCTCAACGCGGACAAGACCGGCTTCTACTCCCCCATGGCACCTGACGACGGCTTCGTCGACATGGAAGAGACTCAGCTGCACGTCATCATCCGGACGGGAGAGCCTGACTCATCGAACTTTCCGCCCTTCAGCATCTTCTGGCACCTGATGTTCTACGACGTCAAGGTGGAAATCCGGGGGTAGATATCCTTGAGAGATCGGCCGTAACAGTCCGGCAACGGACAACGGAGGGACTCATAGACCAGAGCATGTCAACAGGCCTCTCCATGATTGGCAGGCTTCATCCAGCGAAGCAAGCCGGAGTCTCCTTTCGAGGATTAACTAAGACGTATGAACGGGACAGGTAGCGGCGGTAAACCCTCTACCGGAACAATCCGATAGGCAACCTGCGCGTTCGGTTGACACATCTAGTCTATGAGGGTTCTAACGTCGCATCCTGAAGAGGCGACGCCAGCGCCTCTTCCTCTCCTGAGCCCTCACAACAAGGATAGGAATCCGAGCTCTCTTGACGACCTCCTCACTGACACTGCCTAGAATGAAACCCCTGATACCCCCCATCCCGTGGGAGCCCAGAACGATGAGGTCGTACTTTCCGGAAGAGGCCTCTGCCAATATCTGATGTGGAATCTTACCATATCGAATCTTCGCCTCGGCCTCCACGCCAACCTTCCGGAGGGTCTCCAAGGCCCTGTCAACTGCCCTCTTCACCTCCGGATCCTCGGGTTCCGGCCTCTCCTTCTGACCTTCCAGGAAGAGGGCAGGCTCCGTCTCCGCTACGTAAAGTAGGGTGGCCTGAGCCTCAAGAACGGCGGCAATCCGGGCTCCGAACTCCACCGCCTGCTGGCCGTAGGGGGAGCCACCGGTGCAGAACAGGAACTTCCTCAGCTTTCGGCCCCGCCCCCAGAGAATGAGGAAGTTGACCCTAGCGTGGTGGAGGATGGAGAGAACCTCTGCCCTCGGGAAGACCTTCTTGAGGCCCCTCCGGCCCCGGAAGCAGAGGATGGCCAGCTCGTAATCCCCCTCGTGGATGCCCGTCATCATCTCCGCGGCCAGGCCCTTCTTCACCTCGGCCTCGACCTCTGGGGCGATTCCCTCCAGGTAGGCCATCTCCTTCTGAAGGATGGGGAGCGCAGACCTCATCTCGTCCACGGTCTCGACGATGATCCAGAAGTCCATGCGTGAGTCCAGGGCCGTCGCCACCTTGGCGGCGAAGCTCAGGGACCCCTCGTCCACCGCACTGTCAGTGGCCAGGAGGACGCGGCTTCTCTTGCGTTGCTTGGCCTGGACCATTCGTCACCCTTCATCCTGGAATAACGTTACCGCATACATAGCACTAACCATCCTATATCACCAAGAGGAGCAGAGGGGCAGCCACCATCACGATGACGAAGCCTGCCAGAGCCCGATTGCTGTGAAAGGTCCAGTGGAAGAGCCATAGGAGGGCCTTGCTGTAGTACCTGTAGAGGAGAAGGACCAGGAGGGAGATGGCACCGACGCTGAGCATGGCCACAAGCACGAGGTTCATGGCGGTGTTGTTGGCGAGGAGGAAGGCCACCAGAAGGGTGTCTACGAAGGTCGTGATGTTGGCCCCCATGATGTAGGGTACCACATCCCTCCGGCGGAGGTATCCCTTCAGATACAACGGTACTAACATTCCCAAGGAGAGAGAGACACTGGTGGAGAGGAGGGTTATGCCGGCCCCCAGGAGTAGTGAGAAGAGGGGGACCTCCAGCAGGCGGTGAATAGCGGATACCTCCACCTCCTCCACCTCCTTCCGGTGAAAGGCCCTATCGAAGAGGGAGAGGCCTCCATAGAGGGAGATGAACGAGAGGACGAAGACGAGGCCGAGTGGAAAGGCAGTCAGCGTGTTCGTCACCACGGGGCCGAAGAGGAGGTTCACGCCGTCCAGGAGGAATGGCGGTGTACCAAGGGTGAGGCCACGGAGGCTATCGGAGGAGAAGATGAGGAGGCCTAGGAAGAGTGCGGGAACGTAGACGGAGTAGGTCACCAGGAAGGAGAGCACCCCCATGGAGAGGCTCTCTTCCCTGCCACCGCCCCTGGCGATGGCCACCAGGCCGATGACGATGACGATGAAGGAGGCCCCGAAGCGGGACCCCATGACCATGAAGTATGCCGAGTGGAGGTCCAGGACCTCCGCATCGAGGAGGCCCAGAGCTATCGCGGCCACCGGGGAGCCGCTGAGGACGAGGTAGGTGACGGTCCATCCGAATCCCAGGGCGGAGGTGGGAGAGACGAACAGGGTTCCGAGGAGGACTTCTAGGGAGGGGGCGAGGCCCTGGGCGGAGGCCTTCATGAGCTGGATGCCCAGCACGAAGGCGAAGATGCCCAGGACGGCCAGCAGGACCTTCTGGAGGAGGGAGGGCCACGCTATCCCTCGGAACTCCTTTTCCAGAAGGTAGCCTTCCGCCAGCCTCTCGCCAGCGACCCTGAGGGCGTCACCATCGTCCTCAGGCCTGTCTCCGGGACGAAGCTCCAACGGTCTCCAACATTTCCCGGACCTCGGATAAAGCTATCCTGTCTAGAGGCTATCCCAGGACTAGGTCCATGAGGAGCTTTCCCGCCGCCACGAAGAGGACCAGGATGAAGACGAGAGCGACGGACCTCGACCTCAGCTTCTGAAGCCCCCAGTGAGAGCCCAGGAAGGAGCCTAGGAGGACGAATGGCCAGAGGACTGCTAGGATGCCGTAATCCAGGGAGGAAGGCCCTCCAAAGATGATGTAGCTGACGATCCCCACGGTGGAGATGGGTATGATCATCAGGGTGGAGGTTCCTATGGCCAGCCTCGTCCTTCGACCCAAGAGATAAACCATGATGGGGACGTTGGCGACTCCTCCACCGATGCCCAGACTGCCTGCCAGGAAACCGGACGAAAGGGTGGTCGAGGAGGCCAGCGTCATGCGTAGGGGAGTCATCCTGGAATCGTCGTTGTGTTCTATGGTCTCAGCTCTTCGCAACCAGTCCCGGAGCATCTTTAGGCCCACAGCTATGAGGACCGTGGAGAAGAACGCCAGGAAGACGGCCCTCGAGGAGGCAAGGGTGAAAAGGGCACCTATGACGGCGCCTATCAAGGCCCCGCCGACCAGAAACGTCGCGAGTCGTGCCCTGACCAGGTCCCGCCGATAGTGGTTGTAGGTCGCGGAGACGGCGGTTGCTATGGTGAAGGCCAAGGACATGGGCACGGCCACCTCCTTGAGGGGAGTCACAAAGGTCAGAAGGATAGGGACGAAGAGGTGACCGCCTCCCATGCCTAGGTTGGAATAGACGAAGGCCACCAGAAAGAGCATGAGAGCCACCAGGGACAGCAGCAGCGGGTCCACACTGCCTCTATGAGAGAAGGCAGGAAAAAGGTACGTCTGGGCATCGACTGTCTGAGGCCCCTTCCGACGACGATCCGTCGGCGAGGGTAAGGGCTTTAGTCGCGTCGTCTGTAGGGGGTATCGGTGAAGTATCTTCTTCGTTATGGCGAGATAGGCCTCAAGAGCAGCCGTGTCCGCCGTGCCATGAAGGAGAGGTTGATGACCAACATCGCGAGGCTCTTCAGGCACGAAGGAGGTCGATGCTCCTTCCGGGAGGAGGAGGGGAGATTGTTCTTGGAGTCTGAGTTCCGAGGTGCGGATGAGATCCTGGCCAGGGCCTTCGGACTTGTCTCCTACAGCCCGGTGGTGGAGACTTCCTCATCCCTGCAGGACATGATGGGGGTCTGTGTGGATGCCGCTGGCCGTCACCTGCCCAAAGGGCCCTCCTTCGCTGTCCGCGTGAGAAGGGTGGGTAGCCATACCTACACCAGCATGGACATAGCGCGGGAAATCGGGTCGGCCATCCTCTCCGCTTTTCCCGAGCTGAGGGTGAACCTCGGGAACCCGGACTGGGAGGTCTTCCTGGAGATTCGAGAAGGGAGGGCCTATCTGTACTCAGAGGTCCTTCGGGGACCTGGAGGTCTCCCCCTGGGTACTCAGGGAAGGGTGGTGGCCTATGTGGAGGAGCCTGAGGGGGTCCTGGCGGCGTGGCTGATGATGAAGCGGGGGTGTTCGGTAACTCCTGTCTTTCAGAAGGAGGAAAAGTGGTCCAGGGCCCTCACTTACTGGGACCCCGAACTCGCGGGGCGCAAGGTGGACACCCTGAGGGAAATGGAGCGCGTGGCCGAATCCGAAGGGGCTCTCGGATACGTCTATCCGTGGGATGTCGACGGGGTGGGAAAGGACGACCTGAGGCCTGCCTTCTACCCCTTGCTGGGGCTGTCACAAGATGGACTCGAGAAACTCAGACAGGAGGTGCTGGGACCCCTGGGGATGGCCTGACACTACTTTCCCTTGCTCGAATGGGCCCTTATCGATGGTCTAGTTTTCTCCGCGCCCTTGCCCTTCCTCCTCAGGCCGCGGCCCCTCTTCCCCCCTGAAGTGAGCCCCCTGTAGACCCTGCCCCTGTTCGCCGGGTCGAGAAGCCAGTTCACCTTCTCATCCGCCTTTATGGAGGGATGATGGGGATCCACCATGATGACTTCGTAGTACTTGTAGCGACCGTCCTGGCCCACCCAGTAGGAATTCAGGACCTCCAGGTTGGGATGTCTCTTAGCCGCCCTCTCCTCTGCAATCCTCTGAATGCTCTTCCCCATGGTTATCTTCGATATGCCCTTCCGCTTGGGCCTTCTCCCACCGCGGATGGTATGCTTCCTCAAGCCTCCCCGCCTTACCCTGGACCGCACTACGACGAAGCCTTGCTTGGCCTTGTAGCCCAGGCCCCGGGCCCTATCGATACGGGTGGGTCTCTCCAACCTTTCGACGGCAGGTCCTCTCCTCCACTCAATCATCCTCATCCTCTGGAGGTCACTCACGAAGGTCTCATCGGGAGAGGCCCAGGCCTCCCTCACGTAGCCGTAGAGGCTTCGCGGCCTTGACCGAGGGCCCTCCTTGCTACCTTCTTCCATGTTCCTTCTCCGGGGGTCTGGGATTCTACCCCACCCCTCTATTTATTCGTTGCGCCCGGCGTGTCACATGAAGTCCTCAAGGGTGAGGGGACGGTCCGTCTTCTTAGGACCCATCTTCCCCTTCTCTCCAAACCCGTCCCGAAAGAGGGTGGACTGCTGACTGCCTACCAGGAGGCTCTTCTCATCCCAGCCGAACACCTCAGTGATGTAACCTAGGGTCTGAGCCAGGCGGCGGGCGTAGTACTCCCAGTCGGGGGCTCCCTCGAAGGATCGTCCACTCATGTAGGGCTCCACCTCCATGGGTGTCTTGCGGGCGTTTGTCACTATCCAGGAAACCTTCATGCCTGGAACGAACTCGTATCCCATGTCTTCCAGCTTCTTGGCGGCCTGGACGTTGGGCATCGCTTTGGGATTCACGTACTTACTCGGTTCCTTCACCGACCTCGAGATGACGAGCTTCTCCACCGCGACGCGGCCGTTCTGAATCAACTGGATGGTCTCCTTGGCGAACTTTACAGCTCCCTCGATGTCACTGTTCAAGATCCGCTCGAGGACCTCGCCCTGGGCATCGCTCTGGAGGTCGAAAGCATCCGTCCTCCTTATCTCATATCCCCGGACGACGAGTTCCTCCTCAGGCCATACCATCTTTCCGGCGTACCTCTTCTTCTTCCCGTGGGAGAAGAAGGTCCTGAAGACCTGCTCAAACTCCAGTTGCATGCCCTTGCCGGACAGCTCCTTGGCCAGCTCCTTGCCTATCTCTATGCACTTCTCTATGGTGTCAGCGCTTGGAGAGAAGAGGACGCTGTCCGTATCGCCGTAGATGACCCTGTTCTCCTTCTCCTCTAGGCGGCGGATGACCTCCTTGATGTTCTCCCGGGCGAAGGCGGTGATGCTGCCGCCGATCTTCGGATTGGTGAAGCGGTAGAAGGAGGAAGCCAGGACGCCGTAGAAGGCATTCATCAGGATCTTCACTGCGTCCTGGAGTCGATCGTAGTACTCCCTCATGTCCTCCGACGCCGCCTCCGCCATCCTCCCCCTGATCTCCTGCCTCTGGTTCATCAGGTCGTTGAGAATTCTCGGCAGCAGGCCCGCCCTTTTGTCCTTGTCCAGGAATCGGATTCCCGTGGGGCTCACCACCTCACCTTCAGGATGGAGGGTAGTGAAGCAGATGTTGTTCTCTATGATGAGGCTGGGATACATGGCCCTGAAGTCCATGCCGACCACCCACTCGTAGAGCCCGGGCTCGATGCTGTGCACGTATCCGCCCTCGATGGACTCGGTGCCTCCCCGCCGCTTCATCATGGGAACGCCGTAGCCCTCCCGGTCCGCCGCCCGGATTAGTATGGAGTCGATGAGGTTGGAGGTCCTGCCGTTCAGCACGTCATCCAGCGGCAGCTTGGAGACGGTGGCCAGGTCCATGGCCTTTTCCAGGCTGGCCAGCTTTTCGAGGATCCTGAGGGAGAGCTCAGCGTCCTTCAGGCAATACTTCACAACCTGGTCCGGGTCTCTCTCCCACTCTTCATCGATTCTTCCCCTGTCGACATCCACCTTCCCCTCGCCCAGAAGGATGCGGGAGACGTGGTCTAGGGTCTCCTGCTTCGGCCTCAGCTCGCTCCTCACACTCCACCAGGCATCGGCGATGACTCGGCCGTGAAGCCGCCAGAAGCGCTCGTTGATGCTGCTGAAAGTGGCGAAATCCCGGCCCAGAGGAAGGTCCCCGAAGCCCTGCTTGCGGGCCCTCTCCACCAGCAGAGGGATGTCGTAACCCCTGATGTTGTAGCCAGTGACGACATCGGGATCCTCCTTCTGCACGAGGCTCACGAAGTCCCGGAGGATCTCCCGCTCGCCCCCTCGAAGGGCCTTCATCTCCAGCTTGCCGTCGTTCCTTATCACGACACCGAGGGTCAGGATCCTTCCATCCTGTATGCTGTTCTCTATGTCGAATCCCAGGACCTTGAGGGACGGGTTGAAGGGCGTGCACTCCTCGAATCTCTCGGCCAGGAAGGCTATGTCCGTGGTGTACTGACCCTCCACCTCCTCTCCATACACCCGGAAGCAGGACCCCAGATCCATGTCGTAGATGAAGCGGTGGACGAAGGGTATGTCGGCCGCCAGCACATCGCAATCGTACTGGCGACACTTGTTCCGGAACTCAGGGGTCCGCCAGGGATGCTTCATTATCACCTGGAAGCACCGCTTTTTCTCCAGCGGCTTCACCTCAAGGTGGACCTCGCGAAGATCCACGACCTCCCCATCCTTCCGGAGGGCACCGAGGAGAGATTGAGGCGGCTCCACCACATAGAAGTAGGGGCTGAAGCCCCTGTACTCCACCGTGATGGACTTGCCCTCCCGGGTCCTGCAGAAGAGCTCGATGACTGGCTCTTCTTCCTCTCCTTCCCTCCGATAGGAGGCCGCAATGAGTCTCACGTCGTAGTGCTGGGTCATACTAGGACCTCGAGACTATCTTGACGACATCCCCATCCTGCAACTCGTAGTCGTGGCCCACGACCCTCTTGGTCCTGGCGTTTATCGCCCTGATGAAGTTTTCCCCAAGGTCGGTATGCACCTTGTAGGCTAAGTCTCTTGCTACGCTTCCTGGTGGCATCAGGTAGGCATCAGGAAGGACGTTCCCGTCCTTGTCGGTCCAGTGGGTCTCGTCCTCCACCGGATATACGACGATCAGTCCCAACACCCTGAACACCAGCTCTTCCAAGCACCTCTGGACCCCCGTGAAGCCAAACTCCTCCATATGCACCCTGATCCTCTCCAAGGCGTCCCTCTGGACTTCTGTCAGGGCGGCCCCTTCCCTCACCCTGAAGTCCGATGCCCCCGGGAGGTATTCCACCAGACCAGCCTTGGAGGCCCTTCGGAGGGCCAACTCGCACTCGGAACAGGTGGGCACCGCCACATATCCCTCCAGCTTGAGGAGCCTCTCCAGGACCTCCTTGGGCGCGATATCGGCCTTGTTGGCCGCCAGCACCATGGGCTTTCCCGACCTTCGCAGCTCCCCGGCAAGCCTGAGGAGATCCTCCTCCTTCCAGCTACGGGGCTTGTCCCCCAGGGCAACCCTCCGGAGAGCCGCATGGATGTGGGGCTCCCTCAAACCGAGCCCAGCAAGCCTTTCGGCGAGGAGTTTATCCAAGCTCTGCCCTTCAATCTCAACCCTCCGGGCCATCTTGTCCCAGCCCCTGGCGATGATACCGACCATCCAGAAGGAGAGTTCCTCCTCTAGGAACTGGACATCGCGGGTGGCGTCGTGCTCCCCCAAAGCGCACGCGTTCCCTTCCGAGTCGGTGGAGCCGCTGGCGTCGACGACATGTATGAAGGCCGAGGCCTGTCGCAGGTCGTCCAGAAACTTGTTCCCGAGTCCACGTCCCTTGTGGGCCTCCGGCACGAGGCCCGCGACGTCCAGCAGGTCCACCGGCACCAGCCTGGTTCCGTCACTGCACGGGGCATTGTTGGGATTGCAGGAGGACTCGATCTCGCCGTGGGGGCAGGGATGGGTCACGTATGCGATGCCCCTGTTCGGGTCGATGGTGGTGAATGGATAGGCGGCGATCTCCGCCGGGGCCAGGGTAGCGGCTGCAAAGAACGTGCTCTTCCCTGCGTTGGGCTTTCCCACAACGCCTATCAACATCGCTTCAGATTGCCATCACGGCGGACTCGATTTATAGTTAATGGTGGGGGATGGTTGAAGGCAAGATCAGGTCGAGGAAAGCTCTTAAGGAACCCTGGTGGTTCATCCTGTGAGTGTCCTCAGAGATACCGAGAAGCCACCCCAGGTATCGATCCCTCATGAAAAGGGAGAAGCTGGTGGAGGGGTGCCAGAAGGGGTTGGTGGCCTGGCAGGGGCTCATCGCCCACGGAAGGGGCGAAGCCTTCGACTACTTGCTGGGGGAGGAGAGCGGTCCAGAGGCTCTAGAAGCCGAGAGGGCCGCCGCTGCATACCTGCTCACCGCCAAGAAAGCGGCCATATCCGTGAACGGGAACGTGGCCGTCCTTGCAGCAAGGGAAGTTCGGCAACTCGCGGAGTCCACGGGTGCGGTGGTGGAAGTAAACCTCTTCCATCGAACGGAGGAAAGGGTTCGTCGTATCGCGGCCCTTCTGCATTCCGTGGGCATACGGGAGGTCCTGGGAGTCAAACCCGACGCCGTCATTCCAGGCCTGGAGCATTCGAGGGCCCTCTGCAGTAGGGACGGGGTTCATGGCGCCGAGGTGGCCCTCATCCCCCTGGAGGACGGGGACAGGGCCGAGGCTCTGGTTCGAATGGGCAAGGTCGTCATCTCTATCGACCTCAATCCCCTCTCCCGCACGAGCAGGACGGCCACCGTCCCCATCGTCGACGAGCTGACCAGAGGCTTGGACAACGTGGCGAGATTCGCGGAGGAGCTCAGGAACCGACCGGAGGAGCTTCAGGAGGTCGTGGAAGGCTACCGGAGGGAAACGAGCATTGCCGGGGCGCTGAGAAGGATCTGG
Source organism: Thermoplasmata archaeon (assembly GCA_046758325.1). GTDB lineage: Archaea > Thermoplasmatota > Thermoplasmata > RBG-16-68-12 > JAJISG01 > JAJISG01. The sequence goes on along the minus strand of JBHHZZ010000010.1, from coordinate 26,153 downwards.
GAGAACCTAGAGAGGGCAACCCAGGGAGACTGATCTGGCCCTTGGCTCTAGGTCACAATGTTTAAATGGGCTCCCAACCATCTCCTATTCCCGTTGGCAATCATGAAGTATGTTATTGTGACCGGCGGGGTTTTGTCTGGGCTAGGGAAGGGAATAACCACCTCTAGCATCGGATTGAACCTCAGGGCCCGGGGACTCAGGGTCACCGCCATCAAGATAGACCCCTACCTGAACTGCGACGCTGGAACCATGAACCCATTCCAGCACGGCGAAGTCTTCGTCCTGGAGGACGGGGGAGAGGTGGACCTGGACCTGGGGAACTACGAAAGGTTCTTGGACGTCCAGCTGACGAGGGACCACAACATCACCACAGGAAAGGCATACCTCTCCGTCATCGAGAAGGAGAGACGGGGAGACTACCTGGGAAGCACCGTGCAGATCATACCCCATATCACGGACGAGATCAAGGACATGATCACCTCAGTGGCCAACTCCGCCGGGGTTGACGTGACCCTGGTGGAGATAGGTGGGACCGTGGGTGACATCGAGTCGATGCCCTTCCTCGAGGCCGTGAGGCAGCTCTCCATCGAGGTGGGCAAGGAGAACTGCGTCTTCGTGCACACCACCCTGGTGCCCATTCTCCCGGTGGTGGGAGAGCCCAAGACGAAGCCGACGCAGCACAGCGTCAAGGAGCTGAGGGCTGTCGGAATCCACCCCAACGTCATCGTGGCGAGAGCCCCCCAGCCCCTGGATGGCGATGTCATACGGAAGATATCCCTCTTTTGCGACGTGCCCCCGGAGGGCGTCGTCAGCGCCCCTGACGCGGGCTCCATCTACGAGGTCCCCCTCATTCTGGAGAGGCAGGGGTTGACGGGCTACCTGATGGATCGGCTGGCCCTGAAGGGTATGGAGGGTGATCTGAAGGAGTGGAGGGCCTTCGTGGACCGCATAAACAACCCGAAGGACGAGGTGGAGATAGCCCTGGTGGGGAAGTATACCCACCTCCAGGACTCCTACATCAGCCACGTGGAGGCCTTCAGGCATGCTGGCGCCAAGGCCGATGTCCGCGTGAAGATAAAGTGGATAGAGAGCGTGGACATCGAGAGGGATGGGGCCGAGGTCCTTCAGGGAGTCCATGGCATCCTGGTACCCGGCGGCTTCGGGGAGAGGGGAATCGGGGGGAAGATAGGAGCCATACAGTATGCGAGGGAGCACGGGGTGCCCTTCCAGGGGGTGTGCCTGGGCTTCCAGCTGGCCACCCTGGAGTTCTCCCGCCATGTCCTTGGTCTGGCGAAGGCGAACAGCACGGAGTTCGATCCGGATACCCCGTATCCGGTGGTGGACCTACTCCCGGAGCAGCGGGAGATCAAGGACATGGGAGCCACCATGAGGCTCGGAGCCCATGAGGTCGTCCTCGACAAGGATTCCAAGGCCTACGAGCTATACGGTTCACGGAGGATTTACGAGCGACATAGGCATAGGTACGAAATCAACCCTTCCTTCATCCCTAAGCTAGAGGCTGCCGGCCTGAGATTCGTGGGCAGGTCCGAGGACGGGCGTCGGATGGATGTTCTGCAGCTCGAAGGGCATCCCTTCTTCGTTGCCTCCCAGTTCCACCCGGAGTTCAAATCCCGACCTCTGAGACCCTCCCCCATCCACTACGGCCTCGTGAGGGCTGCCCTCGAGTTCAAGGTCTGAGGGAAACTCTATAAACAGGGGGCCTCATACAAAGAGGCGTGCCCACCTATCAGGACCTACTGAAGAGGGTCAAGGAGGCCCTGCCCGCCACAGCAACGACCAGGGACCGATTTCAGGTACCCGAGGCAGAGGTCCTCCAGGAGGGCAACACCACGGTCCTGAGGAACTTCGCCGACATCTGCGATGCGATCAACAGGGACCCACAGCAGGTGTACGCCTACCTCCTGAGGGAGCTGGGAACCGCAGGAACCATGGACGACAGGAGGGTGATCTTCAAGGGCCGGATATCCGCCGATAAGGTCAACAGTCGCGTAAAGAGCTACGTGGAGGAGTACGTCCTCTGCATGGAATGCGGTCGGCCCGATACTCGAATCATAAAGGAGGATCGCATCGCGATCCTGGAGTGTGACGCTTGCGGCGCCCGTCGACCCCTCAAGGTAGTGAAGAAGGTGACGAAGGTCGAGGAGGAGGGGATTCAGGAAGGCTTGGTTTACGAGGTCATGATCCAAGACATCGGAAAGAAGGGCGACGGGATTGCCAAGAAGGACAAGTACATCATCTACGTGCCTGGCACCACCAAGGGAGCCATCGTCAAGGTGAAAATAGAGAAAGTCGTCGGAACCATAGCCTTCGGGAAGGTCGCTAGGGATTAGCCATGGCTCGGGAGCTTGTCGCCGTCGTGGTCATGGGAGCACTTCTCGCCATCTCCCACATCATAGCCCTCTTGCTGGCGGTGCCCTTCACCGCACAGGAGCTGAGTGTCTTTGAGGATCCCAACGCCGTCACGAACGCCGTCTTCTACCTCATCCTCATCCTTGCGTTTACCGCCATGGTCCTCGTCCTCATAAAGCATCGAAGGGAGGGGCTCCTTCGGTACGTGATCCTGGGGGCGATAGCCTTCACCATGCTCTTCGTATTCTCCGTACCCCTCTCCTATGCCTTCTTCTTCCTGGAGGCTCCGTGGAACGACATCGTAAGCTTCGGAGCCACCCTGGCCCTGGCTCTGGGCCTGACCTATGCGCTCCTCAAGTATCCCGAGTGGTACGTGGTGGATGCCGTCGGCCTCTCCGTGGCTGCTGGGGTGACGGCCATCATTGGGATATCCTTCGGCATCCTACCAGCCCTGGTCTTCCTGATCGCCCTGGCGGTGTACGACGCCATAGCAGTCTACAGGACAAAGCACATGATAACCCTGGCGGACGCCGTCTCGGGGCTCAGGCTCCCCATCCTCCTGGTGATACCGAAGAGGCTACCCTACTCCTTCCTCGCCCAGCCAAGCCTCAGGGAGGAACTCGGCCGGGGGGAGGAGAGGGCGGCGATGTTTATGGGCCTGGGGGACATCATCATCCCCGGCATCCTAGTGGTGTCCGCCTTCGCCAATCTGCAGCCGAACCTTTCCTCACTGGGCGTCACCGCCAACGTCCTCGTCGCCCTGGTCACCCTCCTGGGGACCCTGGGTGGCTTCGCCCTCCTCATGAAGCTCGTCCTTAGCGGGAGACCTCAAGCTGGCCTGCCTCTCCTAAACGCTGGTGCTATCGTGGGGTACCTCATTTCCTACTCCGCCTTCTACGGTGACCTGACCTTCGGCATCGTCCTCTGAGGTGGTAGAACGCGGATCCTCCAGATATCCGACCTTCACGGCTCCGACACTGCCCTCGGGAAGAGTCGAGAGCTCATGGATGAGTATTCCCCAGACCTCTTCCTGGTGACGGGGGACATAACGAACTTCGGGCCCCTGAGCTACGCCAGGGAGCTATTCCGGGGCCTTTCCGTGAAGGCCTATGGCATCCCAGGTAACTGCGATCCTAAGGATATGGTGTCTCTGCTGGAGGAAATGGGGGTGAACCTCCACTGCAGGAAGGAGACCTTCGGAGGCGAGACCATCATCGGCTTTGGGGGTTCGAGTCCCACTCCCTTCCATACTCCCTTCGAGCTTCCGGAGGAGGAGATTCTCGCATCGCTCAAGCCCCTCATGGTGAGGGACGCCATCCTTGCGATCCATTCCCCTCCTAAGGGCCACGTGGACTTCCTAGAGTGGTCTGGACACGTGGGGAGTCACAGCCTGAAGATGCTGGTGGACGAGTACAGGCCAAGGCTGGTCCTCTGCGGGCACATCCATGAGGCCAGGGGGGTGGAGAGGGGTGGCACGACCTTCGTGAACCCCGGACCCGCCTATCAGGGCTGTGCTGCCATCATCGATCTGGAGGAGGAGATGAAGGTCACCCTCCTGCCGTAAAGCTTTATGAAGAGGAGGGTGTTGGGAGGAGGAAGATGGCTCTCTGGCAGGGAAAGTCTAGGAGGAAGTCCTCGGGCGGTGTTCTACGTCCCTTCCGGAAGAAGAGGAGGTACGAGCTCGGAAGGGAGAAGGAGTATGCCACCCTGGGCGAGGAGAGGAGGAAGGTTATCCGCGTCTTGGGAGACAATCTGAAGGCCCGAATCCTCAGGGCGGAATGGGCGAACCTAGTGGACCCCAAGATGGGGAAGACGGAGAAGGTGAAAATCCTCTCAGTCAAGAATAACCCAGCGAACCCGCACTTCGTCACCAGGAACATAATTACGAAGGGGGCGACCATACAGACGGAGAGGGGACTGGCCAAGGTGACCTCCAGACCGGGGCAGATGGGAGCCGTGGACGCCGTGCTCGTGGAGCAGGCCGAAGACTAGTATGCCTCTAGGCACTTCGACACCCTTTTATCGCCAACCCGGTTACAGCCCTCGTGGTCTCCAAGGGCGACAGGGTCGTAGTCCTCTACCCTATCTACTTCGATTCCTCCAGGTCCAGGGCAGAGGGCAGACGGGTTCCAGTAAGCCTGGCCGTCAAGAACCCCACCGTGGAGGAGGTGAGGGAAGCGGCCAAGAGGCTTGAGTACAGGGTGGAGGTGGAGGACCACGTCGCCCATCCATCGCGCTCGTCGAAGAGGGAGGGAAGAGTCCTCATACTGGGCGGAGGGCAGAAGACCTCCATCATCAGGTCCGTGGCCCAGGAGATAAAGGCTCAAAGATCCTGAGGGGTCTTTACTTCCTCCACGAGCTTCTTACCCGTAGACACACTGTCGATGGAGTGGACGACCGCCCCACTCTCCCGTATGGTGCTCTCCACGTCGGTGTACTCTATATCGTTTCCCTCGATGGTAATCTTCACGCTCTCGGTCTCCTGGTCGACCTCGTCCAGAGTGCAGTTGACCCCGAGAACACCGTCGAGGACGCTGAGTCTCCTAGAAAGCTCCACTATCGTGGGGTGGTGGGGCTTCAGTACGTCCAGAACCAATCTCTTTATCTGGGTCAATCTCCCCTCCCTGCCGGGGACGACGTTTCATTAGGTCCATCGATTATAAACTTTGCGCAGGGATTGTCACGTCTGGGAAATCAACCTCGAGGCCGCAATCACACGGGGCAGAGACATCCCGCGGCCGTACCGGGTCGTCCATCTGAGGGTTCCCGCAGCGTCGGCCTCAGGCCACGATCACAGGACAGTGGTGACCTCGCACCCGTCCTCCGTCACGACCACCGTGTCCTCGCTCTGCGCGACCATCCCATTGGCGGCCTCCGCGAGGATTGGGTAGCCCATGACGATTCCCTTCCGCATCAGCTTCTGCAGGTGGTATGGGGCCCGCTCGTCAAGCTTGTAGCACCACCTCTCTGAGAAGGGGAGGGTCCTGAAGTCCGCCTCGATCTTCCTGAGCAGCCCATCGGCCCCCTCGATCCCGCTCTCCTTGTAGTCCACGATCCTGTAAATGTTGCTCGTCTTCTTTCCAACCACTCGGCCGGCCCCAGTGGTCGAGAAGGGCTCTATGGCGTAGCTGTCCCCGGCCTCCACGACATGTTTTGACTTCTCCCCTCTAAGGTTGCCGACATTGGGGACGCTCTTGTCTGCGTGGAGAGTGTACCTCCTCAGGCTGTGGCCCGTCAGGTTCTCGATGGGCTTGAAGCCGTAGGACCTGATGGTCCTCTCTATGGCGGCCCCCACCATGCTCATGGGCACACCCGGCCTTATGACCTCGACGGCCGTTGCCACAGCCTCATCCGCCGCCCGGATGAGATCGGTCCAATTCCTCGTCCCCACCTCCACGGTGCTCGCGTTGTCTGCCAGGTAGCCATCCACATGGACCCCCACGTCCAGCTTCACCAGACTGCCCTTGGTGAACACCAGCTCGCCGTCGTCGTGGCGGGGCGTGAAGTGGGCCGCAACGCTGTCAATGGATATGTTGGCAGGAAAGGCCGGCAGGGTTCCCTTGTCCAGGATTACTTGCTCGGTCTTCTCGGCAACTTCGAGAAGGCTCTGCCCCTCCTTTATCAGCCTGAGGCCATGCTCCAAGGCCTGACGGGCTACCTTGCCTGCCAACCTCTGTTTCTCCAGGGCCTCCTCATCCATACCGTTCCAGCTCCTTCCTGTCTAGGGCCCCCTCCCTTTTAATCGTTGTCTGGTCCCTCGTGAGGTCGAGGACTGTAGACTCGACCCCTAGGGGGCAGGGTCCGGCGTCTACGTAGAGGGTCGCCTCCGTCCCCAGCTGGGACATGGACTCCTCCACGGTTCGCGGCGGCGCCTGGCCGTGCAGGTTGGCACTCGTCGCCGTCAGCGGACCGAACTCCCTCGCAAGAATCAGCGGGACGTCGTGCCCGGGCATCCTCACGCCAAGGACGCCATCCTTGGAGATCGGTCCGGGCGGGGCCTCGGGTGTGGCCTCGAGTATGAGGGTCAGCGGGCCAGGCATGAAGGACCTCCACACCTCCAGTGCCTTTTGTGAGAGGCGGGCGACTCTCTGAGCCTCCTCCAGTCCTGAGACGATTATGCTGACGGGTTCGCCGTGCGGCCGCTGCTTCACTCGGTACAGACGCTCCACCGCCCTCCCGTCATACGGATCGACGCCCAGGCCGTACAGGGTGTCGGTAGGATAGACCACTAGTCCGCCTCTCTTGAGGACCTCGACGGCCTCGATAATGTCCTCCTCTTCCAGCTCCCACCCCTCATCCATCTTCCTCGCCTTGACAATCCTCACATGGGGAGAGCTCATGGACTGTAGGCCTCCGCCATCTCGATGGCCATGGAGATGTGTTCCGCCGCTTCCTTCTGCACCGCCGGTCCATGGCCCGGGTAGAGGGTTTCCACCTGGAGGGGCTCCAGGCGCTTGAGCGAGGATAGGAGATCTTTCAGGCTTCCCGTCTCCATGTCCCATCGGCCTATGCCGCCGTAGGCGAAGATCGTGTCTCCTGTGAAGAGGGAACCGTCCTCACACCATAGGCAGATGCTCCCGATGGTGTGGCCCGGTGTGTGGATGACCTCGAGCTTGGACCCGCCCAGATCGATCGCCTGGCCGTAGGGCAGAACCTCCACCTCCATGGGCTCCAGTTCCATGCCGAAGAGGGTGGCCCCCGTGCTCCTCTGGTCAGCCTGGAGAAGCGCAGCGGCGTCGTCCACGGATATTTTGGGGACCAGGTCGTAGGTACTTGCCACGCTCCGGGCTCCTCCCACGTGATCCACATGACGATGGGTCAATATCAGTTCGTTGAGGGGAGCGCCTTCAAGCTTCTCCTCGATCTGCTGGAGCACCGCCTCCCGTCCTCGGCCCGTTCCTGAGTCGATGAGGGCAACTTCCTCAGACATGACGAGGTACAGGTTTGAATCGAAGGAAGGGTCCACTATCCTATAAACTTCCACGGGCTCAAGACCTCTGCGAGGATATTTAGGCCTTCCTCCCTAGTCCCTGATCCCGTCCTCAATGATGGTGAAGATAGCCTCCGCCTCTGGTAGGTTCGGGGAGTCTATGAGGCGGGCAATCCTCCTCTCTCCCTTGCTCTTCCTCAGGTACACCCGGAAGGTGGAGGTGTGGGCCACGACGTGTCCTCCGATGGGACGCGTGGGGTCCCCGAAGAAGGCGTCAGGCTTTGCCTGGACCTGGTTGGTCACGAAGATAGTGGCGTTGTTGACGTCACCAAACCTCATGAGATCGTGGATGTGTCTGTTCAGGAGCTGCTGCCTTTCGGCCAGCACACCTCGCCCCACATACTCCGCCCTGAAGTGGGAGGTCATGGAATCTACGACCAGAAGTCTAATGGGATGCACCTGGGCCAGCTCGTTGGCCTTGTCCACCAAGAGCATCTGATGGTGGGAGTTGAAGGCCCTGGCTACATGGATCTTCTGGAGAACCTCCTCTGGGTCGAGCTCCCAAGGCGTGGCCATCTGGACTATCCTCTCAGGTCTGAAGGTGGACTCTGTATCGATCCACACGGTCTCCCCGTCGAGGCCCCCATCATCCTCCGAACGGGTGACGCTTACAGCCAGCTGATGGGCTAGCTGGGTCTTCCCGGACCCAAATTCACCAAATACCTCGGTAATGGCCTGGGTCTCGATGCCACCGCCCAGGAGGGCGTCAAGAGCCTTGGAGCCCGTCGTAAGCTTGCTGACGGACTTCCTCCGCTCGAGTATTATGTCTCCCGTCTCGAAGCCGCCTATGTCCACGGTCTCCCGTGCGGCCTGGATGATCTTCTGGGCCACGGTAGTCCCTATCTCGGCCACATCAGACAGCATCTGAGGAGAGGCAACGGCCAAGGCCATGAGGTCCGCGAATCCCGCCTCCTTCAGTTTGTCCGCAGTTGCCGGCCCTACACCGGGCAACTCCTCAATGCTCTTCGAGGCCACTGTACCACCGCGTCGTATCTCTATTCAGCATACCCATATAAGGATATTCGAGGGGGTTCGGTGAAACTACCCCCGGTTGAGACGAGCGAAGGGACAAAAGAGATATGGATAGTGTCGATGTCTCAATGTTGAAAGGACCCAGAAGGATCAACTTCGACAGGATCGCCCATCGCTACGATGAGACCCGCGGGCTGCCGCAAAGGCAGATGAAGCCCATCGTCGACAAACTCTATCGGGAGCTGGCGCCCTATCGGAATGTCCTCGAAGTCGGGGTGGGCACGGGGCGATTCGCCGTCCCTCTTCAGAGGAAGGGGATTCACCTCCTCGGGGGGGATATCTCGTCCCGAATGTTGGCTAGGGGGCGGGAGAAGGGCCTGAGGGATATCGCCTTGGCCGACGCCCTGGCCCTGCCCTTCAGGGACAAGTGCGTGGATGCGGCCTACAGCATCCACCTGCTTCATCTGATTCAGGACTGGAAGGGAGCCCTTAGGGAGATAAGCAGAGTGACCAGGGAGGCCTACTACACCGTAGCGAGTTACTGGGAGGAGAGTGAATCCCCCCACAGACTGTATTGGCGGGTCGTTCGAGAGTCTGGGTGTGGTCAGCAGAGGCCGGGAATATTCGAGAGGGATCTTCCAGATATCGTGCCTCCTGTAAGGAGGCTCCTCGTCGGGGATTTTTCCGAGCGCATTCCCACGGCGGACATGGTCAAGACGCTGGAGGAGAGGAGCTTCTCCACCCAATGGAGGCTGCCTGAAGAGGTCCATGAAAGGGCCATGAAGGCGGTGACTGAGGAGTTTTCCCAGGGGACCATTGCCCTCAGGAAGAGGGTGGAGGTCATTCGCTGGAACGTGGACGATCTCCCTCGGAGCTGAGATGCTGGGCCAGGGCCTCCGGCAGACCCGCAAAGGCAGAGAGGCACTCGACCTCCATGAAGTGCAGCTTGCCAGGGATGACTAGGACGTGAAGGGGAGGCCCCAGATCCTCCTCCAGGAGGACCTTGACTTGGTCGGCGCGGAGAAGTGGCTCAGGGGACCCAAGGCGACCCACTGCACAGACCAGTGTCTCTGGCACGAAAGCTTCCCTTGACAGCTTCGCCTCACACTCCAGAAAGTATTCCATCCCTTCACAGGCCGTCATGTACCTGTCATCCTCTATGTCCAGTAGGGCGAGGGTGTGGAGGCCAGCGGATCGGTTTTCCCCCAGCATCTCGTACGGGCTGACGGGCTCGAAGCCCCGTTCCCTAAAGGGGATGGTGATGGTCCTGCCGAACTTGTATATCTGAAGGCCCAGGACGCCGGCGACAGACGTCAGGGCTGAGACCCCCGAAATCACCCTCGTAGGCACGTCCTCCCGGTGGGCCCTCAGTCTCAGCTCCACGTGGGTCGTGGCGGCCATGGGATCTCCCGCCACGAGGAAGCCCACCCTTCCCCTCCTGGTCGCCTCCACCACCAGGTCTCCGCCCTCCACCTCCTCCCTGGACAGGACCCGAATCTCCTTGCCGTGGAGGTCCGACAGCCGTTCCAGGGTCGTCCCCATGAGTCTGGAGGTGAAGAGCTCGGTGAAGAGCAGATCGCAGGATCGAGCCTCCTCCAAGCCCCGGAGGGTCACGTCCTTCTCATCGTACAGACCCAGGCCTATGAAGAGGAGCTCTCCCATGACAATCCCTAGGGGAAGAGGTTCTGAATGAGCCATATGGCCGCGAAGGTTCCTAGGCCCAGCAGGGCCATGCGCAGACCCTTGAGCCAGGATCTGCCCCCGGCGAGCCTTCCCAGGTAGGCCCCAACCGTAAATAGGACTCCAATGGCGATGGCGATGGACACGTAGGCCGCCGGAAAGGTGTTGACCACCAGGGAGTCCGCCAGAAGGAAGGGGGCGGCCGTCAGGCCGAAGACGGCCGGGGGTGCCAGGACGTTGACACTCACCACGAAATACCGGGAGACGTCCAGGGCCCTCTTCGCCTCCGTGCCCGAAAGTTCCGTCAACATGGCCCTCTCTAGCTCCTTCAGCCTGATCTCCGCTTCCACCTTCTCCGCTTCGTAAACGCTCGTGCCCGTCGAGATGCCGAGAGCCACGCTGGCGGCCAACATCGTACTGACCACAGTCCGAACGCTGGCCTCAGGTGTAATGGAGGAGCCGATGACGATGCCCATGGCGACGAAGGTGGAGTCAAAGACTGTGTTCACGAAGTACCTGCGGAAGGCCTGCCCTGCTAGAACCCTCCACGACATCCTGAAGAATCTTCGCAAAGGAGGAGCACCGATACGGCTAGCAGACTAGTGATATAAGGGTTTGTTCCCGGACCTTGGGGACGACCCGACCGTTAAGCCTAATGTCGAGGACTCCCTTTCAATGGGGATGAGGTCCCTCGCGTTGGTGGTCCCGAGGGAAGAGGGGGAGGAGGTGAGGAAGAGACTCATCGCCATGGAGGCCCTCCGCAGCGAGCTGAGGATAGGGATGAAGGATGGCCTCCTCCTCTTCCCCGTGTCGAGGGAGGTCTCCCTAGGATATCCTACGGAGGTTCACGACTTCCCGCGGGTGACCCGGAGGCCGAGGAGCTATAGGGAGTTGGTGGAGATTCCTGAGGAACTCCGGCCGCTCCTCCCTAGGTCCTACGATGTGGTGGGCGACGTTGCCATCCTCAGGCTTCCGGAGGAGCTCGCGGAATATGAGGGCAGCATTGGCTCCTCCTTCCTGAGGGCGTACAAGGCCATCAAGACAGTGGCGGTGGACGAGGGGATCAAGGGCACCTTCCGGCAGAGGAGGTTGCGGATTATCGCAGGCCGGGAGAGCACCGGGACAATACACAGGGAGCACGGCCTGGTCCTCGCTGTCGACCCCGCCGTCGTCTACTTCTCCCCGAGGATGGCGGGGGAGAGATGGAGGGTTGCCCAGCAGGTGATTCCGGGGGAGGTTGTCGTGGACACCTTCAGCGGTGTCGGCCCCTTCGCCCTGCGCATAGCGGGGCAGGGTGCGCGCGTGGTCTACGCCGTGGATTCCAATCCGAAGGCCATCGAGTTCCTCCAAGAGAATGTGAGGAGGAATCGGGTGGACAACGTCGTCGTCATCCCGGGGGATGCGGCGGAGGTCCTTCCCACTCTCGAGCCGGCGGACAGGATCATCCTGGATTTCCCTCGGAACCCCCTCCCATACCTTCCCGCAGCAGTGTCGGCCCTGAAGGAAGGCGGCATCCTTCACTACTATGAGATCCTCGAGAGGGTCGATCTGGAGGAGCGAATCGGCCACCTCCAGGAGACCCTGCCAGGATTGGAGGTCTTGGAGACGCGGGAGGTGAGGGGATACTCCACTACTCAGGCCCACTATGTTCTCGACCTGAGGGTCTCGAGAGGGTGACTCCCACCTGGCCTTGATAGGTCCCAGACCTCTCGGCATAGCTCATAGAGGGCGGGGATCTGAGCTCCTGGAAGGTTATCTGGGCGAAGGTGTCCCCGACCCTGAACTCCACCTCCTTTTCAGAAGCGTTAAGGGCAGATAGCGTCAGGTTGCCCTTGAAGCCGGCGTCCACCTTTCCGAAGGCTGGAATGATGCCCCGGCGGGCCCATGTGGTCCTTATCCAGATGTCCCCCGCCAGCTTGGGACCCACGTCAAGGAACTCAACCGTGCCAATCAAAAACCACGTGTTGGCTGGCACCCCTACAGAGCCATCGCTGCAGGATCGGTCGAGGGATGGGATGAGGACCTCCCCGATGGTCAGGTCGTAGCCGTTCGGGGTCAGGTTCTCCTCCTTGAACCCTCCAATCCTCAGCATTCCTTCCGTCATCAGAACTCTCAGATCCGCATCGGAGAGCTGCAAACCACCACCGAGCCCTAAGCATGCTACCACGGATAACTCTTTTCCGATGGAGGAGGAGAAGCTTTTAAGGAAGGCTTGGGCCTAGTCAGCCCCAGGTGAGAGCTTGGACTTTCAGCTTTCAGAGGAGCAAAAGCTGATACGGGAGACGACGAGGAGTTTCGTGGACAGAGAGGTCATCCCCCACGTGAAATCGTGGGAGGAGAAGGGGGAGATCCCGAGGGCTGTAACGGCCAAGATGGCGGACCTCGGCTTTTTCGGTATTCCCATCCCGGAGGAGTATGGTGGCGCCGGGATGGACTACGTCAGCTTCGTCCTTGTGGTGGAGGAGATAGCCCGGGGCTGCAACTCCCTGAGGACCACTCTATCGGTCCAGACATCTCTGGCCGCCACCACGCTCTTGGCCTTCGGCAGTGAGGAGCAGAAGAGGAGGCACCTGACGCCTACTGCCCAAGGGAAGATCCTGGGGGCCTGGGCCCTGACAGAGCCCGATGCGGGTTCCGACGCGGCCAATCAGAGAACAACCGCCGTCAAGGAAGGGGATGAATGGGTTCTCAACGGCTCCAAGCGCTTCATCAGCAACGGTAACGTGGCTGACTATGTGGTCGTCTTCGCCCGGCTCTCAAGCACGCAGGGCCACGAGGGAATATGCGCCTTCCTGGTGGAGAAGGGCACTCCAGGGTTCAGTGTCCCCCATGTGGAGACCAACACCAAACTGGGTCTGAGGGCTTCGCCCACGGCCGACCTGGCCTTCGACGACTGCCGAATTCCGGAGGAAAACCTCATCGGGGAGGAGGGGCAGGGCTGGGACATCGCCCTGTACGTCCTCAACCACGGCCGCCTAGGGGTCGCGGCCGGCGCTGTCGGTATCGGCCAGGCATGCCTGGAGGCAAGCATTGAGCATGCCAGGAATAGGGAGGCCTTCGGAAGACCCATAGGCTCCTTCCAGCTGATTCGTGAGATGATTGCGGAGATGGCCATGGAAGTGGAGGCCGCCAGACTACTCTACCTTAAGGCGGCTTGGCTGCGGGATCAGGACCTGGACAATACCAAGGCGGTAAGCATCGCCAAACTCTTCGGGGCCCAGATGGCCATGAGGTGCGCGGACAGGGCTGTCCAGATCCACGGCGGCTATGGTTTCTCTGGCGACTACCCGGTGGAGAGGCACTTCAGGGATGCGAAGATCCTGGGCATCTACGAGGGGACCAATGAGATACAGAAGCTCATCATTGCCAGGGAGGTCCTGGGGAAGCTGAGCAGGTCCGAGGCCTAGCATCAGGGATAGTACCGCGTGATGGTCCGTGGGAAGGGGATAGAGTCTCTTACGTGGTCCAGAAGACATATCCACTGAACCAGCCGGTCCACGCCCATGCCGAAACCCGAGTGCTGCACGGAGCCGTACGTCCTGGTGTCCAGGTACCACTCGTAGGCCTTCAGGTCCTCCCCCTGCCTTAGGAGGTTGGCCTTGAGGGTCTCCAAGTCCGACTCCCTCTCCGACCCGCCGATGAGCTCTCCGCCAATCTCGGGGGCGATGAAGTCGAAGGCAAGGACCAGATCGGGATCCTCAGGGTCCGTCCTCTTGTAGAAGGCCTGGGACTCTTTTGGATAGTGGGTGATGATGATGGGTTTGTCGAACATCCTGGCCAGGGCCTTCTCCTCGATGGTCCTGATGTCCTTGCCCCACTCCACCTCCACGCCCGCGGAACTCAGCCTCTCCAAGGCCTCCTCGTAGGTGATGCGGGGGAAGGGTGGGTTGATGCTTTTGATGTAATCCGCGTCCCTGCCCAACTGCTCAAGTTCTCCGGCATTGTGTTCCACCACCGCCTGGCAGACGTGGGAGATGAGGTCTTCACCATGCTTGAGCACCGCCTCCATGTCTTCCCAGGCCACCTCCATCTCAGCGTGCCAAAACTCCGTCAGATGGCGGGTGGTTCTAGACTTCTCTGCCCTGAAGGAGGGTGCGATCGTGTATATCCTTTCCAGGGCCATGACCATGGCCTCGGCGTAGAGCTGCCAACTCTGGGCCAGGTACAGCTTCTTGTCAAAGTAGTTTACCTCGAAGAGGGTTGCTCCACCCTCGCTCCCTGCGGGGGTGATGATTGGAGGCTGGACCTCGAAGAAATCGTGACCTCTGAAGTAGTCATGAATGGCCCCGAAGACGGTGGACCTTATCTTGAAGATGGAGGTCATCCTCTGGGACCTGATCCACAGGTGCCGAACATCCAGGAGGAACTCGTCGCTCAGGTCCCTCCCTATCGGGAAGTTCCTGGAGGTTCCCACCACCTCCAACTCCTTCCCACGAATCTCGTAGCCTCCCGGGGCCCTCTCGTCCTCCGTCACCACGCCCTTCACGATCACGGAGGTCTCAATGCCCGCCTGCTCCACGTCCGAGAAGAGCCGGTCCCCCACCTGGTCCCTGTAGTAGGTGGCCTGGACGACGCCTGAGGAGTCCCTGACGAGGATGAAGGCGATGCCCCCGCTGCTCCTGGACCTGTATATCCAGCCCTTTACCTGGACCTCCCTCCCTGCGTGGAGGCCCGCCAGGATGTCGCCAATTCTTACCCTCTCCGCCATCGCCGGTGCCTCGCTCGGTGCTCCCTACCTCAGAGGCTCGACCGTTCTTATATTTGTAGGTGGCTCGCGACTCCGGCTAACCATGAAATAGTGCAGGCGATTTGCCCATTCAGTGATAAGGAGGGCGACACTCTCTGACGTCTCTACTATCCATCAAATAGAGAGGAAGTGCTTCCGGCGGAGGAGCTTCTCCAAGGCTCACATCATCTGGCTCCTGAAGAACCCCGCGTCGGCCACGTACCTATACCTGGACCGGGAGAGGGCGGTGGCAGCCATCATGCTGAAGCGTCAGGGGGAGGTCGCCCGCGTGGTATCCATCGGCGTGATCCCGGGCTACAGGCGGAAGGGCATCGGCACGGAGCTGATGGCGATGGCAGAGGAAGTCATGATGGAGGAGGGGGTCAGGGTGATGAAGCTAGAGGTGAGCGTGAAGAACGAGGGGGCCATAGCCTTCTACCGTCGCTTGGGCTACGAACTCGACGGCGTCCTGAAAGGGTACTATTCCTGGGGGGAGGACGCCTACGTCATGAGGAAGGCGTTGGGGCCAGGTCGAAACGTTTAAAACACGGGATCAGGTGTAGTCCAGAGTGGCCCAGAAGGAGTTGATGCTGCCCCTGCCAAGGAGGTTTTTCGTCACCTCCGGAAGCGCCGTCAGCATGGTTTCAGACCTGAACGCCTTCGATAAGGCCCTCATAAGGGCTGGCATCGGAGAACAGAACATCGTCTCCGTCTCCTCCGTCCTCCCCCAGGGTATCCGTCAGGTTAAGAGGGAAAACCTTCCCGCAGGAATGATTACCCACTGCATTCTGGCCCAACAGCGGGGGTCCGAAGGGGAGATGATCAGCGCCGGAATCGCCTACGCCTTCAGGGAGGACGGGAAGGCCGGATACGTGGCCGAGGCTCACGCCTACGGAACCAGGAAGGCGTTGCAGGAAATCCTGGAGTGGAAGCTGGAGGAGATGGCCAGGCTGCGGGGATTGCGCTTCGGGGCGATCGAGTACAAGATCGAGGATCTCTCCATTCCCATGGACCACTATGGGGCATGCATCGCCGCCTTGGTCTTCTTGATGTAGATGTATGGAGTCGTGGCCTGCCCGAAGTGCCAAAGGCTGAAGGGTGTCCGCCTGGAGGCCAAGACAACCACCTGCCAGTGCGGAAAGAAGCTATACATCCAGCGCCTGAAGGTCCTCTTCTCCACGGAGGAACCAAGGGAGTTGCCGGAGGCGCTGGGACGGCTGAGGGCCGCCCTTTCCGGTCACTTAGAGGAGTTCGAGGAAGAGCTTGAGAGGCGGGTTCGTACGAAAGCCTCTCAGGACAGTGCCACTCCACATGGCCCCCCGTCCAAGGGCAAGCTGGAAAGGGCCCTTGAAGCCCTGAGGTCTCTCTCGGAGCAGTATGATGGCTTCGAGATGTCCCAGGCGGAGAAGGTTCTGCAGGCCCTGGACCTCAAACCCTCGGAAGTCATGGGGGCCTTACTCAGGGAGAACCTTCTGTACGAGACCAGAAAGGGGGTCTACAGGGTCCTCTAGCCTGCCCTCTCTTTGGACAGGGGCCTTCGCAGCTTCCTTCTAACGTCCGCCGGAAGGGAGCCAGGTATGACCAAAGAGTGGGCTTCCCAGAAGAGGAAGAGGGCAAAGGCCGTCGCCGCCAGCAGGAAGGCTACCAGGACGGCCCGGTTGGCGACCTGGGAAGGTGCCAGGAAGGGGGCCATGAGGAGGGCGAAGACCGTCCTCGAGCCGAGGGACTGCAGATAGGATCGCCAGAGCCTTCCCTTCGCGGAACCGGCTGCGATTATGGTACCCGTGAAGAAATGCAGGGAGTTCAGAGCGATGGATAGGGTCACCAGGAGCAGGACGCCGATAGGGTTGAAGGGGTCCGTGGGATTGACGAAGGTCTGGAAGGCGAGGGCCATGGAAAAGGTCGCGGCCATTCCTAGGCCCAGAGAGGAGCCGTAGAACACAGTGTCAAACTTCTTCTGGAAGGTCTTCAGGTTCAGATACACCAGCTTGAAGGACTCGTCGAAGAGGGCCATGGCCAGAAGGACGATCAGGGCGGTGGTGAACAGCTCGATTCGGAAGGCGTTGAAGAGGACCGCCGAGGCCACGCCGAAGATCATTCCAATGGCGAAGCTGAGGAAGAGGCGGTCATTCCGGAAGAGCGCCTTCTTCACGTAGGGATACTCGTAGCGGCGAAGGGAGTAGAACATGAGGAGGAGGGCCGGACCGATGCCTACCGCTGCCGCTGCGTAGAAGGCGTGGTTCACGGCCTCCCATGGCCAGCCTGATATTTCAGCTTTGTATCCCTAGAAGGCGGTGGCCCCTGACAGCCAGACAATGACGGCTCCCAGGACCAGTCCGTACACCAGATGGAGGGCGAGGAAGGCTCCCATCATCGACTTGGGCATCTCCTTCATGGGAGCCTTCGAAAGGGGCGTCACCACGAGGACGGCAATGATAAAGAGGAGGACTCCAAACAGCAATCCATTGACGATGTGACTGATGATGACGAGGCTCAAGGCCGATGATCCTATTGCGTAGACACCTCCCATTCCCGTCCCGTAGGCCAGGTGAAGCAGCATCCCTCCCATCATGGATCCCTTGTCCGTCGGCTGCCCCTTACTCAACCTCGCGGCCATGAACTGCGACACTCCTGGGCCCTTCTTCATCATGGGGGCCATGAGGAGGGTCATTATCAATACTGCGACGAAGCCTGCTATCAATCCCAATGCTATGCTGACTGCCATGCTAATCCCTACTTACAACCTCTGCCTTCCCCCTTTAACCTTACATTCAATCGTTAGAGATATGTTGCACCGTCATCTCCGTCGCGGCGTTCCGCGGGAGAAGGTATTTGCGAATCGAGCACCATCGTGCTCTAGGAGGCAGACAATGAGGAGGATCTCAAGCGGCGCGCCTTGGGAGGACGAGGTAGGCTATTCGAGGGCCATCGTGGCGGGGAATCTGGTAGAGGTATCTGGCACCACCGCCACCGATTCAGCGGGAAACGTGGTCGCAGAGGGGGATGCCTACCTGCAGACGAGGAGGGCCATAGAGAACGTCTTGGCGGCGCTCAGGAAGGCGGGAGCCGGGGTTGAGAACGTCGTCCGCACGAGGCTCTACGTCACCGACATCACAGGGTGGCAGGAGTATGGCAAGGCCCATCAGGAATTCTTTGGCAAGACGAGGCCCGCCACCACCATGATAGAGGTTTCTCGCCTCATCCATCCCGAAATGCTGGTCGAAATTGAGGCCACCGCCATCCTCGAGCCCTAGGAGGTACGGGAACCACCGTACATCCGCTCGTACCACTGGATGACTTCCCACTCATCTGCCACCTGGGTGTCCTCTCTTACTCTCACATCGTTCTTCAGGGAGAAGGACCTCAGCATCTCCCGGGCTCTCGAGTCCCCCTCGAAATCCGTGATGACCAGCTCGTCTCCCTTTCTCCTGGCCTTGAAGGCGGCGATGACCCTGGGACCATCAAAGGTCGCGTAGCACACGCCCATCCTCCACCGCTGCTGCAGGAAGCTCCTGAGGTACAGGGAGAGGTTATCCTGGGGCGTCAGGATGAATTGCCCCTCGAACTTCACCTTTCCGAGGAGGCCGTCCCTGAGGGCCCAGAAGACCGTGGGCTCCCCTCTGACCAGGAAGCCCTTCATGAGAATCCCCTCCCTCTCCAGCTCCCTCAGCATCGACCTGACCTCGGCCATGTTGAAGCGGAACCGGGTGTAGGCCCCGAGGTTTTCGGCGCTGAAAATTCCGAAGCTCTCCACTATCCTTCTCAGCACCCGTCTCCTGGCCTCATCGGCTTCGATTCCCGCGTCCCCCACACTCCTGTATCTGCCCTTCGGGTCCCTCGTTACGTAGAGGGCCTTGTAGAGCCTCCTGAGGGCCTTCTCCGCGGATTCATATGGCAGGGGCGAGAGGGCCATCAGGCGGGCCTTGGAGATGGGTTCGTTCTCCTTCAGCACCTCCAGGACCTCCTCCATCTCCTCGTCCAGGGGAACGGCCTTTGCCGCCTTGTAGAGTTCCAGATCCTCCTCAGTGCAGTAACTCCAGTAGTCAGGGATGAGGAGTCCTCTAGCCAGGAAACCCTTCCTGAAGAGGTCTTCTAAGGGCGTGAACCTTCGAACCTTCAGCATGGCCTCGAAATCCGACCTCATGCTTCCCAGGGCCTCCAACGCCTCGAATACGTCCCTGAACTTGCTCTGAGGATGGAGACCCTGCTTGTAGAAGACGTAGCTGAAGACCTCCTCCCATGTGTACTGGTCGGGCACCATGTCTCCCCAAGCCAGGAAGTCGGAGAGAAGATGGTAACCGGCCTTCAGGAAGGGCTTCATCGAGTCCATGTCTGTGACGGGCTTTCCGAAGGCCCGGGTGATCCTGACTATCTCGTAGCCGAGCTGGCGGTAGTAGGCCATCATCTCCTGAATGGCCGACAGGAGCTCCGGCAGGAGGGAGGGGTCCTTCAGCTCTACCTCCCTTATCTCTATGCATCCGCTCATCTGCCACTTCTCCACCATCCCTGCCAGCACGCCGTCCTTCACCACGGGGAATATCCAGCCCTCTCCGTACCGGCTGGTCACCTCCGCCCACATGGGCTGGATCCAGGGATCGTATAGGGAGAGGATTCTCAGCCTGTCGGTGGGCTCTCCCTCCGGGGCCGCACTGAGCTCCTCCAGCTCCTCCGTGAGGAGGTACATCTCCGCGTCTTCCTTACCCCTAACCAGGATTCTGGTGACGATGCCGTCCTCCACCAGTCGGTCCAAGTTCTGCTCCACCTCGGCCAGGGGGAATCCGGTGTAGCCCTTTACGTCGGAAAAGGTTGAGGGGCCGTAACCCTTCAGAAACCTCTTGATGATCTCTTCCCTGGCACCCCTCATCCCGGGCCCAGGATTGAAGCCTATGTAGGTGTTCTTCGATGTCCAGGCATCGGTGCCCGTGAACTTTCGTATGATGTATAGGCTTCTGTCCAAGCTGTCCACTGCCTCCTTCACCCTTGCCCTCTCCTCCCGAAGGGCGGAGGCGATCTGCTCCATGTCCAGGCCGTCGGATCCGGTGATGACCTCGAGAACCCGCTTCTCGAAGTCTCCAAGGCTGGTCCGGCGGTAAGCGGAGGCGAAGAGGGGAGCATCCTCTCGCTTGACGTATCGGACCCGTCCCGCGAGGAACCTTCCCTCGATAATCTCGCCATCTTCCCTCAGGCGGTACCACTCATCCATGCTGAAGTCCTTGACCCTCTGGAAGATGTCGTAGATCATCCCTGCCTCCAGGAATAGTTCGAAATATTCCTCGATGCTCCCCAGCTGCCTGAACTGCTTGCGCTGGAGGAAGCCTCTCACGGCCGCATCATCCAGGGTGGGCCGGTCCTCCTCTCCCGACTCAAGCTCCCTGAGGTCCCGGGACAGCATGTACTGGTATCCCTCATCCACCACGAAGTGACCCGAGGACGCCATGCCCTCGTTCTCAAGGCCGTTGAGGACCTCCCTCACGATGTCCTCCTTCAGGTCAAGCTCATAGGCCAGCTCATCAAGGGTCAATGGTCCCTTGAATCCCAAGAGGCGCAGGACGAGGCGATCCAGGGCCCTCTCGAACCCCTCGGGCTCCACCTCTCTGAGGGTGTAAGCGGGCTCCACAAGTCCAGTGCGGGCCACCTCGTACGACCTCTCAAGCCTCCGGAGGGAGTCATTGAGCTCCACCCGGGAGACCTTCAGCTCCTTGGACAGGTCCTTCGCCGTCCGGGTCTGTTCCGCCAGCAGGTCCAACACCTTCCTGTCCAGGGTCCTCGTTCGGGAGCGACGGGCGTACACGGCCGCGTATGTGGGTACCTCCTCCGTTGAACACCACAGGATCCCTTTGGGAATCCACACTGAGGCCACCTTGCCCTCCTGGACCAACTCCTCGCACCACTTCCTTGCCACCTCCAGATCTACGGTACAGTAGTCGTAGATGTTACTCCCCTTCTGCCGCAGCAGGTTGAGGGCCCCGGCTTTCTCCAGGACAAGCGGGATGTCTCTCTTGGAGTCGACCCAGGGCACCTTCTTCCGGAAGTACTCCTCCACCTGCTGCTCTGTGAACTGCACCTCCCGGAGCTGCTCCTCCGGGACCACACGTTTGAGGACCTGTCGGTGAAGCTCCCTCAGCAAGGCGCTCCTGTCCTCCATGAGGACGATGTCGCTTATGCCCAGGAGAACGACGTTGTGGGCCAGGGGCGAGGGGACGTTGGACCACTGGGAGATGTGGACCCTTATGCGGCCCTCCTCGATGCCCGTGAGCACCTCCTTAGCGTGGCGGATGTCCATTACCTCGTTGAGGATCTCGTTGTAGGTCTCCTTGATCACGGGGAAGTTCTCTAGCTCGTGCAACCAGTCCAGAACCTTCTGGGATCGCAGCTGTTGCCTTCCGACGGAGACGTCGTGGCCGCGGTAGTTTCTGAGGACCATGAAGCTCCTAGTGGCGCAGTGGCGGAAGCGCTGTTTGAAGAGCTCCGTGTTCCTGACGGCCCGCCTCAGTAGGTCCTCCAGGTCGGCACTCTTCACGAGACCTATAACGTCCTCCAACTCGACCCGCCTGGGGACAGTCACCATGAAGTTGTCATCCGTCACGGAGATGCGGGCGTTGCAGCCGAGGGCATTGGAAAGGGCGAAAGCGTAAGCCCTGGCCAGGGCATCGTTGGTCCTGCGGCCGAAGCAGTAGTGGAAGATGACGTTCCTGTTCCCCTTCATGTCGATGTAGCCCTCTATGAGGACCAGGTCCTCCGAGGGAATGGCGGCGATGATGGCCTGCTGCTCCAGCAGATAGTTCACAGCGCTCCTTGCGGACCCCTCATCCACGCGGCAGACTTTCACGAGCCATCTCCGGGCGGCCTCCTCGCCCAGGTCGTCCGCAATCCTGAGGGCCTCCTTCCTGAGGGCCCCGACCTGAAAGGAGAGGTCAAAGCTCCTGGGCAGCATCTCCCCCGTCCAGGAAGGCACCGTGGGTCGCCTCCCGGAAGCGTCCTTCACGTAGACCGTCATTCCCCGAATCCTCTCGAACTGATAGGTCCTGCCCCCGAGGACGAAGACGTCGCCGCGGCTCAGGTACTCCACGAACTTCTCCGAGAGCTCACCGATGGGGACTCCCCTCTGCGTGTACACGTGATAGCTGCCCTCCTCCGGGATGGTCCCCACGTTGGTGAAGTAGATCATCCTGCTTCCCCGCTTCCTGCCGAACCTTCCCTCCTCCTCGTCCAGCCATATCTTTGCGTAGACGCTGACGTCCGGGTTCCTGCTGGACAGGTACCTCAGGACCTCCATGAAGTCCTCCCGGGGCAGGTCGCGGTAGCAGTAGGACCGCCGAACCAGCTCGTAGGCCTCCTCGATCCCCCAGCGCTTCTCCAGGCTCATCCCCACCAGGCTCTGGGCCAGCACATCAAGGGAATTTCCAGGTATGTCCACCCTGTCGATGCTGTTCTCATAGGCGCCCTTGACCAGGGCCGCGCACTCCAGGAGGTCATCGTTGTCGAAGACGATCAGACGACCCACGCTCTCGCCCCCATAGGCATGGCCGGCCCTCCCAATCCTCTGCAGACCCTTGGCGATAGACTTGGGGCTCCCGATCTGACAGACGAGGTCGATGTAGCCGATGTCGATGCCCAGCTCCAGGGAGGTGGAGCAGATGACTGCCTTGAGCTTGCCGCTCTTCAGCTTGTCCTCCACATCCAAGCGGACGTACTTGCTCAGGCTGCCGTGGTGAGCCTCCAGGTCCTCCACGCCCCTCTCCTTGAGCTTGAAGGAGACGTGTTCCGTCCCGCTTCGAGTGTTGGTGAAGACCAGGGTGGTCCTGTGCTCGCTTACCATCCCCTTCAGCAGGTCGTACATCCGGGCGTTGACCAGCTCAAAGGGCAGGGCCGTCATGTCCCGAACGGGGCAGAGGACCCTCATGTCGAGCCTCTTCCTCGTTTCGACCTCCACCACGTTCATCGGCCTGAGCTGGCCGTTCTCATAGCCAGCCAGGAACTTGGCCACCTCCTCCATGGGGGCGATGGTGGCCGAGAGGCCTATGCGGAGAAAGTTGCGACCGACCTGTTCCCGCAGCCTCTCCAGGCTCAGGGAGAGGTGGACCCCTCGCTTGTTGGAGCACACCTCGTGGATTTCGTCCAGGATGACCCACTGGACATCCCTGAACCTCTTGCTGAAGATGGGAGTCGACAGGACGATGGCCAGGGACTCAGGCGTGGTGATGAAGATGTGCGGTGGCCTACGGGACTGCCTCTGTCTCTCGCTGGAGGAGGTATCGCCGGAACGAACGGCGACCTTTATCCGGGGCGGATCGAGGCCAAGCTCCCGGGCCAGGGCGTCCATCTCCCGCAGGGGCTCATTGAGGTTCTTGTTGATGTCGTTGGCCAGGGCCTTCAGGGGGGATACGTAGAGGCAGTAGATCTTGTCCTCCAGCTGGCCCTGCCTCTGAAGCCTGTAGAGTTCATTGATGATGGAGAGGAAGGCCGTCAGCGTCTTTCCGGAGCCTGTGGGGGAGGACACGATGACGTTCTCCCCTCGATGGATGAGGGGGACAGCGTAGGCCTGGGGCTCCGTCAGCCTCTTGAACTTCCTGTCGAACCATGTTCGAACGAGGTCCTCCATCAGATCGAGGACCTCCTCCTTGGAGTACTGCTTGGTAATGGGCCTTATCATGGCGGCACCCTGTGAAATCATGAATAATAGCTGTCGGACCTAAAAGCCTTTTGCGGGCGGCCGCCCGGATCTCCATCCGCGACCTAGATGGACTCCACCGCCATGGCCACGGCGTTACCGCCTCCCAGGCAGAGGGTGGCTAGACCCCTCTTGGCACCCCTCTCCTTCATGGCGTGGAGGAGGGTGGTGAGGATGCGCGCGCCGCTGCAACCGAGGGGATGACCAAGAGCCACGGCACCGCCTCGGACGTTCAGCCTGTCCATGGGAATGTTCAGCTGCCGGACTACGGCAATGGAGGCTGCCGCGTAGGCCTCGTTGTGCTCGAAGAGGTCGAAGTCCTGAATCGCCACGTCCAACTTCTCAAGCAACGCGTGAACGGTGGGAATCGGGGCCTCCATCACATACTTCGGCGACACACCCCCGGTGGCGTAGCCCAGGATTCTGGCCATGGGCTTGAGACCCATTTCTTCCGCCCGGTTGGCGGAGGCGACCAGCAGGGCTGACGCCCCATCACTAAGTTGCGAGGCGTTACCAGCGGTCACCGTACCACCCTCCTTGAAGACTGGTGGCAGACGGGAGAGCTTCTCTGGCGAGGTGTCGGGTCTGACCCCTTCGTCGACTTCGAAAGGCGTCTCGCTCTCGAGGTCTTCCAAGGGGACGGGGACGATTTCTTCCCTGGAGTTTCCCGACTTGATGGCCTGCTGGGCCTTCATGTGACTATGATACGCAAATTCGTCTTGCTCCTCGCGGGTAATGCCATACTTCTCCGCCACGACTTCGCCAGTGATGCCCATGTGGAAATCGTTGTACACGTCCCAGAGGCCGTCATGCACCATGGCGTCTAGTAGCTGATCGCTGCCGTGGCGATACCCCCATCGGGCCCTCATGAGGAGGTAAGGGGCGCGGCTCATGTTCTCCATCCCGCCGGCGACGACGACGTCCTGGTCCCCGGTCCTGATGGAGTCCGACGCAAAGCAGACCGCCTTGAGGCCTGAGGCGCAGACCTTGTTGACCGTCACTGCACCAACCTTGTCCGGAAGGCCTCCGAAGAGGGCTGCCTGGCGCGCGGGATTCTGCCCAAGACCAGCCTGGATTACGTTGCCCATGATGACCTCCTCGACATCAATGGGATCCAAGCCTGCTCTTTGTATAGTCTCCCGCACCACGAGAGCTCCCAGCTTAGGCGCAGGAACGTCCCTCAGAGCCCTGCCGTACTTCCCGATGGGGGTCCTAACCGCGCTGACGATAACAGGGGCGTTCAAGGAGAACACCTTCGACATTTGACGTAGCGAGTCGGCTTATTTTAACCTTCCTCGGTGGTTTCGCTGCTGGGTTCGCCCTTCCTCGCCACCAGTAGCATTCGCGTCTTGGGCGACCTTGGGTCTAGAGGCTCCAGGCCCAACCCACTGTAGATATCCTCTACCACCCAGCCCGCCGATTCCACCAACTCCCTCAGATCATCGGCGGCGTAGAAGCGGTGGTCCACGGTCAAGTTACCTAGGAATCTGAGGTCCTCTCCCTCCCGGCGGTAGAACGCCCATTCATTGACCATGTAAGAGCGATCCGGTTCGTACCGGCGTGTCACCAACTGGACAATATCCCCCGCAGCATCCCAGTCACGATCGCGGAACTGCTGCAGAATCCCATCCCGGTTGCCCATCTCGAGAAGCAAGACCCCACCTGCGGCAGCAAGACGGGCGAGCTGCCTCAGGACTTCTCTGTCGACGTCCTCGCCGTAATATCCCAAGGAGGTCCACATGTTGATAATCACGTCAAAAGGGCTCTGGCCCCTGAGAACTGAGGCGATTCGACGCATGTCGCCGACTTCGAATGAGGTAGATTCCGTTACCCCCTGTTCCCTCGCGTAGGCCTTCGCTCGTCTGATGAATTCGGGAGACAGGTCCAAGCCTACGACCTCGTGACCACGTTTCGCCAGTGGGACAGAGTGTCGGCCGATTCCGCAGCCTAGATCCAATACCCTTCCTCCTTTCGGCACTCCCTTTTCCTTCATCACCTTCGAGAGGGCCTCCACTTCCTCTTTGGCCTTCCCTTTGGCCTGTTCAAGGAAGGGCAGGAATAGTTCCGGTCTCTCTACAAATAACGTCCGGGGCCAGTCTCCTCGCGAATCAGTGGTCGCCATGCATCGTCAATGGCCCGGAACGGGTATATAATAACGGACGAGGGACGGGTTAGGAAACGGGCCCGCTGGGATTTGAACCCAGGTCCTCGGCTCCGAAGGCCGACAGGATAGTCCGCTACCCCACGAGCCCGCATGCCAGTATCGCAGACCAGGGCTTATAGATGTTGAGGAATTCAACATCGGGAGCCCGTCTCCCATTGAAGGGACGAAGGTGCGAGGCTCTCGTGCAAAGCTTTAAGTACTTCATCGACTCATGATAGTTAAGAGATGGAAGGTCTCTTTGAATCTGCTACGCTGAATAAACCACTGGGAGAACTGGCTGAGTCCTGGGGAGTGAGCGCAGAGCAAGCTGCGCACCGTGTTCGGCAGGTCCCGTTTGTCGTCCTCTCTAGTACAGACGTGCGGGGGGGAGGACGAGGGCGCCCTGGTCGTCGACTTGCGCTGGATCCTAAGTGGCGCTATTGGGACCGGGCGGGCGAGAGACCTCTGAACGCGTTACTCGGATACTTGCGCAATCTGCACAGACTCGGTGAAGTTTTCGCCCTTGGGGTTCCGTTCACAAGCTCATACCTGCAGCCCTTTCTCCATCCTGAGGTCCGTGTTCTCGCTCCCGTGGAGACCT
>JBHHZZ010000009.1:0-43009 GCA_046758325.1 Thermoplasmata archaeon | reverse complement strand
CGCATGCTGGAGCGGGCGCCGAAGACGAAGCTGAGATACCTGTCGGCGCGGCGTTTCATGATGGAGCTGGAGGAGGCCGAGCGGCAGGACCGAATCTTCGAGCTTCGGAAGAGCTTCCGCCAGCTAGACGTATTCATCCTCGACGACCTTCAGGACATCCAGGGCAAGAGACGAGTGCAGGAGGAACTCTTCGACCTCTTCGAGGATCTGCATGCCAAGGGAAGACCCCTCGTCCTGGCGGCTGATCGCCATCCTTCGGAGATGCGGGATGTCGCCCCTCGCCTGGTTTCCAGGTTCGAGTCGGGGCTCGTCACTGACTTGCAGCCTCCCGACCTCAAGACCAGGTTGGCCTACCTGAAAGTTTTGCTCTCGTCCAGAGACGCCTCCTGCCCGGCACGGGTGCTGAAGCACATTGCCGAGCGGTTCACCCTCGATATGAGGGAGCTGGAGGGAGCCCTCAACAGGGTCCTTGCCTACGCCCTGGCCCTGAAGAAGCCCGTTGACCTGACCCTCGCCCGTGAGGCCCTGGGGGAGGAATCGAGCGGTACTCCTGTAAGCGCACCTCCCAGAGCTTCCTTGGATCCCCTTCCAGGTCACAGCTACCTCATTGAGGAGGAGAAGCCTGAGGTCGCCTACAGCGTCTTCGCCCAGAGGGTGAGGAACCTGAGAGGACTGCTCATCACACGTATAAATCCCTCAAGGGTCAGGGACAGGTTTGGCATAAAGACGGCGGAGATCCTCTGGCTGACGGACAGGACCGATTCGTCGGAAAGGACAGTGGAGCCCGTGCTGGAAAGGCTCATGCACAGGGTGGAGACCCTCATGGTGACCGGGGGCCAGGGAGTGGTGATGCTCGACGGACTGGACTATCTGAAGAGCAACAACAGCTTCGAGGGAGTCCTGAGGTTCATCAGGCGGCTGATCGACGACATCTCTGAGAGCGAGTTCACCTTCATACTGCCCATCAACCCTGCCACCTTGGAGGAGAGGGAACTCAAGATCCTCGAGGGCGAGATGGACGTCTATAGGCCCTGAGGTTCTCCCTTTTGATATCCGCACGCCAAGGTTTATGCGAGAAGGGCCAGAAAGTTGGAGGGCAAGGGTAGAGCCATGCCTTCGTTTCCATCTGCTAGGCGACTAAGCACAGCCCTTTTCGTCATGCTCCTGACAATTACACTCATCCCCATGGTCCAAGGTGTAGGTCTAGGGAATCTCATCCTGACCGCCCTGGACGGCGACGATGATGGGTTCAACGACTTCGTGGAGGTGAAGCAGGAGGTCCTCTGCGACGCAGGCGGGACCTATAACGTGACCGCCAAGCTCTACCCTCCTTCGGTAGACTACGTGGGCTCTCCGGACGCCCACATCGACATCGCCTGGTGGAGACAGTCCTTCAGCAGCTGCGCCGGAGTCCTCACTATCAACCTGAATCTGTACACCACCTTTGAGAGCCCCGTAGGCACCTACAACGTAACGGTCGTGCTTACCCACTCCACCATCACTCCCGCACCCAACAGCACCTTGGGTCAGGTCTTCCTGTATCCCAAGAGAAAGATGAGCCTGGACCTGGGGGCGGACGCCCCTGTCAAGGAGTCCGAGCCGGGCACGTCCGTGAGTTACACTGTCTCCGTCACCAACAGGGGCAACTTCCCAGAAGATGTCGACCTGAGGGCCTCCACTCCCTCCAACTGGTCGGTTGACGTCTCCCCCTTCCTCATAGCGGTCGATGTCGGTGAGACGGTTTCGGTGAACGTCACCATCCTGGTACCTGAAAACGCGGTCCTTGAGACGACTGAGAGGGTGGAAGTCGAGGCCACCTCGAGGGTCAACAGCTCCTACAGCAGGGTTCTGTACCTGGATATCGGCGTCGGTATGGCGGACCCGATGGTGCTGACAGACGACGTCACCTTCTCCAAGGCAAACCCATCCGCGGGAGAAACCGTCAAGGTGAGGATAGTCGTCAGGAACGGAGGGAGCAAGGACGCCGTCAATGTCAAGGTAGCCCTGTATCAGGGAAGCGACCTGGTCGATTCCGTCATCGTCCAACTGCTTCCGAAGGGAGGGAAGGCGTCGGTGGAGATATCTTGGACCGCCTCCGTTGGGGACCATCTTCTCGTCGCGATGGTTGACCCTGATGAAGAGATCATAGACCTAGACAGAACCAATAACCGGGTGGAGAAGAGCGTATCCGTGGGGGGTTCGACGAACGGCGGCAACCCTGGAGGCTACGAATGGCTCCTCCTCGTAGCCATCGTGGTGGGTGGCCTCCTCTTGGCCATCCTCCTGGTGGCTACCGGCACTCTCAAGATGCCGAAGCATCGTGGGATGTCTCCAGGCCCAACACGAACCGGTATTCCCGTTTCGGAACCTCTGAAGGCGGAGAAGATCGAGCCGGGCAAGGCGTACCTGTTGGAGGAGGAGAAGCCAGAGCATGTCGTCGAGCTCTTCAAACGCCTCGGGAAGGGAGACAAGGGCCTCGTGGTTACTCGGGCCAACCCGGAGCGCCTGATCAGGGAGAAGGGCCTGAAGGCAGCAAGGCTCCTCTGGCTGGCGGACAGGGCATCGCCTTCAGACCTCTACGAGGTCGTCGCCCCGTCCTTGGAGAGACTAATGTACACCATCGAGGTGCATGCCCGGGAGGTGCCGAGCGCGGTGGTCATGATCGATGGGGTGGAGTATTTGGTGGACAACAACAATTTCAACGCCGTTTTGAGGTTCCTGAGGCGTCTGGTGGACCTTGCGTCCCAGACGGAGGCCACCCTCCTAGTCTCCCTGAGCCCCAGGGCGCTCTCGGAGAGGGAGCTGAAGATCCTCGAACGGGAGATGGAGGTTTTCCGCCTGGTATGACTTCTTGTCATTTCGCATAATGGAGTCACCACCATAATATAGCCAGAGAACAAAACCCTCGGGACGATGAGTACTGTTCCCACATATGTGGTGGGACTGGACGAGGCCCTGGGAGGTGGCATCCCGGAGGGTAGCGTGGTCCTCCTGTGCGGAAGCCCCGGCACCATGAAGACGTCCCTGGCCTTCCACATCCTCTATCACAACTCTCGCAACGGCCGGAAGGGCCTGTACATAACCCTCGAGGAGAGCGGGGAGGACCTTAAGGCTGCCATGGCGCAGATGGGCATGGGGGACTTCCGCGAGTCGGAACTCTACCTGCTGGACATGGGCAAGATACGGCTGGAGCTCTCAGAGGGGGAGGTTGATAGGGACTGGTTGGCCATCTTCAAAGGCATCGTGGAGGAAGCCGTGAGGGCATCCTCCTACTCCCTCATGGTCCTGGACTCCCTGGACGTCCTCTACACGCTGGAGACTGCCCTGAACCCCAGGAGGCAGCTCTTTCACCTGTTCGGCTTCCTGAAGGAGCTGGATGTGACGGCTTTCCTCGTCTCCGAGATCCCCTTCGGAAGCCAGAGGCTGACGGATCACGGCGTGGACTTCATGGCAGATGGCATCATCCTCTTGAAGCAGTTCGAGGTGGGAGAGTCTGATGTGCAGCTGCGCCTCAGGTGCGTCAAGATGAGGAAGGCGAAGCACGAGAGGGGATATTTCACCCTTGACTTTGAGAACGGCCGGCTCATGGCCACAAAGGCCATCATGGAGTAGTCATCTGGTCTTAATCCTGGCCTTGAACATCTTCAGATACTTGAGGGCATCGCCGTAGCTCTTCTCCTTGATGCTGGCACTGGCCTGCTTGAGGAGCTCGATGGGAGCTTTCACGTCTCCCCCCTGCATCTTCAGCTCCATCACCATCTGCTTGGCCCTCTTCATCTCGGCTGCGAGGCCTCCCCGAATGGCCTCCATCGCCTTCTCCTGGGCCGTGATCGCCAGCTGGGATGCCGTCTCCCAGTCCCCTATCTTGAGGGCCTTCTTCCCCCGCGATAGGATGTCCTTGAAACCCTCCACCCTAACTCCCAGATGGGATACATCCTTCACGAGCGCCTCCGCAGCTTGCAGGGCATATCGCGCCTCGCTGTGGCCGCTAGACCTGGAGGCCACATCCTCCTTGGCAAGCCGCAGCTTTTCAAAGGCGCTATCGAGGCCGCCCTCCGTAACCTCCTTGATGGCCTCCTCGACGAGGGTCTCTGCGACGGGAAAGGGATTCCCCTTCGCCTTATGAGCCTCCAAGTTCTTCCTCAGGAGGTCGAGACGCTGGGCTACCTGGAGGGCTACGGACTGCTCGAGGGCGATCCTCGCACCCCATGCCAGCTTGACGGCTCCGCCCAGGTCCCGGGCCTTTGCCCGCTTCGTCGCCTGGGCAATCACCCTCTGGGTATCGTTCACAGGAATGCGCAGCCTCCTCGCCAGCGACACTAAGGGCTTGAGGTTCTGGACCTGCTCTTGGAGTGAGGTCTGAAGGTTGCCACTGCCGCCTGCCAGGAGGGGGTTCTCCTGACGAATGTTCCGGTACCTCGCCATCACCGCTCCGACGACCTCGCCGGTCTCTGAAGATGCCTCCTGCCTCGGGACCCTAGAACCCCGCCTCTGCGGGAGCCTCTCCAGACCCTTAGAGACGTCGATGCTATCAAGCCCGTCAGCACCCTCCAGCTCCGCCTGAGCCATTCCTGTGGCCTCTTGCGAGGACGTCTCGTCAACGAAGCGAACACCACAGTGGGGACAGCTGGAGGAGTCAATGGACACGCCCGATCCGCACACAGGGCATTCGAAGGTCTCTCCTTCGGCAAAAAGGGCGCCACAGGACGGGCATTTGGTGGCCTTCTCGTCCACCTCGGCTCCGCAACCGGGGCACTCGAAGGTCATGGCCTTAGGCTCCTCCTTCCCGAGGATATCCTCCTCCAAGATATCTAGTTCCAGCTTCGGCTTGTCCGGAGGCTCCTCCGGGAGGTTAAGGTTCAGATCGTCGAGGCTCTCATCCTTGACGCTCTTCTTTGGCGATTTAGGCTGCCAATCGTCCAGAACAGAGGCCAGCAGGTCGTCCAGGGATTTCGAGCTCTTTATGACGGCCAAGTTCTCGCTGCCACCCTCCAGGTCGAACAGGGAAGTGTCTGTCTCACAGTTGGGACACATCGTCGAATCTGCTTGTAGGAGAGCTCCACAAAGGGGACACTTCCTAGTATCGGTGCGGGCCAATCAACGTCACCTCAGGGTGTCGGTGCGCGCTAGGATGCTTGTCGCTTAAATAATTGTCCACGAAATTCCGAGGCGTGATAAATGTCACGCCGCCCGTTCGAATCGCGAGATGTTCGCTTGGCGGCATTCAGACGCGGGAGAGAGCTCTCCTTCACAGCACCTCTACTACGGCTCCCGCCATCTCGGCCACTTCAAAGGCAGAAAAGTCCACGACGATACCCCAACATGACTGGCTACCATCAAATTGGATAATGAAAACGATACGGTTATATCGACTCTTGGGAACCCCCCATCTGAAAACCAGCGGCGATGAATCAATGTTCAAGAACTCGATTCCTGGACTGGACAAGGTATTCAGAACCGACATTGCACCGCCAAAGGTCATCCTCGTCACGGGGCCGCCAGGGGCGATGAAGTCCGCCTTCTGTTATACGGTGATGTCCCAGTACCTCAAACGGACGGGGGAGTTCGGCCTGTACACCACCCTGGAGGAGACGGTTCAATCTCATCTGAAGAACATGGACAGCCTCGGTGTGGAGGTGTCCCTCAACATGCAGATATCCGACTTCACGGACCTCAGGGAGATAGACCAGATCATGGATGAGTCCGACCAGACGGACTACCTCGGGTTCATGGAGAAGATGATAGCGCACTACAAGAAGGTCCACAAGAAGAGGTTCACCGTCTTTGCCCTCGATTCCCTGGGCGCCCTCTACAGCCTGATGCCCGGCGGGGAGGACATCAGGAAGAGGATGTTCTACTTCTTCAAGAGGCTCAGGGACCACAACCTCATCTCCTTCGTAGTGATGGAGCGGTCCTCGGCTGGAGAGAGCCAGCTCCTGGGGAATGAGGGCTTCCTAGTGGATGGCATCATCATGCTGGGCATCGACCGGAACCAAGGCAAGCTAGTTCGCTACCTACAGGTGGAGAAGATGAGAGCCTGCAGGCACAGCATGGAGAGACACCTTCTGGAGGTGGGAAACTCGGGCCTTGCGGTGCTGGGACCCATCTTCGAGTCCATGAGTCTCTGAAGGGCCCCAGGCCGGCTTTTGGATGGAAATTCTCACCCCTGAGACTGATAGGCAAATCTACTTAAGCCGAAGCGGAAAATCGCAGGCGAACGCAAGAAGGTGAGCCCTTGGCTACGCAGCAAGGAGAGGTCTGGGATCTCATACAGAACAAAGTGGCGGAGCTTAAGACGCTGGAGTCCGAGCTCAAGGAGAGGGAAGACCGCCTTGAGGCGGAGCGGGAGGCCCTCAACGCTCGATCGGAGGAAGTTCAGAGGGAACAGGATGAACTGGCGAAGGAGAAGGCCTCCATCGAGTCCCTCCAGAAGGGCCTAGAGGCCCGGGAGAGGGAGGTAAACCGGAAGGAGCAGGATTTTGAGAAGAGGAGGAAGGCCTTCGACAAGTCACACGCGGAGATTGAGGCCCGGGAGAAGAAGATAAACGAGAGACACGAAAAGCTTCTAGCCCGGGAGGAGGAGCTGGCCTCCAGGGAGGTTGCCCTCAAGGAGGAGTCCAAGGAGCTGGCGACCATTAAGGAGAAGCTGGTAGCCAAGGAGAAAGAGATCGTTCAGATTCACGAGGACCTCAAGAAGACCTTGGAGGAATTCTCCACCAAGGTTCAGAGGATGTCCGAGCTTGAAGAGGAGCTTGCCCGCGAGAGACAGTCCATGACCTTGGAGAGGGAGCGATTGTCCCAAGAAGGCAAGAGGCTCCTCGAGCTGGAGAGGGATCTCCTGGAGAAGGGAGAGCTCCCGGAACAGCGCGTCGAGGTCCCGGAGCCCGAGCCCACCGAGGAGGTTCCCCCTGAGGAAGAGGCTACCGAAGAGGCGGAGGCTGCCGCCGCTGAGGAAGCAACGGAAGCGGAGCCCGCGCCGGAGGCCGAGGAGGGTGCCGAAGCACCTGTTGAGGCTGAGGGCGAGGCCCCCCAGGAACCCGGTGAGGGGGAAATCCTGTGTCCCGGCTGTCAGACCCTCATCTCTGCCGACGCCGTCATCTGCTACGCCTGCGGCCACCAATTGAAGGAAGGAGCCGAGGGGGAAGAGGAGGCGGAGATTCCCTGCCCTGCTTGCGGGACCATGATTAGTGCCGACGCCGTCATGTGCTATGCCTGTGGCCAGCCCATGGACGAACAGCCGGAGGAGACCAAGAAGGGCCTCAAAAAGATACTCAAGAGGAAGTGATTCCCACTCCACCTAATTATACTCTTTGAGAATCGTCAAAGAACGTATAAATACGCTTCTCAGGCAACAAAGCCGCCACGGAAGTTGAACTGGGGGACTATGAAGCAGATTCTGTGCCCGGAAAACAGCATTTGGAGGCTAAACGAATGATGCCACGTGAAAGGCGACCTTTTCCCAGGGCTGGGGTGCTGGTTCTCACTACGATGTTCCTTCTGACCGTCCTGGCCGGTGTTTGGAATGTTGAGCAGGCTTCCGCGATCATCGTCGTCGTCGATGGCGACTGGACGGTCACAGGCACCGATAATGTGTATGATGGCATCATCTTCAAGGTAGATGGGAACGTCACCATCGAGTCAGGGGCCCTCCTGGAGATCGACAACGGCGGTCTCGTCTTTCTGGAGGACAGCAATCACATCTACCATCTGGAGATACGAACGGGTGGATCGGGGCACGGGACTCTCATCCTGGACAACAGCTTTCTGACCACGGAGCCCAACCAGCTCTCGGATTACCTGAAGCTGGACATCACCGTGGCAGGAGACCTGACCCTGAGGAACAACTCCCTCATCAAACATCCTGGGACCCTGACGACCACGGGAGACGCGGTCGTGGAGATCCGGGACTCCAGGGTGACGGGCTTCACCACTCAGGAGATATCCGATTTCACCGGGCTGAACCCCGACGACAATGACGATGCCCCCGTCATGACGTTCCAGGACACCAGCAGTGTATTGGTGGTCAACTCCAACATAAGCAGACTCTACGAGAACAACGATGACCCTGGTCCCGATTCCAGGTACAACATCACCCTTGAGGACTCGGCCACGTTGACGGTGATAGACTCCTATGTGGGCGTGGACTTCAACCCGAATGCAGCACAGCACAACACGATAGCGGCTGGTGGGACCTCCAACGTCTACACATACGGCATGACCTTGGACGAGTCCCAGTCCGACCTCGTGACTCCGGACGATTGGGTACCCGCCCTCGGCCTGCAGGGCACGAGCCAGATTCTAACACTCACGGCCTTCCCCACGTTGCAGGGAGAGAAGGATAGCACCGGGGAGCCCCTGGCGGACATAACCGCCGATGATGGTGTCGACTACACCGTCGAGGATGGAGAGCGGCTCTACCTGGAGGAATTTGATGCCGATGGCCAGTGGAGGGTCGTCAGGGCCCGCCTGACGGTGGAATACTGGACAGACGCCGGATACTCGGGGACCAACTCCATCCAGTATGGGTTGGAGGGAGAGTCCCTGACAAGCGTGATCACGGTCTCGGACACCGGGGGACCAACTACCACCACCGCCAATGCCACGCTCTCGAATGTCGAAACCTTCGCTGACGCCCGTTTCCTGGACATCAGCTTCATGAATAACGACGGGTCGGGAAGGTCCGTCCACTTCGACTACATGGCCGTGGAGGTTACGTACGAACGGATCGACTCCTCCGCCACCATATATATCCACCGCTGGCTCGACGTCAAGGTGGTGGACAGGTTTGGTAGCGTGGTGCCGAATACCTATGTGGAGTCACAGATCCTCCCCACGGGACAGTTGGCCTACTACCCTGACAACGGGGGAGCCAACACGCCCGGCAGCGCGGTGCTGGAGTTCCTGGGAGCCACATCCTCAGACTTCAACGTGACGAACTCCACCGGAAGGGCTCTGGTGCCCCTGCTGACGGAGTGGGTCAACAGCTCGGTGTTCAACCCCACGATGCCCAACTCCTATTTCATCGGAAACTACAGGGTGAGGACGAGTTTCTCCAGCGAGGTCCTCAATCAGGACCTCTCCTTCAATCCCTACCCTTCCCTAGATGCCTCGAGTAACCGGCTGACCGTCACCTCCCAGCTGGGAGACCTGGTCTGGCCCGCCCAGGATAACACCTACGTCTGGTCGTCCACCACGGTCATAGACTACGACCTCGAGCTGGACGGGAACGTGAGGGTCACGGGCGACGTGACCATCGTGGGCTCTCAGCTTACAATCGTCCAGGGAGGTAACGAGACTGGTCGACACTACCTTTCCATTGAGGGCACGGGTAGCCTCACCATCCAGAACGGCGGCCTCTCCAGCAACCTGCCGCTGGTGGTCTACGTCACCGACAGCGGCCAACTGTCGACCTGGGATTCTCAGCTAATGCTCAACACCCCGTATGGTCGGGGCATCATCTACGGGGACCAGTCCTCGGTCATCAGCATCGAGGGTGGCAACCTGCAGGGCGATGTTAAGGCGCTGGGCAGCAGTGCCTCCCTCAAGGGGGTCACCATCTCCGACAGCAACCTGACCTTCGATGCCACCGGGACCTCCTACCTCTGGGACCCGGCCTTCGACGGAAATGTGGGGCTGGCCTTCCTGAGCGATGATGGGAGCGCCGCTACCTTGGACTTCGACATCCGGAATGTCACCTTCAATGAGACCCTGAGCAGCAGCGTGACTTTCCGAGGAACGCAGTATGCGCAGTTGACCAACGTTACCTTCCTCGTTGGCGGTGATTGGTGGACGGGGCGGATTGCCGATAACGCCAAGGTGGGCTTCTACTGGTGGCTCACCGTCCTGACGGTCGATGGTGCTGGCTCTTCCATAAGGGATGCCAACATTACCTTGGAGAGGCTAAACCCCGACACCCTCGCCTTCGAGCTCATACCTGCTCCAGGGTCCGATGACCTCTTTATGGGCACGTGGACGGGGACCCACGTGGAGGCTCCTGAGGCGATCATCCTATACAGGGCTCTCGCCCAGGAGAGGTTCGCCTCCCAGGGCTGGTCCAACTCCACCTACGGGGCGAACGGGTCCAAGGTGGTGAATGGAGAGACCTTCTATGCGGACATCAATGAGACCGTGGTCATGGACGACAACTCGGAGATAAGCCTGGTCTTCTCGGACCTGACCCCTGAGCTCTCCATGGCCGGACTCTCCTTCCAAGGCGCCAACGGAGTCTCCAACACGCAGCCTATTAACATGGCCCTGGAGATCAAGCCCGACGTGAGAAACGAGGGAAGGGTGGAGGAGACGGGGGTCACCGTCCACTTCTACAGCATCGATGTCGACCTCGATGATGATGGAGTCATGGACAATTCTCCGGAGGACTACACCTCCTTCCTGTTGGGGGATGTGAACATCACCATCGAACCTCTCAGTACCTCCACAGCCTCCCTGTCCTGGACACCCACCGTTCCTGGCACCTATGCCATATCTGTCGTGGTGGACCAGTCGGACCTGAGGAAGGAGGTCAACGAGACCAACAACATCATCAAGGCCACGCTAGAGGTCGTGGACTGGCCTGACCTCTCCATATCGCCCTCTGACGTAGTCGTGACACGGGTTCCCGTCGAGGAAGGCGAGGCCAACCTCCAGGTGACGGTGAGGAACGAGGGCACTGCCGCAGCCGATGACGCTACGGTGCAGCTCTACGACAACGGCACCCTGGCGGGTTCGGCCTCGGTGGATGTCCCCGCTGGCTCGTCCGCATCCGCGACCCTTTCCTGGATTCCATCAGTCGCGGGATCCCACAACCTCACTGTCTTGGTCCTCAGCAAGAACGACAGCTTCTCCAACACGGACTTCTTCATGGACAACAACGTGGCTGAGCTATCGGTGGACGTTCTCACGAAGCCAGACCTGGAGATCAGACCCTCCGAGTTCGAGGACACCCGGGTGGTGGAGGGCAGGACCTTCACCGTCGAAGTCGTCGTCTACAATGTGGGCAGCACCGATGCCAGTAACTTCGACGTGGGGTTATATCTGGACGAGGTGTCGGCAGAGGGCCTCCTGGCTGTCCGCGTTGGGCTGACCATTCCTACCGGCAGCAACCTGACCCTGCTCCTAGAGGCTAAGGCTGTCAGTGTCGCCGGCAACTACACCCTCATCATTCTCGTGGACACCTCAAACCTCATTCCGGAGGTGAGGGAGGACAACAACCGGGTGGAGGTCACCCTGGAGGTCGTCCCGCCGGAGGGTCAGGTGTTCATCGATACGCCTCAGGCGGGCCAGTCGTACAGCCTCGGGGATCAGGTCCTCGTCTCCGGCAAGGCCACAACGCCCGCAGGCCAGCCCATTCCCGACATGAAGGTGACGATGGTCCTGAGGGACCCTGAGGGCGGTTTCCACGATGCCAAGAACGTGTTCACGGATCAGAACGGGGAGTTCGTCGCGGGCCTGCAGATTCCCGCAGACGCCCCCAGTGGAGAGTGGACCCTGCTCGTATCGACGGATGTGGAGACGATCCAGGGCGCCTCTCTGAAGGTGAGCGTGGAGAAGGTCGTCCCGTGGTACGAGTTCACGGTTCCCATGGTCAACCTACCTCTCTGGATGCTCCTGGTGGTTCTGGCCATCTTCCTCGTGGTCGTCATGGCCATCACCGCATACATGAGGACCTTCGGCCTGGGCCGTCTGGTGGAGTGCGGTGAGTGTGGCGCTTTCATCCCCGAGTCCAGCCACAGCTGTCCCAAGTGTGGGACGGAGTTCGAGAAGGAGATGGCCAAGTGCAGCAGCTGTCATGCCTGGATACCAGCTGATGTCAAGAAGTGTCCTGAGTGCGGCGTAGAGTTCACCACCGGCAAGGCCAAGGCAGCGGACTATCGAGACAAGATGAGGAAGCAGTACGAGAAGGTGGTGGACAAGTACAGGGCCGAGGCGGCTCGGGCCCTGGGCCACAAGCCCTCGGAGAAGGAGTTCCAGGAGTGGTGGCGTCGACAGCCCACATACGTCACCTTCCAGAACTGGCTCAAAGAAGAAGAGGAGATGAGGAAGATGGGCTCGAAGCCCTGTCAGCGATGTGGCACCCTCAACTCCATCACCGCCACCATATGCCACAAGTGCGGGACTTTGATGTCTAGCGAGGCGCCTCCAGGCAGGAGGCCGCCCGTCGGCCCCCGAGGCACTCCACCCACCGGTCCTGTTTCCAAGCCACCCGCGACCCCACCCGGGGGTACCGCGGCACCTGTCCGGCGGAAGAAGGTGGACAAGCCAGTCATGAAGAAGATAGTCAAGAAACCCTTCGCAAAGAAGAAGGTACCGAAGAAGGAGAAGTAGGGAGCGCCTTCCTCTCTCATCCCTTCGTGTCCATCGCCCTCGCGCACGGAGTCGGTCCTAGTACGGCCGACGTATACTGATGCTTGGTGACGCGGTCTCCAGGTGGGACTCGACAATCGAGCTGGACCTGGAGTTCAGGGCTGCATGTGTTGAAAAGCCTGGAGGCAAGCCTATGGTATTCTCGGCGAGGGCTTTCTGATCGTCAGAGGCCGCCTATCTCAGCCCCCACGATCTTCATCATTTCCTCAGGATCCTTGTAGTACGCCGAGGCGATTCTAGCGACCTCCCGGTAGTTGGAGACCTCCGTTCTATCCATGTACTTGAAGAGGTCCATCCGCCTCTTCACCTCCTGCTCCATCCTCTTGGGGGTCCAGTTCCGGGCCGTCTGGATCTTCTCGTAGACATAGCTGTGGCCGCTGAAGTTGAAGGTGTCGTCCGCAGGGTTCCACGTATAGGCGGAGTTGGTGATGAGTTCGTTGGACTCGGGGTCGACTCCGATGACTTCGGTGAGGGACTTCACCCTCCTAGTCATCTCCGTTTCTACCTTCACCTGGGACTGTAGCAATACGATGTCTAGGGCTGCTACAAGGGCCCTGGGCAGGTTGATTGGGTCGTTCTCCAGCCTGTGGACCATGGATTGTACATCATCGGCGTGAAAGGTCGTATAGGCGCTCTTCCCGGTGGCCATAGCCTGGAAGACCACGTAGGCCTCCGAGCCTCGCACCTCTCCCACCATGAGGTACTGGGGCCTCTGCCGCAGGGCCGCAGACAGGAGGTCGAACATGTCTATCTCCCCAGCCATCCGGCCGCCGGTCACGGTGCCGCCGAAGCCGTGCCTCGTGAGGGTGGCTACCCAGTTCTCGTGGGGCAGGTTGAGCTCCCGGGTGTCCTCGATGCTGACAATTTTCATCTGGGGAGGTATGAAGAGGAGGATGGCGTTCAGGGTCGTCGTCTTCCCGCTGGCCGTTCCGCCACAGATGAGCATGGACTGGCCGTTCTCGATGGACAGCCAGAGGTAGGCCATCATCTCGGGACTCATGGTCTTGTTGCCGATGAGGTCCAAGGGCGTGAAGGGGTTCTCCCTGAACCGACGGATGGTGAAGCTGGAACCCTTCTTGGTGACATGCTTGCCCAGGGTGGCCTGCAGCCTGGAGCCATCAGGGATGGACGCGTCTAGCATGGGCTGGGCCACGGATATGTGCTTGCCGCACCTCTGGGCCAGCCACACTACGAAGCTGTCCAGCTCCTCCTCTGCATCGAACTTGAGATTAGAGGGAACTGAGCCGTACTTCCTGTGGTATATGTAGAAGGGGACGCCCATACCGTCACAGGAAATGTCCTCCACCTCGGGATCGATCATGACCGCGTCGATAGGCCCGTACCGTACGAAGTCCCGGATGATGTAGAACATAATCCTCTCCTTGGGGAGGGGATGGAGGGTTATGCCCAGGTCTCTCAGCAGCTTCTCCACCGCGCTCCTCAGGTAGCTCTCCCGGGCCTTGATGTCCATCTCTCGGGACATCTCCAGGTTCTCGATGATGAGCTCCTTCAGGACGGCCAGAAGCTCAGCCTCTTCGGCTGTGAGCTGGGGCTCGATGACCTCATAGAAGTGCTGGTTGGAGAGGTCGTCGTACAGAATTCTCACATAGGAGTAGTTGTCTATGACCGGCTCCAGGACGACCTCCTTCATGTTGGGGTTGGCTATCGGGGGTATAGGCGTGATACTACCGGCGATGACCTCCTGCCTCCCGCCTCCCTTGGGGGCCCTGACCTTGAGGGCCTTCTCGCCCAGCAGGCGGGTGTACATTCTCCTCTTGGCCTTCTGGATGGGGCCTATCTTTCTCCCCACCTGCCTCTTCTTCTCGTATAGGATGGATGAAGCTGCCATATCAACACCTATATTAGCTGAAAGCCCAGGACGGCTATCAGCAGCATGATGAAGGAGTGGCGGAGGCCGTTGGCCACCTTGCCGCTGTCGAGGATGCCGGCCAGGATGCCGTCGCCCATGGCGTGGACGATGACAGCGATGAAGAAGGCCACCTCGATGTTGAAGATTATCTCGGGGATGTTCGTGGGCAACGGGCTGGCCGAGATGACTCCAGCCTCTCCCTGGGAAATATCCGCCGCCGCCTCCTGCATCTTGGGCAGAAAGGTGGCGCCGAGAATCCAGATGGTCACTATGAAGACTCCGAAGGAGATGTAGATGACGGCGATGTAGGTGCTCATGGAGATCCTCCTCTCGTCCTCCGTGAGCTGCACCTCCTTCGCGTCGTGGCTGACCATGGTGAGGACGTCAGCCACCTCGCCTCCAGCGTCGCTTGCCTTGATGACGATGGCCACCACCCTCTCCACCAGAGGTGTCTTCACCCTCTCGGCGAAGAGTCTTAGGGCATCCGTCGCCGGGACGCCCCACTGGATCTGGGCCGCCATCTTCTTGATTTCATCGGTGAGGACACCATAGCGACCCTGGGCCGCCACGACGATGGCCTCGGCGAGGGTCATGCCGAACCTGCCAGCCTCCGCAACGTCGCGAAGGAAGTCTGGGAGCCTCCTTTCGATGGCCTTGACCTCCTTCTGCTTCCTCGCCATGTAGAAGCCGTAGGGACCTACGAAGCCCATGAGGGCCATGGCCATGAAGTTGAGGAATCGGCGTACCGGGTGCACAGCCTGATCGGGCACGCCGTCTCCGTCGGTGTCGAAGCCTGAACCTGGCTCGAGGGTCTTGAAGGAGATGTTGACCACGTTCACGAGGTTGAGGATGGCTATGGTGAGGAAGAGGAGGCCGAGGACGACACTCAGGGCCTTGGCCATACGGGTCTTGTCCTTTCTGATGTATATGGCCTCCCTCGCCTCGTGGAGCTCTTTGGCGATCTTCTTGGTCTTGGTCAACTCACCCCTCCTGCTCCTGATTCCATATGATGAAGATGAATCCGAACTGGGAGAGGGGGATCATGACACCCACGATGACGTAGAGGAGGGTGACGACGAAGCCCGAGGATCCCTTGCTGATGAGGGCCATGATGGCCATGATGACGAC
The DNA here is from genome assembly GCA_046758325.1 of Thermoplasmata archaeon. GTDB lineage: Archaea > Thermoplasmatota > Thermoplasmata > RBG-16-68-12 > JAJISG01 > JAJISG01. Next base: position 27,651 of record JBHHZZ010000009.1, on the reverse strand, counting down.
GAGGAAGAGGGGGAAGGCGACCACGACGGTGACGAAGCTCTCGGCCAGTAGGCCGAGGACCTCCATCCTCTTCTTCATCTCCAGCTTGTCCTCCTTCTCGAACTGCTCCGCCTTCATAACGAAGTAGGGCTTGAGCTGACCTCCCGAGGTCGCCGTTGTTACCACGCCCTGCAGGAATTCCTGAAACTTGGTGCTGGGCGCCCTGCTGGCCGCCCTCTTGATGGCCGTGAGGATGTCGATGCCGAGGAGTTCCGTGTCCCGGGTGATCCACTCCGCTTCCTCCCTTATCTCCCCGTAGATGTACTGCTTGGACAGCTCTCGGAAGATCACGTCCACGGGGACCTCGGCGGATGCCATGGCCGATATGAATGACATGGCCCCCGTCAGCTTTCGATCTATGCGACGGCCCCGCCTCTTGGCTGTCGCCGCGGGAATCCCACCGTACAGCGGCGGTAACCCGAAGAAGACGGCTCTTGTGAGCGCCGTAGGAAGGATGACCAGGAGGGCGGGCATGATGGCGAACGGGAGGAGGGGCAGTCCGAGGATGGCGAGCAGGAAGAAGGCAGAAAGCATCGACGCCAGTACCGTGGCACCGCCGACGAGCAGCATGGCGGTGTAGCCGACGGCCAGGTATTCCTCGGGCCTCAGACGCATATGGGCCTTCAGGAGGTTGTCCTCGAGGTCCTGGTCCACCTTCTTGTCCTTGACGAAATCACCCATCAGCCTCCAGGCTAGGTGCTGAAAGGGCGTCAGGCCAACGTAGCTGGGCTGGGCCCCCTTTGGCAGCTTCACAACATGGGGCTCGGCAGGTTCTAGCGGCCCCCTTCTGGCGCCTCCCCTCTCGGCCTCCCTCCGAGCCTCTAGGCTGTCGAGGACTGTCCTGACCTCACCCGCCAAGGACCTCACCTCCGGTGGCCTCTACCGGCTTCTCCCGGACCCAACCCATCTCCCGGCGGATGCGCTCGATGGTCTCGTCCGGGTACTGGTAGTAGCTCACGATGACCCGAGAGATCTCTATGTAATCGAGCGTGTTCTTCTCCACGAGGTAATTCAGGATGTCGATCCTGCGCTGGAACTCATCCTCCATCTCCTCGTGGGTCAGGTTCTTCATCTCCATGATCTCATCGAAGAGGAAGCTGTGGCCCTTGAAGACGAAGGTGTCAGTGGCCTGATCCCACTCGTAGACCGTGTTGGTGATGAGCTCGTTGGTCTCGGGCTCGAAGCCCACGAGCTCCACGATCTGCTTGATCCTCCTCACGATGCTGGTCCCGACCCTCACCATGGTCTGGATGATGACGAAGTTTAGGGCCGTTAGCAGGATTCTCGGAGTGTTTATGGGCGGGTTCTCCAGCCGGTTGACCATGGACTTCACGCTGTCAGCGTGCATGGTGCTCATGGTCGGATGACCAGTGGCCATGGCCTGGAACATGGTGTAGGTCTCCCTGCCGCGCACCTCTCCCACGATGATGTAGTTGGGCCTCTGCCGCAGGGCAGCCCGAACGAGGTCGTACATGTCAATCTCGCCCGGGGCCTTGCCGTCCGCCCCCCGTTCCCCGGTACCGCTCCTAGTGGTACCAGGGATCCAGTTCTCATGGGGGAGGTTTATCTCTCGCGTGTCCTCGATGCTGACGATCTTGGCCCCGGGTCGGATGAAGAGGGCCGAGGAGTTCAGCGTGGCCGTCTTGCCCGCGGCCGTCCCTCCACAGACCATTGTTGACTTGCCGTGTTCCACAGCGAGCCAGATGTAGGCAATCATCTCCACCGAGGCTGTGTTGTACTTGACGAGTTCCGTCGGGGTGAAGGGTTTCTCCTTGAAGCGACGTATGGTGAAGCTGGAGCCGCGGGTCGTCACCTCCCGGGCAAAGGTGGCCTGGACCCTGTGACCCTCCGTGGTGGTGCCGTCGAGGATGGGGTTGGCTACGGAGATCTGCTTTCCACAGCGCTGTCCCAGGCTGATGACGAAGGAGTTGAGGGATTCATCGTCCTTGAACACCACCGTCGTCTTGATGGACTCATACTTCTGATGGAAGACGAAGAGGGGTATCCCCACGCCGTCGCAGCTGATGTCCTCGATCCTAGGGTCGTTGACGACGGCGTCGCAGGGACCGTAGCCCACGAAGTCTCGGACGATGTAGTAGATGATCTTCTCCTTCGAGTGATCGTCGAGCCCCATTCCCCGAGACTTGACGAAGCTGTTGACGCTCTCCTTCAGGTACTCTTCCCTATCCTTTGTGGTCTGGGCATGGAAACTGTAGGAGAGAGTGCGGATCAGAGAGTCCTTGAGAAGCTCGAGGAGGCCGGCCTCCCGGCGGTTAAGCCTCGGCTCCCAGGTCTCGTAGATGTATTCGCTGTCGTCCTTGTAGAAGAGGATACGGGCGTAGCTGTAGGGAGGTCTCACGGGGTATATGTCCACCTCCTCCACGTTGTCCTCGGTGTGTGTGGGAATGGGCGTGAGCTGGGACCCCCGTCCTGGGGTCCATACGATGCCCTTCTCGAGGGCGCCCTTGGGCAGCCTCACCTTCCTCTTTCTGCTCATCAAGGCCGTGTCTACACCTCCAGGGTGGATCCGCTCCTGCCGATGGCGATGCTCACGAAGGCCTGGTTCAGGGTCAGCTTGGTTATGGACCTCCCGACGGAGGGATCGTGGATAATCTCCAGGCTGACGTTGTGTTGGAGTCCCGATTGGGACCTGGTCAGGACGTAGAAGGGAGTGGTGACGGTCTGACCCGAGGGAGACTCGAAGTACTGGTATCCCGCCGTCGAGAAGTCAGACTCCAGGACCCCGAAGGCCAGCGAGAGGGTGCTGTTGAGGTATCGGAACCAGGCAGGACCGAAGAGGGTGGTATGATTGATCCACAGGGAGGTCTGGATGGATGTGAACACCTGCATATCCAGGCCGAGGAGTTTGCTGCGGATCCCCTCGGTCCCCGATCCGGCGACGTTGCCAGAACCGATGAGCTGGACCAGGGTCAGGGCCACCTCTGCCCCGTTGGTTGTGTTAAGTACAACGAACTGCGGGGCCACCCTGACGGCCTCCCCACCGGTCTGTTGGACGATGATGGCGCCTCCCTCGTAGGCGATGGTGACGGGCACGTGGTACCTGTTCTCTACTCGGAGTACCACGTTGCCAGAGGCCGACTGGTTCACGGTGTACACACTGCCCTCTATGGCATAGGTGAACTGTGCCGTCCAGAGACCCTCATCCCCACTGCCGTCCAAGCGGCCGACGGTAGGACTGGAAAAGACGGGAACTCCGTCAGTGCCGAGCTGGATGGGGCTGTAGGCCTCCGTGGGGATGTAGGTGCTCCCCGAGGTCGCCGAAACCTGAGCGGAGACGACCTGGGTGTCGACAGAGCTCTTGAAGGAACCGAACTGACCAAGGACGGTGTTCATGTGGGAGGCCTCGGCCTCCTTCCCCCATACCGGAACGTACTGGTTGACGATGAGGGACATGAAGGTGAGGACCACCAGCAGGGCCATGATGGTTCCGACGGTGGAGGCCACCCCACTATCGTCCTGCTTCAGAGCCCTGGGCTTTGACAAGGACATAAGTACCCCTAGGGGAAACCCCCTTTCATTCTGGCTTTCGATGAGGGGTAGTTTATAAAAGAATGTCGACCTCAAATTCAATCTTGAGAACGGTTGTGCTGCACTGGCCAGGGGTCCATCGCAACAATTTTAAGGGCTTGGTCGCTTAGCGAGGACAGTTCGCCGCGGTAACTCAGTTGGGAGAGTGCCAGACTGAAGGCGTCTGGCAGATATCTGGAAGTCGCTGGTTCGAGCCCGGCCCGCGGCACTATCCATCCCCTGCAGGACTTGTAGTAATCCTATAATATCCCCGAGGCATATTGAGAAGCGTCCCGCCTTAGCTCAGACTGGCTAGAGCGGCTGACTGTAGTGGGTTCCCGGAGACGCCTCCGGTACAGCCGCTGAGATCAGCAGGTCCCCGGTTCAAATCCGGGAGGCGGGACTCCACACGCTGCTTTTGGGGTTCCCTTCATGCCCGAAGGGCCATCCTCCTCCCGTGGCGGGTCTGAAGGGCCATTTGGAGGATGGCCAGCCTCTGTCCCTCGTCGTGGACCCGGGGGTCGAAGGCCCGCTTCAGGGCCGCTACTGCTTCTAGCCTCGAGAAGACCCTCCCAGCATCCCTGATGAGCCTGCAAATGGCGGCCAATAGAAACATGCTGTCAAAGGGATGGAAACGGGAGTCGTCTCTGGCAGCCCTGAATATCGTGGAGAGGTGGGACCTCCTTCTCCTCATCTGTATTACAAGCTCCTCCAGGCCCTCCAAGTCGTAATATCTTGGAACCCTCCTGTATCTCTCCACGGTCTCAAGGGAGACCTTGAACCTCCTTGCCACTTCCTCGTCGCTCAGGCCACTCTCGAAGGCCGAGAAGTACTCATAGACCCTTGCCTTCGTGCGAAACATTCCTCCACCCCCGAATCCTCCAACATCCCAGGCAGGAGTAGTACCCTCCGCCGCACTCTCGGAGGTCCCTTCCGCCGGTCTGTGAGTAATGGCCGAACACGTAAAAACTATTCTATTGTACTCGGTACATCCTCTAGGCCGGGGATCTAATCGCACGTCGTGGTCATGGTCACCGGACAGGCTGACCATGATGCTCCACCATCGCTCGAAGTCGAACTAGGAAGCGCTGCTCGCCGAGGAGTCACGGGATGAGTGTCGAGAGCGGTGCCTGCAACGGCTACGCGTAGAGGCAACCTTGGTCGGAAGGAGTGCCGGTGCAGAGGCCACCTCTTTCAGAACTTTTGATAATCGATACGAAAGGCTTATGTGTCATCGACGGACCAGCGTTGCACAGGACGATTTGCCTTCGGAGATGCGTTCGTGAAGCCACTTCATGAAGCGTTCAAGGTGGACTTCGATCCCGAGAGGGCGAGGGTCCTCATCGGAGACGAACCCTACATAATGATCCGCAGCGATTCCTTCCATGCGCTACATGCGGTGCTGATGCAGGTATTGGGGAGAGGGGCGAGCTCTCTCCTCTTCAGTGCGGGATACGATAGAGGGTCCAAAGTAGTCCGTTTTCTCCGAGATCATTGGGACGCCAGCAGCCTTGAGGAGATTGTCCAGGCTTTGAGCTACCTGAGCTCCCATCTGGGAAGGTTCAGTCTGGAGAGCTTCTCCCAGGGTCCTGATGGCGAAGCTGTGGTGACCCTAAGGCACAGCTTCGAGGCCTTTGGATACCGGGATATGAAGGAGCCTGTGTGTCACTACCTCAGGGGAATCTTCACCTCCTTCTTTGAGGAGGTCACCGGTCGCAAGGGCCTCCTCTGCGAGGAGACCAGGTGCGAAGCCGCCGGGAGTGAGGAGTGCGAGTTCGTCATAGGGGAGAATCCATTTCTTCAGGCGGACGCCAACGCGGGGTAGTGCTGCACGCGGCCCACGGCAGATGGAGACCGAGCAGGCGGAATCGGTGGAGCTGGGGGAGACCCTCCCGTCCTCATCCCTCGGGTCTGGAAATGGGGGTTCGTCCCGTGATTCGTCGAGTAACGGCTGCGCCCGGGGCTTCCTTCCGGGTGGCTGAGAACCGCGAGGCAAACCAATTTATTCTGACACAACCATTTGAACACTAGGATGCGCCTGGCCCGTCCCGATGCCGTCTGGATTTGGGGAAATTCCAGTGTCAGAGAGAAGCTCAGCTGGTACTATCAGGTGATGACCGATAGGATGCCCTCCAGGTTCGTCATATGCAAGAAGGTAGCGGTCGAGGGACCTCTGGAGGCCATGAGGGATGGGGACCTCTGGCGTCTCCACGAGAGGGCCTCCAGGGATTCCAGGGATCTCCAGAGGCGTATCTGTAAGGGTGAGGAGTCCCTCCGAGAGCTCCAATCCCCATACCCGAGCTTCCTCGACCTGAAGGTGGAGCTGGTCTTTCGCATGCTGAAGGCCTGCAGCTTCTGCGAGTGGCGGTGCGGAATCGACAGGGCGGCCGACAAGTTCGGAGTGTGCAAGCTGAAGAGCACCAGCCGTCTACACTCCGCCTTCCATCACTTTGGTGAGGAGAGCCCGCTGATCGGGGAGAACCAGGGAGGCAGTGGCACCATCTTCTTCTCCGGCTGCACCTTCCACTGCGTCTTCTGCCAGAACTACGACTGTTCCCTGGACCCTGAGAGCGGCCGGGACATCAGCCCCATGGAACTCTCGGCTGTAATCACGAGGCTTCGGCGGGAGGGAGTGGCGAATGTGAATTTCGTTGGGGGGGACCCGGTCCCCAACATGCACAATGTCCTGGCGGCCCTCAACCACACTGATGTCAACGTTCCCACCGTCTGGAACTCCAACATGTACTCCTCGGATGAGGGGATGAAGCTCCTTCTAGAGGTGACGGATTTCTGGCTCCCGGACTTCAAGTTCGGGAACGATGAGTGCGCCCGTCGGCTGGCCCGCGTCAAGGACTATGTGCGCGTGGTGGGCAGGAACCACCTGCTGGCCTATGAGGGCGGCAACATGATCGTCCGCCACCTGGTCATGCCGAACCACCTGGATTGCTGCACCAAGCCTGTCCTGGATTTCCTGGCCGAGAAGATGCCAGGGGTGTTGGTGAACGTCATGGACCAGTACTACCCCGCTAATGAGGTGGTGAGGGACCGCTCTCGGTGGAAAGATATCTCTCGAAGATTGAGGTCTCAGGAAGCCCGGGAAGCCTGGGAATACGCCCGGACTCTAGGCTTGGACTTCGAGGCGATATCCATGGCTTGAGGCCAGACCTTCTACCGTCCTCGGCCAATTGGACTGAGGGGGCCTCCAGATAGGCCGGGGGATCAAGGGAGGACACGGACCAGGTCCCGCGTCACCGACCAAACTTTTTTATAGACTACAAATCCTAACCGGCCTCCCGGCGTGGCCGGAGAAGGGATGGGAATGGTGTTTAGTCGAGGCCAAGTAGGCTACTTTGTACCCAGGGACCCTTGGGTTTCGAGCCCACGATTGCTGAATATGCGCAACGACCGTCAAGGTCTCTACAGCTTCGACCCCCGCTTCGAAGACGAGGAGCTTCTCTCCTTCGGCCGCAGAGGCCCTTACTCCTTCTGGTCCTCCGTCAAGTACATCCTCATCCTCTCCCTCATGCTCTGGTGGATTCCCACCTTCGGACAGATGATCGCTGGATATGTCGGCGGACGCAAGGCTGGAAACCACTGGAAGGCCGCGGGGGCCGCTGTCCTACCGGTGGTCTTCATATGGATTCTATCCCTCTTCGTGGCGGCCACAGCCTCCTTCCCGGAGTTGGTCAACCTCGTGGCCCTGCCGGCCATAGCGGCCAATGGCCTGGCCCAGGCCCTCCCGATCCTCGGGCCCTACATCCGGTTCATCCTGGACTACCTGACCGCCTTTGCCATCGCCCTGAAGGAGACGGTCACCATGGGCCTTAACGGATACCTCGTAACCATCATATTCGCCTACATTGGCGGCCTCATAGCCGACCAGACTTCCAAAGAGAGAGCAGTCGACCAGGAGCAGCCGCTGAGCGAGGCCCCTCCTCTCTATGAGAAGAGGTATCCGTCCCTAGAGCCTCCGATGCCCAGGACTCGCCTCGCCCTGGCCTCAGGTCCCACCGGGTGGTACCGGGTCCACAGGGAGAGATACGACCACCTTCGTCGCATCCCGGTGGCGCCCTACGGTTATGAGGAGGATGTGGAGGAGTACTATGAGCCCTACCGGAGACCCGTTCAGAGGCGCCTCACAGAGCCATACCCTCCGGAGGAGGTGTATGACAAGAGGGAGGAGCGGGAGTTGATCAGGGAGCGGCCTCCAAGGAGGAGGGCCAAGAGGCTGGACAAGGAGGAGCTGATCAGGAGGCTGGTGGAACGGGCTCTGCGGGAATACGACAGGTCTGTGAGCTGAATCCCTGCCTGTCAGCCCGTGGACTCCCGCTTCCAAACGAAAGGTTGATTAGTTCCCCCCATTGTGTCGAGGACAGATGTTCTGCGTGAAGTGTGGCTCCTTGATGTACCCCCAGGCTGGAAAGCTGGTGTGTCGCAGGGACGGCTGTGGGTTTATCAGGGAGCTGACGGAGGAGGACAACGTCCTCTCCAAGGTCATGACCCCCAGCAGATCGGAACCGCCGGAGCCCCTGGTTCTGGAAGAAATCGCAGAGACGCTTCCGAGAACCCGCATAGAGTGTCCCAAGTGCGGGAACTTCGAGGCGATGTGGTACATGAGGCAGACGAGGGCCTCGGACGAGCCGGAGACGAGGATATATCGTTGCACCAAGTGCAGCCACACCTGGAGGGAGTACTGAGCGTCTCCGTTGCCAGATTTTTATAATGCTGCGCTAATGAAATATGAATAGCTTTATTATCGGACCGCCGTTTAGGGTGGCGAACGGGGGAGCCCGATGTTTGCAGCTAAGATAAGGGCCGAAGTGCTCAGGGAGATCACTGACGTAATCTCCACTCTCGTTGACGAGGCCAAGTTTAACCTCTCGCCGGATTCCCTCTCCGTGAGGGCGGTAGACCCTGCTCATGTGGCTATGGTGGACATGGTCCTCGACAAGGCTGCCTTCGAGGAGTACAAGGCGGACGAGGGGGAGCTGGGGATAGACCAGGACAAGATGAAGGAGGTCCTCAGACTCGCCAAGGCGGGGGACGTGATCCAGCTGGAGCATGATGAGGATAGGAACCGCCTGGTGGTCCACGTCGGAAACATCACACGACAGATGTCATTGGTGGACACTGCGGGGATGTCGGACCCGAAGGTGCCGAATCTGGACCTTCCTGCCAAGGTTGTGGTAAGGACCGACGAGTTGCGGCAGGGCATCAAGGCATCGGAGAGCGTCTCAGACCACATTGCCCTCATAGCCCATTCTGATGGATTCGAGATCGTGTCCGAGGGGGATGCGGACACCGTGAGGCTTGACCTGCCCAAGGACCTATTGGACGAGCTGCAGTGTAAGGAGAAGGTACGGTCCCTCTTCCCACTGGACTACTTCTCCAACATGGTGAAGGCCATCAGCTCGGCCTCGACGGCCACCATCTACCTGGGGAACGACTATCCGGTTAGGATAGAGTTTACTCTGGCAGGGGACAGCGGGAAGGCTACCTATTTGCTCGCGCCTAGGATCGAGAGCCAATGAATTGACAATATTCTGGTTTCCTTTCTAGCTATCTGAACAAGACTGCAGACTGCATGCAGTGTCTACATTTAACCAAGGCGGCCTGGCTCAGGAGGTCGTGAAACCCGACGAGGCGTTCGCGTATGCTGCAGGCGTGCTTGACGGAGATGGATTTCTCACGGTTGTAAGGGACGATTCGTATAGCCCTAAGTTCCCGCAGTATCGAATCAAGATTGGAGTCAAGCAGCTTTGGCCAAGTGGAGCGCTACGTCACATCGCGGTATCCCTTGGTGGAAAGGTCTCTGGACGAGAGCAGAGGAGGGGGTACCGACCCATAGTCAGGTGGGAAATCTACAACGAGATCGCGGGTGCGGCTATACGTCGTCTGTTGCCTTATCTGCTCGTGAAAAGGAAGCAAGCGACTCTTCTACTCCGAGCTTACGAGTTAATAGCGGCAGGCCGTCGGCAGCTGAGGCAACGATTGGATGTCATAGAAGAAATTCGCCTTAAGGTAATCGCCACGAATCGGGGCATCTCGCCCAGTCCCGAGGATGCTCAGAAGGCCAGGAGCTTGTCTGGAAGCGCCTATGGGGTCCGATTCAGCAATGAGCGGCGACGCGTGCTTCTCTCCTACCTGGCAGGCATCATGGACAGCGACGGCTATTTCAAGATCGAACGTAGGAAAGTCAAGGGGATGATCAGCCCCCACTACAGAATCGCCATCGGCGCCGCGCAGGTCGTCCCATCGCCCGCAATCGAGCTCCTGGCGCGGACCTTCAGGGGGAACGTTAGGCTCCGCCAGCAAAAGAGGAACACACAGAGGCCCCTGGCAACCTGGAGGATCTACGATCGAATGGCCGTTCCCGCCATCGAGGCCTTGCTCCCCCGTCTCATCAACAAGGCGCCGGAGGCCCGCCTGCTCCTGAGAGTTCGGGAACTGAAAGCACGAGGCAAGCTGGGTCTCACCGAGTGGGTGCATGCGAACCGATGGCGGCGCCGCGTGAAGATGCGGAAGCAGTGCTATACTCCTGAGCAGGTGCGGGAACTCGATCGCCTCTATCTCACGCTGAAGGCCCTACACTCTGGCCTCCCGCCATATGACATGCCCGGCTAACACAATCAGCCGATGCGCCTTGAGGGGGAGCAGGAGTGGCCTCCTCTCATCTTACCGATTCTTGGCCACGATGTCACTGAGGATGTCGGCCACATCCTCGCAGAAGTCCGTGGCCAGCTCCATCTTCTCGTAGATCTCCTTGAACTTGATGACGGTTATGGCTTCTTGCGTCTCGAAGAGGGCGGCTATGGCCTCGTTCATCACATCGTCCGCCATATTCTCCAGCTGGTTGACCTCCACACAGAGCCTCTCTACCGCGGCTCCCTCCTCCCGACTCTCCACCAGGTCCACGGCCTCATGCAGCTTGGTGACCGATTGGAGGGCTATGTCCGCAAGACGCCGCATCCCCTCGTCGGGCTCCTTCACCTGATAGAGGTCCAGGCGGAGGACCGTGGCGTACAGCATGTCCATGACCTCGTCCAGCTTGCTGGCAAGGTCCTTCAGGTCCTCCCTGTCTATGGGAGTGATGAAGGTCTCGTTGATGGCCTCGTGAACCCGGTGGACGATGTCATCGGCCTGGCGTTCCAGCTCCTTCATGGACTTCCTGACAGAGGCCACATCATCATAGCTGGTCATCAGATCCTTCATGGCCTGGGCCATGTCCTGGGCGACCTCTACCTCCTGCCTCAGCAGGGAAAAGAAGCCCTCCTTCCCCTCTTCCTCGGAAGCCCGCGGACCCGTGGTTTTCACCTCCCAGCCATGACGAGGATGAGGAGCTGATCGGCCGCCTCCTTCACCATATCAGCTGCCGCCTCAACCTCATTGAGGATATCCACTAGGAGGGTCATGGCCCTCGCGTCGGGAGAGGAGCGAATGAGCCGTTTCTTGGTCTCGAAGAAGTGGCCATCTATCTTATGTTCGAGTCTCTTCACCTCCTCCCTCCAGTCTAATACCCTTCTCTCCTCTCCTCCGAAGGCCTCCACAGCGTGTCCCAGGGCCCTGCAGGCGTCCACCAGGTCCTTGCTCATCTCCTTGAAGCTGAACCAGAACACCTCGGGAACCCGCCTCTCCCACTCCAGGAGGAGCTGAAGGTTGAGCCCCGCCTGTTTCACGTGATCCGATATATCGTCCACCCGCCTGGCGAGTAGCATCAGGGTCTCCCTCTGCTTCGGCGCCAGGTCCCCGCGGGCCAAGGTCCGCAACAGGTCTACCTCCAGGTTATCCGCCGCCTTCTCGTTCATGTCCAGTCTCTTGAGGGATTCCAGGACCTTCTCCTTATCGTCCTTCAAGCAGTGGGCCAGGGCGTTGTCCAGATCGACCGCCACGTCCAGGACCTTCGCCAAGTGCTCTCTCACCTGTCGCGCGGCGGTGGACTCGCGTCTCCTGGATAACCAGCCGGTCAAAGGCCTGTCACTCAAGCTTCAACGCCTCCTCCAGCCCCTCATAGGGCCTGGGATAGATCAACATCTTCTCGTGATTGAACTGAACAGTACTGTACTCCCCTATCTTAAACCTTTCATGGGTCAACGGCATGTCCACCGATACCCTGTCGCCGGTAGCAAGCTTTACGACATACCTCAGCTCCGACCCGAGAAACCGCTCGGCCTCTACTGTTCCCGGGAGGGCGTTCGGCGCATGCCCCGAGACGAGGTCCAAGTATTCCGGCCTCCATGCTAGGACTACGGCCTGGCCCGCGGAATACTGCCCGTTGGGTACCCACAGGTACTGCTGGTTTCTGAGGGCCACCAAGGACCATCCATCCGCCCTCCTGGCGATGGAGCCCTCCAAGAAGTTGTTCTCTCCCACGAAGTTCGAGGTGAAAATGTTCCGAGGGTCCTCGTAGAGCTGCTTCGGACCTCCCTCCTCGACGATCCTCCCCTTCCTCATCACCACGACCCGGTCGGCCACACTCAGGGCCTCCTCCTGGTCGTGGGTCACATGGATCGCCGTCAAGCCCAGGTCCTTCACCAGGGCCCGCAGTTGGTATCTCAACTCCAGCCGCACCCTAGAGTCCAAGGCGGACAGGGGCTCATCCAGGATGAGGAGCCGAGCTTTGTTGGCCAGGGCCCGGGCCAGAGCCGTCTTTTGCTGAGCACCTCCGCTCAGTTCACCCGGAAAGAAACCGGTTTGATCCAGCAAGTCCACCAGCTGGAGCACCTCCCTTCCGATGACCTTCATCTCCTCGTGACTCCGACCGCGGACCCAAGGTCCGTAGGTGGCGTTCTGCCACACCGAGAGGTGCGGGAAGAGGACGATATTCTGGAACACATATCCCAGGTCCCTCTCCTCCAGGGGCACGGGGACCACGTCTTCACCGTCGACCAGGACCTGTCCCGCCGTGGGTCCCCATATCCCGGCTATCATCTTGATTAAGGTGGTCTTCCCACACCCGCTGGGCCCTAGGATGGTGACGTACTCCCCATCGCTGATCTTCAAATCTACGCTCTCCACGGCCACGATGTCCCCAAACCGCTTGGTCACCCCGAGAAGCTCCACCAGCGGCATCACTCCACCTCCAAGGCTTCCCTCAAACCACCTGAGGGTGGAGGGAAGACCATCCCGAACTCCCTGGGGAAGGAGAAACAGAGCCTCTGTCCCTCTTTCAGTCCCTCCGCCTTGGCTGAAGGCATCTTCACCTTGGCCTTTCCGAGGCCGTCGAGGGACACCTCAAAGGTGGTTCTCTTGCCGGCGAAGAGGATTCTGCGGATGGTCGCCTCTAGGCTGTTCTCCCCGTTCCCGTCCGCAGAGAGTACGCATCTGTCGACCTTGACTCCTAGGATGACCGCATCCCCCACCTTCGCCTCTGATGACGTAGCCGCGAGTCGCAGACCATCCCTTAACTGTACGTAGGCGGCGTCGCCCTCCACGTCGACCACGGTTCCCTCGAAGAAGTTGGCCTCTCCGACGAAGTGGGCGACGAAGGGATCGGAGGGCTTCTCGTACACGTCCCTCGGAGAACCTATCTGCCTCACTCTCCCCTTCCGCAGGACGAGGATACGATCGGCCACGCTGAGGGCCTCCTCCTGGTCGTGGGTCACGTGGAGGGTGGTGATGCCCAGGTGGTCCGCCAAGTCCTTAAGCTCGCGTCGTAGCTCGATTCTCAGGCGGGCATCGAGGGCCCTGAGGGGCTCGTCTAGAAGGAGGATGTCCGCATTGGCGGTCAGGGCCCTGCACAGGGCGACCCTCTGCTGCATCCCTCCGCTGAGCTCCCGAGGATAGGAGTACCTTCTGTCGAAGAGACGCACCAGATCCAGCATCTCCCGACCAACGCGCTCGACCCTCCCCGGCGGCCAGCCCTGTACTGTAGGACCAAAGATGGCGTTTTCCCACACAGTGAGGTGGCTGAAGAGGGAGTAGGTCTGGGGCAGGTAGGCGATTCTTCGCTCCTCCGGAGGCAGATGGTCCATCACACTGCCATCCAGGTAGACATGGCCTACGTCCTGTCTAAGAAGGCCTGCTATGATCTTCAAGAGGGTGGTCTTTCCGGCGCCTGTGGGGCCCAGGATGACTACATACTCTCCGTCCTCCACCTCCAGGTCGATGCGGTCCAGGGCAACCACGTCCCTGAAGGTCTTGCGAATCCCCTCTAGGCGCAGGCTCGGCACTATCTCGCCCTCCAGGTGAGGTATCGCATGAGAAGCATGGCCGTGGCCGATACGGAGATGAGGATGACGGTCGCCAGGGCGGCGGCATAGAAGTTCTGGTCCACCAGCAGCAGCCTGACTATGTATACCGGCGCCGTGACTATGGCATCGCCAGCCACGGCCAGGGTGGCGCCGGTCTCTCCAACGCTCCTGGTGAAGGCCATGATAGCCCCGGCGAGGATGGAGGCCTTGATGGTGGGGAAGGTCACCCTCCTGAAGCTTTGCAGCGGCCTGGCTCCCAGGCTTCTGGCCGTCTCCTCCATCCCGGGGTCCAAGCCCTCCAGGGCGCCTGCCACATTCCGCACGACGAAGGGGAAGGTGAAGGCCACGTGGGCCAAGGTCACGAGAAATAGGAGTGATGGGACAGGGACCAACCGTTGTTGTGTGAAGAACAGGGTGAGGGATATCCCCAGGGCGGCGCTGGGCACCACATAGGGGATGTTGACAAGAACGTCCATGGCTCGCCCGAGACGCCTCATGCGACCTCGAACGATGAAGAGGGCCATGGGTATGCCGAACACCAGGTCTATGGCCGTCGCCACTCCGGCGATTATGAAGGAGAAGGAAATGCTCAGGTAGAAGGTGCTCCAGTCCGTAGGTTGCGGCGACGCCACCAGCAGGAAGCCTATGAGGAAGAAGGAGGGTATGAGGACGGCGAGAATCAGGAAGACGAAGGTGGCAGTATCCCTCATCCTGGGAGCGGCCCCGGTGCTGAGCCGCCTCTCCCATGTTGGAAAGATCCTCTTCATGGGTATCCTGGCTCTCGTGGCCAGCAGCTTCACCACGACGAGGAGGGCCAGGGCCGTCACGATCATGAGGATGGCCACCAGGGCGAGGCCAGCGGTAAGCTCCGCTTCCAGCTGAGGGCAGTCTGCCAAGAGGCTCTTCCAGGAGCCGATGAGGGCCGTCCCGTTTATCTCCCCCTCGACGACGCAGGCCTGCCTATCGATTCTAAGCTGCCCAATGGTGCTCAAGGCAGCCATGACGCCTCCGGTGTCGCTCAGGGCCTTGGCGAGACAGAGGATGGCCCCCGTGGCCAGGCCGGACCTGAAGAGGGGCAGAGTGACGGTCCTGGCTGCGGTCAACCGGTTGGCCCCACTCGCCCTAGCGGCTATCTCGTACTCGATATCTATCTCCTCCAGTATGGCGGAAAGGGAGCGGGCCATGTAGGGGAAGGTGGTGGTGAAGTGGAGGAGGACGAGTATCAGGAAGCCGCTCGATACGAGGCCGAGGGAACCTATCGGCTTGAAGTCCAGGAAGGGCGTGACGCCCCAGAAGAGGGCCACGGAGAACCCCAGGCCGGCTGTCGGTACGGCTAGAGGCGAGTCGATGAGAGTATTCAGGGCGCTTTTTCCCCTGAACTTCCGCCTGACGAGGAACCAGGCCAGGGGAAGGCCGAATACCAGGTCCACAAGGGTGACCACCACGGCAGTCTTGTAGGAGAGAGAGACTGCGGAGCCTATCTGTCCCAGAGCCTCAGGCCTGATCCTCAGAAGGCTCTGTATCGCGTCCCATCCGGTGAAGACGAAAGAGAGGACGAAGAGGGTGGGTAGCAGAACCAGCAGAAAGAAGTAGAGAAACACGCTGGTGTACCAGGTAGCCACAACGGGCCGCCGTGAGAGGAAGGCCAGGAGCCTCCGTTTGGATGGGTCGTCCTTTCGCTCCTCCCTTCTGCCGAACATCCTGCAACCGCCAAATCGTCGCTAAATGGAACCCAGTTAAATCGTTTGCGCGACTACCTTCCCGACAACTCCATTGAACGGTTGAGCGCTAGCTCAAGGATGTACAGCTCCTACTAATCGAGATCTGTTTTCCGCATTCCCACATGAATCGGTACAGAAAGGCAGCGCCTTTTGCAGTCTCTGGATAGAGATTGCCCTGTAAACCGTATGCAAAGGTGTGTCTATAGAGTCTATGTAGACATTCTTTATATCTGTATAGAAACTCCAAGACCACAGAGGAGAGAACGGTCATGGAAGCGCGCAAGGTTCAGGTTACAGGCGGATCCACGTACATCGTATCGCTGCCGAAACTGTGGGCAAGGAATGTTAGGCTAAAGGCCGGGGACACTGTCTTCCTTGAGCCCTTGGGGGACACCCTCGTTCTTCATCTGAGAGGTCATAATCATAAGGACTCACGGACGAAGGTTCTACAGGTCGACAAGGGGGAGCGTCAGGAACACGTACTGCGGAAGCTCATAGGTGCCTACGTTACAGGCTATCGTTTCATCGAACTCAGGTTCCCCTCCAGCGACGCGGCTACTGCCAGGGGAATTGCCAGGGACTTCACGAGGATGGTCATAGGTGCCGAAATCGTGGAGGAGACTGGCGGAAGGGTGCTCATCCAGGACCTGGCGGATCCGATGGAGCTCTCCCCGGACAAGTGCCTGCGGCGGATGTACATGACCGTACGGTCCATGGTGGAAGACTCCATGGAGGCCCTGATGGCCGGCGATTCCGCCAAGGCGGCCGATGTGCCACCAAGGGATCAGGATGTCGATCGACTCTACTGGATGGTTGCCAAGCAATACCACCTGGCCGTGACAGACCCGAGCTATCTGGCCACCTACAGCCTCCGGGAGGAACTCCACCACTTCAGAATCGCGGCCAAGGCCCTGGAGCGCATAGGTGACCACGGAGAACGCATCGCATCTGCCATTCTGGAATTGGAGGCGAATGGCGTGGATGCTAGGCTTCTCCAGATCGTGCAGGAGGCTAGCCGTTTCGCGGTGAGCACCCTCGATCGAGCCTTCAAGGCCTTGATGGGCAATGATTTACACGCGGCCAATGAAGCCGTGGATGCTCAGGAGATCCTGGGGCACATGACGGAGGAACTGTCTAACGAGGTGAGAGGCGCCTCTGGGGTCCAGATGCTCCCCCTGGCGACGGTTGTGGACAGCATCAGCCGCATCGGGGGCTACGCCTCCGACATCGCCGAGGTGGCCATCAACCACGTCGTTGGTCGGGAAGATTAGGAAGACGAGAGCGATTGGGCTCTGCTCCTCCTCTCAGAAGCTCACCAGCAGAAGGGCGCAGGGTGAGGTGCGGCTCGTTGTATCCCCTCCGTAGCTACTTTCCCAGATCGCCTACATCAAAACCGCTGGCCTTGAACTGCTTCAGCAGCTGCCTTCTCATCTTCCTGTTGCCCGCCAATCCCCGGATGGCCCTCTTCGACGCATTGTAGTACTTCAACAGCTCCTTCACATCCTTGGGGTCGGTCCCGCTCCCCCTGGCAATGCGAAGGATCCTGGACGACTTTATGATCTTCGGGTTCTCCTTCTCCTCCTCCGTCATAGAGTCCATGATGAACCTGAACTTCCTCAGTCTTCTCTGCGTGTCCTCGAGTTGTTCCTCCGTGAGCGTACCGGGCATACCTGGGAGCATGCTGAAGATCTTCGACAAGGGACCCATACGAGTTAGAGCGTCCATCTGATCATACATCTCTCTAAGAGTGAAGCGGCCCGATAGGAGCTTCCTAGCCGTCTCCTCCATCTTCTCCTGGTCCAGGGCCTCCTGAGCCCTCTCTAATAGGGACTGGATGTCCCCCATCCCTAGCAGTCGGGAAATGAACCTAGGCGGGTCGAACTCATCCAGGTCCTCGATCTTCTCTCCGACGCCCACGAAGCATATGGAGGCACCAGTCTCGGCCACCGCTCCCAGGGCCCCGCCCCCTTTGGCCGTACCGTCCAGTTTGGTTACGATAACGGCCGTGATGCCTGCGGCTTCATGGAAGGCCTTGGCCTGGGGGCCTGCTTGCTGGCCCGTCGATGCATCCAGGACGAGGATGGTCTCGTCAGGCCCCACCACCTTGGAGACCTTTTTGATTTCGTCGATGAGATCCGCTTCGAGGGAATGGCGGCCGCTCGAGTCTACGATAATAACGTCTTGATCGGCCAGCTTCTTCAGACCCTCCTTGGCCACCTTGACCGCATTCTTCTCCTTCGGACTCCCGTAGAAGGGGGTTTCCAGCTGCTCTGCAAGCTGCTTCAACTGATCATAGGCGGCGGGCCTGTGCGTATCTGCTTGAATCAGGCCCACCTTCAGTCCTTTCCTCTGGAACCACTTGGCCAGCTTGGCTGCCGTGGTCGTCTTTCCCTGACCGTAGAGGCCCACGAGGAGTACTCTCTGCCTGCGAAGCCTGAGTTCCCTCGGCTGTCCCAGAATCTTCACCAACTCCTCGTAGATGATGTGAATGACATGCTCCCTGCCGCTCATGCCCGCAGGGGGCTTTTCCGACAGAGACCGCTTCTCCACTGCCCGGCTGAGTTCCAAGGCCATCTCCACTTTCACGTCCGACTGCAGTAGGGCGCGCTGAAGGTCCTTCACTACCTCCTTCACAAGCCTCTCGTCAACATAGGAGGCCCTGGCTATCTTCCTAAGAATCTCCTTCAGGGACCCTCCCAGGTTCTCAAGGACCATCCAGACCACCATGTCGCCAGACATTATATTAAGTTGACGAGGCCGGCCAGGTATGTCTGTAGGACACGCGTGGTGAAGAAGAAAACAGGGAGAGGGCTAGCCTTGTCAGAAGGGATGGGATGCACTCTAACGTACTAGCCCAGTCTCCCCCGTAAGCTTATGCTTCAATCTCTATATAACGATTTTCCCTTAGAGGAAGGTCTGGCGAGGGGTCAGATGTATCCTGACTTCTGGAGGATCATGAGGTCCTCTGTGCTCAGTTTCTCTCCCTTCTTGAACTTCTCGTAGATGCTCTCCGCCTCCTTCTTGGCACTCACTTCCTCCTTCCTGACGCGGGCTCGCCTCTCCTTCGCCCAGATGCCGTGGATGATCTTGTCGTAATCGTGGACCTGTCGAATGAACTCGATGTGTTTCTGGTGCTGCTCATCAGCCAGCATCTTCGTCTTGATGAACTCCTCCTGGGCCTGGTCAGCCTGTCTTCGAATCTCATCTCCCTGCTCGTAGAGGGACACCATGGCGTCGTGATGTACCTGGGCCTCCTCCGCCAGACGGCTGACCTCCCGATGGCAGGTCTCAGCCGTCTCCTTGGCCTTATCTATCTCCTTCTGGAGCTGCCTGATCTCCTCATCTTCCAGAAGCTCCTTCTCCCTCCTCTCGATCTCCGCTTGGAGGCGGGCTATCTGCTCGATAAGGTCCTTCTCCTTATCCACAGCAAGGACAGAGGTCTGCTGCTTGAACTCCAAGGACCTCAGGTCCCTCCTCAGCCTGTCGAGGGGGACATCCCCCCTAGGCATCTTCTTCCTCCTCAGCCTGTTGAGCTCCTCAAGAAGCTCGGCCACCTTCCTGTTCCACTTCTCCCTCTCAGCCTTAGCCTTCTTGACCTCCTCGTTGAGCCTGTCCCTCTCCATCCTGTTCTGAGAGGCCTTGTCTATGAGTTCCCTCACCTGGGCGTTGAGAGAATCCCTCTTCTGAATCCATTCCTTGGTCCTATCGTTGAGGACGTCCCGCCTCCGCCGATGGAGCTCCGCCTGAGAATTGGCTTTGTTCCTCTTCTCTTCAAGGTCGGACAACAACTCGGTCATAGTGGCTGGCTGTCACTAAAGATTGGAGGGCCTTTAAAACATTTTGGCCGCCAGGACCCAGTTCAGGCAAGCAGGATCCCGCAACCGTCTGTCATGGGCTCTCTCCCGGCCAGCTGACGGTGTGGACTTCGCCAGGGATTCTGGCCCTGAGGCCTACGCACGATACGGGTTTTAGTAGAAAGACCGCATAATCCGAGACCTCAGGAGAGGGTGAATAAGATGCGTCTCCAGGAATTCACGGCCGAGCTTGAGGAGGAGAGAGTGGCTCTGAATCTGGAGTTCTATAAGCAGTATGCTGGCCTGGAGTGTTCCGCGAAGTTCATGGATGAGAAGGCGGCGCGGATTCAAGGGCTTTGCGTAACGGGACTGGATTCCTTCGATCGAGACGAGCTTCCGGAGCTCCTCTACTACGCTCTCGTCGTTGGAAAGGTTGCCCAGCAAATGACCAAGCTTCAGAACGAACTCTATAGGAAGAGGCAGGAAGACGTCGTAGTGGAGGTGGCCGATGAGAAGGTCAACCTCAACAACGTCCGTCTTTTCAATCACCGGCACGTCAGGGATTATGAGCTGAGGAAGGAGGCCTTCGACGGCCTGATGGAGCGGGCCCCGTCCCTGACGGCCGCTATCAGAGAGCGCTTCGACCTGGTCAAGAAGACGTATGCAGAGTATGGACTGGACCCCCTGGAGGTTTACTGCCTCCAGGAGGAGGTGAGTCTCCCGAGGCTGAAGGAGCTGGTCCATGTGGCCGGCACGAGGGCGAAGCCCCACTTTCTGGAGATGGTAGAGGAGCTGAGTCCTGAGGTCATCGGCAAGCCCATGGAGTACTTCGACGACTTCTACGTCTTCCGCCACGTCATCAACGACCGGTTCAACCCCTACTTCGAGGAGGTGGACTACTACGGCCTACTGAGGAAGACCGCTGAGTACCTCGGATTGAAGGCGGAAGATGTGAACGTGGACGGGGAGCCGAGGGAGGGAAAGCATTCGAGCCCTGTGTGCTTCGGTATCCGCATCCCGGGAGACGTCCGCATCCTCTATCAGTCGACGGATCCATATGGGGACTACACCAGCTTCTTCCACGAGATGGGCCACGGTCTCCACTTCGTCTCCGTTGATCCTGGACGGCCCTATCACGATAGAGCGCTCATCCAGAGAAGCGTGGCGGAGACCTTCTCCACCCTCTTCGAAGAGCTGGCACAGGACCCGCTCTTCCTCAAGGAGGAAGTGGGCCTTTCGGAGGACGTCATCACCCATGTAGAGGAGAGGAGGCGTTTCATGGACCTCTTCTTCCTCACCTTCTACGCCGCTAACTCCATGCTCAAGATTGAGTACTGGGAGGAGGGCCTGACCATGGGGGACGCAGACGGGGAGTATGAGAGACTCTCCAAGCAGTACACGGGCATACCCATGCCCGGCATCTACTGGCAGACTCACCACATCATGGGCATGTACATCCTCTACGCCCCCAGCTACCTCCTGGCAAACATAAGGAAGTCCGAACTCCTGGAGAAGCTAAAGGGTGAGTTCGGCGATAAATGGTGGAGAGTTCGGGAGGCAGGCGGATACCTCCGGCGGGAGTGTATGGGACCTGGCGCGGCCATCGATCTGAGCTCCTTCAGCAAGCTGGATCCGGAGCCCTATCTGAGGGGGGTGCTGGGGACGGAAACCTGAGGGCGGCGCAGAACCTCATCTCTCCACCAGCACATACCGCCTGTAGGCCTCCTCCCCTTCGTGGAAGCAGTACCGGACCGCGTTGAAGCCGGCCCTCATGGAAGCCACGTCCTTCGCCACCTTCTCCGGCTTCTCCTTATTCACGACCACCCGGCATATGAGGTCTGCGACCTCCTCCATTTCCGACTCCCGCATGCCCAATCGGGTGAGTTCCTGGGTTCCCAGACGGATGCCACTCGGAGACACGGGACTCTTGTCCTCGGGCAGCAGATTCTTGTTGGTGATGATGTTCGCCCTCTCCAGATCCAGTGCCACCTGGGCTCCGCCACCTTCTCGGGAGACATCTGCGGCGATGGTGTGGGACTCGGTGAATCCAAGGTGCTCGCCTAGGACCTTCATTCCCCTCTCGCAGAGGCATTGCCCCAGAGCCTTGGCGTTTCGTACTACCTGATCCGCGTACTCTCTGCCAAAGACCTCGAACTCAGCCAGCGCGATGCCCAGGGCCGCCATGGCGTGAAGGTGGTGGTTGCTGACGACCCCCGGAAACACGCCTCGAAGCAACCTCTTTTCCATTTTCTCGTCCCTCGGATTGGCCAGGAGGACCCCGTGCTGAGGCCCTGGCAGCGTCTTATGGGTGCTGCCGGAAATCACCTCTGCTCCCTCTCTCAAGGGATCCTGAAACTTGCCGCCGGCTATGAGGCCCAGGACGTGGGCCGCGTCGTACCAGACGAAGCACCTCGCCTCCTGGAACGCATCCTGAAGCTCCTTTAGGGGGGTGGGAAACAGGAAGACGGACTGGCCGAAGAGGGCCACCTTTGGCTTCACACGCCTTATGAGCTTGGCCGTCTCGTCAACATCGATGTTCATCTTCTCCTCGTCCCACGGATAGGTGATGGCGTTAACGCTCCTCACTCCAACCGCCCCGAATCTGGCCGTGCTTATGTGGGCGCCATCGGAAAGAGCGACGGTGGTCACGATGTCCCCCGGCTTTGCGAGGGCGAACAGGACAGCAAGGTTGGCCACGGTGCCGGATATGGGTCGAGGATCTGCGAAGCTACATCGAAAGATTCTCTTCAGCATCTCCGTGATGCGGATCTCGACCTCGTCCACGTAGATGTTCCCTTGATAGTATCGCTGCCCCGGGAGGCCCTCCGCATACCTGTGCCCGAAGTCGCTCAGGTACATTTCCAGGGCCAGAGGGCTCATGATGTTCTCCGAGGCAATCAAGCATAGGGACCTCTGGAACCAGGCGTGGTGCTTGTTGACTTGATCAACGATGAAGTCGGCGTCCTCGTTCATAGAACCACACGATTGGTATGGACTCCCCGATTAAAAACCTCCCATGAAGCCTGCGGCGTCGACGGAGAACAGTTTTCTGCCTTGAGGACTGTAGGTGAACGTGGACAATCCGAACGATCTCCCCAGGCTGCGGGAGAGCATCATAGCCTGTAGGAAGTGCCCCCGACTGGTGGAGCATAGGGAAAGCGTCTCCCGCGAGAAGAGGAAGGCCTTCATCGACTGGACCTACTGGGGCCGGCCCGTCCCCGGGTTCGGGGATCCCGGGGCCCAACTGGTCATCATCGGCCTTGCCCCCGCAGCCCACGGAGGGAACCGCACTGGGAGGGTTTTCACGGGAGACCCCAGCGCCTCCTTCCTCATGAGGGGCCTCCACGAGGCGGGGTTCGCCAACCAGCCTACCTCCGAAAGCAGGGACGACGGCCTCCGTCTCCTGAATGCCTACATGACCGCGGCG
Source organism: Thermoplasmata archaeon (assembly GCA_046758325.1). Lineage (GTDB taxonomy): Archaea > Thermoplasmatota > Thermoplasmata > RBG-16-68-12 > JAJISG01 > JAJISG01. Next base: position 4,952 of record JBHHZZ010000009.1, on the reverse strand, counting down.
GTACGCTGCGCTCCTCCTGGTAACAGGCCCACGTCCGAGGAGGTGCGGAACTGCGCGCCCTATCTCTGGAGGGAGCTGGACATCCTCCATCCGAAATCACTCCTCGTCCTGGGTCGCCTGGCCTTCGATGCTGCAATGGCTTATCTGGGCGACCGCTACGGCGTCCGAAAGAAGGCCGCCACCTTCCGTCACGGGGCCGTCTACAGGTTCAGCGAGGAAGCGCCGGTCCTGTTCGTCTCCTACCACCCCAGCCCCCGGAACACCCAGACAGGCCTCCTGAAACGGGAGTCCTTCCAAGACCTCCTGGCGCGAGTCCGCGAAGACATCGAGGACAGGACCCCGTCGCGCTGAGCGTCCGGGCGGCCAGCCAACATCTTTATTCGAAGCCCCTACTTGCCCTTGCGGAGGCCGCTCCCTGTCCGAATCCATCATGGCGCTCTTGGGCATCGTCATGCTCCTCACCTACATAGGCATCGCCTACGAGAGGATTCACAAGACCACGGCGGCCCTGGTGGGAGCTGGAACTGCCATCCTCCTGGGGGTCTACCTAGGAGTCTTCCCTTACAGCGCCGTATACGATGTCCTCGGGGACGATCTCAACATCATAGGAGTCATCGTGGGCACCGGCATCCTGGTGGACGTCACCTCCCGCTCCGGCCTGTTCCAGTTCATCGGCATCAAGATTGTGAAGGCCACCGGCGGCGACAAGATCCGCCTCCTGCTCTATCTCAACCTCCTGACCTTCGCCTTCGTCAGCTTCCTCACCATCGTCCCGTCGATGCTCATCATCGCCTCCCTCACCCTCGTTGCGTGTCGTGTCTTGAACTACGACCCCAAGCCCTACCTGATAAGCGAGGCGATCGTGGCCAACTCCGGGGCCCTCACTACCTACGCCAGTAGTCTGCCGAATCTCATAATAGGGACCGCTGCCAACATTCCCTATGTTCACTTTCTCCTGGTCTCCGCGCCCTTCGCCCTCATCAGCCTCGTCCTGGCCCACGGGCTCCTCCGCTTCCACCTGCGTAGCAGCCTCGGTCAGAAGCTCTCCCCTCAAAAGGCTCAGGAGATGAGGGAGAGGGTGGAGCGGTTCGATGAGTGGAGCGTGGTGAGGGACAAGACCATGTTCCGACGGTCGGGCATCATCCTCCTGGGGACCATCATCGGCTTCGCCCTCGCAAGACAGGTCGGGATAGGCCTCGATTTCATAGCCCTGGCAGGGGCCACCGCCGCCCTTCTCCTGTCGGGAATCGACACGGAGGAGGCCATCCGACAGGTCAACTGGTCCATCATCCTCTTCTTCGTGGGCCTCTTCGCCCTCATAGCGGCAGTGGAGGCCTCCGGACTGCTGGAACTCGCGGCCATGCGGCTGATAGGGCTCACCAGCGGGGATCCCGTGGCGACGCAGAGCCTCCTCCTCTGGTTCTCAGCAGGGGCCTCCGGCTTCGTGGACAACATCCCGGTATCGGCGACCCTCGTGCCCATGGTCTCCACCATGGGTCAGGCTGGCTTGAGCACAGACGCGTTGTGGTGGAGCGTCGTCCTAGGGGCGAACCTGGGGGGAAGTCTCACCCCAATAGGCAGCATCAGCTGCGTGATCGCCCTCCACGCCTTGGAGACTGAGGCCGACACCCGAGTCTCCTGGCCCGAGTTCATAAAGATTGGCGGTAGCATCATGGTGGTTCAGATGCTTGCCGCGACAGGTTACCTCCTTCTGCTAAGTACTTTCAACCTCATACCACATATACCTGGGTGAAGCGATGGAGCTGGGACGACGGGACGTTGAGAGGATTGTGGAGGAACAGGTAGAGGCCTTCGAAGAGGCCCTCCTTGGGAAGGTCGACCTAGGGGAACCCCGTCTCAAGACAATCCTCCTGGCCTTGGACCGATCGAATCAGGATGACATGGTGATGGGCCTTGGGTCTGAGCTCTCCCGTCGATACTCCGCCGCCCTGGTCGTTACCGGCGGCTTCCCAGACGATCTGGAGGAGGAGGCCAGGAGCTACCTGTCGGAGGCTATCCGCCGCCTCCTGAAAGAAAGGGTCGATGCTACAGCACTGTGGGCCCCGGGGGAGGAGTCTTTCGAGAAGATTCTCTGGGCTCGGCAGGAATCCGAGGCGGATATGCTGGTCCTGCCAGCTCCATACTTCAGGGATATCGAGTCCCTGGGTGAGGACAGTGTGGGCACGAACCTTGACGTCCTCCTCGCCCGCTCGCAAGTCCCCCTCCTTGTAGTGAGGGACCCTGGACTTGACCCTGCGGCCGTACTGGCGCACATCCATCTTGCCATCTTCGACGACTCGCTCCTGAGCAAGGGGGCGGCGGAGTGGGCCCTCCTCCTGGCAAAGGGAGGCCGTATGGATGCCCTTGCCCTCGTGGAGGAGGAGTTCGTGGGGATGGTCGAGGAGGCTCTCGCGCCGGAAGCGATCAGCGACGAGGATATCGGCAAGAGGTTCGCCCGCGACCTCGTGCCCTTGGTCTCAGCGGTCCTCCGGCGCTGCGACGAGGCGGGCATACCCTGGGACGTGGAGTACGCGACGGGGGACCTGGTGAACACCATAACCAAGCGAGTCGAACGACGGCAGGGATTGATCGTCCTCCGGGGCTACGAGCCCCATGACAGGCCTGGAGAGAAGGTCGCCCGAGAGGTCATCCTGCGCTCCCGGTCACCGGTGATGGCTGTCAAGGGCGGTGGATAGCCTCAGGCTCGGTCGCTCTTGATGCCATGAGGCTAGAATACGCTTATTTCGCCCTTGACGAACCTGAAGGTGAGGTCAGATATGCGCGTCAGTCCCTCTTCCATTATGGCCTCGACCTCCGATTTTACCTTGGAGAGCGGGACACCTTCCGCCATGATAAGCTGGGCCGTCGCTGCCTGGGGATAGTCGATGGGTTTCCCTATCTGCGAGACGATTCGCACGTGAACCTCCTCGACATCTCCCTGGCCCATATCGTATATCCTCTGGGCTAGCTCCATTGACAGGACGTTGTACAGCTTCCCCACATGAGTTACTGGGTTCTTTCCTGCTACCGCCTCCAGGCTCATGGGCCTGTAGGGCGTGATAAGGCCGTTGACCCTGTTCCCCCTTCCCACGGAGCCGTCGTCACCATTCTCCATGGAGAGGCCGGTCACCGTCAGGTAGAACACGCCCGTGTCGTGGTTATCGCCGGTGTTTATGTCCACTTTCACGTCCCCCTTCGTGAACTCGGCGCTCAGGTCAAGGATCTCGTCCCTCAGCTGCTCAGCCACGCTCACGTAGTGGTCCCTGTCCGGGATGAAACGGTCTACCATGGCGGCCGCTATCGTAAGTCTGATGTTGTTCTCCTGACGAACTCCCATCACCTTGATGTCGTGGCCGATTTCCTTGAGGTCCGCCTTTAGGGGGCCATTGATGTGCCTCTCAGTCTCCAGGACGAGCTTTTCAGTCTCGCTCAGGGGAGCGAAGCTCACGCCGAAGGATGTGTCGTTGGCCAGGTGCTTCTGCGTGTCGTAGAGGGCCCGGAGGTCCACAGACCCCCTGCCTATGAGGCAATCGATGGTCACGTCCGTATCCACGTCCAGGTAGGGGCAGGTACTCCTAAGGTACTCCTTGGCCGCCTTCACGGCTGCGGAACGGAAGGGGAGCCTTTCTCCGTTGACCTCGGTGGTGGCCCTTCCCACCAGAATGATTTTCGCGGGCTCCAAGATGTCACCACCCCCGAAGCGGGGGGCGGATTGACCCCCGACGATCTGAACCTCGTCAGTGTTGTGATGGAGTATGCGACGAAACCTGTCCAGGTACATGGTGCACAGAGCCCTGGAAACGGCTTCCGCGATGGCGTCGGCCACACTGTCGGGATGACCCACCCCCTTTCTCTCCACAATCTCGCTAAACTGTCCCTCTATGGGCGTGTGCATGAGTTCCTCAACGACGATATTCCTGGCCAAATAAAGCCCCCAGAGCTGAGGCAGTTGAAGGTTCGGGCTTCTTATATTTCTTTCTGCAAGGTTGAGTTCTCGCCGTCGGGAAAGGGCACGTCATATTCCAGAAAGTCCTGGGCCACATGAGACTCGGGAAAGATCTTTCTGGCCTCTTTCTCGATGGCCTCCGGGTCCCCGTACCTGGGGCTAATGTGGGTAAGGAAGAGTACCTGAGCACGGCATTTCTTGGCCATCTCCGCCGCCTGGCGGGCCGAAGAGTGGCCATACTCGTTGGCCTGAGCCTCCAAGCTGGACTCTACCGTGGAGTCGTGAATGAGGACGTCGCATCCCTGGGCAAAGGATACAAGGTCCTCGTTCGGCCTCGTGTCGGAGGTGTATACAACCTTCCTCCCTCTCCTGGGTGGCCCCACCACCATGTCGGGCTTGATGAGTCTCCCTTCCCACTCCACCTCCTCCCCTATCTGGAGCTTGCGGTACAGCGGTCCCTCAGGAAGGCCCAGCTCCTTTGCCCTGTCCAGGTTGAACCTGCCTGGCCTCATCTTCTCCTCGATGCAGAAGGCCAGTGTGGGAACCTGATGGAGGGAACGGGCCGCCTTGATGTAGTAGCCACCACAATCCACCTCATCTCCAGGCCTCACGTCATGGACCCATGTCTCGAAGGTGGGCTTGAATAGGTTGAGCTCCAGAAGGGCCTTGACGGTGCTGACCGTGCCCTTGGGGCCGTAGATCTCCATGGGCTCAGACCTGTCATTCAGGGCCATGGTCATGACCAGCCCTGGGAGTCCCAGGAAGTGGTCGCCGTGGAAATGGGTCAGGAGGATCTTGGATACCTGCATGAACGATAGCTTGGAGAGCATGAACTGCCTCTGTGTGCCCTCGCCGCAGTCCATGAGGATGATCTCGCCACCGCGTTTGATGGCAATCGCTGGGACGTTCCTCTTGGGAGAAGGCATGCTCCCGCTGGTGCCCAGGAAGACTATCTCCATGACCGGCAACCCAATACAGGGGCGTAATATACCTTTTCTGACCGCCA
>JBHHZZ010000008.1:0-51717 GCA_046758325.1 Thermoplasmata archaeon | reverse complement strand
ATTGAGGCTCACCAGGGCGCCCAATGAAAGCGTGGAAGCTCCCGCGACGACTAGTACTAACACAATGGAAAGAGTTTTCCTACCTCGCATCACAATCTCCCCTCCTAAGAGAGTCGAGCCCTTGTAGGAGGGTCTAGTATAAAAATGTTTGTGAGAGCCAAAGCGCTTGGTTGTTGTTTGCATCAGCCATGGAGCACCATTATTATCATTTTCGAGAATACACGTCCGAGAAATAACGGAAAAGGTAATCTAGGCCCTCGGAACAGACCATCCTCCAGATATGCACATCTTGCTGACCGGAACTGGATTGAACGCAAGGTCCTTTACCGCTGATATTAGTTTTTTATTGTAGATACCGTTAGCATCATGAATGATCGAGATAGACTCTCTCGTCAAGGTCTACAACGGCCGAAAGGGCACGAGGGCTCTGGACGGCATCAGCTTCACGGTCAAACGCGGCGACCTCTTCGGCTTCCTCGGACCCAACGGAGCGGGGAAGACTACCACCATCCGCATCCTGGCGACCCTCCTCGAGCCGACGGAAGGCACGGCGACCATCGACGGTCACGACATCCTCCACGAGCCCCTCGCCATCCGGGACATCATAGGCTACATGCCTGAGAACCCGGGCTTCTACCCGACGATGAGGGGCCTGGACCACCTCCTCTACTGGGCGGAGTTCTACGGCATCCCCAAGGCCGAGCGGCTGCGGCGGGCGAAGGATCTCATGGCCATGGTGGAGCTGGCGGAGGCGGCCGAGATGAAGCTGAAGGCCTACTCCCACGGCATGAGGCAGCGGCTGACCCTCGCCCAGTCCCTCCTGAACGACGCTCCCGTCCTCATCCTGGACGAGCCCGCAGGCGGTCTGGACCCGACGGGAATGCGCTTCTTCCGGGAGCTCATGAAGCGCTTCAACTCCGAAGGAAGGACCATCTTCCTCTCCTCCCATCTCCTCTCCGAGGTGGAGATGACCTGCAAGACGGTGGGCGTCATCCACCGCGGGAGGATCGTGGAGATGAGCGACCTAGGGACCCTGCAGCGGAGAATAGCTGCCTCTAGGGAGAGCACCATCAAAGTGGAGGCCGATGGTCTGAGCCAGGAAGCCGTCAAAGCTGTCAAAACCCTCGACGGCGTCGTGGAGTTGGAGGTCAGCGGGAACAGCCTCGTCATCAAAGTTGCGGCAGGCAGCGACCTAGCAGCGGAAATCAACGCAACCCTCCTCGCCCACGGGGCCAAGGTCAGGTCCCTCAAGCAGGAGGAGGTAAGGCTGGAGGATGTCTTCGTGGCGTTGACGGAGGGCAAGTAGATGGCCCGAAACCCCCTGCTCCCCATCTACGTCGTCTCCAAGAAGGAGTTCAAGACCAACCTGCTGAGCGTCAGGATGGCCATCCTCCTCGCCATCTTCGCCCTCGTCGTGGTGGGGGCCTCATACGGATTCTCTGGCCTCTCAACGGGTCCCTCGTCCGAGGAGCAGCTCGCCCTGTGGGTGCACCCCATGGTCCGGGAAGGCCAGTTGGGAATCGTCGTCTTCGCCTCGGATGCCTGGGGGGTTCCCCATGAAGGCATGAAGATAGAACTCTACGAGGAGAATCTGACCACCAATACACAGATCCTCGTTGATGAGGCAACGACGGACAGCGATGGCTTCGCTCGATTTATGAATCTTCCCGAGGGCTTCTATTCCATAGAGGCAAGCCTGGGCGTCATTGGGTGGGGGACGGGGATGCGTCTGGATCGTGATTACCCCGCAGGAAACCTCTCCTTCGAAACCAGGCTTTTCGATCTAGACAATTCAGGCTTGTCGGACAATCTGGCGGTCCACTTCATGGATATCAACGGAGAAGTCCCCCAGGCGGTGACCGTGTACCTGGAGGACCAGACGGTCGATCCTCCGGATTCTAGGGGCTTCCTATCTCTCAAACTTCGAGAGGGCACCAACAACCTGACCTTTGTCTACGGGGAGGAGACCTACCAAGAGCTCATCTTCGCCAGGCAGAGTCCAATCCAATTCAACCCCTTCGCCCAAGGGCCTGACTTCGTCCTCTTCTTCATCGCCATGACCTTCGGCACCCTCCTCCTCCCGATCGTCGCCATCGCCCTCTCATATGACAGCATAGCGAAGGAGAAGCTACAGGGCTCGGGTGAGCTCCTCCTCTACAGGCCCGCCTCATGGAGGGCGGTGGCTGCCGGAAAGTTCCTGGGGGTCTTCGCAGCCCTAGCCCTGCCCGTGACCGGAGTCAATCTCGTCGGCGTCTTCGTGATCACGGCCGTCACGGGAACATGGCCAGACGCTACCTTCACGCTGGGCTTCGTAGCCTTCTCCCTCTTCCTCCTGGCCGTCTACACCCTCTTCGTGCAGACCCTCTCCACCCTTGCCAAGACGGCGGGAACCGCCATCCTCTTCGCCATCGTATTGTGGTTCACCTTCAACGTCCTATGGAGCATCGTCATCTTCCTCGTGTCAATTGCCCTACGGCTCCCCCTAGGCTCTAGGGAGTACTTCGTCCTCGCCTCCTATCTGGGCCTGTTCAATCCCAGCGGCATATATCAGAGCCTTTTCACCCTCGTCTTGCCGGAAGGCCTGGAGATGTTCGGAGCCCCGGGAGCTGTCTTCGCCCTACCAGTCTGGGTGCCGCCCGTGGCCGCCGTCCTCTGGCTAGCCGTTCTTCTCATCCTCTTCTTGGAGCTCTTCAAGAGGAAGGCCGCCGGGTAGTCTCGTGACGAAAGTCGACAAGAAGGGGACAGGCACACGCTGCAGGTGACGGGCCTCTATTCCTCCTCCGAGAGCCTGATGAAGAGGTACATGGGCCCCGCCATCTTCGCCACCAGCGTGCCCATCTCGGTGAGGGAGTAGAGGACCCTGGGAGGCCTGTCATTGAGGACCTCCCTCCTGACCCAGGCCCTCTTCTCCAGGGACTTCAGTCGAAGGGACAGGGTCCTGGAGCTGATGCCCATGAGGAGCTTGGCCAGCTCGGAGAAGCCGAGTTGCCCGGTCCTATAGAGGAGGTAGATGATGGGCACCGTCCACTTCTTGCTGACGGCCCCGATGATTCTCGAGCTCCTCTGAGCCTCTTCGATGGGATCGATCTCCTCCCGCAGTTCCTCACCCACCTCCTCCACAAAGCGGACGCACTCCTCCGCGAACCTGCTGAACCTCTCCTCCATGTCTCGTCTTCCCATGACACTCACTTTACCCACGGTTACATTTTGATGATAAGGATACTGAAGGCCTTTTATACATTTTAAATGTAGTGTCGAAAGTAAACTGTCTCGGTGCCTTACATGAAGCCCTACAAGTCTCTATCAGCGTTCTTCGCAACCCTCGGGATAGGGGCCGCGCTCCTAACCCTCTTCGACCAGGTATACGACCTCCGGTTCGGCTACCTGGATCTCTTCTACGACGGTCCTGGCCAGGAGCTTCTCATAACCACCCTCCTGTGGATTCTGGCCGGCATCTTCCTCCTCCTCCATCAGGTCAAAGCCCTCAGGGAGGAGTTGGAGGAGAGGAGGCGGTCGGAGCTCCTCAACGGGCGGGTCGGCCCGACGGACGCCGGGGTTCTGGTCACCCCAGCGGACGGAGAGCCTCTCCTGAAGGCAGTGAGCATGACGAAGATGTACGATACCGGCAAGGTCAAGGTGGATGCCTTGCGAGGCATCGACCTGGAGGTCCGCGATGGGGAGATGGTGGTCATCATGGGCCCCTCGGGCTGTGGGAAGACCACCCTTCTTAACTGCCTCTCGGGAATCGACGACGTCACCCAGGGAGAGGTCTACGTACGGGGCATGCTCCTGTCGGAGCTGAAGGACAACGAGAGGACGGACTACAGGGCGGCCAGGATGGGCTTCGTCTTCCAGTCCTACAACCTCATCCCCGTCCTGACCACGGTGGAGAACGTGGAACTGCCACTCCTCATCCTGGGGAGGGACCCAAAGGAGGCAAGGCGGAGGGCATTGGAGGCGTTGTCGGCCGTGGGTCTGGAGGAGGAATCCTTCAGGAAGCCCATGGAGCTCTCTGGTGGCCAGCAGCAGCGAGTAGCCATCGCCAGGGCCATCGTCAACGACCCGGAGGTCGTGTTCGCCGACGAGCCCACGGGCAACTTGGACAGCGAGACGAGTCAGGAGGTCGTCGCCCTCCTGAGGGAGCTCAACAGGGCCAGGGGTCTGACCCTCGTCATGGTGACCCACGATCCCTCGGTGACCGAGTACGCGGGCCGCATCCTCACCATGAGCAGCGGGCTGATCGTGGAGGAGAAGAAGCTCGAGGAGGCGTGACCTTGGAACTCACCCTCGCCAACGTGTCCTTCATACTGGCGGGGATCGTCTTCCTCACAGTCCTCGTGGCTGCCCTCCGGAGGAGGATCCTGCTTCGCATCGGTTTCAGGAACGTGCTCAGGCGGAAGACCCAGGTGGCCATCGCCGTAGCGGGATTGACTGTGGCAACCTCCATCATCTCCGGCGCCCTCGTCATCGACGACAGCTTCGACGCCACGGTCATCGCCATCGTCCTCCGAGGGACGGACCATGTGGACGAGATCATCTACCTGCAAACCGAGGGAGGCTGGCGGGACTTCTTCGACTACTCCGTCTACGAGAATCTCCGGGGCAACATCAGCACCATGGAGAACGTGGACGGGCTCGCTCCTCGAATTCACCTGCCTGCCTCCATCCGCGACAACAGGACGGACCTGGTGCAGCCCCAGGCCAACATCATCGCCTTCGACCCTGCCCTCGACCTGGGATCCTTCTACATCGACGATGAGACCACCGCGGACGGCGGCGACCTGGCGGCGGACGAGGTCTACATCAACGAGGCCCTGGCGGAGGAGCTGGAGGCCGAGGCGGGCGACGAGCTCCAGGTCTTCGTCAATGGAGAGGTTCTCAACGTGCGAGTCCGGGAGGTGGTCCGGGACAAGGGAAGAGGGGGATGGGCCACTGCGGAGGACATCTTCATCCGGTTGCCGGTCCTTCAGGAGGCCCTGGGCCTGGAGGGCAGGATCAACCTCGTCCTCGTGTCCAACGTCGGGGGAGTGGATGATGGCCACCTTGCCACCGACGGCGCCCTGGCTGACATGGAGGCCGTGCTAGGCGAGGGCCACCCTTTCACCATCGAGGCCATCAAGAGGGATCGAATAGACCTCTTCACCAGCCTCATGGAGGGGCTGACCCAGCTCTTCACCCTCATGAGCGCCTTCACGGTCATCGCCGGCGTCCTCCTGATCATGAACATCTTCTCCATGATGGCGGAGGAGAGGAAGACGGAGATGGGGATGTCCAGGGCCCTGGGGATGAGGAGGAGCCACCTCGTCCAGGCCTTCATCTTCGAGGGTTTCATCTACGCCCTCGCCTCCTCCATCCTGGGAGCCTTCGCAGGCCTCGGCGTGGCCACCATCATCATGGCGGCCTTCGGTCAGATCTTCACCTTCTTCGCCCGGGACCTGACGATAGCGTACGAGCCGGAGAGCCTGATGACGGCCTTCTCCCTCGGTCTGCTGCTCACCCTCTTCACCATCTCCCTCGCCTCTTGGAGGATCAGCAAGCTGAACATCGTGCGGGCCATAAGGGACCTGCCGGAGCCTCCGGTGGAGAGGGCGACGAGGCTCGAGCTCCTGACGGCTGCCCTCCTCATCTTCGGTGGCACCTTCACCCTATACTACGGCTTCCGGGAGACCAACGAGATGGCGTATGTGGCGGGTGCGCCCCTGGTGGCCCTGGGCCTCGCAGGGGCAGCGGTCAGAAGGCTGGGCCCCAGGCTGCCAATGACCCTCGCAGGTCTCTTCACCATCGGATGGGTCCTGAGCCCTTACAGGCTCGTGGAGGAGACGGACGCCTCCATCCTCATGTTCATCCTCGTAGGCGTCATGCTGGTCGCCGGAGGCGTCCTGACCGTCATGGTGAACAGCGAGTTCCTCCTCAAGCTCGGCACCAAGGTGACCAGGGACAAGAGGAACCTTCCAGTGGTGAAGGCCGCCGTCGCCTACCCCATGGCCAAGAAGTTCAGGACGGGAATAACCCTGGCAATGTTCGCCCTCATCATGTTCACCATAACCGTCATGAGCATGGTGATGGCCCTGACGGGCTCCACGGTGGACGTCTTCGCTCGGATGGAATCCGGCGGCTACGACATCCTGGGCTTCGCCCACACGGTAGGCTCCGGGGAGAGCTTCGAGGAGAGGCTGAACAGCTCAGGGCTGGCGGAGAGCATCGAGTATCAGGACGGACTCCTCCTATCCAGGGCCACGTTGGAGTCTCCGTCTCTGGACGCCATCCCCTACTCTCTCATCGGCGTCTCAGAGGGCTTCAGCAAGAGGAATAACTTCACTTTCCACATGATGGCCGAGGGGTACGATAGCCCTAGGGAGGTCTGGAGGGCCGTCCGGGAGGATCCGAGCCTGGCAGTCATCGACAGGACGGCCCAGCCCGTGGAATTCGGTCCTTCCTCGGACTTCGAGGTCGCTGTGGGCGAGGGACTGACCATCACAAACGCCCTGGGTGACACGAGGAACGTCACCATCATCGGAGTCCTGGATGCCAGCTTCGTGAGAGGCGTCTTCATCTCCTCTGCGGTCCTCGAGGAGTTTGCGGGGATGAGCAGGCCCAACCTCTACTACGTGAGGGCGGTCGAGGGGGAGGATGTGGGGAAGCTGGCCAGGACTCTGGAGCGGGAGTTCGTGGACTACGGCCTGGAGGTCTTCGTGATCAGAGACTTGGTGGAGGAGAGCATGGAGGTGACGTTGAACGTCATGCAGCTCATCCAGGCCTTCCTGGCCCTGGGCCTGGCGGTGGGCATCTCGGGTCTGGGCGTCCTGGCAGTCAGGAACGTGGTGGAGAGGAGATCTATGATCGGCACGCTAAGGGCCCTGGGATTCCGAAAGGACATGGTCCTCAAGGCTTTCCTACTGGAGCTATCCTTCGTAGCCGTTCTGGGAATACTCCTCGGCCTCATCCTGGGCATCGCCCTTTCCTACAACCTCTTCACCGCGATGGACATCTTCCAGGACGCGGAGTTCGTGATACCGTGGCCCAACCTCCTCTTCATCCTGGTCTTCTCCTTCATAGCCAGCGTCCTTGCAACCCTCTCCCCCTCCATAAGGGCCTCCAAGATGCCCCCAGCGGAGGCGTTGAGGCAAGTTCTCTGATGCCGGCCCCTGTGAAAGTTTTACCCCTTCAGGAATCCGACTGGGGATAGGTCCTGACCCACCTGTTGCACAGGCTCCTGGGGAAGAGGTCCATGGAAGGCCGAAGGAGGGTGCCAGGGGCTCCCCAGTCTGAGAATCACCCCTGATGTTGGTAGCGAGTCCTTTAAGCCCTCTCCTCACCGTCAAGCAGGATTCCAGGTGAATCGTTGGCACGACGCGTACTTCTCCTGACGGCGGCCATGTCCTTCTTCCTGGCTCTCGCCATATTAGCTGTCCCGGTGAAGGGCGAGGGTCCCACTGTAACCGTGACAAGTCCTCAGCCAGGAATCGTGGTCGAGGGCTCTGTACTCTTCCAAGGGAATGCGGAGGACCCGGACGGGGATCTCAGCTCCATCATCATCACCATCGAGGGCTCAAATCCCGCTGTGAAGGTCAACCTCCCCAGCGCGGGGACCAATGCCACATGGGAGAAAACATGGAATTCCCAGGGTGCTCCTGACGGCCTGCGGAGGGTGAGTGTCGTGGCCTTGGACAAGGCGGGGCAGGCCTCTCAGCCTGTGAACTTCACACTCTTGGTCGACAACTTCAAGGAGCCCGCGTTCGAGACGGCTCGGCTTCTCTTCGACAAGGCGGGCGATGGGAGCTTCTCCCCATGGAACGATCTGGAGGCTGTGCCTACAACACGTCTGAGGATCGAGCTGCAGTTCAGCGAAGAGATGGATGAAATGGCCGTGAGGAACTCCATGACCTTCTCGGGCGGGGATGTCACGTGGCAGCTTGCGCCGGAGGGCACCGGTGAGGCCTTCTCGCTCAATGTCTCCTATCTCCAGGTCAACACTAACTACACCCTGACGGTGGGGACCCAGGCAACCGACCTGGCCGGGAACCCCCTCCAGGCCCCCTACGAACTCAATTTCCACACGGCGGAAGAGGCGACACCGGGGACCCCCGAGCAGGGAGGATTCCTTCCGCTCCCCTTCAACCCTCTATGGCTGTGGATTGGAGGGGCTGCCGGAGGAGGCGCCGCCGTCGGGGCGGTCCTCTGGAAGAAAGGCTTTCTCCATCGAATGCGCGACTTCCTCCGACGGATACCCATGCCGTTCCGCAGGCGGGAGAGCTAGGTATACCGAAGCTCTCCATGGGTCCCTCAGACTGTGAGGAAGACCCCTGAATCCCGTTGCGGCCCAAATGATGCCTGATTCTCGCGGCCGAGAGGCATGTCCCAAGCCTCAAATAGGGACATGAAGACATCGAGGTGGTGCGCCTTCGCCTTCCTCCCGCTCTCGCCCTCTTCCTTCTGGCGCCCGCCGTCGGCGAGCTCCTCTCAGGGTCATCCCCACCCTTCGAGTACTTCCAGCCCCTCGCCCTGGCCCTACTGGCCGGCCTCTACGGTGGCGGTGCCCTCATCCTTCGTGAGCTCACCCTTCGATGGGGAAAGGGGAAGGCCACGTTACTGGTTCTCGGTGCTGCCTACGGCATCATCGAGGAGGCCTTGATGGTCAAGAGCTTCTTCGATCCCGCCTGGCCCGACCTAGGTATTCTGGGAGAATACGGCCGTTGGCTGGGCGTCAACTGGGTCTGGGCCTTCTTTCTCACCCTCTACCATGCCGTCTTCAGCATCACCCTGCCCATCCTGCTGGTAGAACTGGCCTACCCCGATCGGAGGGATACACCGTGGATCAGTCGGAGAGGATTCGGGGTCGTGGCCTCCGTCTTCGTCTCGGTGGTCCTCTTGGGCTTTTTCGGGCTGACCCCCTACATACCGCCTCCATCCCTCTACGCCCTCTTCCTCATCCTCGTGATCCTCCTCTTCTGGATAGCCTACCGATTGCCTGCAGACCTCGGTTACGGAGGCAAGAAGCCCCTCCCGCGCCCCGCCTTCTGGTGGGCCTTCGGCATCGGGGGTTCCCTCCTCTTCTTCGGCGGCCTCTACCTGGCCCCAATCATCATTCCCCACCCCCTCATCGTGATCCTCCTCTCCGCTGCCTTCATCCTGCTCTACGGGGACAGGTTGCGTCGGTACGCTTGGCGGCGGGAAGGGGCTCGTCCCCGACTGGCCCTTGCAGCCGGAGGCCTCTCCCTCTTCATCCTGATCGCACCTCTACAGGAGCTGGATGCTTCTCGACCGGACAATACCCAGGGCATGTCCCTCGTGGGTCTCGGTTTCGCCCTCCTCCTGGTCCTCCTGTGGCGCCGTGTCTCCCTCTCCCAGCAACTGGAACGGGAGCAAGGTCCCGTGAAGACGTAGTGGTCCCCCACATCAGCTCGATTCCCACCATCGTCCAGAAACAAGGAGGCAACGCTACCCCACCTCCAGGTTATCACCGGAAGGAATCTTTCCTGCACTTTTATGATGGTCTAGGGAGAGGGACCCCTTTGTGGTGCTCCTCTCCAACGGGACCAAGATCAAGCTTCTCTGGTACCTCCTCCTGTCCACCATAGGCGTCTTTCACGCTGAGGTGTTGAGCTGGAGTAGCCCGGACGTCCTCTACAATCCCTTCAACTTCCTCCTCATAACCCCTGTATACGCCGTCCACTACGTCCTCTTCGGGGACCTCATCAGGCGCTACGGGCGCGGCAACCACAAGGTCCTATACGTTTTCGGCTGCCTGACAGGGATGTACGAGACCTTCATCACGAAGGTCTACTGGTCTCCTCCCTGGAATCCGGAGGGCGCGGGGCCCCTGGGGGTTGCCTGGCTGGAGCTCCTCTGGATAGGCTTCACATGGCACGCCTTCATGAGCTTCCTGATCCCCTTCCGGCTGATGGACGGCCTCTTCTCGCCCGGGAACGGCAAACCCTTCCGAGCCCGAGATCTGAGGGCGGTCCTCCTCGTCACTCCCGCCATGGGCGCCGTCCTCGGCTATGGCTTCGGTTTCACCCTCGAGTCGATGCTGCCTTCGGTTCTCCTGTCGCTCCTCGTGATAACTCTCCTGGCAGTGACCTTCATGAAGGGTGCACGACGATGGGGATTCACGAGCCCTGACCAGCTCGCCTTCGGGAGAAGGGGACGGTGGCTCGCCGTCGGTTTCTTCTCGTCGGTGTACATCGGCTACGGCATATTCCTGAGGCCGGAGTTCCTCCCCCTGGGCCTCCCTCTCGTCCCCATCCTCCTCATATACGCGGGCCTGGTCTATCTCGCGGCGACTCTCCTGCGCTCCTCGAGGGAGGCCAGGCCTGTCACCTCGCTTCACGTCCTCACGCCAGGGGTCTCCCTGCGGTACCTCCTCCTATACGTCCTCGCCTTCGGGGCGTTCTTCCTGGCCTTCGGAGGAGTGAACGCCCTGGCCCCCTCGGTGCTTCAAGTAGGGGCCCTTGTCCTGATGATAGCGGGGGCTGGCCTGCCTGTTGTCCTCCTTTCCATCATCGCTGCCAGGACCCTCAAGGCCAGGGGCAGGGGACGGAGGGCTGCTGAGCACCTCTAGGGACCTGTCGCCGACCCCTGAGCGTAGAGGATCTTGTTGTGGCCGTCCTTCGCCTTCACGTAGGCGATGATCAGGAGGATTCCAGGGATCAGGCCTCCGAGGAAGAGGGAGAAAACCCCGATCACCAGCGCAGGCATCAGCGTCTCCTCAACCCTTCCCTCGGACAGCCGCTTGTAGACCAGGAAGTATGTGAGGAGCAGGAAAATGAGGGGCAGTATGCCGAAGCCCGTGAAGAACGCCATCGGGAGGAAAAGCGGCATGACCATGGAAACCTGCTGGACCTCGAAGGTGGTGGATGCATTCACAGCGTAGGCCTGTACCGGGGGAGGAGCGAAGAGCGTCAGGAGGAAAATGACCAACAACATGAGGAAGACCAGCCCGATGACCAGGGTGATGGCCTGGAAGATGATGGCAATGAGGGCCAAGGTCTTGGCGCTCTCGATATCCGACCTGGCCTCTGGCGGGATGGGCCTCGGGATCATCAGAGGCATAACTGAGCCTCAGGATATAATCGTTGAGATGCCTCGCTCCATCCCAAACTAGCTTACGCTGGTCGCGGGGTTCCCCGGAACCCATGGCACGCCTAGTGGCCGTGGGCGTACTTGTGAGGGTCCTCGTCGAAGGTCTTCTTGCAGGCAGCGCTGCAGAAGTGGAAGACCTCTCCTTCGTGTTCCGAGCTTCCCGCGGCCTTGTTGGGGTCCACTTCCATTCCGCAGATGGGATCTGTTGCCATTTTCCACCTCCTTACTTCCCAGGTCATGATACTGGGCTGGAATCTCTTCAGCAGGAGAGAGTTAGCGACCACCGTGGTGGAGGAGAAGCCCATGGCGGCACCGGCGAAGATGGGGTTCAGCAGGAGGCTGATGAAGGGGTAGAGGATGCCTGCCGCTATGGGAATGAGGGCGGTATTGTAGGCGAAGGCCCAGAAGAGGTTCTGCTTGATCTTGGCGAAGGTCCTCCGGCTCAGCTGTATGGATGCCACCACGTCCCTCAGGTCGTCCTTCACCAGCACGATGCCACCGGCTTCCATGGCCACGTCGGTGCCGCTACCGATGGCTATCCCAACGTCCGCCTGGGCCAGTGCCGGGGCATCGTTGATGCCGTCGCCCACCATGCCCACCGCATGACCGGCCTGTTGAAGCTGCTTGATGCGCTCCGCCTTCTCCCCGGGAAGCACCTCGGCCATGACCTCCTCGATGCCCAGCTGAGCAGCGATGGCCCTGGCCGTCCTCTCGTTGTCTCCCGTGAGCATGATGGACCTTATGCCCATGGCCCCCAGGGCTTCGACGGCCTCCTTGGAGTGCTCCTTCAGGGTGTCGGCCACGGCGATGATGCCTGCCAGGTCGCCATCGAGGGCTAGCAGCATCGCGGTCTTCCCTTCCTTCTCCAAGACCTGAAGCTTGTCTTCCAGATCGGCCAGGTCGATCCCGCTCTCCTCCATCAGCTTCCTGTTGCCCAGGAGGACCTTCCTGCCCTCCACGACGGCCTTGACTCCGTGACCAGGAACGGCCTCGAAATCCTTCGGGTCCGGCACCTGGATGCCCGACCCTTCCGCCTTCCGGAGAATCGCCTCCGCCAACGGATGCTCCGACCCCTTCTCGGCCCCGGCAGCGGCCACCAAGACGTCCTCCTCAGCATACTGGCCCAAGGTCAGCATGTCGGTGACCTCTGGCGTCCCCTTGGTGAGAGTCCCGGTCTTGTCGAGGACGACCACGTCCAGCTTCCTGGACTTCTCCAGGTACTCGGCCCCCTTGATCAGCAGACCGTTCTCTGCACCTTTGCCGGTGCCCACCATGATGGCTGCTGGTGTGGCGATGCCCAGGGCGCAGGGACAGGCGATGATGAGGACGGCCACGAAGACCGTCAGGCTGAAGGTGAAGGCGGAGAACCCCAAAGGAGGCGGCCACGTCTCGGTGCCGATGTAGTACCAGAAGATAGAGGAGATGATGGCTATGCCGATGACCGCAGGGACGAAGTAGGAGGAGACGACGTCCGCCAGCTTCTGGATGGGGGCCCTGGACTGCTGGGCCTCCTCCACCAGGTTGATGATCTGCGAGAGGGTGGTGTCCTTCCCCACCTTCGTGGCCCGAAACCTGAGCATGCCACTCTTGTTGATGGTGGCCCCGATCACCTCGTCCTCAGGCCCCTTCTCCACCGGGATGGACTCACCGGTGATCATCGACTCGTCCAGGGAGGAGCGGCCCTCGGTGATGATGCCGTCCACGGGAATCTTCTCTCCAGGCCTGACGACGACGATATCGTCCACCCTGACCAGCTCCACCGGCACCTCCATCTCCTCGCCATCCCTGATGACCGTGGCCTTCTTCGGCGCCAGGTCCATGAGCCGGCGAATGGCCTCCGACGCCCTGCCCTTGGCCTTCTCCTCGAAGTAGCGGCCCAGGAGGATGAGGGATATGATGAAAGCGGCGGTGTCGAAGAACACCTCTTCCCCTGCGAAGAAGCCTGGCAGGAAGGTGACGACGGTGCTGTATCCCCAGGCTGCGCTGGTGCCCACAGCGATCAGGCTATCCATGTTGGCCATCTTGCTCTTTATGGCGTCCAGGGCTCCCCGGTAGTACCGCCAGCCGGCTATGAACTGGACGGGAGTCGCGAGGCCAAAGAGGACGAAGTTTCGGAGGGCGGTGTCTATCCCGGGCAGGAAGCTCAGGATCAGGGTCGGAATGGAGAGGGAGAAGCTGAAGATGAGCAGGCGCTTGAGGGACCTCATCTCCTTCTCCGGCTCTAGGAAGGTCTCCAGACAGGTCTCGCTGCAGAAGTAGTACTCTCGCCCGCGTACTGTGGCCACCAGGGTAGCCTTCGCCTCGTCCACGTACATGCCACAAACAGGGTCCTTCGCCATGCGTCTCCCTATCCCCTACAAGAAACGGCTCCTTTTAAGGAAGTACGTTTTACATTTGTTAAGTTCCCGGTGGGAACCGTCAGAGTCCCGCCCACACGAAGAGGGCCAGGAAGATGAAGACGATTCCTATGATGAGATCCTCCCTCTCCTCCAGCCTGTGGAGGATGCCAGACTGTTTCAGGGCTGCATAGCCGCGGCGTCCCAGGGTCACGAGGGTCAGCATGACCCCGACGGTGAGGAGGCTGAAGAGGAGGGCGAGGGAGAGGGCGAGCTCCCACCCGTACGCGCTGGCCGCCAGGAACAGGGGCAGGACAGCGTAGCACGGTGGGAAGGAAGCGATGAGGACGAGGACGAGGGTGGCGGCCCCGTCGGACATCACCTTCTTGTGGGCATGTCCCTCCCCACGGAAGCCCTTGGCGAGGAAGAGGAGGCCCACTGCGCCCAAGACGATGGCCATCACCGTGGAGGTGAGGGCCTCGGAAACCGCCCCGAACTCCATCACCAGGTAGATAATCAGCATGCCCAGGATGACAGTGAGCCCGACGTGGCCGGTGGCTGACAGCAGCGTGACCCTAAGGGTCTTGGCCATGGACCACCCCTGGGCCTTGCTCACCATGACGTGGGGAAGCCAGTGGTCCGGGCCCAGGGCGTGGAGGGCCGAGATTACCCCTCCAGCAATGAGCATTGCGAGGACGTGATGGACCATCAGTGGTCCCAGCGGCGGTGTCTAGTTAACCTTTTCTGCCTGTCAGAAGGGATTTCCGACCTGAGGGATGACTGCAGTGTGTTGGTCGAGGGTCGGCTGTCCCTGAGACCACCGGTGCGCTGACGATTCCCGCGGCGATGGCGACAATGCCAGCATGTTCACAGGGAAGACGGACCCCTACCGCTTGAACAACCTGACAGCCACCGACGACGAGTGGCCGAACCTGTCGCTCCACTCCGAAAAATTGCCAGTCTGATAATGGGTGAGGAAGGCTTAATAGGTCCATTGTCGAACCCCGAAAGGGTCAGATGGCCAAGAAGTCCGCCGAGAAGGCTAAGATGAAGTTGTGCCTCGCGGGGGAGGCCGCCGTGGGGAAGACCTCCCTCATTCGGCGCTTCGTGTACGACCAGTTCGAGGACAAGTACACGGTCACCCTGGGGGCAAAGGTGACCAAGAAGACGGTTACGGTGAACAACCCCAGAGGCAAGGGCAAAATCGAGGTCGACGTAGCCATCTGGGACATCATGGGGGAGAAGTTTCTGAGGGAGCTCCTGAGAGAGGCATATTTCTACGGAGCTCAGGGAATCCTCGCGGTTTGCGACGTCACGAGGGCGGAGACCCTCGTGGACCTGGAGGACTGGAAGGTGGCCATCGAAAAGGTGGTCGGGGAAATCCCCATCCTCATCCTGGCCAACAAGGTGGACCTCAAGGATGAGGCGGTGATAGACGAGAAGGGCCTGCAACTCTTCTGCGAGGGCTGGCAGTGCCCTTACCTCTTCACCAGCGCCAAGAGCGGGAAGAACGTGGACAAGGCCTTCAGCGAGATGGCGAAGATGGTGCTGGAGGGCCTCCTGGTGGAGGCCAAATCCGGGTAGGCTCGACCCTCCTTGAGGGTTCCGGATATGAGTATAACACCCTAGGTGTGGTGGATCGACGTACGCCTCAGGCCTTGGATGCCATCCTCTTCCTGAGGAACTCGTATAGTGGGTCCCTCCTCAAGTATAACCCTTGCGCAATCTTCGTTGTTCTAGAGGCACCGGCGAGAGGCGGCATCCGCGCCGAAGAGAGGGCAGAGGCCATGGGTAGCCCCAGGCCTGGAATCCTGAACTTTATCTCAAAAAACTGAACTAGCTTCGCGAGAGGGATAGTCATAGAAAGGTACAGCAGAGTTGCCATCGTCCAGGGCTCCATCGTACGAAATGTCGCAATCATAGTATTGCTTGCAACGGCAGCTAGCTGAATGACTCCGCAGGCGGAGAGGAGAGCGCTTGCTTTGAGTAGGGCTATAAACTCGTTGGTCATGGGAGGAACGATCAGTCGAAGGGCTTGGGGAAGCTTGATGTGCCTCATGATCTGCCACGAGCTGAATCCTAGAGCGCGGCCCGCCTCTATCTGGCCTTCTTGGATGGCCTTGAATCCTCCTCGAAAGATCTCCGCCTGGTAGGCGCCAGTGTTTATCGTCAGGGCGATAATACCTGCGAGAATTGCTTGGGCTCGGTAGCCCGGAGTTAGGGTAAATATTATGACGCACCAGAGGGAAATCTGCACAAGGATAGGAGTTCCTCTCAGAGCGTCGACATATCCTTTCGCCAGCCCCTTGAGGATTCTGACGTCGGAAACCCTTGCATAGGCTGCCATGAACCCCAGCGATATGCCCAGCACGAAGCTCACGACGGTGAGAGTAAACGTCCAGTACATGCCGTCGATGAAGGCCGGCAAATTCCTCGTGACGAAGTCGAGGACGAAGTCCCCCCTCAGGATGAGGTAGTAGAGGTAGACAAAGAATATGCTAGCGACACCTCCCCCGAAGATGCCTGCGGAGAGCGGGCGGTGGTCGTCTATCCAATAGCGAATCCTCAGGGAAACTGTTTCGGAAAAACGTCTCATACCGGTCATGGCTACCCTAGGATCTTACTCATGAACTCCTGCGTTCGAGAATGTCTTGGACTCTCTATGACTTCCCTGGGTCTTCCCTCCTCCAGTACTCTTCCTCCCTCCAGGAAGATTACGTGATCGGCAACGCCTTTTGCGAACCCGATCTCGTGTGTCACGACAATCATCGTCATTCCTTCCTTCGCCAGGCTCGTCATCACATCGAGGACTTCGGAAATGTACTCCGGGTCCAAGGCGGAAGTAGGCTCATCAAACAAGACGACCTTTGGGTTCATGGCCAAGGCTCTGGCGATTGCCACCCTCTGCTGCTGACCGCCGGAGAGGTTAGCCGGATATTCATCGATCTTGTCTTCCAGTCCCACCCTCTTCAGAAGGCGGACGCCGGTCTCCCTAGCTTCCTCGGGGGATGTCCTCTTAATCCTCCTGATACCGAGGGTGACATTGTCTACTGCCCTCAGATGTGTGAAGAGGTTGAAGCTCTGGAAAACCATCCCGACCTGCTCCCTCACCCACTCTGGCCTCACCTGAGGGTGGGTCGTCAACACTCCGTCGAGCCAGATGTTGCCGGAGTCGGGGTACACCAGGAGGTTCATGCATCTCAGGAGGGTGCTCTTCCCGGACCCACTGGGTCCAACGATTACAAGGACATCACCCTTGTCAACAGTGAGGGACACGCCTTTGAGGACCTGGAGGGGGCCGTAGTTCTTGTGGACGTCCTCAGCTCTGATCATAGGTTGGTTCGAACTCATAAGGCAGCCTCCAGGCCAGGGACCCTGAGCCTACGCTCGACAGCGATCATGACCGCTGTCAGGACGTAGATTATCAGGAAGTAGAATATCGCAATGATAATCCAGATGAATACGGCCGTGTTGACGTTGAAGGCCAGTTGACTCATCTGCCTACCCCAAGCTGTGAGATCGTAGCTGACGATTATGAAGCTGAGCTCCCCAAGAAAGGCCAGGATAGAGGAATCTTTTACGATGTTGGCAAACTCGTTTCCCAGGGGTGGGAGGCTGACTCTAAACGCTTGAGGGAGGACTATCTCCCTCATCGTGTGCCACGAGTCCAAGCCCAGTGCATGGGCGGCTTCTATTTGGCCTGTGGGGACAGACTGGAAGCCGGCCCGAAATATCTCACCCTGGTAAGCGGCTGAGTGAAGGGCCAAGGCGACGGACCCCACCCAGAATGCGAGGACCTTCGTACTGGCGCCGGCTCCTGACACCAGGGGCAGGACGACGAAGAAGGCAACCAGAACAAGGACGAGTTGGGGCGTCCCTCGGAAGACCTCCACAAAGACGGTCGATATCCAGTAGGCCGGAGTGCTCCTCGAGATTCTGGCCCAGCCAACAAAGAACCCCACTAGGAGGGCCAAGGGCAGGATGACTGCCACTGCTGCCAGGGTTATGAAGGCGCCCCTGAAGAAGAGGGGCAGCTTACCTACCGCAAAGGGCAGGTCCACATAACCGAGGGTACCAAGGATCCAGATGATGCCAATGAACGCCACGATTAGGACGAGGAACCGGGCGGGTTCCACATAGAAGGCCCAGCTTCGAAGCCGTCCGGACATCTCTTCCTTTCCCTCAGTCGTCATAGCCGATGCTGATATAAAGGATATCCAAGCGACGGTAATGCAGCTGTGGATTCAGCGAGATGCTAGGCTCGTCAGGGTACTTCGGAGGGTACTCCCCAGTCGGCCTCCAGCTGGGCTATGAACCCCTCGTCTATCAGGTCCTGTATGACGGGATTGATCAGGGGAAGGATACCGAGAGGATCTCCCTCCTGAACGGCCATGCCGTATTGCTCGTTTGTGAAGATTTTCCCGACGGCCTTGATCTCATTGGCGGGGTCCGCAGCGAAACTCACCGCCGCGGGAAGGTCCATGATGGCCATATCCGCTCCCTTCGTCTTCACCTTGTTGATGACGGAGGTCACATCGTCGAAGCAGAACAGCGGACCCGTCGTGGAGCAGTCTATGTTAAAGTTGTCCTTGATCCAGATGTGGCTGGTGGTCCCCGTCTGAACCGCGTAGGTCTTATCCTTTACATCATCCGCGGTACATTCCTTGCCTGGGCACGTGAAGGTATCGTCCTTATGGACCAGGGCCGCTTGGTTTGCGCTGTAGTAGGAGGTCGAGAAGTCGTAGACCTCGTCCCTCTCTGCCGTAATCGTCATGCTCGAGGCTATCATGTTGACAGATCCCTGCTTCCCTGCCTCAAGGAGGACTGTCCAGTCGGTGTAATCGCTCCAAACGATGGTCTTGCCTACCCGTTGGCCGATCTCCTCGACTAGGTCGATGGTGAATCCTACCAGGTTCCCCTCTTCATCCCGAAACTCAAAGGGTTGGAAAGGCGTATTCGTCCCCACTATGATCTCGTCGCCGAGAGTTGGTGCCGCGGGCGGGAATAGGGCCGGGGACGCGAAGGCCCCAACGAAGAAGGCCAGCACGAAGACGACGACTACCACTATTCCAAACACGACTGTACTTATCCCCCCACGAATCGCCCCGGGGGGCGGCGCTCCCTCCTCTGCCATAACCCTGAGAGATTCCAAGACAGTATATAACCGTTTCTAGACCGGACCAGCCGCAACTGTCTCGCTGGATTAGCCCATCTTCCGCCAGCCGAGGCACCTAGCGGTGTGAATCCTCACTAGCCGGGCCACTGGCAAGGTACGGGAAAGACGCAGAAGCCCTGACGATGTCTCTGGGGATATTTTCCCTGTCCGGACCGGTGGTCCGACGACCATCGCTCTCTCTTCGGACCAGACAAGCTACGCATGCATGCGTGCCCTTCCCTGCGAAATGTTATCTAGGCTCGTGCCGTTGTCGTCGGGAGGCTGGGTCTGAGGTGGCGGTCAGAGACCTTACAGTGAGGGAGAGAATCCTACTCCACCTTTTCGACTACAACCGCTACGCAGATGCCTATGAGGCCCCCCTCGAGGTCACCCAGGAGGGCATCGCGCGAGCCGTCGGCATACGCGTCCATCACGTGTCCCAGTACGTCAAACCCCTCATTTCCGAGGAGTTGGTCCAGGAGAAGACGAGCCACATACGACGCAAGGCCCGGAGCCGTAAGGTCTACTTTCTCGCCACGAAGGGGAGATTTCAGGTCGCGTCACAGCGCAATTCCCTCCTCAAAGAGCAGATACCCTTCAGGACGAGGAGCGGAGACCTGCAGGAAGTTCCCCTCTCGCAGGCATACCAGGAGCTTCGAAGGGGGTCGAGCCTCTTGGAGCTGCTGGGTGAGCTAGGTTCGCTGGGCTATGTCTCAGACGTTACCGAGGCCGTAGGGGAAGAGCTGGTGGACCTCACCCAAGAAGCTCCAAAGGTAGACACTTTCTACGGACGAGAGGAGGAGTTGGAGAGGGCGCTGCAGGCCTTCGACCAGGCTCCATTCGTGGTGGTAACTGGGATGGCGGGGGTGGGGAAGACTACCCTGGGCTCCAAGATCTGTGACATATTGCGGGGGCAACGTTCCCTCTTCTGGCGGCAGGTCCGATCGTGGGATACTGCCATGGACCTCGCCCTGCGACTTGCCGCCTTTCTGAAGTCCCTCGGGAGAACGGGGCTCCACAGCAGCCTGACGGGCCCAGGACCCAAGGAGCTGAGCCGAATAGAGGAGGTTCTCGCGGCGGACCTCGCGGGGATAGATTCGCTCCTGATTCTGGATGATGTCCACAGTGCCTCCGAGGACGCTCAGGCCTTTCTTTCCATCCTTCTCCGTGTCTTGAAGATTCAAAAGGGTACGTCGGCCCTCCTCCTCTCCCGGCGCGTACCCGAATTCTACAGTCGCCGGGAGGTGGTGGTGGAGGATTCGGTGGTGGAAATACCTCTGAAGGGCCTCGATCTGGAGAGCAGTCAGTCCCTCCTTGCGGAAGCGGGCATCGCCGAGACCCTCCTCGGTGCCGTTCTCAAGGCTGCCGGCGGAAACCCTCTGTTCCTCAAGCTCCTGGCAAGTACGGGTCCAGAGGGAGCCCCTGAGGAGAGCCTGAGGACGCTTGAGACCTACATCTCCGAGGAGATTGAGCCCTCCCTGGAGCAAGGGGAGCGCAGGTGTCTGGAGGCCGCGTCCTTCTACCAGCTTCCGGTTCCATCCGAAGGTCTGTTGCTGGAACGCGGGGTTCGAAGGAGGACCCTGGTGGGCCTTCAGAGAAAGGGTTTATTGGACCGAGTCGACCCTGATCGATTCATCCTTCACAGTTCCCTCCAGACCTACTTTCAGGAAGGGCTTTCGCTGGAGCGTAGGGAAGCGCTCGTCCCCAAGGTCGTCTCCTGGCTTCGAAAGGAGGCTCGAGCACTGGCCGATGGGGGAAATCCTCATGAAGCCATCATGCACCTGGGAAATGCGGTGACGGTAGAGGTGGACCCGGTACGCGAGACCTCGAGCCTCGAACGCCTTGCAGAGCTGCGCTGCTATGTGGGAGATTATCCTGGTGCAATAGAGGCATACAGGTCGGCTTTGATGAAGACCACTGACGTGGTGGTCAGGGCAAGACTCAGTCGGGAAATCGGCCGGTGTTTCATCTCCCAGGGGGATCTCGAACAGGCGGAGCGCGAGATCCAAGCGGGGCTGGAATCACTACCTGCGGAACCCTCCCTGGAGGCGGGATGGCTGTTGCACTGGAGGGCGACGGCAGCATATGAAAGACAGGACTACGGCAAGGCGCTAGAGGACATCGAGCGGGTGAGGAGCTGGATGGCTCGCCTGCCCCCTGACCCCAACTTATCCGGGTGGCTGGCGAACCTGTGGGGCCTGATCTACCTAGAAGATCCAAACCGAATGGATGCCGCTTTGGCCCATCGCGCCTTCCAGGAGGCCATCGAAGTCTGGAAAGCCAGCGGCGAAAAGGCCAATCTCTGTCTTGCATACAACAACCTGGGCCTGGCCGCTGTCGAGATGGGCCGGTTTGAGCAGGCTCTGTCTCATTTGGATGAAAGTGCCGCCATAGCAGAGGAATTGGGAAACCTCCCCGTGAGGGCTGCAGCGCACTTCTCGAAGGCTCGGGTTCTCTCAATGTGTCTTGGGGACCACGATGCCGCTGAGGCCCTTTACCACGAGACCTACAGGCTGTCCAAGGAGACCAACCGACGCAGTATGATGATCTGGCACTTCTGGCACTTCGCTGATCTCTACAGACATCAAGGCCGTATCGAGGAGGCGAGGGAGTCCCTGGATTACTTCCTCGAGGCAAGCGGCGATATGCTCAACGCAGAGAGCAGGATTGCCTACCTGTCACTGATGGTCAGGCTCTGCATCCTCTCCGACGACCCAGATTCCGCGAAGGCCTATCTTGATGAGGCCGAGATCCTATCCCGCCAGGCTTCTTCCGACTACGCCAGCCATTCGATTGAGTGGGCAAAGGGGTCTCTATGTTCGTATCAGGGAAACCTGGGAGAGGCTGAGGCCAGCTTCCTACGTGCCCTTAACATCTCCGTATCTGTGGATCGAGGTGAGTTTCTCCTCGACTACGGCCGCTTCCTGGCTTCCTCTGGAGATCGGCCACGGGCCAAGGATATCCTTACTCAAGCGTGCAAGGAGCTGTCGAAGATATCGAGGCCGTTGGAGAGGGCCGCCCGGGATGCTCTCGGGTCCCTGGAATCAGCATCAGACCCTTAGGCGGGGAGCCCATTCCTCCGGTTCCCCTATCCGCGCATGTACGACTCACGGTCCTCGGACCAGTTGTCCAGCTCGGCTTTCAATGCCTTCCCGAGAGCGTCGGCCTTGTCGAACTCCCGGTCTTCTTGCTTTCTGGCTCTCAACTCGGCTTCCTCCAATGCTTGGAGTGCCTTCTCTAGGATTCTGTGCTGCTCCTTCCTCCTCCACGGGCAGCGCCTATCCTTCATCCGGTCCTCGGGATAATCGATGCCGCAGCCTAGGATGTGTCCGTAGGTGTCCTGTGGACTCCAGACAGAGGCTCCGCAACCAGGGCAGTGTCCCAATCACCTCACCTCCTCCCCTGAATAGGGCCTTGGGTACTTGTTCAGCGCCCCTCCTCGGCGCGAGAAAAGGTTTGCTACGCTAGAGTCCTTTGTCGCCAGACGACTCCCCCCTCCGTTCTGGCACATAGGCCTGCAGCGTATAAAAGTATTACCCGACAACGTGGATAGCCAACTACTCTTCAAACATGGGAGGGGTCTCACGCACGCCCATTCATCGCAGTCTGATTGTCTAGGAGAGGCCGAGGCAAGGTGAGTCGCGACCGCTCATGTGCGCGTCCGCATGATGAAAACCTGGCAATTTCTCGAGCACTCTCAGGATCCCAAAATAAAAGGGGGAGGGGGTCGCCCTCACAGCAGGGCGACCCAGTAGGCTGCAAACCGAACGGCTAGCGCCACTACGGTCAGGATGAAGGCAATCACGGGTTTCACCTCCTTTCTCTTGGGTACTTGTATAGCGCCCCTCCTCGGCACTCGTTCACACGCTCACCTCGTAGGCTCTGGGGACTTGGACCTGGGTCTCTTGTTGTTTCCGGGGACGGAAGTTCTCACGGCGCCGGAGAGGGCTCGGAGCGCCCTCTTGAGGACGCCCCTCCGTCTCCTTCGCGGTCGGCGGGATCCGTTGGCCATCTCCGCCATGAAATATCCTGGCCCGGTGGCAGGCCCGTATTCCATGCGGAGGTAGTTGGCGAGTTCGGCGAGATGCCGTGGTCTGGTCCTTTCCCTGATGACGGCCTTTCCGTATTCATGCTGCACTTTCTTTTCCTCCTAGGCGATCCTTTCCGAATCGCCTGAAGGAGCGAGGCACTAGGGTCGGTATGGGCGTGTCGAAGTAGGTCCATAGTAATCACAAGGGAGGCGGGGAGGTCGATGAACCGGAGGGCACCCGGGCCTAGCTAGCACGGGCTCAGAGGTTGATGATGAAGCGAGGCTCCCAAAGTCCTCTCCTTCTCAAGGGCCTGCCGCCAGTCCTTCTAGGACGTATGCATGAGGGAACGCGGGGGATGGGAAGCCATCGTACACGTCCCAATCTTCATTCATGCGGGGAGGCCTCGGAGAGACGACCGGGACCGTCCTCTCCTTCGTTTCGCTCATAGTCAGCAGAGAACCCACACCTGAGGTCCAGGCGGCACAGCTAATCGGCCAGAAACTCGTGTCCTTGAATGACCTTCTGGAGGTCGATGTAGTCCTCTTCCCTGAGCGGCAGATGCCGGGTCGTCAAGGGCCTGAAATGCTCACGGCTGCATGCAAACCAGCATCCCCCCTCCAGTCCTATGGAAGCCACTCCCTTGTAGCGGGCCTTCCGCCGACATCCTGGGTGGAAGCAGAGGATCCTGGTCCTGGCCTCCCTCAGACGCCTGGTCACCTGGTCCAGGGCCCTCGATGCGTGCCTCGACTCACCCAGCAGGAGGTCGAGGGGGAAGAAGGTCAGGAGCGACTGTTCGTCCGGCAGCACCTTCACCCTGGGCTCGCCGCTTCGAACCCAGTCTGGCGCCTCTGCCAGCGAAGCAAAGATCATGAATTCACGGGTTTGACTGACTTTCCCACCGTCCACGGCCGTACCCCCCTCGAGAGCGTACAAGGTGCATTCCTCCCCACTGACCACCGCCCTCTTCACGTAGAGTATGGGTCGTTTCACTCGCCCGCCTCCACAACGATCAGTGTTCCCTTCATCTCCGCATGCTGGGCGCTGCACCAGATTCCACAGTAGAACCTGTAGACCCCCGGAGCGAGGTCGACGAGCTCCAGGGGGAGGGACTTTCCGGGCTTCAAGGGGCCGGAGTCAACGCCCAAATCAGGGATGACGAAGCTGTGAGCGATGTCCATGCTTCGAAGTACAAGGTTCAGGGCCTCTCCCTCCCGAACGACGATTCGGCGTGGAGTCCAGCCTCCGTTCTCCGCCGTCCAAGCCTGGACCTCGACCTTTCCCGACGGCGGAGAGGCCAGCTTCCAGGTCTCGTAGTTGTATGCTGCTAAAGGCAGACCTACCATGACCAGCAGGACCAGGACCAGAGCCACGCTTTCCGTTCTGTCCATGCCATCACCCCGTGAATAGCCAGGCCAGGAGGGCGGCCGCCAGGAGGAGGAACGTCAGCAGCGGGAAGAAGGCCCTGAGGGACCTCTCAGGCCCGAAAGTCTCCCTTACGATGATGAAGCCGGTGTAGGCGGAGAAGGCCAGGCCGATGTTCAGCACCGCCATCTGTAGGTACGGTATCAACTCGGGAAGTAAAGGTTGCCAGGCGACATCCCTCGTGCCGATCAGGTTCCATCCCCACCCGAAGGGGTCAGAGATGGTGACGACGATGTAGGACCAGTTCACCATGATGATGGGTATGCTGAAGGCTATCCAGGCCGCCAGGGCCAAGGGTACCGCGGCGTAGGCCAGGCTGGCGAAGGCCTCCTTCAGTCTCACCTGGCGGCCTCCCAGATACCTGGATAGGGAGGTGAACCCGAGGAAGATTCCGGGGATTACCAGCAGTGTGGAGCCCCAGAAGATGCCCGCATACAGGAGGAAGGAGTCCACCCCCGTGAAGCCCCATCCGTACGGCGGCAGATAGAAGACGTTGGCCCAGTCCCTGATGGTGCCCCACGGTCCCTGCATCACCACGATGTACAAGACGGCGAGGGTCAGCATGATGAAAACCTTCCAGGCCTCGTCCAGGCCGCGGCCCGCCTTCACGAGAAGGTCCTTCCCGAACGAACGCGTCCTCAGGGCTATGTTGTCGAAGGGGCAGGCCTTGACGCACTCGAAGCAGAGGCCACAGTAGTTGTTCCGGTCCATCGTCCCGGGGTATTCGAACCAGGGGCAGCCGAAGCTCACATCGCATCCCTTGACGCAATCCTTGCTCACGTGCCTCTTGCACAGGTCCTTGTCCTTGGCCCTCAGCTCCAGGGAGGAGAACATGGAGAAGAGGCCCAGGAAGCCGCCGACGGGGCACAGGTAGCGGCAAAAGGCCCTCCTGGAGTAGGAAAGGGCAACGACCGTCGCGATGACGATGAGGAAGACGAATATGAGGGCCGTCGCTTGGGGCCTCGTCACCAGGAGGGCGCTGAAGGTCGCTATCATGAGAAAGCCCAGGTTCTGAGGCCAGATGTTCCTGAGCTTCCGCGGCCAGGCCCTACCCTTGCTCGTCGGGTTCTCCTTGGTGGCCTTCCGGATCAACCCCCTCCTCTGAATCCACTCTCCGAAGGCCGGGATGGGGCATACTGTGCACCAGACCCGGGAGGCGAAAGGGACCATGAGGGCTATGAGGGCGAACCACCAGAGCATCCAGACGAAGGTGATGCTGATGTTCATGTTGCCCACGGGCGTGCCGAAGAAGCCCGCCACTATGACCAGCCAGAAGATCAGGAGGTTCGGGAGAATGACAGCGAACTGGAAGGCCCTGTGGGTCACGATCCTGCGAAGGAACCCTATGGAGAGGAGGTCCCGCTTCCTCGGAAGCTCAACCTCCTTGAAGAGCCTACTCTTCTCCACCTCTAGAGCCACTTGGATACCTCCTTATGGCGTAGGCCGTGGCTGCGAGACCGACAACCAGAAGCGAAGCTAGGGAGCCCACGAAGAGGGGGTTGACGCCCTGCTCCTCCACGACGAGCTCGCCCACCATGAAGGGATGCAGCGGGCCGCAGGTCACGGAGCATCGGATCTTGAACTTGCCCGTCATGGTGGGCACGATGGTCACGACGACGTCGCTCCCGGGTTCGATGACGAGGTTTACGTCCATGCCGTCGATGTAGACACCGTGGGTGACGTCCTCGGAGCGAAAGATGAGAGTGAGGGGCTCGCCTACGACGGCGCTGATACGTCCTGGAAGGAATTCGAACTGGCGGGCGACCACTTCCACCCTGGTCTCCCCGACAGCTGCGGGCATTGAGACATACGATCCCACCAACAGGAAGAGGAGTAGGAAGAGGACCGGGCGGCCCTTCACCTTGATGAGTCCCTTCATGGCCTCCCACCCTCCTAGGCGACTACCTCAAGTGTCCCTTCCATCCCGCGGTCGCGGTGGCCTGGTACACTGCAGAAGTAGTAGAAGGATCCCTGGGCGGGCGCTATGAATTCCACCTCGTCTTCCGCGCCTTCCGTCGAAAGATGCTCGCTGTGCACCCCCAATTCATCGATGACTAGGTCGTGCTCGATGTCCTCGCCGTTGATGACCGTGATCCTCACTACATCCCCCGGACGGACCGAAAGTACGGGGTTCACCGAGCCGTCGATCTCCCCCCCGATGCCGATGTAGCCCTCGAGGAAGGCCATCAGAGCAAACTGGATTGTGGGTTCCAGCTGTAGGGCGCTGCCGCCGTGACCTCCCTGTCCAACCTCATCCTCCAAGGCTTCGAGCTCTGCTTCCAGGGCATCGACCCGTTCCCTGAGCTGGAGTGTCTCCCTCTGAAGCATGGAGATTGCGAAGGCCGACATCACTACCGCCGCCAGGGCAAGAGCGACGACCACGACAGGCCAGACGCTCCTCCGTCCCTCTTTCTGCTCTGCCATCCACTGCCTCCTTCTACTACGGAGCAAGTACTACATATGTAGTTAGCAATGAAAGGTATAAATAAATTGCTACACATGTAGGACTACATGTTTGGGAGAGCCCAGCGACGCATCCTGGGGGTTCTTCGTGAGATGGGGGAAGCCACCGTCAGGGACGTACAGAGAGTGCTGTGGAAACGCGGGGAAGATGTGGCCTACAGCACCATCAGCACGGTCCTCGACAGGCTCTTCAAGAAGGGCCTGGTGGACAGGGTGTCCGAGGAGTACATGGGGAAGGAGAGGCATACCTACAAGTACAAGGACATCGGCGATGACTACATCGACAACCTCCTCTCAGCCCTATACACGACCCTGGGAAAGAGCGGCGTCGTCCGATTGGCTGAGAAATTGGAGGAGGTCTCGGAAGAGGATCTGAAGAAGCTGAGAGAAAGGCTGGAAGGATGATTTCCATAGGGTACGGTGTCGCGGTCATCTATCTGTCCGCCCTGGCAGCTTCCGCCCTTGGGGCCTTCTTCCTCGGCAAGCAGGTCTACAGGTCCCGATCCGCCACGGTGTTCTTCTTCATGTGGGGTATCCTGGGAGCTGTCACCCTGATCGTCGTGGTCACTGGCCTCATCTATGGGTTAGGTTTCTGGCCTCGGTTCCCCTATTTGCTGCACTTCCACGAGGCGGAGGTCCACCTGCACTACACCGTCCCTGTCCACGATGAACCCCTCACGATCTGTCACCACATCACGTATTTCGCCCTTCAGCTGCCTCCTCAGACCTATCTGGTCCCCCTCCTAGCAGCTGGAATTCCCCTGGCATCCTTCCTCGTGAACCAGAGCTTCATGGGAAGGGTCCATGCAAAGCTGGTGGCCCTCCAGAACCGTAAGCTGTCGAAAGACCTCAAGGGGAAGATGGCCCGCTACTGGCCATCGGAGAAGTGGGAGCTGACGGTCATCGAAGGGACTGAGCCAGAGGCTTTCAGCTACGCCCTCTTCAGGCCCCGCTTGCGGCCGTTACGGTTTGCCCAGGATGTGGTCGTAATCACTGGAGGGCTCTACCAGCTCCTCAGGGAGGAAGAGATAATAGCATCCCTTGCCCATGAATTCGCCCACCTGGAGGCGAACGACCACCGCTACCTCACCTTCTTCAAGACCCTCTGTTCCGTGGTCTTCTTCGACCCGACCGTCCTATTCATGAGCCACAAGCTGTGCAAGGAGGCCGAGTTCAAAGCGGATTTCAAGGCGGCCAATGTCACGAAGGACCCGATGGCCCTCGCCAGGGCTCTCTTCAAGTTATACTTCTTCGGGAATCGTGAGGGTATGCCGTCATCCGGAGCCTCTGCCCTCGCCAAGATCCATGTGGTGGAGAGAATCAATCGGCTTCTCGCTATGGCTCGAGACATGGGGCTACCCTCAGGGGGCCACGGGCAGGACGGCGGAGATGGACCCGCGCTAGCCTCCGAGAGGTGACATCGCGGAACCGGCAGAAGGGGAAGGCACTGAGCAACACTTGTCACGCCAGGACGACTAGGTATCCCACCATCCTTACGTGGTCCTCGTCGCAGTCCCATGTGTCGTGTACATGTTCGACCCCGCATTTCCAGCGAAAGACCCCGGCTTTGTCTGGGACAAATTGGACCTCAACCTCGCTCCCACCCGGCGGCTGGGCAAGCTTCCCTGGCAGGGTACCTGTATCCACACCGAAGGCCTCCAGGACGAAGGAGTGGTTGTGGGACCGCGGATTCTTCACCGTCAGGATCACCAGATCTCCCTTGTTGACGACCAGGACGGCCGGCTCCCATCGATGAAACTCGCCGATGATCTCTTCCTCGCCGGTGTCGGGGTTCTCTCCGATGATCTCTCCCTCTCCCATCACGACTGTGAATTTCTGGGTCCTCTGGGGTTCCGGCGCGTAGGATGCGCTCAGGGCCACTGCGGAAAGCGCGATGGCCACGACAGCTACGATTACGGTGACCCAGAGGATTCGACCGATTCCAGGCCCTCTTCCCTCTCGTGCTCCCATCTCTTCTCACCCTTTCGTGCTTTCTGCCCTTCTCATTCCAAAGGGCTGGGGGAACGATAAGTCGGAGAGGTATTAAAACATTACCACAATTGTAGTCCTATAGACGTAGTATACTTCCCGAGCCGAGCTTCTCGCTCCTATCTCCCGATAGACCGCTAGGAAGTCTACAAATGAGTTTCAGCCAGTGTCGGCAATCTTATCTCTTCAGTATGTCCTCAACCCACAACAGGGCACTCATCATGTTGGGGAAGCCCAAGGTCGTGAGGGCAAGGAGGGCGACGTGTCTCAGTTCGTCGGGGGTAGCACCTTTCTCTATGGCCCTCCGCGTGTGGGAATGGGCTGCCCCCTCCATCCTAGCCCCGATGGAGATTCCCAGCTTCACCAGCTCCCTCGTCTTAGGGTCCAGAGGACCGACATCGAGGCATTCCTTGCCCAGCTTCTCATAGGCGTCGAACAGCCTGGGATAGTTCGCCTTGAACTCCTCAAAAGGCTTCGGTATTTCAGGCATCGTTTCCACCTCCGCTTATCAATCAAGGCTCAGGACGTCATTATTCGTCGAGCCTATGACCCATCGTAACTCCCCTTACAAACTTTGCTGTAGACCGAGAAGTAGGGGCCCACGCTCTGAGTCGTTCAGACCTCCTCCAGGTCCGTTGCCAATCCCCCATTGCCCCTCTCACTGAGGGTCGCCGACATCAACCCTGGGACGTGACGCGGCAATCCATGCAGTATTGAGTTAGCAGTGGCATCATTGCAGCGTAGTCTGTGCCGAGTAGTTCCTCCACCCTCTTCACCATCTTCAGGGGAGCTATGGCAGCGCCGCAGACAACGCACCTCGCAGTCTCCTCTCCGTAGAGGAGGGTTCTGCCCTGGTCGAGACGCTCTAGGTCGACCATCCTGTGGAGAGTGATGGCGCCGCGTTCCATCTCCGGACACTTAGGAAGGCATTGGCTGCATGCCACGCACCTGCTCGCGTCGAAGTTCAGCGTTACGCCCTCCTCCCCCTCGCCAAACGTGAGGGCCTCGGTGGGACAGGACCTGGCGCACATGCCGCAGGCCGTACAGGCTTCGGCTCGAATCTCCACGGATCCGACAGGAGCCGCGGGATGCTCCAGGACACCGTGAGTCACGCCATACGCTTGAGCCAAGCTCAGCAACACGTCGGCCCCAGCTCTGTGGCTGAAGGGGTTCTCAGGTGACACGCCGTCACCGCCGTGGCGCGGGGACTCGTCGGGGGCCGGGCTTAGCGTCACTAGGTCCTCCGGTGCTCCGATCATCCTGAGGTACTGTCGGCAGAAGGCCACCTTCTCCTCGACCGCATCGGCCTGATGAGCCGGACAGGCCTCCCCGCATGGAACGACGGTTACGGAACCCGCGCCCATCAGGAGGGGGGCCAGCAGCCATGTGGGCGTCGCCATCCCGACGCACGGCAGCCTTACGGGCATCCATCCATCGATACCCCCTGGCTCCGGCGATCGCTGGCAGAGAAACAGGATGCCCCGAGGGCCCCGGTACTGCACGGAGAGGAGGGTGCGGACCTGGGCCTCCAGCTGGGCCGGTGTGCAGGCGGGATTGAGGACGGCCCCCCGGGGACACGAGGTCACGCAGAGACCACACGGCTCACATTTCTCCTTATCGTAGTGCATCCTGCCGTCGGCCCATTCTAGGGCGTTCTGGGGACACACCTGGGCACAGACGCTGCACCCGATGTCCGCGGCGCATAGTCCATGGTCGATGGAGGGTGCCGCCATGTACTCTGTTATGGAGAGCCTGAGGAGGGACCTCCTGCTTATCCTGGAGGACAGGTACAGCTTTGCGTGCTCGGGCCTGCTGCCGGCGAACACCCGAGCCCTCGCCACCGCCGCAGTCAGGAGCACCTTCGCCTTCTCGACCTCGACGTCACGGAGGTGCACGATCTCCACCCCAAGGGCGTCAAGACCCAACTTCCTGGCCTGGGTCTGCATCTCCGCCACGGAGTACTCCTCTGAGCAAAGGCCCAGGACCAGGCGGTGGAAGCCCTTGCCCGTCAGGACTCTGCCAATGGTCTCAAGCTGACCGCACAGGCCGGGCACGACGTGCACCTCGACGTCCCCATCCGGGGACCAATCCGCCAGCCTCACGCTGAGCCTCCAGTCGCCGCAGAGGAGGAGCGCCGTCCTGGTGGTCTCAGTCATGTCCCTTCACGCGCTTCATCAGGATGTTCAGGAGGTCGATGTCGTGCTTGATGAAAGCGTCCGCCGCCCCCACAACGGTTGCGTAGAAGGTCTCCTCGCCAATCCCCAGCACTCGCTCCGCGAAGAAGGGGAACCACCTGCCGAGGTGCTGCCTCAGGAAGTCGCCCTCTTCCTCCAGAACCTGGACCGCCTCGTGGAGTGCCTCACCCCTCCAGGCCTCCGCCTCCTTCCCGCAGAGGAAGGCCATCGCGTCCATCTCCGCCGAGACGTGGTCGGGAAGGCTCTTCATGTGGGGGGGTATGGTCAGGCCCAGCCGGGTGTACTCCCTCTCCACCTGGTTCACGATAAGAGCGGTGGCCTGTCCAGGGAGGGCAAGGTAGAAGGACTCGTGAGGCGGGCATAGGGCACCGCCTGGACCCACGGAAAAGAGGCGGACATGCTCCTTCTCCAAGTCGTCCAGCCTCATCCTCTTCTGGAGGGACTGAGTCAGCCGCTCCCAGGATTGGTGGAAGGCGAAGACAGCCAGCTGTCCCTCACCTACGAGATTGGCCGCATCCGTGAGGAGGGCTAATCTCTCCTCCTCGGGGTAGAGGAGCGAAGTGGCGAAGAAGCGGTAGAGTTCATGTCGGAGCCTCGCCAGCCCTTCCCCATCCCACTCAACCATTACCTCTCTCCAGGGAGGAGTTCGTATAACACTGGTGCCAGGAACACGATGATAACCCCTAGAATGAAGAATGTGGGGGCGAAAGGTACTCTGGGGTTGCTGTGCTCTTCGCTGCTTGGCGGGAAGCCTATTGGTGCGCCTAGCAAAAAGAAGCTCACCGCCATCAGGACCATGCCCAACGCCACGATTATTAATGCAGTGCTCCCGCGCAAGCTACGCACCTCCCTCGGGCTTCTCTGGGAGATGTATGATGGGAAAGGCCTTTATGAAGAGCCCCAGGAGGACGCCCCCAAGGGCGAAGAGGCCAATGATGGTTCCGTACTCCACCCACGTTGGCGCGTAGGAGCCGATTTCGTAGGGGAGCAGGCTCCCATGGGTCTGGGAAGGCACCACGATAATGTAGCGCTTCCCTATGGCCGCCACATTCACCAGAAATCCGCTAAGCACAAGCCAGCCGATGTTCCACTTCTCCCTGAAGAACTGCCATGCGAGCATCAGTAGGGGTATCACAAGGGTGGCGAAGGAAAGCCAGTAGATCCACGCGTACTCACCCCACAGTACGGCATTGAAAACCCTGAGTTCCTCTTCGCGGGCTGCGAAGGTGCTCGTCAGATGATCTACTATCAAGAAATAGACGTAGATTAGAAGGAGGGCCAACAGGAACTTGCCCATCCAGCTGAATATATCCATGTTGAGGCGCTTTCCCTGGCGAAGCCGATATCTCACAACGGCGGCAAAGATAATGAGGTGTCCCAGGCCCGAGATACCGGCCAATATTACGAAGGCGGGGGCCTGGAGGGCGCTGTACCACCCTGGCCGGCCAACCTGAAGGCCGAAGACAAAACCGAGGGTGGAATGTGCGATGACCAAAAGCGGTATGACGGCCACGGACATCCAGAAGTTCGTGCGTTTGTGTCGCTCTTTTTCCTTTGGCGTGTCCCTGTAGTCGGCAGCCCAGAGGCGGTGGAACCACTGCAACCTACTCGGTACACGCGCTAGGATTCCTGCGTCCCGCCGACCATCGAGGTAGAGGTAGACGATGCTAGCATAGAGATAACCGGTAATGACTAGAGTGAAGGTACCGAAGAACGGGGATTGAGGACGGGCGTATATGAAGAGGTTTACGATGCCCCGAATGGGCTGCCCCAGGTCCGCCAGAATGCTGAGCGCCCCGAGAATCAGGGCGACGACAGTCAGCACCTCCGCCATACGAGCTATAGGTCTGAGATAAGCCTGGGCTGTCAGCCTGATGAAGGCAGCCACGGTTATTCCCGCGAAGCTCACACCGACGAAGTAGATCGCCATGGTGATGTAGAGCCCCCAGGCCGCACCGCCCATGGTTCCCGTGTCCCGCAACCCCGTAACCACGTCTCCCTGCGTGAACTGCACGTAGTAGGCGTATAACCCGAAGGCGAGTACAACGATCGAAAGGCCAATGAAGAGAATCCAGCCCCTGGTGATCTGCCCCACCCCTTGCGGCAATCTGCTCTCCACAGTTCCTGCTGTCACAACTCAACCCTCCTCATGGGAAGCTCAGTCTGTCGCGTTTCTATGCCAGGAGGCTTTCCCCCGACGTAGTAGACTCGGGGTCGTGTGCCAACATCTTCCAGGAGACGGTAGTGCATCTTCTCTTTGAGGTAGGCGGAGACCTCGCTCTCCGGATCATCCAGGTCTCCAAACTCTATGGCCTCGACGGGGCAGCTGGTGGCGCAGGCGGGCTGCAAGCCCTTTTCCACCCTGTGGACGCAGAACGTACACTTCTCGATGACCCCCTTGAGGTGACCCCCGCCGGCGATGCGGCGCTGTTCTTCGCCGTACCTGCCGTCGAGGTCCGGGTTCTTGTAGGGTGGCGACGCCCCCCCGGTGCTGGCTCCGAGATCCTCATCACTCCAGCCTAGGTAATGGTTCCCGGACGGCTCCTTCCAGTTGAAGAAGTTCACCCCATAGGGGCAGGCCACCTCGCAGTAGCGACAGCCGATGCAGCGACCCCAGTCCGTCGCCACCAAGCCATCCAGACGCTTGTAGCGAGCCCCCACGGGACACACCTTCACACAGGGGGCGTTGTCGCAGTGCATGCAGGGGCGCGGCATGAACGACATCTGGTTGCTGGGGAACTCCCCCTCCTCGAAACGGAAGACGTACATCCAGAAGAAGGCCTGCGGCGTGTTGTTCTCCACCTTGCACGCCTCCATGCACGCTCGGCAGCCCATGCAGCGGTTCAAGTCGATTACCATTCCGTACTTGGGCATCACCCCTCACCTCCCGCCCTGTAGACCCTGACCTTGACGTGGAAGGACTGATCGGCGGTGTTGGTCACGTAGCCCTCCCCAGTGTAATAGATGGAGTTGGGCGTGGGCCCCTGTCCCTTGCTCCATGGGTGGGTCCATAGCCCGAAATGATGGGGCATGCCCACGGTGTCTGGCCGTAGGCTCTTGACCAGGCTGGCCTTCACCTTGACCCTCCTAGTCTCCCCCGTGACGGCGTTGTGAGACTCCACCCACACCTCGTCGCCCTCACTGACTCCCAGGGACCGGGCCGTCGCCGGGTTGATGTCGAGACGCTGCCTGGGCGCAATCTCCGCCAGGAGGGGCACGAAGCTCGTCCTGGACTGCTTGTGCTCGATCAGCTTGTAGCTTATCAGGTAGAGGTCGTAGCTGGGAGGGGAGCCCTCCATGGTCAGCGGCCTCCAGACGGGGAGGGGTGTGTAGTCCCTCCAGTATACCTCGTCCGCCCCCTTGGCCATCATCTCCTCCTGGTAGCGGAGCAGGCTCTCCCCGTAGAGGCGGTGACGGACGCCGCCAAAGGGCGGATCGGTGGCGTACCCGTAGTAGTCGGTGGCCGAGACGGGCCCCTTGATGAACACGCCATGCTTCTCGAAGTAGGCAATCCCGTCCTCGATGCCCTGGGCCTGGGACCACAGGTCGAAGATCTCCCGCACCGTGGGCCTTCGGTCGGTGGGGATCTTGTAGGGGTCCTCCAGCTTCAAAGCCTGGTTCACCTGGTCCAGGTAGCCGCCGTCACCGTAGAGGATGCCCGCCCTCTCGCACAGATCCATGTAGATGTCGATCTCACCCCTGGAATCGAAGAGGGGCTCCATGGGAGGCAGGCGGAGGGTCACGGCGTCGGTGTACTGATCGGTGGCGGAGGTCGGCCCCTCGTACTTCTCGATGGTGGCCGCCGGGAGGATTATGTCCGCGAAGTAATCGGCGGTCTCCGACAGCCAGGGGCTGATGTCCACGACAAACTTGAACTTCCCGTACGCCTCGATGAAATCCTCCTGGGAGGGGAACGAGGTCAGCGGGTTGGCCATGTGGATGATGAGCATCTCGGGGAGGGTCTCCACCCCATACTTCTCAGGGTCCTTCATGACCTTGACCGCCATCCCCGGAAGGCCCGTGTTTATGGGGAAGAACTTGCTGTCCTTGAGATAGAAGTTGTACGGCGGGTCCTTGATCTCCACCTGATCCAGCTTGCCGTAGTTCTTGTGGATTTTCCACTTGAAATCGACCATGGGGCCGCCTACCGCGCCCACGGCCCCGAGAAGCATGAAGATGTAGATCATGGCCCTCAGGGTCTGGAACCCCAACTCCTGCTGAGCCATGTGGTAGGCCATGACGCTGACCGGCCTGTAGGGGAGCTCCTGGCCGTCCACAATGATCGTGCTCCCGATCATGGCGTTCTCGCCCAGCTCCAGGGCAACCTGACGGATCTTCTCCGCAGGGATGTCGCAGATTCCAGCCGCCCACTCCGGCGTATATTGTGCCACGTGCTCCTTGAAGAGCTGGAAGGCAGGCTTCACCTGCTCTCCATCCACCACGTACGCGCCCTCGATGGCCGGTTCCACGGTCTCATCATCATACGCCTTCGGTGCCCCGGTGGCCTCGTCCAAGACCTGCTCCACACCATCCACTCGATAGAAGTAGCCGTCCTCCTTCACCAGGAAGGGGGCGTTGGTGAATCTCTTCAAATATGCCCAATCTATGAACCCGCCCTCGATGAGGACATTGCAGATGGCCAAGGCCAGGGCCATGTCCGTTCCTGGCTTTATGGGAAGCCATGTGTCTGCGAAGGGCCCGGCACTGCGGAGCCGGGGATCGATGTGAACGACCTTCATGCCCCGCTCCCTCGCCTCCAGGAACTGGCGGGGCCAGGTAATCCAGCAGAACTTGTTTCCCCCCGCGTTGGTGATGTTCCACCCCCAGGAGAGGAGGTAGCGGGTGTTTCGGAAGTCAGGGTGGAGCACCCCGTGAGGGCCGAGGGTGTACTCGGCAGCCCGGTAGCCGGCGTCTGAGCAGTACCCACCATGGCCCAGCTTGTTCGCCCCGACGGCCTTCACGAAGGCCTTGTCGTAGAAGGGCTTGGCCTTACTCCTGCCCTTCTGCCACAGGATGAGGCCTGGGTCGCGGTCCCTGAACTCCACTATCTTCTGCGCAACGATGTTCAAGGCATCGTCCCAGGAGATCTCCCTCCACTCCCCGGGAACCCCCTTCCCATTGATCCGCTGGAGGGGCGCCTTGACCCTGTTGGGGTCGTAGAAGGCCATGATCTGGGCCTGCCCCTTGGGGCAGAGGGTGCCCACGTTCCTCGGGTGGTCCGGGTGTCCCTCCAGCTTCACGATTCTGCCGTCGACCCTTCTGGCGAGCATGCCGCAATCCTGCTTCCCGATCCAGCAGGTGGTCGGCACGACCACGTCGGACATGGGAGCGGGTTCCGTGCTGGACCGAGGCACGAGAATGGACGGAATGCCCAGGTCTATGGGAGAGAGTTGGCTCGCGACGGCCGAGGCGGCCACGGCCGACCCACTCAGCTTCAGGAAGTTTCGCCTGGTGAACTTCACGTTCCTATCCCCCTCCTCTCACATTTGTGGAACACGTCCAGAGAGCAGACACGCGACCTCAGTTTCTTTGAGCATTTAAAAAATATTTGAGAACATTCTTGAAATTGAGAATAACAGGTTGATTCGCGAATGATCAATCATCCTCCATGACTGCTTCTATGGTCTTCTGAAGGCGGGAGATCAGCTCGACCTCCACATCCCTCAGTCCCTCCATCACCCCCCTCAAGCTCTCCGGAACGTCTCCCTCTAGGACCTCATTGCAGACCCTCAGTCCCTTCATCCTCGACTCAAGGAACTCTCTCAACAGCTTGAGCTCACCCTCCTTCCTCATGAGAAGCCTCCTCCAGCATGGTCTCGAGGGCTCGGAGGATCTGGGCTATCTGCCACAACGACTTCCTGACCACCTCATCCGTCAGCTCTCGAAGCCTCTGGTCATCTATGCCTCCCCTCAGGTGGTAGTAGATGGCGGCCAGCGATTGCACGTCACATTCCCTCAAAAGGGTTATGAGGGCATCTGCCGGACTGGTCATACCTATAGGTGAAGGGACCGGGTCCTCACACACCTGAAGTTCTACGCGGCCAGCCCCCTTGGTCTTTCTGTGCGAAGATTATGGAATTTATGTACACGAGCTTGGATAGCGAGAGCTCAACGGCATACGGGCGCCTTCTGGAAGGCCACCTCCGCCACGTTCCCGGCGAGCCTTGCCACCCTTCGCAAGATCTCTAGGAGGCTGCTCACCGCGAGGCACGCGGCGCACCCCTCCTCTCCAGCTCCCTCCCGGCCAACGAAGGCCCGGACCTCCCTCATCCTCTCCTCCAGTCTTTCCAGGGAGGACAGGCAGTCCGTGGCGGCGTCCAGGTCATCCCGTGTAAACGCGAAGAGGCCCTTATCACAGATGGAGATGACGGTGTTTCCCACCTCGACGCACTCCAGCAGGGCCGACCTGCTTATCTCCATCCTGGATGTGGCGGATACGACCTCTAGGAGGTCGCGGCAGGCCTCGGCCATCCCCTTCAAGTGTTGGGCATAGATGCCGTAGCTGGTGGCATCCGCCGGATCGACGCCCATGCCCTCCGCCAGGGCCGGCTCCTGAAGGACCATCCTCTGCTGCTTGAGCACGATCCAGGATAGCCTCTCCACATCCTGGAGCCGGCTGAGGGACTCGGTGATCTGGATACCGTCTTTGCCCAGGAGGCCGTCCACGATACGCAGCAGGGAGAAGCGGAGGAGGGAGTACATCCTGTCCAGGGCGAGGGCCATGGAGAACCTGCAGGGGTCCATGAGGTCCTCCAGGACCGCCCTACCCTCGGATTCCTGGATGAGCTCCAGGCCGGACACCTTCCTCGGCAGGTCGCGGATGACCTCCATGGCCTCGGAGTGTATTCTGGGGGAGCTGCGAATCTCGATGGTCTTGCAGCCCGACAGGTAGAGGCCGATGAGGCGCCTCTGCAGGTCGTCGGCCACCAGCCCCTCGGGGTCCACTGTGGCCCTCTTCTCACGGGGCCGGGGGGCGGACTTCGGCCTCAGGATGAGGTTCCCCTCCTTCGTGAGCTCCAGGGAGACGTAGTCACCGGGCTTGATTCCGAGTTTGTGGACCCACCGCTTCGGGATGGATACTGTGTAAGTGCTCCCGCCTAATACCTGGATCTTCCTAGGCTCGCTTCCCAGCGGAAGCATGAGAAATCATCGCTGGACACGCCCTATAAACATGAGGTCATTAAAGTTACTAAAAGTTGATATGACCATGTTAGGTATATTCGAGCCACTCTCATGGTCCAGGTCTCGGGGTTGGTTCTCGCCGGTGGCAGGGGGGAGAGGTTTGGATCCTACAAGGCCACTCTCCCCCTGGGGGGCGAGCCCCTCATCCTCCGCCCCCTGAGGGTCCTTAGCGACGTCTGCGAGGAGGTCCTGATCGCCCACGGAGGAGAGGAGGGTAGGAGGGAATTGGAGAGGCTTGACACGCAGGCCATCCTGGTGGCCGACGAGGGGGTGGGCCCGCTGGGGGGCCTCCTGGCAGGTCTCAAGGCCGCCAGGGGCGAGTGGGTCCTGGTCGCCCCGTGCGACGCTCCCTTCGTCTCTCGTGACCTCTATCTCGAGCTGCTGTCTCGAGCCAGGGGATGGGAGGGGTCCGTGCCCCGCCTTCATGGAAGGGAGAACCCCGTAATCGCCGCCTACCGCAGGAGTGCCTTCCTGAGGGCGGGCTCGGAGGCGAGGGCGGAGGGAAAGGAGGCACTCATGGAGGTGCTTCCTAGCTTGAAGCTGCGCTATGTGGAGGAGGAAGTGCTTAGGGGCATGCCTTATGGGCTCCACTGCCTCCTCGATGTGGACACGCGGGAGGATTACGAAAGGGCACAGCGGCTTCTGCGAGACCCCTCCATTCGGTGAGCTTCCTCAGGTAGCACGGAGGCACTCGCTGGCCTGCATCCTGACCTTCCTCCACGAAATCTACGTAAACTTAATAACTCAATCACGAAACCCTTATGTGAGCTTTGGACCATCAACGGGGCGTGAGGGACCCCTTTGGCCGGGAGACGCTGAACCTTCGAATCTCCCTGAACAGAAGGTGCAACCTCAGCTGCTTCTTCTGCCACATGGACGGTCAGCCACCCGCCGGAGGTAGCCTGGCGGCGGAGGACCTGGAGAGGGTCGTCAGAGGTGCGGTCCGGCTCGGCATCCGCAAGGTGAAGCTCAGCGGCGGAGAGCCCACGCTACGCAAGGACATTGAGGAGATCGTATCACGCCTCCGACCCCACCTGCAGGAACTCTCCATGACGACCAATGGCCTCCTCCTGGGCGACCTGGCCCGACCCTTGAGGCAGGCGGGTCTGGATCGGGTCAACGTGAGCATCCACACCCTGAGGAGGTCCACCTACAGGGCCATCACCGGGGCGGACCTGCTGCCGAAGGTGTTGGAGGGCGTGGACGCCGCCCTGGAGGCTGGGTTCAGCCAGGTGAAGCTCAACGTGGTCCTGCTCAAGGGGGTGAACGAATCCGAGATATGGGACCTGATGGAGTTCGCGGCCCGGAAGGGGGCCGTCCTCCAGATCATAGAGCTGCAGGGGCCCATTCACGCCCTGGACGCGTCCTCTTTCTGGAGGCACTACGTCCCCGTGGGGGGCCTGGAGAGGACCCTCAGGCAGCGGGGCGTCCTTGTGGGCAGGAACGAGCTCCACGACCGGCCCCGCTATCGCCTGGTGGCCAACGGGGGCACGGCGGTGGTGGAGCTTGTGAGACCCATGTTCAATCCCTCCTTCTGCAGAGG
The DNA here is from genome assembly GCA_046758325.1 of Thermoplasmata archaeon. GTDB lineage: Archaea > Thermoplasmatota > Thermoplasmata > RBG-16-68-12 > JAJISG01 > JAJISG01. The sequence continues at coordinate 12,319 of JBHHZZ010000008.1, read as the reverse complement.
CTGCCGCCGCATCCGCGTGACGGCCGACGGAAGGGTGAAGACCTGCCTCTTCGATGAGAAGGCGGAGGTAAACCTGAAGGAGGCCATCGCCCGTGGGGTTACAGACGAGGAGCTGGCGGCCCTGCTCGCGAGGGCCATCCATTCCCGCGTACCCTACTGGAGGGCAGACACGTGAAGGTCAAGGTGAGGCTGTTCGCGAGCCTGAGGGAGGAGGTGGGCCAGGAGGTGGTGGAGCTGGAGGTGCCCGATGCCTGCTCTGTAGAATCCCTCCTCAAGGCCTTCACCTCCCGCTATCCGGGGTCGGAGGCCGTAGGCTCCGTCCTCGTGGCCGTGAACAAGGAGGTGGCGGGTCCGGAGGACGCCGTCAAGGAGGATGACGAGGTGGCCCTGCTGCCGCCGGTGAGCGGAGGGATGGCGTGAGGAGGATCCTGGAGGAGGACTTCGATGTGGCCTCCGTTCTCAAGGAGCTGAGGTATCCTGAGGAGGGGGCCGTCGCCCTCTTCCTCGGGTCCGTCCGCGACAATTCCGGCGGGAAGGCCGTGAGGGCCCTCCGCTACGAGGTCTACAGGGAGATGGCCGAGGCCTACATTCGGCGGATCGAGGAGAAGGTTAGGGAGGAGATGGGGGCTCGAAGGGTTCTCGTGCAGCACAGGGTCGGTGAGCTAGGGCCGGGGGAGAGGACCATCCTGGTGGCCGCCGTGGGCCGTCACCGAGGGGAGGCCTTCGAGGCCTGTCGCAAGGCCCTGGAGCGGGTCAAATCGGAGGTCCCGATCTGGAAGAAGGAAATCTACGACCAGGGCGAGGCCTGGGTGAAGCACCGCCATGCCGAGGGCTCGCCGGAGGATTGAGGGTCAATCCATGGCCGAGATGGTGGATGTGGGACACAAGGAGATCGTGCCTAGGTCCGCCACCGCCTCCGGCGTCATCAGGCTACGAAGGGAGACGGTGGCAGCCATCACCGCGGGCAAGGTCGAGAAGGGGGACGTGGTGCAGGCCGCCATCCTGGCCGCCATCCAGGGGGCGAAGCGGGTCCCCGGCCTCATACCCCTCTGCCACCCGCTCCGTCTGGACTCCGTCAAGCCAGAGGTCACCCTCGGAGACGACCATGTGATGGTCCGCTGCACCGTCACGGCCCGGGAGCGCACCGGGGTGGAGATGGAGGCCCTCATGGCAGTCACCCTGGGCCTTCTGACGGTGTGGGACATGGTGAAGGCCCTGGAGAAGGATTCGGATGGACAGTACCCCCTGACGAGAATCATGGACGTGAGGGTGGAGGAGAAGAGGGTGGAGCATGGGGATCGAGGAGCATAGGAGGCGTGGACCGAAGTCCGTCGGTTTCGCGGTGATCACCGTCAGCGACACCCGGACGCAGGAGGACGACGTAACCGGCCACATCCTCAGGGACATGCTCAAGACCGCGGGGCATCAGGAGGCCATCTACATGGTGGTCAGGGACCGGGTAGAGGAGGTTCGGGAGGCCCTGGAAAGGGGTCTGGCCGAGGGGAGCGTGGACCTCATTCTATTCAACGGCGGGACGGGCATATCGAAGCGGGACGTGACCGTCGAGGCCCTGGAACCCATCCTGGAGAAGATCATGCCAGGCTTCGGCGAGCTGTTCAGGTCCCTGAGCTTCGAGGAGATAGGTCCCGCCGCCGTGCTAAGTAGGGCCCTGGCCGGCACGTGCCAGGACAGGCTCATCGTAGCCCTTCCGGGCTCCACGGCCGCCGCTCGCCTCGCCCTGGAGAGGCTCGTCCTGCCGGAGTTGAACCACCTCATCTGGGAGGTGAAGAAGTGAGGCCCTTCGGGCATCTCATACCCATGGAGGACGCCCTGGAGATGGCCCTGGATGCGACCAAACCCGTGGATCGGAAGGAGACCGTGGCCCTCTGGAACGCTGTGGGCCGCGTGCTGGCGGAGGACATCGTGGCACCCATCGACGTCCCGGCCTTCGATAAGGCCGCTATGGACGGCTTCGCCCTTCGATCGGATGATGCCCTGGCGGCTGTGGAGGAGGGCACCAGGCTGCGGATTGTCGGCAAGGCCCATCCGGGAGAGCCCTTCGAGGCCGAAGTCGGTCCGGGGGAGTGCGTGGAGGTGGGCACCGGTTCTCCTGTTCCCGCCGGGTGCGACGCCGTCATCGAAGTGGAGGCCGTCGAGTGGGAGGGTCAGGAGATAAGGCTCCGGAAGGAGGTGGCGGCGGGCAGGAACGTTTCCCCGCGGGGGGAGGACATCAGGCGTGGCGACAAGCTCCTCCTCAAGGGAACCACCCTGAAACCAGGACACCTAGGTGCCATATCTTCCCTCGGCTCCCAGGAGGTGAGGGTGTTCGAAAGGCCCAGGGTGGCCATCTTTGCCACGGGTCGAGAGGTCCGCCGGGGCGGCGTCTTGGGACCTGGGGAGGTCTACGACATCAACTCCTTCACCTTGGCTGGCCTCATCCAGGAGAAGGGAGGATCGGTTCAGGTCTTCGACCCAGTCCCGGACAAGTACGAGGACATTGAGGCATCGGTGGCCCGAGCCAGGGATTTCGACATGGTGGTCCTTTCGGGGAGCACCTCCGTAGGTGAGAGGGACTTCCTGGTGGATGCAGCAGGCTCCCTGGGTGAGGTGCTGTTCCACGGAGTGGCAGCCAAGCCTGGTAAGCCCCTCCTCCTGGCGAGGGTGGATGGCGGACTGGTCTTCGGCATGCCCGGATTCCCCGCTTCCTGCCTGCTCCTCGCCTACCACGTTCTCCTCCCGGTCCTGAGAAAGATGGCGAGACTCCCGCTCGGGCAACGGGGGGTGAGGGCGACCCTGGGGGAGGACATGTCCGTGAAGGAGGACAAGGTCCAGCTGGTCACTGTACACCTGGAGGGGGGAATGGCCTACAGGGCCTTCAGAAAATCGGGGAGCATAACGAGTGTTTCCCGGGGCGAGGGGTACCTCATCATCCCTGCAGGGCGAAGACTAGCGAGGGGGGATGAGGTCGAGATCCTGCTCTTCTGATCCGCGGAGGCACCTACGGCGGGCTCCTCCTCCTCCTCTTTATGAAGAGCACCGTCGCCACGACCGCCAGGGCAGCAATTCCGAGGACGACCAGGCCCCCGAGGTTTGACTTCCCGTCGCCACCCGCGACGCCGAAGAAGGCGGTGTAGGTGGGATCGTGCTCCACCCTGTAGCCCTGCCAGTCAGGGAAGGAGACCGCATACCAGAAGGCGGCCTTGGTGAAGTCCTCGCTCCCGTTCTGCACGAGGTCCGTCGGGTCAGCATACCTGCCCCTGATGTCGCTGCTGAGGCCATAGGCGAAGAGGGACATGAGGTGCAGGCTGAAGGCGGCCTGCCACTGGATCAGGATGAGGTCGCCAGCCCGGGCGGGCATGAGGACGTTGTAGGCGGGGGCGTCCTGCTGAACGGCCAGACCCGTCTCCTCGTCGATGAGGTCGAAGGTTCCCCGGAAGCCTATCTCGAGGGCCTTCTCGGCCCGCTCGCCTATCTTTATGGCCAGGTCCTCCTCGAGCGGCTGCTGTATCCCCGTCTCCACCTGGAGCCCAGTATCCGCTCCCGCCACCTGGTAGCTAGAGGTGAAGAGGGCGACGTAGTGGACCACGCTGATGCCGAAGTTCGATGGGATGGAGGTCCTGTTGCCCCTGACACCCCAGATCCACAGATCCGACACCTGGCCCAGGGTGTAGAAGGTCTCCGCCCTCATCAAACCGCTCTGGGGGTCGATGGTGACGTCGTAGATGACGGTGAGCTCGCTAAACTTGGCGATGTAGAGGGGGAAGCGGAGGGACAGGAGGAAGGAGAGGGGGTTGTTGGCGTCGATGACCTTGGCGTACATGTTCCTGTAGCGGATGCCGAAGCGGTAGTGGCCTTCGTCCAGCTTCTCCACCGGTATGGCTTCCACGATGGGAGCGTAGCTGGCGTCCTCAAAGGCCTCGCCCACGCCGAAGGGTATCACGTAGTAGACGTCCTCGTTTCCTGGATCAGGCATACCATTGCTTCCAGGCCCGGTGCCGTTGTAGGTGTCGTTGTAGGCCATCAGGAAGGCCATGACCGCGCCGATGAAGACCTCCTGGCCGGAGGGCGTGACGTAGTGCATCCCGAAGAGCTGGTACGGGAGGGTGGAGACGTACTCTCCCGTCCTCACATCCTTCAGCGCCACCAGGAAGGCCTGGGCACCGCTGTAGTTCACGAAGGAGACGGCGAAGGTAACGTTCTTGTCGCCCACCTCTTTCGTGATGTTGTCATTGGTCCACATTTCCTCGGAGAAGGTGTGGCCGAGGACATCGGCTTCGTCGCCCGGGCTCCACTCGGCAGCCTGGGCTCCCTGAAGTACCATGAGAGCAGAGATAGCAATACATGCAAGGATGGTTACCGCTCGCGCTCGCATGGCCCTGAGCGTGTCACTGTCCCGTCATATAATTTTGGACCGACTTATCGATTCTGGTTTGCAGACTTGATAGCTGTCTGTGTGCCGACTGACCACTTTCACCTATCCCCTCCCCTCGTCCTTTTAAGAGGGTCGGGAAGTGGGCCGCCTAGGTGGTCTCTTGCTGAAGGCTCTGGAGGAGGTCGGGCCGAGGACGAGGGCGAAGTTGCTCGATGCCTTCGGCACCGAGGATGAGCTGGTCAGGGCGGCGGAAAACCTGGAGCTGGACCGCTTCCAGGCGGTCAGGGGAATCTCCCCCCGAAAGGCCGTGGACATCATATCCAGCGTCATGGGCATGGAGACCTTCCCCTTCGTCAAGACGGCGCCGGCCCAGGCCATCTACGAGGACATCCTGAGGAGGATTCAGGCGCATGCCCACACCTTCTACGCCCGAAACAAGGTCCTCCTTCTGAGGCCACTGCGCGACATGAGGTCCAGGGAGTCCCTCCTCTCCAAGGTAATGGCTGCCAAGGAGACGGTCCGCCAGCTTCCCCTAGAGAGGGTGGCTTCCCTGCTTGGTCGTCTGCCGGCCCTGAGGGACCCCAGGCCCGTGTTTGACTCCTCGAAGGTCGTTGTTGTCGAGGACTTGGAGACCCTAAGGATCATGGAGCCGTTCAGCCGGTACTGCGAGGTGCTCCAGCCGCAGGACCTGGATCGACCCGAGGAATACGACCTCATCCTCTTCGTCTGCACCTCCGGTTCCGTGGAGTTCGAGGGCCTCGACCAGGTCCACCTGGTTCTCGGACGCCCCGAACCTTGGCAGCTGTTTCCAGATTCGGTGGTGGATTTCTTCCGGGTGAATGAGGGCCTACTCCAGATCCTGAAGGAGCTGGGTGCCTTCGTGGAGGGCCTCGAGGTGGCGGAAGAGGTCTTGGAGATCCTTTCGAGCCTGACAGTGGAGCCGCCTGCTGTGAGAGAGGATGCCTTGCAGGACATCCTCGAGCGTCTCAACCATGACCTCAAGGAGAGGCTCTCCCAGCTATCCCTGGAGGGGGCCGAGGTCCTGGAGCTGCTGCAGAAGGGTCTGCCTCGGCGCCTACAGGAGGTCTTCACGGAGGTCTTGGAGGAGGGCGAGGAGGAGATCCTGCGGAGGACAGGCATGAGGATCAAGTTGGAGCCAGCCTACCCACTGACCCTCCCGGAGGAGGAGGTGGAGAGGGCCTTGAAGGGCAGCCGGCAGCGGGCGAAGATGAAGGCCTTCGAGACCTTCCAGCGGATCGCCAGGCTTCTCACCTCCAGGGAGGCGGAGGTGAGGAAGGCGTATAGGAGGGCCCTGGAGTTCGACTTCGAGGTGGCCCTGGGCTCCTTTGCGCTGGAGTATGACCTGCAACGGCCCCGCTGGGGGGAGGAGTTGAGGCTTAAAGGCGCCCTCCACCTGGAGCTGATGAGCTCCTCGGAAGCTCAGAGGATCGACTACTGCCTGTCACCTCCCGTAAGGATCGCCCTTTTGACCGGGGCCAACAGCGGTGGGAAGACCACTCTCCTGGAGACGCTGGCCCAGGCATACATCCTGGCCACCATGGGACTTCCCGTAAACGCGCGTGAAGCTGTCCTGGAACCCCTCGAAGCATGCTACTTCTTCTCCCAACAGAGCCCCCTCAACGCCGGTGCTCTGGAGGGATTCCTTACCACCTTCATGCCCTTGGCCCTCGACGGTTGCAGGAAAATCATTCTGGCGGATGAGCTGGAGGCCATGACGGAACCGGAGGCTGCTTCCGCCATGATAGCCTCATTCCTGGACTTCTTCAAGGAAAGCGGGAGTTATGCTGTCGTGGTGACTCACGCCGCCAGGTCCATTCTCCAGCTAACCACTGTCAGGGTGGATGGCATCGAGGCTCGAGGTTTGGATGAGAACTACGACCTCCTCGTGGACAGGACGCCAAAACCAAACCTGATAGCCAGGTCTACACCGGAGCTGATACTTCAGAGGCTTAGGGCTTTGAGGCAAGGCCAGGAGCGCAGGCTCTACGGGTTGATCCTAGAGAGATTGCAGTCTGCCGATTGGGACAGGGGTTAGAGAGGTAGTTGATTGAGATTTCAGGACCAGTTCCCTCAAGCTCCTTCCTCTGGCGGGCCACGCTGCCTTCTACCCTTCACGGCAACGACGATCTCCCCTGGCAACCCAAAGAGTCTGACCTTCTCTTTGACCCTTATGTCGTATTCCGCATTCCTTAGAGACTGCTCCACGTAGATGGGCCTGCAGTCAACATATTTCGGCCATTTCTTATGAATCCATTCGTAGAGCCTTAGCAACATGGATCCTCCGTCCTCTCTGGAAATGCTGGCGACGCCGAATCTTCCCTCAGGCTTGAGCACCCTCTTGATCTGGCTAAGAACTATTGGAATCTCGGGCGTGTCAAAGAGTTCAAGGGTGAAGCTCATGAAAACGGCGTTGAAAGCAGAATCGCGATACGGCAAGTTCATTGCATCCCCACAGCATAGCTCTGCCTTGTCCATGAGCCCGGCTCTTTCCAGCCTTCTCTTTGTTACTTCCAGCATGCCCGAGGAGATATCGACTCCATAGGCTTTCCCCGTTTGACCAATAGCTTCCGCTATTCGCTTGAGACAGTGTCCTGTGCCAAAGCCGATTTCCAGCACGGCTTCGCCTTTCGCGATGGACAGACGATCGAGAGCCTTTTCTGCGTACTTTCGCTCGAATGCCATCGTCAGGTAATCGTAGAATATGCTGATGCTGTCGTAGAGTTGCTTAGCCTCCTTCCTGCTTCTGAGAACGGGTAGTATGGCCGAAGCGTTGGAGTTCCTCTGGTCGGCTGTCGGCGGAAGTGCCATGGTATCTCGATCCTCTCATTCTGAAATTGAGGGAAGTGTAAGAGGCCGCTGGGGAGGTGGACTGCAGTCGCGGCGAAGCCCAGGCTTCCCGGAAGTCCGTTGAGGTCCGTCTCCCTGAGCACCGTGGTCTGCCGGGGATGCAGGCCAGGACCCGCCACTCCAAGGTGGCCGCCTTGGCAGCATCTGTGAGGCCCTCGGACTCAAGCTTCTCCAGGGACTACTCCACATCGAAGTAGATGCGGAGGGTGGTCCTGTACTCCGTTATCTTGCTCCCCTCGAGTCCCATCTCCAGCTCGGACACCCGGGCCCACTTCATATTCCTCACGCTCTTGGCCGCCGTCTCCACAGCGTTGTCGGCGGCCTTCGCAAAGCTCTGGGGCGACATGCCCACCACATCGATCACCTTCTGGACCATCTAGACACCTCGTGGGGAAAGAGCCCGCATCCTAGATATTTTCTGTCCCTAGTCCCGAGGCATACCGAATAGGCCCGATCAGAGAGAGTTGGGGTCAGGCGACCAGGGCAGATGAGTGTAGGAAAGTGTAATAACTCCGTCGCGTTGCCTACCGGGGGATGACATGGAAAGGGTCGTCATTCTGGGAGGGGGAGTTGGCGGCGCCATCGCCGCCATGGAGCTGTCCAAGGAGCTGAACGGCCAGGCGGAGATTACCCTGGTGGACAAGGAGGGAAAGCACTACTTTCCGCCCTCATATCCCTGGCTCATGATGGGGTGGAGGAGCCCCGATCAGCTGTGGAGGCCCCTCTCGAGGCTGAAGGCGAGGAACGTGAGGCTCCGACAGGAGGAGGTAACCTCCATCGATCCTGAGGAGAGGCTGGTGACGACGGAGGCGGGAGAGCTGCCTTACGACCATCTCCTCGTATCCCTAGGAGCACAGCTTGAGCCTTCTTCCATCGAGGGGTTTCCGGCTGCCGCGCACCACCCCTACGACCTAGAGGGCGCAGTGCGCCTGGGCAAGGCTCTCCGGGAGTTCCGGGGAGGAAAGGTCGCCGTGGGGGTGTCCAGGCTGCCCTTCAAGTGTCCAGCGGCGCCCTATGAGACCGCCCTCCTCATGGACTACTACTTTCGCAAGAAGGGCATCCGGGATCGGGTGGAGATGGAGTTCTTCACCCCCGAGCCCTTTCCCCTGCCTGCCGGGGGGGAGGCCATTGGAAGGAGGGCAGGGGCCGTGATGAAGGAGAGGGACATCCCTCTCTATGCGAAGAGGGAGGTGGAGCACATCGACCCCGAGGCGAGGGTAGTCCACTTCAAGGGGGACGCACAGACGGGATACGACCTCCTCGTAGCGGTGCCTCCCCATACCACGTGCGAGGCCGTCAGGAACTCTGAGCTGACGAAGGATGCTCCTTGGATTCCTGTCGACAGGTATACCATGAGGTCTTCCTACGATGACGTCTATGCCGTAGGCGATGTGACGAGCATCGCTACGCCGTCCGCCAAGGTCCCTTTCCTGCCGAAAGCGGGTGTATTCGCTCATGGTCAGGCCAAGATAGCGGCTGAGAACATCGTCTCAGAGGTCGTGGGTGGGGAGGAGGCTCGATGGGACGGCTACGGCACCTGCTTCCTGGAGATAGGGTATGGCAAGGCAGGACTGGTGCGTGGCAGCTTCTACGGAGAGGGACCCCCAGAGCCCACGATGAGGAATCCGGGAAGGCTGTGGCATTGGGGAAAGGTCCTCTTTGAGAGGAGATGGCTGGGCAAGCTTTTCCGGTGAGGCCCTCCTTTAGTGCCTACTCGAGCCTGGCCCCACAGGCGCCGCAGTACTCGAAGTTGGCGGGGACGCCCTTGGCCCCGCACTTGCCGCACTCCTTCTCGTAGGGACCCCAGAGGAAGGAAGGTGCACCTCCGGCGGCTGCCTCCTCCCTCAGCTCCCTGTATCTGGCGGGCCTCTTCTCCACGAAGGCCTTCATGCCCTCCCAGGGCTCCCGGGTCGCGAAGTGGATGGATAGCCAGTCCCGGGCGTGACCGATGGTCATGTGCCATGCCAGGTCCTTCCAGAAGTTGACCTGCTGCTTTGTGTAGCGGCTGCACTCCGGAAACTTGTCGATGAGCTTCTGGGACATCTCCTCCACGGCTTCGTCCAGCTCCTCGTACGGGACCACCTCGTTCACCAGGCCCCATTCCAGGGCTTTCTTGGCGGGCATGGGTTCACAGAGGTACAGGATTTCCCGGGCTCGACGGTCGCCCACGATGATGGGGAGCCACTGCGTCGCCCCGCCGGAGGCCACACTGCCCACCCTCGTACCGACCTGCATGATTTCCGCGTGTTCCGCCGCGATGGCCAAGTCACACCCCATCTGGAACTCGTTGCCCCCGCCGGCCACGATGCCGTTGAGCCTGGCGATGGTCGGTTTACCGCAATTCCTCAGCATGTCCACGGCGGCCTGAAACTCCACCATGTACTTCCAGTAGTCGTGAGGCCTCTTCGTGTAGACCTCGGCGTACTCCTTCACGTCCCCTCCAGTGCAGAAGGCCTTATCTCCGGCGCCGGTGAGGACGAGGACCGCGACCTTATCATCGTAGGCCGCGTCCCTGAAGGCCCTCTGCATCTCCCTAAGGGTGAGGGTGGTGTAGGCGTTGTACACTTTAGGCCGGTTGATGGTCACCCGGGCTACCCAGTCGGACTTTTCGTAGATGATCTCTTGGAAACCGTATTCCTCTGGAGTCTTTCCCTTGATGGGGTCAGTGGACATGTGTTGGCATTGGAGCCCGTGTATTTAGCCGTTTTCTGGAGTGATGGGTGATTGTCAGCTTGAGACACGTGCCCTTGGATCGGAACCCCGAGGACGGCGGTGGGGGCTTCTTGAAACCGAGGACCGAGAAGTCACAAGAAGTGGCCCAACGATGCCGGCCTCTGGCGGGTCAACGACTGAATCAGGTCTCCTGTGAGCCGCTATGATATCAAGAGACCCTTAGGTTGACAACCACTAGAATCCTCATAAGAGGAGGAGTGGTCATGGGAGCCCTTCGATTATCTTGGTTGCCTCAGACTCCGGGAAGGCTCTAAGGGTTGTGGTACGGACACTGCCCTGACTTCCAATAGCTAGCAGGACGGACATTACAGTTTCATCATTAGGTGCTTCCATGATCGCGACAGCGTCATACTGTCCCATCGTGTAGTAGAGGCCATGCCATGTTCCCCCAGCCCTTTCGACGGCGGCTTTGGCCGCCTCGGCCCGCTTGGGAGAGTCCTTGACGTTCCTTATTCCCTGATCCGTCCAATTGATGAGGGTAATGTAGTAAGGCATGATTCCGGCAATCAGAATCCGGCTATATGTTCCTATCGGGCCCCTGCCCGCACTTTCATGCTTGCCCTAAGGCGACGTACCCAGAGATGTGATGATAGTCACGTTCAATGTCGTGATCCTCCTATGAGTCGTGCCACACATGACAGAAAGAACCAGGCGATACACGAGTCCTCTAGCGCGGGTCGAGACCCCTCAATGGCTGAGGAGCCACGAGGCGGGAGGTGTGAGTGACGACGAGCATATCAACGACCTGCTTGACGCCCACCCCGCCGCCTCCGATTTCAGAATAACGCTGTATTAGAAAGATTTATGTTGTAGCTACATTATAATGATTCTGTAGCCAAACGGAGGCCTCCCTTGGACCAGCTCGACGCCGTCGATCTTGGTAAGGAGCTAGCTGAAGACCTGTCTCTCAGCCATATCGCTAGATGGAAGGAAGAGACCGGTGGGAAGGCCGTTGGCCATTTTCCCGTATACGTTCCTCAGGAGATTATCCACGCCGTGGGAGCGCTTCCGGTGGGCGTCATGGGGGCCTGGGGCCTCCTGGATGTGGACTATGCCGACTCCAGGGTCCAATCCTTCGTGTGCTCCGTGGCTCGCAGTACCCTGGAGCTGGGCCTGACAGGTCGCCTGGAGCTCTTGGATGGGATGGTCTTCACGGACATATGCGACGTGGCCAGGAACCTCTCTGGTGTCTGGAAGAGGAACTTCCCCAAGATGATGGTGGAATACCTCCATCTCCCGCAGAACGTCAGCTCCGGCGCAGCCGTCACCTACATGGAAAGGGAGCTAGAGAGGCTCAGAGGGCACCTCGAGGGCCTCAACGGTGGTCGCGTGGACGAGGGCAACCTTGAGGAGAGCATAGAGATTTACAACCGCCAGAGGGATCTGCTCTTCAAGGTCTACGAGATCAGGCGGCAAAGCCCGTGGTTGCTGCCAGCCCGTGAGGCCTACCTCCTCGTTCGGGCCGCCGCCTACATGCCGGTGGAGGACCATGTAGCCTTGGTGAGGAAGGCCCTCGCCGAGATCAAGCAGAGAACGGCGAAGGCGAGGGACAACATCCGGGTCCTCCTCCTGGGGCCCTTCTGCGAGCAGCCGCCCCTGGAGCTGCTGAGAATCGTGGAGGAGGCCGGATGCTACATCGTGGACGACGAGCTGCTGATGGGCTATCGATGGTACACCTCGCCGGTGCCGACGAACGACGACCCCCTCAGGGCCCTGGCGGAGAGCTACGTGGAGAGGGCTCGCCTTTCATCTGTACGATTTCCCCGAAAGCACAGGAGGGAGGCCATCATGGACTGGCTGAGGGAGGTCGAGGCCGAGGGCGTCCTCTTCTGCTCCGCCAAGTTCTGTGAGCCGGCCCTCTACGACTACGTCCTGTACAAGGAGGCCCTGGAGGCGGCGGGGGTTCCTTACCTCCACCTGGACTTCGAAGAGAAGATGAGCACCTTCGACACCGTGCAGATGCAGGTGGAGACCTTCGTGGAGTCCATCCTCTTTGCCTGAGGTGGTGTGATGGAGTTGAAGCAGAAGGACGCGGGAAAGGCGATGCAGCGGGAGATGATGTCCTCCTACTACCGCAGCCTCGAGCAGGGGGAGGGACCCGTGGCCTACCTGTTCATCCCCGGGAACGTGGTGGAGGTCCTCCGGCCCTTCGGCATCCGACCCGTGTACCCGGAGATCAACGCACTGCAGTGCGGCATCAAGAGGGTAGCGGGGGAGAACATCCTCAAGGCGGAGGACATCGGCTACTCCAGCGACGTCTGCGGGTACGTGAAGAACGACATAGGCATCTGCCTGGGTGGTGGGTCGACGCCCCTGGGCCGCATCCCGAAGCCGGACCTCCTGCTG
>JBHHZZ010000007.1:0-63058 GCA_046758325.1 Thermoplasmata archaeon | reverse complement strand
AGTCCTAGAGTCTACACTCCCTGTCACGTTCTTGTGAAACGTAAGCCCCCTTCTGGCTATGGTTGCGCACGTTTCTACGCGTGGTTGATGAACTCCACTTATTCGAGGCAAAGCCCGCGTCTTGCCCTGTCAAGGCATATATAGGTGACAAGAAATCCGGGTCCTCATGGGGGAGGAGAAGAGCGTTCTGCGATGGGGCGGTATAGCTGGTATCCTGGCCGGGATCATCCTACTCATCTTCGGCCTCGTAGGGTTGGGGTTGGCTCTCATGGGGCAGATTAAGGTCGTACCCGATCTTGAGCAGTACCTTGTGGACTTCCACGCGAACCCGATCCCCGTCACGGTCTTTCTCGATCTCGCCATTGTCTCCGTCCTTCTGTTGTTCCTCTTCGTCGTCGCCCTCTACTGGACCCTTCGAGAACCAAGCCGCGTGTTTGCCCGGATAGGGCTCGGTTTGGGGGTCCTTGCTCTCATCCTGCTCGCCGTATCCGCCGAGGTCGATCTTCTCGCTCGTCAGTTCTTCTCCCTGCGGTACGCGAATGCGGCCCCTTCGGACCAGCCCACTGTGGCCGCGATATTCGCGGCCTTGCACGGTCTCACTACCGCTGGCCTCAACATAGGACTCATCTTCCTCGGGGTTGGTTTCATCGCCTTCGGCCTTGCCATGAGGGCAAGTCTTGGTTACCAAGAGGGTTTCGTGTGGCTGAGCGCGATCCTGGGGCTCGTCATCATCCTCCTGCCGCTCCTGATCCTAAACATTGTAAGCCTCGTTTTCATTGGCCTCCTCGGCCTCGTCCTGGGGTGGAAGGTCTACAGCCTGTCGAGGGCGTAGCCCCGTCTTAGAGGATGTCTGCCCCTCAACTAGGATGCGTGAGCTGCTCTAAGACCCCGCAGCCCGTATGGGGACGGGTCGAGGTGTGACATCGTGCTCCACGAAGATGGCCGCCCTCGGCCCTGTCATGATCCTTCTCCGGTCGGGGGCGTCTGACTCTTATATGGGCCGTGCTATCCTGTCACAACGTGCCGCACACACCGATTGTCCTCGCCGGAGGAGCTGCCGTAATCAGCGCCGTTTTCGCTGCGATGGTGTTCGGGCAGCTAGTCGAGCGGCGGCGGGAGTTTTACCTGGTCCCCTGGGGCGTGGGGCTGGCTATTTTCGCCTTCGTCTTCGCCTTTGAGTTCACCACCCTATCTCGGATCGCGGCGCCGGGCGAGGGCCTCTCCCGGACCTACTTAGCGATGTACCCCATCCTGGTGGCCGTCCTCGGGTTGGGCACCGTATACCTGGCGGCGGACAGGCGGTGGGGTCACGGATTCCTCGTCTACGTCCTAGTCTCTGCGGGGACACTCCTGTACTTCATAGCAACGGCGCCCGTGGACAGCGTTCCCTTGTGGCTCTCCTGGGGGCTCGCATGGGTGTTGGGGATTGCCGCGATGCCTGACAGCGTCGGCCTTCTGTCCCTCCTTCTCCTCTCGTCTGGGGCGGTGGCCCTGGTGGGCGGTGCCCTCTACTCTTGGTACAAGACCCGTTGGGGCTACAATCTCCTCATCGCCGCGGGTGTGGGGCTCATGGTAGCGGCCGGCTTCCTGGCCCGCTCTATACCATGGGACTATCGTCTCATTGTCTTCTACGCGGTCCTCATACTCGGCTTAGTCGTCATGTCCGACGGATTCCTTCGGAGCCGCCGAATCGCTCAAGCGGCCCGCGCCCAGACCGTGACGGCCCCCGTAGAATGAGACGGCGGCGGGACAAACGTGCCGTGGACGTAGTCAGTCGGGACATCTGTGGCCTTTACGATCGAGGCCAGCGAGAAGCTGGTCGGCCAGATGTAGCGCCAGGTGACGGCCGTAAAGCCCCCTTCTGGCTATGTCCGGACCATCTTCTACGCTGTGTTGATGAACTCCGCTTATTCGGCGAGAAGTATCCAATCTGTTATGCGACGATCTGACAGAGGCGTTACGTATGCACATTTCCGTAAGACTGTCTATTCAACGTTTGCTTACTACCGAGAGAGCTCCCAATGGTGGTCTTCCCAAGGTGATGAGGCTTCAGCCAGGCTGCAACTTCCGTAGCACAGTTAAGAGTCCGTTCTCTTGGACTCGGACTCCCTCTGGTGTGCGTCGCGACCTCAGTCTCCTGCGAATCTCCTGTTTCGTCTCTTCGTCCAACTTGTCGTATTGCCGGCTCCACTTCTTGATGATGGCTTCAAGGACTTCCTCGACCGTATCGTAGTAGATGTTATTCGTGAACTCTTCCTCCGCGATGAGACCGAATTTCCCCTCGATCAGGGCGACGCGTTTGAGGGTGTATCGGGAATCAAAATCATCGGTTTTGACGTCCTCACCTACGAGACGCTCAGGGTCCTTCGTGACCAGGTAGGTGACGTCTCCCCAGTGAAAGGGCTGATGCAGAGAAGGTTGGATGTTGAGGAGGATTCCCTCTGGTCTGAGGACTCGCCAGGCCTCGTCCAGGGCCTCCCTCATATTGGCCTCAGAGGCCATACAGCAGAGAGACCAGGTGAAGAAGACCACATCGAAGGAGGCATCGGGGAAAGGGAGCTTCTCCCCCGTTCCAATGAGAAAATCCACCTTGGAGACCAGCTCCTGGGGCGTGCTCTCCCTCGCTTTCCTGATGTCCTCTGCCACGGGGTCGAAGGCTACCACCCTCTCCGCCATATCCGCGAACATGAAGGTAAGCCTTCCATCCCCGCACCCTACCTCCAATACTTCCTTGCCCTTGAAGGTAGCATGCTTCAGAACTCCCTGGAGTTGAGTGCCTTCAGGATCTTCGCGTATCGTCATATTTCCACCACGGTGGGAACACCTTTTGATTCCCTTCTGTCACCTGGGTCGCCTTGTCGGAGAGGTCCTTCGCCTGAAGGAAGCTCTGCCCACAAAGCGGGGTACGTTCCTACAATACTCCTCGTATTCTTTCCCAAATCGCTCACGCAGCCACGGTTCTTCACAGAACGGGGCAAGCAAAAGCCAGAGGATGACTAGGATTCCAGTCATCAATGCCATGATAGAGTTGGTGATAAGAATGATTCCTGCGAAGAAGAGAATCAAGCCAACGTCTTGCGGATTTCGCGTATACTGATACAGTCCCTCTGTTGCTAATGTTCTTGGTTCTTCCCAACTAGAGCTTCGGTTCGGGTTCAACGTGCGTGATCCCCATTCACTGAAGAAGAGGCCAGAAGAAGCCAATAGCCCCCCAGGGATAAGGCGGGACCAGTGCTTAAGCCAGAAAGTTTCCCAGTCGAGAATCCCAACCGCGACAACACCAAGTCCCATAATCCCCCACCCACCGACCACAAACCAAATTTGCCACGAACGCTTGCCAGGAGGCGGCCAAATCCGAAGCTTGGGAAAGAGTAATGTCAGAATGAGTCCGAACACCTCCAGAAGGGCTGTGATGAGGACGATCAGAAATATGTAGAGACGGATATCAGGCAATGATTCACCCCTAGACCTCCTCCAGGATCCCTACTTTGAGAGCCTCAGGTGGTTGGCTATACATGCTATTTGCGGAAAGCCGAGCAATGTCGATTTCGACCTTCATACCTTATGATAAGCCTCTGAACCTCCCTTCAACCATCCGATGAGGAGGCCGATGATCATGCATACGGCTGAACTCCAGGAACGACCTCCGACTCTCAGGGACACTGGCCATTCCGCCTTCGGACGCGGGGGCTAGAGACGGCCGCATGCCTCCTTTCGTCAAGGCACGCTGACCTACTCTGCGGTTGCTAGGCCACCTCATGCATTTCCTTCACGCTTCAGCAAGTAATCTGCAGCTCACCTCACGAATGTATCTTCCAGGAAAGCACTCCCAGTCACGAGCCCTGCCAAAGCCCTGGACTACTCGTCACTCTCTGGGACGAGGCCGAGCTGGGCCATTATTCCAAGGGCATCGTAGTAGCTGTGTTCTTCCATGATCTTGCCTTCCACAACCTTGATCACGTTGCAGGTCTGAAACTGTACAGGCTTGTTGGTGGGGGGAATATCCTCACCCGTCGGACCTGTTAGGGGCCCTTTGTGGGTAGCCTTTAAGGTGTTGACCTCGCAGACCCAGTCGCCATGACCGAAGACTCGCTCCCTCTCGAAAGTAAGATCGGGAAAGGCCTTCATTAGGCTCCGTGCCTGTTCCCGGTGAGCAGCAAGGCCCTTTAGGGGCTCGGGATTGACAGGAGAGTGTACCACGACAGACTCATCATGCAATTCGTTGAAGCGCTCCCAGTCTCTCTCCGCGAAGGCCTTGGTTGCCTCCTCTAGGACCCGAATGTTCTCCTCCATACTCATTCTATCTCACCTCCTCCCGCTCCGCGGGTCTTGGGTATTTGTCCGGCACCCCTCCTCGGTGCAGACCGGAGGGAAAGTCACTATGCGAACCACATTAACATTGGACGCCCTCCCCCTCGACGATGACATGCATTAGCACATCGGTATAAAGCACTACCGAAAGCTCGGTTTGGGAGAAGAGAATACTCCAGCCCGGAACTCCTTTACGTTAGCCGCAAACCATCGAATTTGACCTATGCTACTTATCACCAGGAATTCACGGCCATTGACCTATCTATCACAGGGGGCCAGGTAACGGCAGTAAGCCCCCTTCCACCTCCCCGCACCTCCCCTGAGAATGTCATAGATGAACGTAGATTACTGGCCATACAAGCACCGCTCTACATCACATAGGCCCAAGCGAGACCTCTAACTGTCGCGGCTTTGTCGCGAGGAAAAAGACCGTCTTGCCCGGCCAGTGTATCCCCTCTGGCGATTCATATGCCTGGAGCTCCTCACGGAACTCCTTCCGAAACGCGGCCTAGACCGCGCGGGGCATCGCTGCATACTCGTCCGCATAATCCCACCAACACAGCATCAGGTCGAGGATCTCCTGAGCGCTCGGGAACGTATCCAGGACCTCCCGCGTGGAGATTCGAACGTTCCGGAAGCCGGCCTCTTCGATGAACTTCTGCACCTTCTTAGGGTTTCGCGCACTAATCTGAGGCAGACGGGTTCGCTCTTCCGCGATCTGTGCTCGCAATTGCCGTCTCGCGGCCAGTTTGGGGCTGGGATTCGCAACCCGATACTTGGCCAACAGGTGCTCGGGTTCTTCCTCCCCTCCGGGACTTCCGACCCACTCGCAGAAGCAGAGCCGTCCGCCTGGCGACAGCACGCGGCACCATTCCCGAAACACCGCCACGGCGTCGAAGGAGGCGTCGGGCAGCCCGAGGGAGGCGGCTTCCATGAACCTGAATTCCACGTTCACCGTGCCCTCCTTCGCAGCCTTTGCCCGCGCCTTCGCGAGCATCCCCCGGGACCCGTCGATCCCGAGTACGTATCCCGTCTGCCCAACCCTCTGGGCCGCTAGGAAGGCGGCAGCGCCGGTCCCTGTGCAGATGTCCAGGATCCGTTCCCCAGGCCTCAGCGTTGCAAGGTCCAGGAGTCGCTTCCGCATCGCGTTCGTGGCCGGGACAAAGGAGAGGTCCCAGACGCGGGAGACACGGTCGTAGTCCCCCGCGTAGATTCTATCTGCCCGTTTCCTTTCCGACAGCTTCAACCTGTCCACCTGAGTGGAGACCCGGTTGGGCCCGAGGAACGGCGCGCGTCGCCTATCTAACTTTCCCTACTGGAGGACGCTTGCGTAACGTATAGTTCGGGGCCTCGCGACGAATCTTCGGGAGAAAACGACTGGACCGTGCGATGTCGCCGTGTGCCTCTTACCGAATCCTTCCGGCAGCAAGGATTGAACTGATCAGGAGCGATCCGAAGGCTACGATCCTCTCAGTTTGGGGAAGAATCTGCCCGTACGATTCATGTACTCACGGTAACGTGAGCCGAACCCCTCTTCGGACGAGAGCAGTTCCTCCTCCAGCCTGGCCCTGTGGTTGGCAAGGGCTACGGTTGCTAGGAAAACGGGGACCAACAACAGGTTGAGAAAGATGAGGACCGCTGACAGATTGAGGAGCATGCCCCCGGCATAGGTGGGGTGGCGAACCCTCGCGTAGGGGCCGGTGGTGATGAGTTCATGGTCCTTCGCCACCATGATCTGACCGACCATGAACCGGCCGAGGTGCTTGCCACTGTACACAGTGAGGAAGCTTCCAGAGGCAAAGAGGATGAGACCGGCCACTTGCACGAACGTATCTCCTGGGAAAGCGACGTTGAAGACGGTTCCATAGACCATCTGTGGCAGAATGACTCCGAGAAGAGGGAAAATGAGTATGTAGATGAGGAACAAGGCGGGCCAGAGCACCCCCAGGGCTCCCTCCTCCCTTCTGGCGACAGGATCGAGGGGCCACCAACCTCGACTAGAAGCGTATCGTACGAGCAGGAGGATAGATATGAACGGAAGGAGAAGAATTCCAGCAACTATCCTGGATGTGAGCAGGTCTAGCATCCGAGACAGGGACAGTGTACCGGCTACTAATCCCTTTTGGCAAAGCGATTTTGCTGGAACGAGTGCAACAATAGTCCACGACGTATTTTATCAGGTACATTTCTGTGGCTCTGGTTATCGTGGGGAGGAAGCAAAAATGGCTGGATCCCCAGCGGTGAAAGTAGAGCGATGCGCAAGCCGGAAGCCCGAGGAGCTTATGCAGAAACCTTCTGAAATCCTCATGGAGGACGCCTATGCCAAGAGCAGAAGGGGGCAGGTCACCGCAGCAAGCCCTCTACAGTCTGTCGGCAAGCGCTCTTACCTGAGTCGTCCCACCCTTGAGAATCGGCTCACCGTGACCGAACAGGATGACCTCGTACTCGTAGTTCGTGAGCTTCTTGATTGACTGGCGGTGCTGCCCTGGATCGATGTTGACTCGGTCCGGCAGGGGACTGAGCTCGTCCACGTTCTCCAGGGAGTCCCCCGCGACGAGAGTCCCCCGCTCCCTGTCCAAGAGGGCCATGCTGCCCGGGGTGTGGCCCGGCGTGTGAATCACGAATAGTCCGTCGTAGGTCTGCCCGTCCTCCAGCAAGAGGTCAACGGGGACTGGGCGGTGGCTTTGCGGCCCGGGCGGGCCCAGATACGTCTTCGCGTGCGCCACGTAGTCGGCATCGTCCCGGTGCACGGCGATCTTCGCGCCCGGTGCCTGCTCCTTCACAGTGGCCAATCCGGCAACGTGGTCAGGGTGCGTGTGTGTGATGAAAATCGTTGTGATGTCCTTCGGTACATGGCCCACCTTCTTCAAATAGGCGAAGACGTCCCTTGCGTCGTCGTCATCGCTGGCGTCCACGAGCACGAGGCGGCCGTCCGTGTACAACGCGCAATTCGCGTACGTCTCGATCATGTGCACGCCTTTCGCAATCTCCATCTCCCCCGCCCCGGTACCTCATGCGGCGGTCAAGTTATGAAAGTTCTGGGCATTTCGCGGCTTATTGGGTTCTCTAGTCCGCCGCTCGCGGGAAGTTTCAGCATGGCCTCCGTGTCCTCGAGCGTCGCAGGTCGTCCCTGGAGGGCGATAAACCCTCGGGCTGGGGGGCCATGTGACGGCCGTAAGCCCCCCTCTGTCCATGTCTAACCAGCAAGTCCAGCAATCTTGATGAACTCCACTTACTGCCTGAAGCGAGGGTAGGCTGCTCCCAGGGAGGGAACCCTTAAGGCCCTCGCGTCGGATTGTGAGAAGATGGCAGAGGAGCACACGTCCCCGAAACGAATCTCGCCGCGGTCTCTCGACGATTATCTGGAGGTCATGAGCAAGGCCGTCTTCCAGACGGGTATGTCCTGGAAAGTGGTCAAGGGCAAGTGGCCCGACATCCGCGCGGCCATGGAAGGGTTCAACGTCGGAAAGGTGGCTCGCCTCGACGAGAATGACCTCGAACGCTTGGTTAAAGACAAGCGGGTCATCCGGAACCGCCGAAAGCTCGAGGCCATCGTCCACAACGCCCGCAAGATGATCGAGCTGGACAAGCACTACGACGGGTTCCAGGACTATCTGCGCTCGCGGCACGATTTCGACGCGACGGTCCGGAGCCTTCGAGCCCAGTTCAAGTTCCTCGGCGAGATGGGATGCTACTACTTCCTCTACGTCGTGGGGGAAGAGGTCCCCCCCCCCCGTACGAGGAGTGGCGCTCTTCCCGCGGATGAGGTCGAGAGGTGACACAGACCCTACTCCCCCCTTGGGTTCCCTCAAGCGGAGGAGGCACGTCCTTGCTCTCCGGTGGGAGCATTTCTAGGTGAATGTTACCGCAATAAACACTCGCCACACTAATACGGGCAATTAGGCTTATGGTACTCGGCCTAGAAAGCCGTCTGGATACCGTCTCATTTGATGGATAATGATCCTGGAGCAATGAGGGGGATGAACGGTCAGGTGACGGCCGTAAGCCCCCTTACGGAGAGGGATCTTACTTACGTCCGGTCGGTGCGCGAGTTTGGGGCCTCGAAGGGCCCCTTTCCCTTTTTTCTCTTCAAACCCAGCCCTCATGTGGACAACGTGTCGCAATTATCGCCAGATCTTCACCCTGGCGGTTGCCCCGGGGGCATATAGGTTGGGGTTGGAATATCACCAACAGTTTGCCTCCCATAAGCTCTGAATTCGTGCCTTCAAAGGTAGCGAAGACCGATCGCTAGCAGCGAACAACACGGGGACTAGGTGACGGCCGTAAGCCCCCTTCTTTTCCATCAATGCCGTCCTCTAGCGAGCCCCTAGTTGAACCCGTTGCATTCGGCCCTCCGACTGTTAGCCTTAGCTTGGCTCGAGAAGTCACGGTCAGGTCCTACGACCAGGTGAGACGCCTGAGGAGAGGGACAGCCTTCAGCTTTCGGGAGAGGATGGCGTCCAGACCAAGATAACCCCCCGACCGTGAGAGGTAGAGGCTTGCCGCCGCTGCGGCCATGAGGAGATTGGTTCTCAGGATACCTGGATGAGTGTGACCCGCGGCGAGGAGGATTAACACATTCATGGCTATGCCGCCCAAGAGGGAGATGCGAGTGAAGGCGCCCACGAGGATACTGATGCCCAGCAGGACTTCTAACGTGGCCGTGGTGATCATAAAGGGCCCGGCGTTGGGAGCGATGACATGCGCCAGAAGATAGCTCATCCCCGGCACCGGGTTCGCAGGGATGGTGTCGGAGAGGTATATCGTCGGCGAGACGGGAAGTCCTACAGAGACCCCCGTCGCCCACACGATACCTATTAGACCCTCATACCTCTGGCTGCCACACTCAAAGCCGCAGGCGAAGAACGCGTCATTCAGATTCATCACGCCCCCCATGAGCCAGACGGTGCCGAGCATCAGTCGCATTGGCAAGAGGGCCCGTCCTGCGACGACTCCACTGGTACCCATGCCGAGCGCCAGATGGATCCACCTCTTGAACTGGTGGTATTTACTGTACATACCCAAGAACCACGAATTGCGCTTTTCCCAAGGCTTATATGTCACAGAAGAATGGGATCCAAAGGCCATGTCTGTCATCAGCGTCTCCCTACCAGCCGAACAGCTTCGGGAGCTAGATCAGGTCGTTGAGGAAATGGGCTATTCCAGCCGCTCGGACTCCCTTCGGGATGCCATCCACCAGTTTCTGCAGCAGCACCGATGGATCCACACCGCCGGTCACAGTCGTCACTTCCTCATGTCCGTCCTCTACGACGAGGGCCGGAAGGATTCGGTTTCTGACGTCTTCCACCGGCACCGCAATATCATCCATAGTTCCGCCCACACACATTTCGACGGCAAGTGCGTAGATCAGCTGGTCCTTCTTGGGCATGGCACGGCCGTTGCCGACCTACTGAAGGAGTTGGCGGGCCTGCGCGACGTGCGGGTCTGTAACTGCGTAGTGTGAGGCGGGCCCACTAAGAATCTGCCCCATTCTTAGCACAGTCCTTATCGGCACTCCCTTAGCTGTATTAGACGTGGCGAGATCGCTGGGTCATCATCTGGCCGAAGAGCACCCCTTCTGGAAGTCTCCCAGGGTCGCTGTTTCATTGGCCTCAGGGGTCCTCCTTGGCCTGGGACTTCTGATCAATGCCATTCTTCCCGAGACTCCGTTCGGTGATGCCCTTTTGATTCTGGCAATGCCCGTGGGGGCATTCTACTTCGCTCGCGAGGGCGTCACCCGGGTCCTTCGTGATCGAGAGGTTGGCATCGAGATTCTCATGGTCCTCGGCGCCGCAGGGGCCGCCATTCTGGGTGCCTATTGGGAGGGCGCCACCCTGGTCTTCCTCTATTCCATCACCCAGGCGCTGGAGGATCACGCGACGGACCGGACCCGGCATGCCATTCGAGACCTCATGAAGGTCCTCCCCCGGACGGCGAGGCTCCTTCGCGAAGGTCGGGAGGAGGAGGTTCCGGTTGAGGACCTGAGTCCGGGGAACCTCTTCCGAGTGGGTCCCGGTGAGGCCTTTCCCACCGACGGCGTCGTCGTGGAGGGCAGGTCCTCCTCCGTCGAAGCTATCGTCACGGGCGAATCCACGCCTCGAGGGAAGGCACCTGGCGATTCCGTTCTGGCCGGGGCGCTGAACGTGGACGGTTCCCTGGCAGTGCGCACCACCCGTCCCTTCGAGGAGAACACGATCTCCCGCATCATCTCCATGGTGGAGGAAGCCCAGGAACGTCGGGGTCGAACGCATCACCTGGTGGAGAGATTCAGCAGGGTCTACAGCCCGTCCGTCTTGATAGGAGTAGCGGCGATGCTGGTCGTGCCTCCTCTCATCTGGGGCGATCCAGCCTTCTGGGCCCTCCGGGCCATTGCGGTGCTGGTGGCGGCGGCTCCGTGCGCCCTGGCAATATCCGTTCCCGTGACTTTCGTGGCGGCGATAGGTCGATCCGCGAAGGAAGGTATCCTGGTGAAAGGGGGTCTCTACCTGGAGCAGCTTGCCCGCGTCCAGACGGTGGCCTTCGACAAGACGGGGACGTTCACACTGGGGCAGCCGAGGGTAGTCGCTGTAAGGCCTCTAAACGAGGTAACGACGGCAGAGATCCTGTCGCTCGCCGCCGCTGTGGAAGTCCACTCCACGCACCCAATCGCGGAGGCCGTCGTGGCAGAAGCAAGGGCGAGGGGACTCGAAATCCCTCCCGCAGAGGACTTCAAGAACATCCCCGGCAAAGGGGTGGAGGGCATCGTGGATGGCCGCCGTGTCATCGCGGGGAGCCAGGAGCTGTGCGCCCAGGAAGGCGTCGACAGCGCATCGATGAAGGCGGAGTGTGACCTCATGGAGAGGAAGGGCATGACGTCTGTAGTCGTAGCCGCCGAGGGCAAGGCTCTGGGGCTGATCGGGCTTGCCGACACGCCTCGAGAAGAGGCACGGGGGACGGTGTCCACACTGCAACGTCGGGGGCTGGAGGTCCTGATGCTCACAGGGGACAACCCGGAAGCAGCGCAATCGGTGGCAGAAAGCCTGGGCATCCGCAAGGTCCATGCGTCCTTGCTGCCCGAGGAGAAGGTCTCCCTCGTGGAAGGGATGCGCCGGGGCGGAGGAAAGGTGTCCATGGTAGGGGATGGCGTCAACGACGCTCCCGCCCTAGCCGCATCCGACGTAGGCATCGCCATGGGGGCCGCAGGTAGCGACGTTGCACTGGAGACTGCCCACGTTGCCCTCATGTCTGACGACCTGACAAAGGTGGTGCGGGCTCTAGATATCGCGGAGACCACCCGAAGTGTGGCAAGGACTAACATCATCGTGTCCGCTGCCCTTCTGGCAGTCCTCGTTCCCATCGCTGCTCTGGGTGTCCTAGGCATCGCTGGCATCGTCGCCGCCCATGAAGCCAGCGAGCTGCTCATAATCTTGAGCGGGTTGCGGATGATGCGTAGCTAGGTGGCCTGGGGTCGAGGAAGGTGTTCACGGAGAAAGCTGACTGGTCCTTCATCATCCCTGCTGCAATTGTATGGTCGTCTGCGCTGCTCTTGACAACGTTGGATTTCATACTGCTTCAGGAGAGAGCATACCACCTATCATCGCTTAGCATCGCGGGAATCGGTCTCACAGCGATGGGAGTTACCCTACGCGTGCTGGCCAGGAAGACCCTAGGTAGGCATTTCACCCATGGTCTGAGGGTCCTAGAGGAACACGAATTGGTCAGGCACGGCATCTACAGGCGCGTCCGACATCCAGCGTATACAGGGGCCTTGCTGATCTACTTCGGAACGCCATTGACATTCAACAGTACATTCGGTCTCTTAGCCATGCTCCCCCTAGTCGCCCTCATTCTCTATAGGATTCGGATCGAGGAGGAAATGCTCATCGGAGAATTCGGGGACGAATACCGAGAGTATCAAGAGAAGACCTGGAAGTTAGTACCTCTCCTTTATTGAGACTGCGATCGTGCCCGCTAATCTTACACAACCGCCTTCGATATGGGGGCGAACGGCGACAGTGCAGATCGTTTCATTCGCTTGAACCCACGACCGTTGTATTAGGGTTACGCGCTCCAAGGATTGGTTGCCTACTGTTCTGGATATACCTCCATCCAGGTTTCAGGCTGACGAACAATAACCCTGCCCCGATCAACAATAAGGGGGATTATGTGCCAGGTGACGGCCGTAAGCCCCCTTCTGCGCTATTGAGCGAGTCGCAGAGGCCTGTCGACGTAGCACCGAGCCGGCTTGCCCCAAACGTAGACGCGCTGGGCACGGTGAGCCCCTGTGTCGGCAATGACGAATACACGGCCTATCTTGCGGCCCACGGCCACGAGCTTCTCGCCGACTACGCTGTCTCCCACGCTGCCAATCTCAGCCAATGACCTGCCCCTCCTCCGCAAGGGATGCCACGACGCGGAACGCCAGCTCCACGTCCATGGCGAGAGCCTCCGCGAGATCCGATACGTAGGTCCCCGGCCGGTCCTGCAGGTACCGCAGGATTGCGGCCCGCGCTTCTGCCTCCGTGTACGGTCGGACCCTGACGACCTTCGCCTCCTTCAGTTCCTCAACGTAGGCCTCCACGGCCCGCTCGATCAGCTCCGTCCGGGACCGCATTCCCGTCCGGCGGACGAGGTCGTTGACCTGCAGGAGGAGTTCGGCTGGAAGGCGGAGGGAGACTGTGGGCTTCCTCTTCCCCTTTGATTGCATGTATTGCGTGTATTGCGCTCGGTCACATAAAGGCTTCGATTGCCTGTAGACTTCCTGGTGTTGTGACCCGCTAGAGGGCCAGGCGACGGCCGTAGGCCCCCTTCCAGGTGATCAGGCTCGGCCCCCCGGCGGTCAATAGGGAACGACTGCCAACCCCGTTATCTGTTCTAGAGAGCGAAAGTGATCCACGTTTCGGGTCACGATGCCATTGCAACCGTGATTTGCCGCGACGGAAGCCACAAGAACGTCCACACCGAGATGGAGACCCCTCCGCCTCAGGTCGCCCGCGATTCTGGCCGCCTTTCGGGCGTCCTCCTCCCGCAGGGGAAGGATCTCCATTCGGGCCAGGGCTCGGTTCAGCTTGTCCTCGATCTTGGCCCCTTTCCGTCGATCCTTCACTGCATACGCGCCAAGGAGCGCTTCGTAGAGGTTAATGACCGTCGTAGCCACCATCTCGGCAGTCTCGTCGAGGACTCGGACAACGGCCTCCACCTCACTTGGAGCCTTGACTAGGTCCACTAGGAAGGTCGTGTCGAGACACTTCGTTGACTCACCTCAGTCGCGTCTCGATTTCCGCCCTGGCGGCGTGGACCGCATCCGCATATTCGGGATCCCCGACGAGTTCCGGATAGAGATCCAAGAGATCAAGGAGCGAGGCTCGCGATCTGGAAAGCCTCTTCACGGTGTCTGAGAAGGACTCCTCATCTCGCTTGTGCCTCTTGAGGAGGTGGTAGGCCTCATCTGACAGGGAGATCGTCTTCGTCATGTGTGCATATATGGGTGCACAGAGATATAGTCTTTCGCGTCTTCTCGGTATCATAGGAGGCTAGGTGACGGCCGCAAGCCCCCTTCCGCACCCTACAGGCTGCCTTTCTCGCCCAACGTTGATGAACCCTGCTTACTGCTAGGGATGACGGTTCTGCAGACTGGAGGACACGACTGCAGTCTTGACACAGACCTTGCGGCACGATGCTGGGATTGGACAGAGGCGGAGAGGCCATTGCTTCCTGCGTTTCCTCCAAGAGAGCTATATAGTTGCTACACGTGGGGCTTCAGCACAGTACGGGCAGGAGGGACAGATGGAATGAGTACGAAGGATGGCGCGTTTCGAAACAGAAAGAATCCTGTTGAGTTGAAGAAGACGGAAGAGTTCGCCCACAGGGTTCTCGAGGACATCAGCAGTGCGACGACGGTCATTATGTCGGCCATTGGCGACCGCCTAGGTTTATTCAAGGATCTCGCGGAGAACGGGGCCGCGACGAGCGAAGAAGTCGCTCAGCGAGCAAAGATTCATGAGCGATACGCTCGCGAGTGGTTAGGCGGCATGACAGCCGCAGGTTATCTCATCTACGATCCAGAGACCCGGAGGTTCTCGTTGCCGCCCGACCATGTTCCCGCCCTCGCCGAGGAGGGCGGACCGATGTTCTTCGGCGGAATTCATTCGGAGCTGCTGGGGATGATCCAAGTCTATGACCAGGTCATCGAATCTTTCCGGAACGGGGGCGGGGTGGATCCGGGCAACTATCCATCAGAATTTACGACGGCTTGGACCGATTCACGTCGAATTCGCACAATAATCTCCTCATCCAACAATGGATACCTTCGGTACCGCACATCCTCGCGCGACTCGAGCAGGGTATTACCGTGGCCGACGTAGGCTGTGGTTGTGGCCGAGCGCTCGTCAATCTCGCGAAAGCCTTCCCCAGGTCCCTCTTCGTAGGCTATGACATCTTCGAGCCGAACTTGCGCTATGCAATGGAACTCGCTCGTGCTGAGGGCGTCGCGGACCGCGTGAAGTCTCGAAGGGGTTGCCTGAAGACTACGACCTCATTAAGACCTTTGACGTCGTTCATGACGCGGTCGACCCGAGAGGTATCCTGCGCAGCATACGGAAGGGGTTGAAACCTGACGGCACCTATCTCTGCCTAGACATCAACTGTTCGGACAAGTTGGAGGAAAACGTCGGACCGCTTGGAGCCTTGTTCCACGGCTTTAGCATCATGTACTGCATGACGACATCCCTCGCAACGGGTGGTGAGGGCCTCGGGACCTTGGGCTTGCCGCTTTCGAAGCTCGAGGAGCTCGCAAAGGAGGCCGGATTCAGCGAAGTTCGGCAGCTTCCTCTGGAGAATCCGTTCAACAACCTCTACGAGCTGCGGCCCTAGGGCATCTCCTCAGACAAGGACATGAATTGGTGAGCAATTAAGGGGGGCCAGGTGACGGCCGTCAGCCCCCTTACGCCTTATGGGGTTCGACTGACGGCACATTCCCAACTCCGTGCGCCCCTAGCAGAAGCTCCCCCTGCCTTACTCAGGTCACGAAACTCAGACCGTAGGCAGACATACAGGACAAGAGCAAGAACAATCCTTTTTATGCGGCCGCCTTTCCCAAGCGGTGCCAATCCCCTCCATCTACAAGGAATCCCTTCCTGTGCTCCTCCTGGCGGGCCTCGGACTCGTTACTGCGGGAATCCTCTTGGAGAGGATGGAGGGAGTTCTTAGCCGGACCCCTGGCCTCTTGGTGATGGTCCCGGCCCTCGTAGCCCTTCGCGGAGGGATCAGCGGAGCCATGGGGTCCCGCCTGGGCTCGGCCATTCACATGGGCCTCATAGGTAGGGGAAATCTCTGGAATGAGGAGGCATGGCAGAACGTGGCCGCGGCCCTGATCCTGAGCGTGGTCCTCTCCTTCCTCGCAGGAGTCCTGAGTCACTTCACATCCATCCTCCTGGGCCTGGGTTCTGCCGGCCTCTCGAGGCTCCTCCTCATAGCCACCCTGGCGGGGACCGCAGCCGGCGTGGCCCAGGTGGGCATCACCTTCGGCATCATCCTCATTGCGTTCAGGAGAGGCCTGAACCCGGACAACGTCACCACCCCCTCATTGGCTACAGTGGGCGACATCATCACCATCGTCCTCCTCCTCTTGGTGGCCTCAGCCATGGAGGGACTTCCATGACCTTCTACAGCTACAGGAGGATCATCAAAGAGAGCATCCCCGCCATGTCCTTCCTCCTGGCTGTGGAGCTGATAGCCGGGCACATCCTCAATAGGGCGGCGAGCGCCTTCCTCGCCATCTCCTTCCTCCTCATCCTCGTGCCGGTCGTAAACGGCATAGGCGGAAACGTGGGTACCGTCCTTGGAGCCCGCCTTACGTCCGGCCTGTATACAGGAACCATTGCCCACAGCCTGAAGGACAAGGGACTCCTGAGGAACGTCAGGGACGCTTCTGTCCTTTACGTGATCACCTTCGCTGTCCTGGCAATGTTCATATACGGCATTGCCTATGGCATCGGGGTAGTACCACCCTTCGGGCTGGAGGTGCTTCTCCTCATCATGCTGTCTAGCGGCCTGATGCTCGCCGGAGTTCTCATCCTCGCGACCCTGTCAGTGGCCCTCCTCTCCTTCTCCAAGGGGTTGGACCCCGACAACTTCGTCACCCCCGTCGTCACCACGGCGGGGGACCTCTTGGGCATCGTCTTCCTGGTCTCGGTGGTGGCGGTCGTCCTATGAAAGGAGAGGAGTTTGAGGAGGTGGAGTACGAGCCTACGAGCGTCAAGGACCTCTTGGTCGAGATGAAGGACACCAGCGAGCTCATCGTAGACCTGGCCTACGCGACCATCATGTTTGACAGCGACGATCTGGCTGAGGAGGTGAGGCACCTGGAGAGACGAATGGACTTCCTTCGCTACCAGATGAGGATGATAGCCCTCATGGCCAGTCGGACCAGAGAGGACTCGGAGAGATTGGCCGGCATCCTCCAAGTGGCATCTGCGGCGGAGACCATCTCCAACGCCGCGGGGGACATGGTAGACCTGCTGGAGCAGAGGATTGAGGCCAGGCCCTTCCTCCCCTTCGTTCTCGGGGAGGCTGACGAGAGGATCCGTATCGTCCACATCCAAGAGGGCTCATCCATGGCAGGGAGGAGCGTCGGGGAGCTAAGGGTGGAGGCGGAGACAGGTATGAGGATCATTGCCATCCGCCGCGGGAAGAAGTGGAACTATGACCCGCCTGGGGACACCGTCCTCAAGGTGGAGGACCTGCTCGTCGTCAGGGGAACGGAGGATGGGCACATGAGGCTGACCAGATACGCCTCTGGAGAGGAGGCCTGGCCCGCGTGATGACCACGGAGATAGAGGACATCCTCCTCAAGATGAAGGACACCAGCGAGCTGATGATCGACCTGGCCTATTCGGCCCTCCTCTATGACAACGAGGAGATTGCCCGTCAAGTGATGGAACTGGAGGAGAGAGTTGACGACTGGGATCAAGAGGTTCAGCGCATGGCTGTCGAGAGGTCCATCCAGGACAGGGATGTGGAGAAGGCTCTAGTCTTCATCAGGCTGGCAGACTCGATAGAGAATATCGCCGATGGAGCTGTCCTCATAGCAGACGTGGTCCTACGGGATATCGAGCCGCATCCCGTCGTGGCTGCGGCCCTGAGGGAATCGGACACCACCATAGCCACCGTCAAGGTCCCCCGGGGGTCTCCCGCGGCTGACAGAACCCTGGGGGAGATGAAGATCGCCTCCGAGACGGGCATGTGGGTCATTGCCATCCGACGAGGGAAGGACTGGGCCTACGGTCCAGACGAGAACACGACGATCAGGGAGGGCGACCTCCTCATAGTCCGCGGTCCCATCGAAGGGGAGGAGGAACTTAGAGGGTTTGTGGGGGGATAGCCCCGGGCAGATTCGAACTGCCGTCGCGAGGTCTCTCCTCGGCCTGGCCGATCCAGAGCCTCGCATGATTGACCGCTACACCACGGGGCTGCCCTCTGTAACTCAGTTCCAGGGTGCCTAAATACCTTTTGATGGAGGTTTCTGAGAGGGGACTTATCTCTCTCTGATGCCCTCTGCACTAACGCCGGGGGCCGGGCAGCTTGGCAACGGCCAGGATGCGGAATGTCTTTCGATGTGGAGTCTCTAGCACCTTCCTGTCCCAGTCCAGCATGGCGAGGGGCTTCAGGCCGGCCCTTCGGAGGGTGTCTCTCATATCCTTCCTCAGGTAGGTGGTCAGTCTGTGCAGCTCCTCGAAGGCCTCCTCCAGCCTCCCAGCCCTTATGACGTAGTACTTCATGCTCGCCTCCAGGACACCGGAATTTGGTTCAAACTCGGATCCGGAGAGTCTGATGAGTGTCAGGTGCTCCGCTTCCCTCTCAAACCACGAGGTGTGCCCTGGCTTCACACCTCCGGTGTTCCAGAACTCGAAAATGAGGAGGCCTCCCTCCTTCAACCTCTCGGCGAAGCCTCTCATGGTGTCTAGCAGCCTCTCCCTAGGAATGTAGCCAAAGCCTCCGAACATGCATATGAGAGCATCGAAACGTTCCCTCAAGTCCAGCCGCGTCATGTCCCCGACCAGAAACGACGGTGCGTTCTTCAGCGTCCTTGACTTCTCGATGGCGAGGCGGACGAACTCCTCCGAACGATCAATGCCCACGACCCTGTAGCCTCTTGAACTCAGGATCATCGCGTGGTTCCCGGTGCCACAGCCAAGGTCCAGGACCGTCTCCACTTTTCGCTCTCCATACCGCTGAAAGATCGCCTCCAGGAGGTCGCATTCCCCTTCATAGTCCACAATGCTCTCATACACGAAATCGTAGTAGGGGGCTGACCTGGCGTAGGGCCCCAGCTTCAACTGCCGCTGGCCTCCCTCAGCCGTCCGATGACGAAATCGCGATCGAGAACAGCCAACAACGGGGCAGCCCTCGGCCCTGAGGGCTTCCCCAGGAAGACCATGTAAAGAGAGCCAAAGAATCTCTTCGTGGAGACTGGAAGCTCTCCCCCACTCGTGAGCTTCACCATGGCCTCCTTGATGGTGTTCTCCTTCCAGGGAACGTCGGACAACTGGGAGGCTAGCGAGGACAGCGCCTTTCTGTCCTCCTCTGTCAACCGGGAGAGCACCTTCTCTGGCAGCCTCTGCAGCAGGCTAACCCTGATATCCGCTGGACCGTACGTCCGGGCCCAGACGAGGGACTGTTTCAACCTCCTCTCCAACCTCTCCCGCTCTTCCGCCTTCAGTGACCGATCCAGCAATTCAGTTTCCCTCAGCCTTCGGACAGACCACGCCAGGAGTTCCTCCTCGGGGGCGACCTGGGAAAGGAGAGCAGCATGCCTGTAGGATATCTGATAGGGCATCTCCTCTCGTGGTGAGCCCAACTGGGAGAGTTCGTAGACTCTGCTCAGATCATCCTCGCGACTCTCGTAGTACGAGGTCTCCGCCTGGTCATATGTCTGGTGATAGCTATCCACCTTGGAGAGGTCTAAGACGATCCTCCTCTTGATGTGGGCGTTCGCGAACACGAACCTCAAGACCTCCGGGTCTGCCACTGCGAGCCATTCCTTGGGTCCAAAGCCGCGGAAATCCGAGCTGGCCATATCGCCCATGTCCCGTCCGCCTTCTGCGTAGCCCACCCACTCATATGGTATGCCGAAGGGAGGCGTGATGTCAAGGACGGTCTCAGCCATGATCTGACAACTCTCCCTCGAGCCTCCCGGTGCGGCGTGGTCCTTCCCGAAGGGCTCCACGTCCACCTGCAGGACCTTCCACAGGGCCGGCCACTCGAGCCTCCAGTTGAGCTTGCCCAGATGCAGTGGCGACGCCCCTCGGTCCCCGCATGTACATTCATATAAGGCCTCTTCGTCCCGAACCTCCAGGGTCCTGGCCTCCCCTATCTTCTTGCAGGCGTTGCAGAGGGGCTCAAAGGGTATCCAGCCCTGTGGATGCGGGTTCCTGGGCCTGTACCTGTTGAGCACTATCCGGACCTCCTCCGCTCTGGATATGAGCTCGAGAACCAGGGCTCTCATATCCGGCCGCTCATAGATCTCGGAGGTCGAGGCGACCTGGACCCCCGGGGCAAAGAACTCCATGGATTCGGCGAAATCCAGCCAGAAGTGGTCCACCCAGTTTTCATGACAACCCTGTGGGTCCGGAACGTCGAGGAGACGCCAGCCCACATACTCCCTCCCTTCATCCCCAGGAAACTGCTCAACCTGTCCCGGGCTGCCTTTCCACCTGTCCTGAGTATACAGGACCAGGTGCTGTTGTACCTCCAGGCCCCTCGACCGAAGGTGGGAGGCGATGAAGTGGTTGAGGATTATCTCCCCTCGGAGCCGGCCCACATGCTGTAATCCGGAGACAGAGAGGCCGGCGTTGCACACGACCTTCCCCTTGGAGGAGAGGAAGGCGTCTATTGAATGGGCTAACTCATCGAACCAATGCATCCGGAATCACATAATTCCCCTGGCCCTTATGAGGGCCCTCAAGGGCACTCCGTCCACATCGTCCCGTTCCGTCTTGTTCACCAGTACGACTGCCAGGACTGCGTGTCCCCCTGCCTCCTGGGTCTCCTTGATGGCCCCTCGGATGGTCTCCCCGGTGCTTATGACGTCGTCCACAATGACGACGCTCTTGCCGTCCACTCCAGCGTAGTTAGAGCTGAAGGCTCCTCCCTTTTTCCTGTCTGACGCCGGCCTGTACACGACCAGCTCCCTTCCCAGGTCCTCTGATATGAGGGTGGCATAGGGGATGCCGTTGATGGCGATGCCCAGGATGGAGTCCACCTCCAGGTTCCTCTTCTCCATCTCTTCTACGATGACATCGGTCATGGTAGCAGTGATGAAACCGATGCGATTCCCGAAGACCCCCACGGACCTCCAGCCTATCTTGATGTCCCTGGGGGGCGCCTCTCCCTTGACGCCGCGGGTGAGGAGCCAGGTGACCGTCTCAGGGGATAGATGGAGCTCATCTCCGATCTCCTTCTCACTGAGCCCCTTCTCCTTAAATTCCATGGCCTTACGGACGAGGGCGTCGATGCTTTTCATCTATGCACCAAGGGCCCTAACTTATACGGTGATATTAAAGTTGGGCCCTCCTTGTCGGTAGTCTGAACAGGAATCGCATCCACAGGGGCGCTATACTTGAGATGCCGTGAATGCGCTCACAGCGGCTGATTGAACAAGGGGACTGCTGCTCCTTCCTTCCGGGCGGGATCTGCAGACGGAGGCTTTCGGTAAGCGAACAGGCATCAGGCCGTTGTTCCTGGAATCCCAATCTCTGCCTTTGCTGGAACCGACACTGTTGAAGTCCGCATGCGTCGAGCGTGTCGATCGTCCGAGGGAACTCAATAGAGGTCCTCCACCCCTTCCTCCAGCTTCGACAGCTTGTCCTCCACCACCCTACGGAGCAAGAAGAAGGGCAGGGAGCCCGAGTAGAGGATGGTGTCATGGAAGAAAGCGTAGGAGAAACGGTCGCCCATGCGCCTCTCCACCTCCTCCCGGAGCGCCTTGATAAGGTGCTTCCCTAGGAGATAGCTCAACTGATAAGTCGGATACTGCGTGTACCGCTTCACCTCGGCGACAGCTGAGGACTTCTCCATGCCCACCTCCCTCACCAGCATCTCCACCGCCTCCTCGAAGGACATCCTGCCGCAGTGGAGGTCCACATCGATGACTATGCGGCAGGCCCTCCAGATGATGTCCTGGAGCTGGATGAAGCGCACCTCGGGTAAGTCGCTGAAGCCCGTCTCCTGCATCATGTCCTCGCAGTAGTGGGCCCACCCCTCCACCGTCTCCGCCGCTGAGACCCCGAGGGTCAGTTGCCTTAGAAGGGAGGGGTTCAGGTTCGCCGCCGAGAGCTGGAGGTGGTGCCCTGGATACCCCTCGTGCACGGCCGTATTCCTAATGGAGGCGTGGTTGTGCTCTCTCAGAAGCTCGTGGCCGTCCTCAGGCGGCGTAACCACGTACACCCCCTCCTGCACTCTGTCAAACTTAGCAGGCGGGAAGTAGGCTGCAAAGGGGAGAATGGGCCTGAGGAAGGTCGGCGTCTCGGTGACGGTGAGTCTCTCCGTTGGAGGAAGGGTGGCCAGCTGCCTCTCCTTCACGAAACTCCGGGCCTCATCAATGGCCCGCCTTACGGTCTCAAGAACCTCGTTGAAGGTTCCTGGATGGTTGGCCTTGATCCTCTCCGAGACTTCCTCGACGGTGGCCTGGGGATCGATGCGCCTGGCCAAGTCCCGCAGCTCTTCCTTCGTCTCCTGTAGATAACGAAGTCCCAGGTCCCGCACCTCTTCTAGGCGATACCCCAGATGCCTCAGCTCCAGCAGCCGCCTGAACCTCTCCTCGCCCAGTATGTGGGCCTCCGTCGCCCTCGGCAGGACATCCTCCCGGAGCCATTCCTCATACTCCTCGAGGGCAGCCTGGGACTCCTGGATGGCCTTTCCCAGGGAGGTCAGGGTGTCCTTGGACGCCTTGCCCTCCGCCGTCTTGTAGATCAGGTTCACGAAGGAAGGCAGCCTCTCCGAGGCCTCGAGGGCCATCTCCGTCCAAAGCTTCACCGGCCTGCTTATCCTGGTCTTCAGGCCCTCCAGGTATCGGGGCCCCATCTCCAGTCTTGCAGTGATGCTCCCCAGTCTCTGATCCAGGGGAGCGAAATCTCGGGTAAAGAGTGGGAAGAGGGCCTCGCCCAGCCCCTCTGCTCCGTTCGGCAGGGACTCCCACTGCCTCATTTCCTCCAGCTTGAAGAGCTCCAAGTCAAAGAGATAGAGGGCCAGCTCCCTATCTAGGGGGCGGCTGCCACTCAGCTCTTGAGGCTCAAAGGCCTTGAACCTCTTCCTGTGGTCCCTGAGGAAGTTCACTTCATCGACGAAGAACTGCCTGGAATTCTCCGAGAGAAGATGATCATACTCATGGAGACCGATGAACGTGGCGACCACGGGATGACGCTCCATGGTCGCCCTGAAGAACTTCTCAACATACCTGTCGAAATCCTCGTCAGCCATAGAATAACCCAGGTCTAGCGGGTGGATAAGGTTGTTGGGGACTTCATCCGATGGGGACCCTCCGACCGGCCCTGTCCCTCCTGTAGGCCCCGAAGTCCCTGAGGCCGACCAGCTGCTCCCCCCTGAATATGGGGCCATCGAGACAGACTAGATAGCCGTCCAATGCACAGGAGCCGCAGAGCCCTATGCCGCATCTCATGAACCTCTCCATCGAGACCTGCAACTCCTTCTCCTGCTTGTGGCATATCTCCACCATGGCCTGGAGCATCTTCTCTGGACCACAGGACAGGACACCGTCGAACCTCCGCTCCTCCAGCAAGTTGAGAACCAGGTCAGGCACGAAGCCATGGTATCCCATGGAACCGTCGTCAGTAGCGATGAAGATCTCGCCACACTTCCTGGCTCTGGCCAGGAGAATGAGGTCGTCCTTAGTCCTGGCCCCTGCTACGGTGACCACCTTCTTGCCCGCTTCTGCCAGAGACTCTCCAGCGGTGATCAAAGAAGCCAGCCCCGTGCCTCCTGCGGCCAGTAGGTAACGCTCTCTGGACAGGTCGAAGGAGTTCCCCATGGGGCCCCGGAAGCCTATCGCGTCGCCTTCTTTCAGCCCGTGGAGGGCCTCGGTGGAAACCCCCACATTCCGCACGGTGACCGCCTTGATGGGACCGAGCTGCGACAGGGCCATGGGCACCTCGTCCACTCCCGGAATCCACACCATGATGAACTGCCCTGGCTTGGCGTCGAAGTCGGCCCTGAAGTAGAAGGTCTTGGTATGGGACGCCTCCTCCTCCACCCTATCCAGGGAGACGACGCGTAGCCTACTCGTGGGCAATCCCCACCATCTCCTCCACCCGCTTGTAGCCGTTTTCCTCCATGAAGGCCTCTATCTCCTCACAGACAGCTTTGAAGATCTCGATGCCCCGATAGTGGATGCCGCTGCCAATCTGCACGGCCGTGGCCCCCGCCATGATGTACTCTACGGCATCCAAGCCCGTGAGGATGCCTCCGACGCCGATGACGGGTATGTTCACGGCCTCACAGATGTCGTACACACAGCGAACGCCTATAGGCCTGATGGCTGGCCCACTCAGCCCTCCAGTCTTATGCCCCAGCACCGGCTTCGTCACCTCCGGCGCTATGCTCATGGCCTTCACGGTGTTGATAGCGGTGATCCCGTCACCTTCCGCCTCCTCCACGGCCCGGGCCATGGCGACGATGTCCCTGACGTTCGGGGACAGCTTCACGAAGATAGGTATCTTCACGGCGCTCTTCACCTCAGACGTCACCTGGGCAATGAGTTCAGCGTCCCCGGCGATTTCCTCCAAACCCTCTGCGTGGGGACAGCTGAGGTTGAGCTCCAAGGCCTGGGCCCCGTAAACCTCCATGGTCCGGGCCAACGGGCCGAAAAACTCGATGTCCTCAGCGAAGATGGAACCGATAACCGGCACATCGCCCTGGAGGGCCACCTCCATTTCAGGGCCATAGTCATCAATTCCCGGATTCGCGAGGCCAATGGCGTTCAGCAGGCCGTGCTCCAGCTCCAGTAAGGAAGGGCCCGGGTTGCCCTCCCTGGGCTCCCGGCCTATCGACTTCGTCACCACTGCCCCCGCCCCGCTCCGGGCTACGCGGAGGAGGGACTCACCTGTGTCACCTAGGATTCCGGAAGCCAGCATGGTGGGGTTCTCCAGCTTCAGCTTCCCCAGGGATGTAGACAACTCTGCCATTGGCGGCGGGTAAAGACCGCCCGGTTAAAGGCTTTACCGGGTGAGTATGAAGGGAATCGCTCCGGCGGCTGAGTGTGTGTGCGGGTTGACGCAACTGAATCCGTGCTACAAAGTGACGGGACGTCTCGTAGCAGTGGATAGTGAACCTGAGAGCCCCTGCCTCCTCCACCAGCTCTATGGTTATCCTAGGATCTTCGGGATTACCGTCAGCCCTGACACGGAGGGCTTCAAAACGGATATCCTCGCTAAGTTTTCGAGACCCGTGTCCAGACGAGCCTCTCCACCATTATTCCGCGCCTGGGGTTGCGTATTGGGTTCCTAGGGCCAGTCAAAGCTAAAAAGGGCCCACGAGTAAGACAGGTAAGGCAATACGAGTTCTGTGAAGTTCACATCCACCGGGGTGTCCTCGATGTCCGTAATTGAGAAGGCTAGAGGACCATAGCCGAGTGCAAACTGTCTTCTATCCCTGTCGCCAAAGGCAAGACCGAAATCAATAGGTCCATCGACGGATGGTCCAGTGGTGGGCGTGGCAAGTACAAGGTATGCGTCTATGCCCGCGTCTGTTATGTAGAAGGCGAACGCCGGTGTTATGGTAACCTCCTCGCCCGGCCCTTCTCCGAAGGGAATGGTAATGGCTACCTCCACTGTCACGAAAACCCCCAGCACACTGCCGGAGGGAACGTTCACCCCGCTAACGAGGAGATCATAATTGGTGGGGTCAAAGATTTCCGGCCAGGTAAGGAAGCTGGACAGGTCCGGCAGAGTGAAGTCGAATTGAGTGCCCGTCAAAGTCTCGATTTCATCTATGAACGAGTTGAAGAGAGCCTGCAAGGTCGCGACATCCATATTGTCAACCAGGACCGAAATCTGTGCGGCCAAATCCAGCAGCGATTTGATGGCCTCATCGCTCATGTCCTTGACACTCTGCGGGATCGGGAGGTGCTGAATTCCAGGGCGCAGGATATCGTATGCAAGACTCAGCACTTCTGTGACCGCTACCAGTCCGTTTGCGACGAGATCGCCGGCAACCTTGAAACCGGCATCCAGAATCTCGACGGGATCGGGAATATCCAGTTCGTTGACGGCCGCGTTCAGAAGGTCGGACACCTGCCTGAGTGCTCCGTTCACATCGAGATACGGGGCCAGGAAGCGGGACTGTACGCCTGCGAAAGTCTGTACGTAACCGAGAAGGGCTTCGAAGGCGGGCCGTAGTATCTGCTCAATCAACCAAACGGCGCCATCTAGGAGTAGGTCTAGAGCCTCCTTTCCAAGGTCCAGCAGGAGTTCGAGGGCCTGAGTAGCGAAATCGTATACCTTGTCAAGAGCATCGGCAACGCCCGGTATGTCCGTCTTGAACTCCGCACTGTTACCGTTGCTATCCCAAGCCCTCACCTTCACATCGAAGCCGTTCCAGATGGCGCTCCCAATGTCGACCTCATGTGAGAACCAGCCCACCTTGACGTGGGATTGATGAACCTTCACGTTTCCGTTGATGTCTATTCTGACGGTGCTCAGCCTGGTTTCGCCATCCTCGACCTTGAAGGTCCCTCGGACCTTGACCCAGTCCAAGACCTCCCTATACCCCGTGACCACCGTCTCGTAGACCGTCTTCACCACCCTGTCCCACCGAAGGGTCAGGACATTCCATACGGTCTCGGTTACAGTCTTCTTGACCGTCTCGTAGATCGGTTCGAGAGAGATGTGCACGTCCACCGATATCGTGAGATCCGTAATGCTGGGAGAATTGAACTCTACGATGAGGGGAGAGGGGTCCACATGGTCCAGGAGCCCGTCCCCGTCGGTGTCGCGTTGCCGGGGATTCGTGCCCAGGACGAACTCTTCATGGTCTGTCAGGAGGTCTCCGTCCGAATTGATTCTCGTGGGATCCGACGAAACTTTCAGCTCCTGAGTGTCGTCCACCCCACGTATGATGAAGACGATCCAACCATTGTATTCGACCCCGTCGAGCAGGCCATCCCCGTCGGTGTCGGGACTATAAGGATCGGTTTCGAAGCCCACCTCGCCTGAATCCAGCAGGAAGTCCGAATCAACATCAGCAATCCGAGGCGGGGTTCCGAAGGTGAACTCCCCCACGTTCATCAGCATATCTTCATCCGGATCGTCCTTGCCATCTTGCTCGTCCAAGGGATCCAGCTGATACCACACCTCCCAGCCGTCATCCATACCGTCTCCGTCGGTATCCTTGTTCGTCGGGTCTGTGCCATTCAGGTACTCCTCCAAGTTCGTGAATCGCTCTTGGATGTCTACGACTCCATCTCTATCGAAGTCGTATCCGTCGTTGTCGGTATCGACAGATGAGTCGGAAGGATCACGAGGATTCAATCCGTATCTTTCCTCCCAAGAGTTGGGAATTCCATCACCATCCCAATCCTCGGGAAGGTAGTAGATGCCTGCCAAGATTGCTGCGACCACAAGGATTGCAGCCAACGAGAGGGCTACCAGCTTCTTGGAGTCTCTCAAGAAGGGTCTCCCAGGCGAAGATGAATCCTCCTCAGACGACAAGTCTCCCCTCCCCCCATCCCTGCGGAAGTTTCCTTGTGCTTAATGGGGGGAATATGATACTGACAATATACCCCTTCCGGTCAGCCCCGTCAGCTGAGAATGATGCCTCAGGTCCTCTTTCAGAGCGAGGAAAGCTTATTGGCTCTCGGGGGATACTCACTCCGAATGCTCCTCCGGGAACTAGAGGTGGACAACGGCGTAATCTCGATCCTAGAGGCGCAAGGCATCAAGGAGCTGTATCCGCCACAGAAAGATTCCATCGATCCCGCCCTGGCCGGGGAGAACCTCGTCCTGGCCATACCGACGGCCAGTGGCAAGAGCCTGGTGGCCTACCTGGCAATCCTCAAGTCTGTCCTGAACGGTGGCAAGGCCCTCTACATCGTCCCCCTCAGATCCCTGGCGGTGGAGAAGTACGAAGAGCTGAAGCTCTTCGAGCAGCTGGGCATCCGTGTCGCCCTCTCCATGGGAGACTACGATTCCGCAGAGCCTACGCTTCAGAGCTACGACATCATCATAGCCACCTCAGAGAAGGCCGACTCCCTCCTCCGGCACAGGTCACACTGGTTGAAGCAACTATCGGTGGTGGTGGCCGACGAGGTTCACCTGATCAACGACCCCGGCAGGGGACCCACCCTCGAAGTGACATTAGCCAAACTGAGGCAGGTCAACCCCAAGGCCCAGGTCATCGCCCTGTCGGCAACCATCGCCAACTCGGAGGAGCTAGCCGACTGGCTGAAGGCTCAGCATGTGGTTAGCGACTGGCGTCCCGTGGAATTGAAGGAAGGAGTGTACTTCAACGGGTCGATTACTTTCGCTGACCTCTCCCACCGTGAACTACCCCATGAGGGGGACGATATCGCTTCTATGGTCCGGGATACCCTCCGAGAAGGGGGCCAGTGCCTCATCTTCGTGAACACACGGAGATCCACGGAAACCCTAAGCCGAAAGCTGGTTCCCACAGTCAAGCCCTACCTGTCTGGGGAGGAAGTGAAGATCCTCACGACCGCGGCGGACGACATGATTGGCCGCCAAGAGGAGACCACATCCATCGCCAGCCGGCTAGGTCGGTACATCAAAGGAGGGACCGCCTTCCACAACGCCGGCCTTGCCTACCAGCAACGAAAGGTCGTGGAGGACCTCTTCCGCGAGCACATCTTGAAGGCGATCGTTGCCACGCCGACCCTCTGCCTGCATCCAGACACCCTGATAACCACGCGCCGAGGACCGGTGAAAATCTCGGAGCTTCGCAAGGGAGACGAAGTGCTCACCCATCGTGGTCGGTTCCAGAGAGTACTGGGGTCGACCAGGCGCTGGTTCGACGGAAGTCTCCTCAGGGTCAAGGCCGATGGAATGGTGCCCGTGTTGATGAGTCCGGAGCATCGGGTCTTGAGCAACACTCGGTATCGCTATGGTTACCATGGCAAGCGCGGGACATGGCACAAGATTGTCCGGGGAGCGCCTGAATGGGTCCTAGCGAAGGATCTCCGGCCGGACGACGAGGTCCTTTCCCCCGTTGAGACGCCTCACCTCGTGACCGATGGCGGGGCCCTAGAAGTTCAGATCCATGACGAGGAGTTCGTCGGACGGAATCAGTTCGGTTCTGTCTTTTCCCATCCCGTTGCGAAGCGGGTGCCGAGACGGATGGAGCTGGACGAGAAGCTTGCAGAGTTCTTTGGCCTCTACGTCGCCGAGGGATTCACGGGACGGAACGGCGTGGTGGCCTTCGCCATCGCAACCTACGAGGATGAGCTGACGGAGTTCATCGCGGAATGCATGAAGGACGTCTTCCGCTGCGCGCCCCGCATGAGCGATACAACCAGGCACCGTCGGGTCGTACGATGTTGCTCTCGGGTCCTGGCGAGATTCATGAACGAGAGCTTCGGGAGAGGAGCCCCGAACAAGCATTTTCCAGAGGACTGGATCCAGGCGCCCCCCCACATCGTGCGAAGATTGGTGCGAGGTGCCTGGCGAGGCGATGGGACAATCGACCCTGACGGATTCCAGAAAGCTAGATACTCAACTGTGTCCGCTAGATTGGCCGAGCAAATGGCCCGCATGCTGAAACGCCTTGGCTACATGCCCTCGATCCGGCTGAGCCCTCCCCGCGGAATTAGCAAGCGTAAGCAATACCACCTCTCGCTGGCCGGAAAGCAGGGTCGACGCTTCTTGGAAGACGTGATGGGCGTGGACCCCCAGGCCATCTATCGAGGGAACCGCAGCTACAACACCAAGAACCTCGTGGAGGGCTTATTCCGGTCCCCCGTTCGTCGCATTCGGGAGGTTTCCTATCGTGGCTACCTCTACAATCTTCATGTGGAAGGCGACGAGAGCTACGTGTGTTCTTTCGCCTTTGCCGTTCATAACTCTGCGGGGATCAACCTCCCCGCCCGCCGGGTCATCGTTCGTGATACGCGCCGTTACGACCCCAACTATGGCTACGCCTACATCCCCATCCTTGAGATCAAGCAGATGTGTGGACGGGCCGGCAGGCCTCAGTACGACGACTATGGGGAGGCCGTCCTCATCGCCAGGGACGAGGAGGACGTGCAGGAGATGCTGGAGAACTACATCCTGGCGGGCCCAGAGTCCATAGAGTCCAAGCTGGGGAGCGAGCCGGCCCTGCGCATGCACCTGCTGGCCATCATTGCGACTGGGCATGCCAGGACGGAGCGAGAGCTCTACAGGTTCATGGAGAGCACCTTCTACGCCCACCAGGGAGATGTGGCCGACATCGAGGGGAGGATTGAGAAGGTCCTCGATTTTCTGGAGACCGAGGGATTCATCAAGCGGGAAGAGGAGTTCAGAACGACCCTATTCGGCCGGAGGACCTCCGACATGTACGTGGACCCCCTGTCGGGGGTCGTCCTCAGGGATGCCCTCAGGTCCCCTCTGCGTGGGACGCCTTTCTCCTACCTCCACGCCATCTGCGCGACGCCGGACATGTCGCGGCTCTACCTGGGCCGGAAGGACTACGAATGGGTGGAGGAGAAGGCCACGAAGGAGGAGCTCCTCGTTGAGACGGAGGACTACGACTTCCTCCTGGCGGAGGTCAAGACGGCCTCCCTCCTGGAGGACTGGATGGAGGAGGAGCCAGAGGACAAGATTACCAAGAGGTTCAGGGTCGGACCTGGAGACATTCGCCGAATGGTGGACATGGCCCAGTGGCTCGCGTACGCCATGCACGAGCTCGCCCGCCTCTTCATCAGAAACAGGATGAGGCCCCTGGCTAGGCTCATGCCTCGGCTGAGGTACGGGGTCAAAGAGGAACTCTTGGACCTGGTGAGCATAAGGGGCGTAGGAAGAGTAAGGGCCCGGGCCCTCTTCGAGAGGAAGCTGAGGACCAAGGAGGATCTGAGGAAGGCGGACATAAACCAGCTGGCCCGCATTCCCACCATAGGACCTGCGGTCGCCAAGAGCATCCTCGCCCAGCTCGGAAGGAAGGAGGACGTGGAGGAGGGCAAGAAGGAAGGACAGTACGGCCTCTACGACTTCGGTTAGGTATTTCTTGAAGAAGGCTCTGTCCTCACCTGAAGGCTTTCATGGCAGGATTGGGAGCGGAGAAGACTCATCCCTACGTCAAGCGGGAGATCGTCAGCGAGTACCTCACTCTGAGCAGTCTGGCAGCTCTCGTGGGGGCCATAGGCGGGTTCGTGGCCCTGGGCTTCCGCTATCTCATCTGGATCTTCCTATCCATCTTTCACAATGGAGGAAGGCTTTACGGCGAGCCGTGGGTTGACTCGACCATCTTCAACCTGGACGCTGGCCATTTCTACTCCACATTCACGTCTCAGAGCCTCCTCTTACTGCTTATCCTTCCAGTGGGTGGCCTCCTCGTAGGACTCATAATCACCTATCTGGCCCCTGAGGCGAGGGGTACCGGCACTTCTCGAGTCATGGAGGCCGTCCTGGCAAACCGTGGAAAGATTAGGCCCCGGGTCACCGTGCTCAAATCCTTAGCATCGGCCATAACGATCGGCAGTGGAGGCTCGGCCGGACGGGAGGGTTCCATCGTCCAAATCGGCGCGGCATCCGGTTCCGCCGTAGCTCAGGCCTTCAGGCTGACGGAGGCCCCCAGGAGGATTCTGTTGGCCTGCGGCGTCGCAGGAGCCATAGCTGCTACCTTCAACGCCCCCATAGCGGGTGTCCTCTTCGCAGTCGAGCTAATCATCTTGGAGTTCCGCACCCGCTCCTTCATTCCCTTAGTGGTCTCTTCAGTCTTCGCCACTTCGGTCATAGGACTGTTTCTCCCAAGGGGCCCCCAGCTTCCAGCAGAATACGCCTTCGTTTCCCCGGTGGAGCTAGGCTTCTTCATAATACTTGGGCTGGTCGCGGGATTCGTCGCCATTGCCTGGATTCGGGTCAGATACGGGATCGAGGACGCTCTAGCGAGGTTCCGCATGCCCCCATTCCTGAAACCGGCCTTTGGCGTCGCCCTCATGCTCCCCATAGTTCTCTTCTTCCCTCAAATCATGGGAGTAGGATACACCACCCTACGACCGGCCGTCAGCGGGAGCCTCATCGGAGATGGGGCCTCATTGCATCTGGCAATCTCCCTCCTCCTGCTCCTGGCAGTCCTGAAGATGGTGGCGACGGGACTGACCCTCGGTTCCGGCGGTAGTGGAGGCGGCTTCGGACCGTCCCTATTCATAGGCGCTATGGTAGGAGCCGCCCTCGGCCTGGTCTTCAACACCCTCTACCCCGATATCACAAATCCCTTCGGTGCCTACGCCCTGGTCGGCATGGGGGCCCTAGTCGCCGGCGCAACGAGGGCCACCCTGACCTCCATCGTCATCGTCTTCGAGCTCACCGGCGACTACAAGTTTATCCTTCCCCTCATGCTCGCATGCGTGGTCGC
This sequence comes from Thermoplasmata archaeon, assembly GCA_046758325.1. Classification (GTDB taxonomy): domain Archaea; phylum Thermoplasmatota; class Thermoplasmata; order RBG-16-68-12; family JAJISG01; genus JAJISG01. The sequence continues at coordinate 31,192 of JBHHZZ010000007.1, read as the reverse complement.
GGATGGCGTATCCATGCTGCTTCAGAGGGACACCCTCTATACGGGGAACCTGCGGCGGAAGGGAATCCTTTTCGAGCATGATATCGAACTCAACAGCCTTCGGACCGTTTTGGTGAAGGATGCTATGGTCACTGACGTGGAAACGTTCTATGAGGACACCCCTGTCACTGAGGTCTCCCATCGAATGATAGTGACCGGACATCATGGTTTTCCTGTCTTGGACAGAGACGGCCGACTCGTGGGAATCATAACCAACGCAGATGTCCGCAAGACTCTGGCGGAGGGGAAATTCGAGGCAACCTGTAGGGATGTGGAGACCCAGAAACCGATAGTCGCTACCCCGTATCAGAGTCTGGAGGAGGCTCTTGAGAAGATGGCCATCGCCGGCATCGGCCGTCTCCCTGTGGTCGCGGAGGATGACCCCAGAAAGCTCGTCGGGTTCCTCTCAAGGAGGGACATAATCAGAGCCTTCAGGCGTAAGGCCCTGGAGGAGAGGCATGAAGTGTACCGTCGTCGGAGCCCGAGGTAGCACAGGTCCCATCGAGGACTTCATGAACAGATTGCAGGCGGAGGCCGACAAACTCGCTCTCGAGGCTCAGGCCTTCAATGCGGACATGGTCTTTGGCAAGGACCACATCCTCTCTGCCGTAGACCACGCCCGGAGGGCCTTCGAGAGGGGTACCAACGTGGCCTCGAACTTCATGATGGAGGTTCTGGTCTATGCCTCAGGGGAGAGGCAGATATCCGCTGCGCTGGAGAAGATGGGTCTGAAGGAGGGCGAAGGCGGGATGGTCGTCCTCGCCGTCGGAGGAGGAGACGCGGAGGCGCTCCTCCAGAGGCTGGGTCTAGAGAGGGATGACTCGCTGGCGGAGGGTCGTCTCGAGATGCTTCGAGACTTCGGTATCACAAAGGAGGAGATAGATACGGTACCGTCTGACAGAGTTTTCGACCTCGTGCTGGAAAGAGTGGCGCTAGTGGATGTTCTGAAATGAGATGATGCCCCACACCACGATCCATCTGTATGGGCATGCTTCATGCAACCCTCGGCAAGCCTCCTTCATGGCTCCTCAACGAGTTCGCGGACGAGGGCGTCCCGATCTTCGATCTCTAGAACCTTCTTGTTATAGCGACGAATGCGTAAGACGGCGTGACTCACAAGGTAGACACCCACGCCGACGAGGAAGGCGGATAGGGTAAGAACGGGCACCAAGAGGGGTAGCATAGCCATGACGTCGTAGAACTGGGAGGTGGCGATGAGCGCAGTGACGATTGAGAGAGGCACAGCAAAAACCGCAATCCCGGTGCGAAGGGTCGCTAGGCTCGTTCTCTTGCTTGCGAGGAGCAGCCGGATTTCGTCCATGTGGAGTGATTCCTCGGCCTGGTTCATCGTCAGTTCAGTGCTACTCAGCGTCATCGGTTTGAATGTACACTCTCCAGCCTAATAAGCCCTCCTCTCGACCGTAGGGGTTGAGATCTGTGGAAACAGACGTGGGATGACTGTCGCGTCATACAGCTTTGCACCACCGAGTGCCTCCCCTTCGTCTGGTGCCTGGCGCCTGGTACAGAAGGAGTCATGCAGTAGCCCCTGACATCGATGTGTTCCAAGGCCTTCAGAGCGTCATGGACCTTGCGACGCTCCGGGTCCAAGGCGGGGTCCACGTCAAGGGTCGTCCTTGGGACGCCGTGGATGACGCTGGCGTATCCGCCCACTAAGAGATACCTCACTCGGTTCCGATTCATGATCCAAAAGATGTCTTGAATCGAAGTCAAATCGAACCTCCCGCAGGAAGGCGGAGGCATCTAACGCGGCCTCTAACCGCTGAGCAGGGGAGAGGCGGGAGAACCACTCGAGGAGCCGACAATCGTAAGGCAATTGGGGCCGCCCGACTGAAGAACCGTCCTGCCCCTAAAGCTTTTTCCGGCGCCACGGTGGGGAACCGTGACGAAGACCAGGCAAGTGCAGAGGGCAGGATATTGCTCCCAACGCAAACACGCGACACACGACATCCTACAGGGGACTTTCAGTCCCGGTCTTGAACCAGTGGCCCCCTGCCCAAAGTGCTACCCTTGCAGGGATCGCGCCCCACCTCCCAATGCCGCGACGCCACCACGGACGTGTGCGAGAACTTGGATGATTGTGATCTCGTCCCGGTTTCCTCTCCAGACGCAGAATCCTTCCATGTCTTTCTCGGCTGAGAGCTCTGTCTGCAGGAGGCCGATGTCCCCCGATCCGACCGGGTCGAGGCGTAATACCCTCTCACCGGAACGGTAATGAAGGGTCGCATTGCCTGCTCCCGTCACGCTCCGCATCACGCCATACGGTGCATCGACAACCGCCATCTCGCGAACGCCTCCACTCGTCTCCACTTTCATTGGCTTCTCGGGAGTAGGGATCCACAGCTTCCACGCGGCCTCTTCCTGGACCATAACAGTCACGACATAGTCGCGCCCGACTTGACGCATCGTAGCGTCCCAAACGATGAGTCCGCCAGTCATCGGGGAAGCGATGCAGATTACTAGAACGTTAAGAGTTCTCGTCACAAAGGAGAATCGCTGCCGGGATCATCGAGATGTCGAGGGATGCGGAGGGCGCAATTCGAACTCGCGGACAGCATGGACAGCTTTCGATAGGCAGGCCCCACATGGCTGACAACATGGCGGAACCAGGCGGACCGATTCCTTGGCTTCAGCATGACGAAAAGATGCAGACTGCGACGCGGGAAAGGCCTTTGACCTTCTCCTAGACTGGACTCGGTGGAGAGAAACCTTCCGGTAACCCAAAACGGGACGGGTGAATCGGCTGCCTTCGGGTCAACCAGCTACGACGGCCCATACGAAGGGGAGGTAGATCTGGGTCCCCGCGATCCACCCATCCTTGGCCCACTGGGAGAACGGGACGGAGGACTCTGGAGGCACCTCGTCCAAGGTCACGATCTCTAATTCTGGGTTGGCGCCCGAGATTTCCACCACGTTTCCCTGGCCATCGAGGAGCACAAAGGCCACTTTCACGGAACGGAGGATGCGAGGATGCGGGTTCACCACCCATCCGCTAATCGTTGTGACACCTCCCTCTGACGTGACTACGACGTCCCGGATGGAGAGGTCTTCCACTAAAGGCGGCGGCTCCTCAACCAGAGCCCGAAAGGCGATGCGGGAGGAGTCTAGGGGCTCGGGGGATGCGTAGGAGAAGTACACCTCCTGGCCCGCCGGGACGGAGGGAGGGAGCGAGTAGGCTGGTGCGTACCAGGCCAGATATCCAGACGGACCGTAGCCGAGGAGGAGGACGGTGAGGGACCGCGCAGCGGAATAGGGATTACTAGCCACGCCCAGGACGCGAAAGGCATTGCCGTAGTCCACCCTCGTGGTCCACCGAATAACTTCCACGGGTTCCGAAATGTCAAGGGCCAGGTACTCCAACGCCAGACCGTTGATGGCGGTGACGCTGTCCTTAACAGCCACCAACGTCTCTGGATCCCAAGAAGACGGACAGTGTCCAGCGTCGAAAACGACCGAAAACGTCTCGAAACTTCGGCGAAGTACCTCATGCTCCCAGGTAGCGGGGGTTTCCGGAATGAAACCCACGGATACATCGGCCAATAGGTTGGATTGCAAGGCCTTCCACCCTTGGGCGGGATTAATTTCCGCGAGTGCCTGCCACCCCTCAGAACCCACAAGGGACATCCCCAACCCTGCCACGTCCCGGCTCGCCTCCCACCCCTCTAAGGCTTCCGAAAGGTACGCCGCCGCCGAGTCAGGACGGGAGCCGACGTCAAAGGTCGCCTCGCGAAGGTTCCCAACAATTTCCCGGACTTCTTCACCATACTGGCGTCCCAGTCCGCAGTCTACCTCACGTATCTGGGCCTTGCGACCGGCATCCAACCCTGCGAGATAGGTCGCAGGGCCTATGATTCCGGCCACCACAACGGAGGCAAGGATGATGACCCAGAACCGCGGATCCATGAAACGGGTATGGGCTTAGCGGGCTTAATATTCATTGACATCCGGCCCGACGTATTGACCCGCTCCCGCGGACGGTTCAATCCTACTTCGAGAGGATCCCCGACGGTTTCTGGGAGTCCGACAACGAATCCCGGAGCGGAGTGCGGAGGGCAGGCCGTCACCTTTAATAGAAACGTACGGCCCTTCAGCAGGGGCCACAGGTACTCGAGGTAACTTTCGACCTCGGCCACCAGACGATGGTTCACCCCCGGAGGCGGAGAGGCAACATGAGGTGTGTGGAGGGGGATGAGAATTGAGGGGACGTGCTGTTCTGTTTGACCTGGGAGGAACCCTAATTCTACTAGGGAAAGGCCCCGAGGGCATTTGGAGAAGGATTCTGGAAGAAAACGGCATCAGAAGAAGTGAAGAAGAGATTGGGCGCGTGTCGAATGACACGCTGCCGAGAGTAATTTCCAGTTTCGGAAAGTTGCCTTCAGACGAGTATTGGGTTCTGTGGAACGAAGCCGTTTTGAGGGGGTTGGGCGTAGAAGATCTAGATGGATTACTCACAAGGGAAATCAGTGATAGGTTCTTGACAATGGCCGAGCCCGAGGCCTACGAGGACGTCCTACCCCTGCTGGGTGAGTTGCGGAGGATGGGGATCAAGCTCGGCATCGTCTCGGACGCCTACGTCCAAGAGGTCGAGGCCATCCTGGACATCGTGGGCATTCCCAAGGAGGAGTTCGACGTAATTGTCGGCGTGGACACCATCGGAGAGAGGAAGCCCTCACCCGCCAACTTCAGACGAGCGCTTGAGGAGATGGATGTAGATCCAAGCGAATGCATTTTCGTCGGAGACGATGCGATAAAGGACTGCGAAGGTGCTATGGGGGCTGGCATCACCCCTTATCTCGTCGTCAGGGATGAGAAAGCAGACCCAGACCCGAGGTTCAGAAGCGTCTCATCCCTCCAGCAAGTCCTGACAATACTGCAGAATGAAGGAGAGGGGAGCGAATCCGGAGGCTCCCACGCCTCCAGAGGGTCCTAGGTTTGCATTTAAAGCAAGTGCGGAGGGCAGGATTTGAACCTGCGAACCCCTTTGGGACAGCCTCCTAAGGGCTGCGCCGTTGGCCAGACTTGGCTACCTCCGCATCCACAGTGGTTATCGGCTTCCACCCTTGAGCTTTTCCCCGATGGCGCCTGAAGCCCACAATCTTTATACAGCGCCCACTTTTGCCCCTGAAGGCTAAAAGCGGCAGGGAGGAGTCGTGACATCCTCAGCGAAGCCAGCGAGGGAATACGTCTATCACGGGCCCATCAACGAGGAGAAGCTCCGGGAGAAGCTCACCTACTACGCCTACAGGGACAAGACGCAGATGGAGAAGGACGCCTGGTTCCCCGGGAACATATTCAACATCAAGCTCGACGACGAGGTCTTGGGGGAGGCCCAGGTCATATTGGTCGAGGCCCAGAAGGTTGAGGACCTCACCGTGTACGACGCCCTCCTCACGGGATTCCAGACCCTTGAGGAGTTGAAGGATGCCATCGTCCAGTGGTTCAGGTTCAAAGGCAGCGTGGACAAGCAGGGCTTCTTCAAGATCCTCTACCGCTGGCTCTGAGCCTCTGGGACCGCCACCTGTTCTTCCACTTCCAGAGACTCGGCGATGAGCTCCACGAGGTCCACCGTCTCGATGGGGATGTTGGCCCTCCGGGCAACCTCCTTCATGTGCTCCTCTGCGAAGGGGCAGGTAGTTGCCAGCACCTCGGCCCCCGACTTGACAGCCTCCTCTAGCCTGCGCCGAGCGATTCTGGCGGCCTCCTTCTCCCATACCAGGTTGAATCCGCCGCCGGCGCCGCTGCACAGGGTCTCGTCGCGGCTTCGCGCCATCTCCACCAGCTTCGCCTGGGGGACAAGCTTCAAGGCCTTCCTGGGCTCCTCGTACTTGCCGCAGTTTCGACCCAGATGGCATGCGTCGTGGAGGGTAACCGCCTTCGGCAACGGCTTTGTGAGCTTCAGCCTCTTCTCCTTCACCAGCCTCTCCACGTACTGGGAGATGTGATAGACGGAAAAGGGTGGGTTGCCGATCATCTCCCTATAATCCCTCCAGAAGGCCCGGAAGCACTCGGCACAGGCCGTGATGAGGGTCTTCGCCCCGGTACTGGCCACCTCCTCCACGTTGTGAGGCGCGAGTACTGCCCTCACATACCTCACGTACCCCATCCTCATCAGTGGCGCACCGGTGCACCACTCGCCCTTCCCGAGGAGGGAGTACTTCACCCCTGCGGCGTTGAGGATTTTGACGACGGCCCTTGCAGTGCTCCGCTGCCTGTAACTCTGGGCACAGCCCACCCAGAAGATGACCTCCGGATGCCGGGAGATCCTGGCCTCCTCCGGGATCCAAGCGTCCCTCTGCTCGTGGGGTTCAGCGTAGATGTTGTGCTCCCGCACCACATTCTCGTAGACCTGGCGATGTTCGGGGAAGTCGACCACCTGCCGATCGATGAGCCACTGCTTAATCTCGTCCCACCTCTTCTGGAAGGGGATGTCCACAGGGCACACCGTCTCGCAATGGCCGCAGGACGTGCACTTGTAGACCGCCTCCGCGAACTTCTCGTTGATACGGATCTTTCTCTTCAGCAGTCTGTCGGAGAGTCCCCTCAGGTAGTACTGCTTCAGGTAGTACATCTTGGCCCTGGGGGTGATGGACTCCCATCCCATCTCCTGGTAAGGTGGGCAGACAGGGGCACAGTAGCCGCACATGAGACAGGCGAAAATGTCGTCCTCCCACTCTGTGATCCTGGCCGTGCCGATGCCTCCTACGTGGTATAGCCTTGAACGGACGGCGATCTAATTAGCGGCTACTACATAGACCTTGTGGAGAGGCTCTTTCGGACACGCGTTCGGGACGATACCTCAGTCCCCTTGCGCCAGGGTCCATCGGAAGCATCGTGGAGAGGACGGCGAGGCTCGAGGGCAGAGGGACCTAGATCGAAACAGAGAGCGGCGTTTGCTTTCTTCAAGACGAGAACGGCAGAAGCCACGACTTCCGTGGGGTGGAGGCCTTCCCGCCCAGGAAGAGCCTGGAGGACTTCCGCATGGTTGGCCCCGCAGTCTAGGTGAAAGCCCCGAGGGTTGCGACGAGTTGAACATCGCCCGATACATGCCCTGGGGTCGTCTCAGGGCTGCTTGACTTCCAAGTCCCGAAGGTACACCTTCGTCCGGTTGACGAGGTCCTCCAGAAGATCCCTTACCCTACCAGTGGCAACCTCTAGGGACTCCTCGTAGAACTCGAGGCGTTTCATCTCGCTATCCTGGGCCATCCTACGAGCCATTTTCTCGTCGATGTCCCTCTCGAAGGTGTAACGGGAGGCTCCGCACGTTGGACACTCATTTGGCAGTGCATCCACCGGCACTTCCTCTCCACAGACGAAGCACACAGCGGTTTCCAAGGACGTCTTCGGATAGATGGATGGAACCTGCTGGCCCTTCTCCGCAAGCCTCCTCTCCGCCTCGTCCGGGCTTGGAGCATCCCCCTCCCCTGTCAGTTCCTTGTATTCGTGCCTCAGGAGGCGTACATCCTCGGACCTCCTCTCTGCCATCACCTGAAAAAGATGTCGGGCCCTGGGATCGGCTGCCACCTTGGACACCTTTGAGTAAAAGTCCAGGCCCTCGTTTTCCAGCACGAAGGCAGACATCAACGTTGCCCTCTCCATCCAGCCTCCTCCGGGGTGATCGCCCAGTCTGGACAATGGAAACTACCTCTTAAAAGCGTGTTGGGTCGTCGCCGCGCCGCTCAGCCTCAGATGCCCCAGCCTAGCATCGTCTTGGCGGTCTCGGACATCTTCTCAGGAGTCCACGGAGGCTCCCAGACGATCTCTACCTCGGCCTCCTTCACGCCATCGACCGATAGAAGCTTCCTCTTGACGTCCTCGGAAATCGTGGTGTGCATGGGACAGCCCGGGGCCGTGAGTGTCATCTTGACGTGCACGGTGTCCCCCTTCAAGTCGACGTCGTACACCAGGCCCAGGTCGACGATGTTGATGGGAATTTCCGGGTCGTAGCACTTCTTCAGGACGGCCATGACCTCTTCCTCGGAAGGCATGTTCCTACCTCTTTGTGTCTCGGATAACATAGCCTTCGGACCCTTTTATGTTTTCCGTCTTGGTTCGAGTGCTTGGAGGCTGAAAAGCTACCTGACATCCTCCGATTCCTGGAAGTAGGGCAAGAGGGACCGTTCTACCTCCCGAAGGACGCGGTCCTCGTCAGGACTCGAGCTGTGCAGATAGATCTCCCTGAAACCGAGCTTGGCATACTCCTCCAAGGGTCCCATGAGATCATCCAAATCGGTGACCACCTCCCAGGTCTTCAGGAGTTTCTCAGGTTCCACCGAAAGGGCCAACTCTTCCAGCTCCCTTGGATCGCAGACCTCCTGGCCAAAGATGCCGGGAACCTCCGTTGCCCCCCAGCGCCTTATCGACTCCAGGGCCAGGTCGTAGTCATCATGATAGGAGAACTTGAACTCTAGGAGAAGGTTCAGGTCCGAGGGATCTCTCCCCTCAGCCTCCGCACCCCTCTTAAGCGCGGGGAAGATGACGTCGGCATACCGCTTCCTCTCCTGGGGGACGGTCAGCAGCCCGTCGCCGATGCGACCCGTCAGCTCAGCCGCCTTGGCCCCTGAGGCGGCCACGTAGATGGGGATGCCATCTCGAGGCCTCACATAGAGGTTGGCGTCCCTCAAGCGGTAGTGCTTTCCGTCAAAGGACGCAAAGTCCTCAGACCACAGGAGGCGCATGATGCGGATGGCTTCCTCCAACCTCTCGAGTCTCTCCCGGAAGGGGGGCCAGTGAAACCCAAGGGGCACCTCGTTCATGGCCTCACCGGTGGCGACCCCTACGGCCACTCGGCCGGGATAGAGGTGATCGAGGGTGGCAAACCCCTGAGCCAGGATGGCGGGGTGGTAGCGATAGATAGGGGCGGACACCCCCGTCCCGATGGCCATGGTACGAGTCCCAGCGAGGGCGCTAGCCATCCAGACTAAGGTCGAACCGGAGCTTGCGTTGGTATGAAACCAGGGATGAAAGTGGTCGCTGGTGATGCAGCGTCTGAAGCCCGCTTCCTCAGCTGCCACCACCAACCTCAGAAGCTCCTCGGGTGAATGCTGTTCCTGGGCTGCCCAATATCCGAGCTCGAAAGGGGACACGGACCCGGTTTAGGGTAGCGTCTTATTAGTTCCTTTTCTTAGGCGGTAGGGCTCTGCCGACGACTACGAGGGGAGGTTGCCTATGCGGCAGGCGCAAAGCCACAAAAGTGACCCTTTGCGCTACGCCTTAGGAAGAAGGGTGCTGACTACCGGCAGACCCTCCTGCGGGTTCACGTGGTAGAAGAAGGAGTTGTCCACCTCTATCTCCTCCATGTGAAGGCAGTTCACCGGGCACACGTCAACGCACTGGGCGCAGCCTATGCAGCGGGAGTAGTCGACATCCGGTATCATGATGGGCTTCTCCTTCCTCATCTTAGGCCCTGGGACCATCTCGATGCAGCGGGTGGGACACTCTCGAGCACATCGGAGGCAGCCTATGCAGATGTCCACTTGTAGGATGGGGTTCTCTCCCATCCGGTTGAAGAGCACCAGCTCTTTGTCGCTCTTCTCCGGATCCTTCGACAACTCCTCCGCATGGTAGTAGAGGTCCTCCCGAGTGTAGTCTGCCAGCTCGATGGTGTCCACGAAGGCGTAGGCGTCCGTGGGACAGAACTCCTCACAGTCGCCGCAGAAGAGGCAATGTCCCACGTCCACTGCCGGACGCCGCACCTGCCGCTTGATCTCGTCCACCTCGGCCCTCAGGGGCCCGTCGTACTCCCCCTCAACACTTGCGAACTCGAAGTAGATGCACTCGTTGGGGCAGACCTTGCGGCAGATCTCGCAGCCGATGCATTTCTCCCAGTCGATCTCGTGCTGGTTCCGGATGTTCTCCGGGAACTGGGGCCTCTCGTAGGGGTACAGGATGGTGTTCGGTCGCGAGAAGGTGGACTTGATGAGCTGCTTCAGCGTGAACATCATAGGCTTGAGGATGAGCTTCGTGATGGAAACGCCCTCAGCCTTTGACCTTGGGGGATTTGACTTGGGGGACCTCATAGGTCATCTCTCCTTCTTCCCAACGCTTGAGCTGCCCTTCTCTGGAGCTCACCAGCCTTCCCGTCCTAGTGGCTATGTAGCCCTGCTTCTCAGCCTCGATCTTCTTCCTCAGCTTGAGGAAGCCGTCCAGGAGGGCCTCCGGACGCACGGGGCAACCAGGGATGAAGACATCCGTAGGGACGATTGTGTAGGAGCCCTTGATGATGCTGTAGGAATCGTAGTAGGGGCCGCCGCAGATGGTGCACTCACCCATGGCCATCACCCACTTGGGGCCGGGCATCTGCTCATACAGCCGGAGGACTATCGGCCTCAGCTTGAGGCTTATGGGCCCGTTGAGGAGGAGGATGTCGCACTGCCTGGGCGTGGACCTGTATATCACCCCAAAGCGCTCGGCGTCGTAGCGGGGATCAGATGTGGCGGCCATCTCGATGGCGCAGCACATGATGCCCCAGTGGAGGGGCCATGGGGAGTTCCGCTTGGCCCAGTTGAGGAACTTGTCCACCAGGTTCCCGAGGCCAGTCCGCTCCTTCATCTTGTGGATGCTCTCGTCGACGTTCTCCGACATCCAGCTGAGGAAGTCATCGGAGCGCAGACCTGCGATGTTCACCTGGGAGCCCCTGGTGGCGCCTTGCATCCGCGGGTTCACCTTCCTCTTCCTTTTTAAACTTGCGGCGGTGATTACGCCCTTATAAACTCAGAGGAAGGGGTCCTATAAAAGGATGGGCTCTTCCCGGGTTTCCTGTCCTGGCAAGGGCCTCTGAGAGCCTCGGGCAAGGCGGTCCATATGGTTCATCCAGATCGGCCTCGCCCGCCTTGCCTGGCCGATCACCGAGCTAGACTATGAGAGATTATTTATCGGTGCGGGCCCAATGTAACCCCACAGATGACCGTTACGCCTGAGAGGCTCAAGACCATCATGGACCTCGGCCTGACGGAATATCAGGCCAGGGTTTACCTGGCCCTACTGGAACTCGGCTCCTCCACCGCCGGTCAGGTCCCGGCTGTCTCTCGCGTACCCCGGACCCGAGTGTACGCCACCATGAAGCAACTCCACGAGAAGGGTCTGGTCGAGATCGTCCCCGAAACGCCTCTCCGTTACCGTCCCGTGCCCATCAAACGCTTTCTGGAGCAGCAGGCGAAGGAGCTCCGGGAGGAAGCGCTGCGCCTGGAGGAACGGGTGGACGGATTCTCCAAGGAGTACGCCATACGGGGCGAGCTGGCCATGGAGGAGCGGGGCCGCTTCGAGGCAATCTACGGGCGCCGCAACGTCCGCGAACGGCTCATGAAGATGTATCAGGAAACCGGGAGGGAGATCATAGGCATAGGGACCTCCAAGAGCCCGTCTCGCATAGTCAAGTCCGCCATATACACCCTGGCGGAGAAGGTGAAGCAGGGCGTCACCGTCCGTTATGCGTTTCCGGTGACCCCCCAGAACAAGGAGCACATAGACGTCCTCTCCAAGTACGCGAAGATAAAGGCCATCAACGTCCACCTGCCCATCTACTTCTACGTCTTCGATCAGCAGGAAATCCTCTTCAACCACCCCATCCCGGACGACGACAACTTCTACAGAGGGGATGACATCGCCATCTGGACCAACGACAAGGGGATTGCTCGAGCCATGTGGACCATATCCGAGACGATATGGAATTCTGGGACGGAGCCTGGGACCGTGGACGTGACGGAGCCAGCGCTGGAGGTTGCCCGCCAGTACATCCAGCTTCTGGGACACAGAGGACGACCAGCGTTCGAGGCCATGGGCCAACACGTGGGTCAGGAACTGGCCAGGAAATTCGAGGCCACCGCCTTTCCGGAACTGATGGAGGAGTTGATGTCCTTCTGGACCAGGAACGGCCTGGGGCGTCTGGACATGGTCTCGAAGGATCCCCTCGTCCTCGAAGTCGAAAACTATGTGGATTGCGGGAAGATGCTGAGCATCGGGAGGACGGTCTGCAGCTTTGTGGAAAAGGTCATTGCGGCCATCATCGAATCCAAGCTGGGACCCGTGGAAGTCCTGGAGAACAGGTGTTACGGGTCGGGCAGCAACCGGTGCCGCCTGGTACTCAAAGTGGGCGGGTGATTCTCAGGTCTGGTCTCTGGACTTGTACCTCTTGCTCTTCCACCCCACGAGGGACTTGCCCTCCGGGGGAAAGGGCGAGATGCCCAGGGCCATGGCGATCTGCCTCGCCCTGTTCCGCAGGGTGACCTCGGACACCCCCGCGGCCTTGGATATCTCATCCTGCGACCTTCGATCATCGCACAGTATGGAGGCTATGTAGACCGCTCCAGCCACCGTCCCCGTCGGCAGCATGGAGGCGAAGGCCGGATCGCTCGATAGGTCCCTCACCATCCTCGCTGCCATGGTCCTCGTTTCGGACTCCAGCTCCAGTACCTCAGATATCCGGGGGAGGTAGTCCTCGGGGCTGGTCGTTGGCACTCTCAGCTTCAGCTCCCGGTTGAGGATGGTGTAGGTTCGGGACAGCTTCTTCCTGTCCAGCTTCAGGGCGTCCACGATCTCTCTCAAGGTCCTCGGGAAACCGTGGAGTCGGCAAGCGACATAGATGGAAGCGGCGGCGATGATGGCAATGCTTCTGCCCCTGACCACCCCTTGCTGGGCCGCCTTTCTGTAGACGACGGCTGCCTCCTCCCGGATAGACGGGGGAAGTCGCATGAGGGAGGCGAATCTGTCCACCTGCTTCAGCCCCTCTCCCAGGCTCCTCTCTCCCTTCTTGGACTGCCGCACCTGGTTGTGGAGCATCCTCATCCGATAGAACTTCACCCGGGCCTCCGTAGAAAGGCTCTTCCCGTGGGCGTCTCTCGTGGCCACGGGGATCTCCGTGGACAGGCCCTTGTCAGGGATCATGGGGTTAGCCGGGCTCCCTACGCGGCTGCTTCCGTAACGCTCGTAGATGTTAAAGTTCCTCCAATCGGGCCCCTGATCTATGATGTCCTCCTCGATGACCAAGCCGCAGGAGTTGCAGACCAGCTCCGCCCTGTAGTCGTCCCTCACAAGGTCACGACTGCCACACTCAGGACATTTCTTGTCCTCTCGCGCGAGGACTTCGGGCTCCATCATCGGTCTGCTCATCCTTCTCCTCGACTCTTAGCCCATACCCTCTGGGCTACGGTACACAAGGGGTGCACTGCATTACGGCGTTATAAAACCATTTCTGTCACTGAAATGAGTTACACTGTCACCTGGCCTATTCCCGGATCTGAGCTTTCTGCAGCCGCCCGCTGTAATCGACATACACCGTTTTGATCTCCGTGAACTCGTCTATGGCCGTCGTCCCCGCCTCCCGGTGACCGTTACCGGTGTTCTTCACCCCTCCGAAGGGCAACTGGACCTCAGCGCCTATGGTAGGAGCGTTGACGTACGTAATCCCCGCCTCGATGTCGTGAATGGCTCTGAAGGCCAGGTTGAGGTCCTGGGTGTAGATGGAGGACGACAGGCCGTACTGCACGTCATTCGCAATCCTGACGGCCTCAGCGTAGTTGTTGGCCTTCAGGACAGCAAGTACGGGCCCGAAGATCTCCTCCCTCGCAATTCTCATCTCCGGCCTGGCTTCAAAGATGGTAGGCCTTATGAAGTGGCCCAGGTCGTAGCCGTCGCCCGTAAGCTTGTAGCCCCCGCAGCGAAGTTTTCCCCCTTCCTCCTTGCCAACATCGATGTATCCCAGAATCTTCTCCTCCTGGTCACTGCCCTTCACTGGCCCGACGTCCACGGATGGGTCCAGGGGATCCCCCACCTTGAGGGCCTCAGTCTCCTCCACCAGGTCCTCGAGAAACTCGTCGTAGATCTTCCTGTGAATGATGAGGCGGCTGCAGGCGGTGCACCTCTGACCGGCGGTGCCGAAGGCGGCGAAGAGGACCCCCTCCATTGCCAGGTCCTGGTCCGCGTCCTCCATCAGGATGGTGGGGTTCTTCCCCCCAAGCTCCAGGGCCACGTTGGCCAATCGGGCGGCGCCCTTCGTGTACACCTCCGTTCCTGTATCCACGCCACCTGTGAAGGAGATGACTCTGACGAGTGGGTTTGTTACGATCTCATCGCCGACCACGGAGCCCTTCCCGGTGACCATGTTGAGGACGCCCGCGGGGAGCTCAGCCTCCTCCAGGGCGGAGACGAGTTTTGCTCCGAGGATGGGGGTCCCCGACGCGGGTTTGAAGACGACTGCACAGCCGCTGATGACCGCGGCCCCTATTTTCCAGGAGGGAATGGCGATGGGGAAGTTCCAGGGAGTGATGAGGCCTGCGATGCCCGCTGGAAGCCGGACGGTCATGGCGAACTTTTCGGGGAGCTCCGTCGCCACCGTCTCCCCCAGGAGCCGTCGTCCCTCACCGGCGATGTACTCGAAGAAGTCGATGGCTTCCTGGACCTCTCCCCTGGCCTCGGCAATCACCTTGCCATTTTCCCTCACTAGGAGCTTGCCCAGCTCATCCTTCCTATCACGTAGGATCTGGGCGGCTCTCAACAGGACCTCTCCCCTCTTTGCCGCAGGGGTTGCCTTCCACTTCGGAAAGGACCGCCTGGCGGCTTCCAGGGCATTCTGGACATCCTCCCGAGTCCCTTCGGGGAACCTGGCCAGGACCTCTCCGTTGGCCGGATTGATGACATCGAAGAAGCCGTCTCCCGTAGAGTCCACCCACTCCCCGTTTATGTACACGCCGTACTCATCAACCATGACCTTGCCTCCATAGTAGACCAGCGCTCATCCCATCCAAAGCCCCTACACCCTCTTAACGCTTATCGAGACGCCGTCCCTGATGGGTAGGATGACGGTCATCATCTCCTCGTCCTCTGCCAGCAGGCGGTTGTACTCTCTTATTGCTTCTGTCGATGCGGATCGGTCCTCCGGGGAGGTGACCCTTCCGCCCCACAGGACGTTGTCCGTGATGAGGAGACCTCCCGGACGAAGGGACTCCTTGCACAGTGGCAGCATCGCCGGATAGTCCTCCTTATCTATGTCGTTGAAGACCAGGTCGAAGCCTCCTCCTAGTGTAGGCAAGACCTCATGGGCCGGACCACTAAGGATCTCCACTACGTCTCCTAGTCCTGCCTCCGCCACGTTCCTCACGGCCCTTCCGACCATCTCCTCCCGGGCTTCGACGGTGTAGAGCTTCCCATCATCCCCAAGGCCGCGAGCAATCCATATAGTCGAGTAACCGATGGCGGTGCCCAGCTCCACCCCTCTCTGCGACTTCGCAGCGGCGGCGAGGACCATGAGCAAGGCCCCCACATGAGGTCCGATGATGGGTATGCCCTCCTCCCTTGCCTCGGACTCGAGCCTCCGCAATACTCGATCCCTCGTAGGCAGCAGGCCCTCGATGTAGCCCACAAGCGCCTCCCTTTCCCAGTCCATTAGCTCACTTCCACGGCCCTAGCGCCCACACATCCCACTCGCAGGACCGCGCAGTATATGTTGTCGACCACTATTGACGTTTCGTGGACCTCGATGAGGAGTCGGACTACGTCCTTAGAAGGAGGAAAGAGCTGAGGCTCACCCAAGCAAGGTTGGCGGAGCTGGCTGGCGTGAGTCAGGCCTACGTCTCTCGTCTGGAAAAGGGGAAGCTCGATCCTCGTCTGTCCACCTATAAGAGGATCGTGGCTGTTCTTGAGGAGGGCCGGAGGCCGAGGGCAGCCCTCAGGGAGGTGATGAGCGGGCCCGTCATCTCGGCGGCTCCCGGGCAGGTGGTCTCCGAGGCGGTGAAAAGGATGATGGAGCACGGCTTCTCCCAGCTGCCGGTCCTCCGAGGGGGTGTGCCCGTGGGCTCCGTCAGCGAGCGGACCATCATGAGGACGATGGCCAGTTCAAAGAATCCCGCAGCCGTGGGCAAGAGGAGGTTGGAGGAGGTCATGGGCCCTGCACCCCCTTCGCTGCCTCCTGAGGCGGACGTGTCTCAGGCCCTGGCCCTCTTGGAGGGATATCCCATGGTCTTGGTGATGGAGGGCGGCGCCGTCACGGGCATAGTCACCCGGGCGGACATCCTGAGGATGATTGAAACTACATCAAAATGACTGATAGTAATAATTCTGCGCCAAAACTATTAATAAAATGCCCATCTGAGCATCTGGTAACCTCCAAGGAGGGGCTTAATGGTCGAGGCGTATCTTACGGGTATCTTTCCTCGCTCCGAGAAGCTCATCGCGGCAACGAGGGCGTTGGACCGGGGTCGGGCATCACAGGAGGAGGTCAAAAATGTCCTCCGGAGAGATGCCGAGGAAGTGGTCCAGCTGCAGCTGGATGCGGGCATGGCCTTTGCGAGTGACGGCCTCCTCAACTGGCAGGATATCTTTCGGCCGCTTGTGGAGGCTTGGGATGGCCTATCCCTTGGAGGCCTGAGGAGGTGGTTTGACAACAACACGTTCTTTCGGCAACCCGTAGTCTCCTCCTCCCTTGAGCCCCGACCAATTCCCGATGAATACCTGCAGGTCGGGTTACTCCCGGGAGACCGTCCCTGGAAGGCCGTCCTTCCGGGACCCTACACTTTCACCGACATGGCGGAGAACCGCTACTACCAGGGTCCGAGAGAGGCTCTCCTCTCCCTCGCGGAATGTCTCGCTGATGTCTCCAAGGGACTGGAGAGCAAGGGCTTCCATCAGGTCCAGTTCAACGAGCCCTCCCTGGTCGTCAACCCGCCCCAGGAGGCCCTCTTGGAGGACGTGAAGGAAGCCTACGAGATCATACGCAGGTCCGTCGACATGCAGATATCGCTGCACACCTTCTTCGGGTCGGCCCGCCCCTTGCTGCCACACCTGCTGGACTTCCCCGTGGACATCCTGGGTCTGGACCTGTACGAGGAGGGGCTGGACGGGCTGGGACAGTACGACTTCGTCAAGGTTCTGGCCTGTGGGTGCGTCGATTCCCGGAACTCCCTTCTGGAGAGGCCTGAGGAGATATCGAAAATCGCGACTCAGGCTCTGGAGGCCCTCAATCCCAAGGACATCATCCTGTGCCCCAACGCAGACCTGGAGTTTCTGCCGAGGGGAGTAGCGGAGGATAAGGTCAGGGCCCTCGGCCTGGCCGCCGAGACCGACTGGGAGGTTGTGTGAGGATGGAACTCTTCTCCTGCCAGGAGATCGGCAGCCTTTCCAAGCCGCGGTGGCTGGTGGCTGCTCCCAAAAGGGGACGGGCCACGGAGGCCGAGGTCGAGAATGCGGTCCATTGGGGCAAGCTGCTTGGCGTCGAGGGATATGAGAAGCTGATAGAGGTTCTGAAGGGTGGGGATCTGAAGAGCAGGAAGGCGGAGCTCAGGGACTGGGCCTGCGTGTACGGCCTCCGCTTCCTGGAGGCCGCGGGCCTGGACCTAGTGTACGATGGTGAGCAGAGGCGGGTGGAAATGTACGAGTACCCCATCCGCCGGATGCAGGGCTTCCGATTCCTGGGCAACGTGAGGTCCTTTGACAACAAATACTACCTGAAGGCCTCCTGCATGGAAAGGGTGCGCTTCAAGGAAGCCTACCACCTGTACGAGTTCGAATTCGTCAAGGAGAGGGCCCTCAAGAATATCAAGGTGCCTCTGACCGGGCCATACACCCTTGCCGACTGGTCCTTCAACGAGCACTACCAGAGGCTGCATGGCGGAGTCTCCGATTTGAGAAGGCGAAAGCTGGAAGCCAAGCGGGACCTGGTACTAGACCTGGCAGAACAGGTGATCAGGCCCAACATACAGGCCCTCCAGAAGGCGGGGGCCGAGGTGATCCAGATCGACGAGCCGGCGGCCACCACGCATCCGGAGGAGGTGGACATCTTTGTGGAGGGCTTCAACGCCGCCACAAAGGGAATCAGGTCAAAGCTGACGGCCCACATATGCTACAGCGACTACAGGCTCCTTTATCCAGAGGTCCTGGAGATGAGGAGATGCAGCCAGTTCGCCTGGGAGTTTGCCAACAGGGACGACAGCTTCGGGGACGGCTACACGCCCCTCGAGCTATTTGAGGAGTACAACGATGGCCGTGAGGTGGGGCTAGGCGTGGTGGACGTCCACGTCAGCAGGGTAGAGAAGCCGGAGGAGGTTAGGGACAGGATACTGAGAGCGGCAAAGATTCTTCAGGACGCCGACAGGATATACGTCAACCCGGATTGTGGCTTGAGAACCAGGACCTGGAAGGTGGCCTTCCAGAAGCTGCGAAACATGGTAGAAGGGGCAAGCCTTGCCCGAAAGGTGTACGAAGGGGCATGAAGGGCATTAGTCACCTTCGGTAGCCCGTTCGCCCTATTCCCGTTGGCCGACCCCTCCATCAGCCTATGCAACCCGAGAGGCTTTTAGGCTTCCCTGCCTTCGGCGTGTCGTGGGAGACGGCTCCGTAGAGGACCCGAATCACTCGAACAGACTCCACAGGGCGCTGGTCGAGGGGGTGAATCTGTACAACGGCGGAAACTTCTTCGAGTGTCATGAAGTGCTGGAGCAGGTCTGGCTCGAGGTGAAAGAGGATGACAAGATGTTTCTGCAAGGCATCATCAAGATAGCCGCCGCCTTCCACCACTTCAGGAAGGGGACCTTTCGGGGCATGCTGGATCTCCTGATCGCCGGAAAGGGTACGCTGGAGGGCTTCGAACCCTGCTACCGGGGCGTGGAACTGGAGGAGTTCTTGAAGGGCGTAGACCTCTGGATTCCAAGAGCCAGGAAGCTACTCCAAGGGGGACGACTGGACGAAGAAGCCGAAATACCGCCCCTGAGATACGCCCAGGTCGAGTCGGATCGCCACTGGTCCGGCGTGTACCGGCAGAGGTAATGGACAATTCTCATTGCGGGGAATAGTCTCTCAACATTAAAATACGGAGCTGGAGCATTACAATGATAGTACAGGACGGCTGGCACGATGGGCGAACAGGATGCAGGTTCTTCCCGCGAGAAGCCCTTCCCCTTTGAGCCGATACGCCACTGGTACGTGACGCCCTTCGGTGGCCGCTCCGAAGAGCTGTCCCCGGGGCAGGTAGGGATCAACGCCGAGGCGCTGAACCAGAACACCGACCTCGTCCCTGACCAGGACCGGGTGCTCATATCCGTTCTGGGAAGGAGCGTCCTCAAGCCCCTCTACACGAGGACGACCTTTCAAGTGGTCGCCCTGGATAGCCGAACACCCTACGGTCTGCAGAAGTCGCCTCACGGCGAGGCTGTCCTTCCCGTCGAAGAGCCGTGGGAGATCGTGAAGAGGCCCTACCTGCGACCCAAGCACGGTGAGCCACTCGTCCTCAACAGCGTCGCCTTCAAAGTCTTCGGCAAGGACCCCAGAGAGCTGCTCTCCAAGCTGCTTCAGCAAGACTTTGAGAAGCGTTTCAGAGGACCCTTTCACTGAGACACAGTCATCAACCTGTCAATTTCATCGCCCGCGCTGGCTTCTCCCTCCGCTGGTTCCCGCAAGCATCCGTAATCGACCTGCCAAGGTCCCTACTTCCAGTATATGAGCCTCCTGACGACCTCCGCATTGCCCAGCAGGCCTATGATTATGAGGCCATACAGAGGGATGTTCAGGACCGCCGCCAAGGCTAGGATGAGCAGCCGGCTGTCCCTCTTGGCCGGAATCTGGGGGCCTGGAGGTAGACCCCCTTTCCCGGCTGAGCGGAAAGCGGCGGCGGTGTAGCTGACGCCATAGGACCCCATCAGCGCGAGGAAGACGCCAAACCACCATTGGGGCTGAGGTGAGGCTGTCCACTGTCCGTACGCGAGGGCCACGATGAGGAGGAAGTCGGCGTACCTATCCATCAGAGAGTCGATCCATCCGCCCCTGGAGGTGGAGGAAAACTTCAACCTCGCCACCTCGCCATCACAGCCGTCCAGAATGGATGAGAACTGGACCAGGATGCCTCCAACAACGAGGAAGAGGTAGTCACCCAGGTAGAACAGGACAGAGGCTACAAGGGCCACGGCGAAGGCGATGGAGCTCACCTGGTTGGGAGTCAGAGAGGTCTTGACCAGTTGCTCGGTGATCCTAGCGGAAATCCTCCTGTTGAGGTGCCTGGACACGGGGCCGTCCTCGGGTTTCACAAGCGATCTGAGAAGGGCGTCTTTGGCCTTCATCAGGCCTTCCATCGTGTCAATGTCGAACCAGAAGGGGTGTCTGAATTTCACAGCCTGCAGCCTTTCCTCCCCTGCCAGGATGTCCAGAGCATCTCCGAGTTCCTCCCTACCTTCTCGGATAGCTGACTCGAGGGCCCCGAAGATCAGCCCGCCAGCGAGGATGACGCCCATGTCGACGCCGTTGTACCTGGACAGACCTCTGCCCACAGACCTCACACGGTTGTCCTCGACCAGTACTCTGGTGGCCTCCTCGATAACCTCCTCGTCCTCGACCGTGACGTCCACCGCCATGGCGGCTGCCCTGGGGGTCCTGGATCGGGTCATCCTCCTGACGACCCCCGCGTCGAGGACATGGTCTGACATCAGAATCAGAAATCTTTCGCCCGACAGGGCCCGCTGAGCCTTGAGGACGGAGAGGCCGTTTCCCCTCTCCCATTCCTCGTTCTTCACATAGGTGACGCTGACTCCCAGTGAGGCGCCGTCCCCTAGGGTCTCCCTGACCAGGTCCCCCTCATAGCCCACTACGACGACAAGCTCCCTGATGCCCGCTTCCTTGGCGATGAGGATTGCCCTGGTTATCAGGGGGAGGCCCAGGAGGGGAACGAGCGCTTTCGGTCCGTCATTCCAGGATAATCTCTTCCCCATCCCAGCTGCCAATATCAATGCCCTCATCGACGGCTACCTCAGAGACTTCTCCCCTGATGAACTCCTCCAGCCTTCTGCGGGCCTCCTCCTCCGGTATCTGGACAGGGGGATGCTTCATCGTGTACGCCGAGATCGCCGCGAGGGGACCTCCGATGCCCCTGTCGAGGGCAATCTTGGCACATCTGATGGCGTCGATGGCGCTACCGGCACTGTTGGGGCTGTCTTCCACCGACAGGCGCAGCTCCAAATCGATCGGCACGTTGCCCCAGATGCGGCCTTCAATCCTCAGGAAACATATCTTGTTGTCCTTCTGCCACGGCACGTAGTCGGAGGGTCCGATGTGGATGTTCTCAGGTTCCAGAGGAACCGGCAGCTGGGCCTGGACGGCCTCCGTCTTCGAGACCTTCTTCGACTTGAGGCGAGACCTGTTCAGCATGTTCAGGAAGTCCGTGTTCCCGCCGGTGTTCAGCTGGTAAGTCCTGTCGATGACCGCTCCTCGATCACTGAAGAGCTTTGCCAAGGTCCTGTGTACCACCGTGGCCCCTATCTGGGACTTGATGTCGTCGCCAACCACCGGAAGGCGGGCCTCCTCGAACCTCTGACCCCAGGAGGGATCGGAGGCTATGAAGACGGGGATACAGTTGACCAAGCCGCAGTCCGCCTGCAGCGCGCTCTGGGCATATAACCTCGCGGCCTTCTCGCTCCCGACAGGGAGGTAGTTCACGAGGATGTCTGCCCCACTGTCCTTGAGCGTTTCTGCCACATCCACCGGCTCTGCTTCCGCAACTACGAAGCTGCTCTCCTCAGGGTACTCCTTCATGTGCTCGCTAACTCCATCGAGCACCGGCCCCATCTCCACCATAACACCAGACTCGGGAAGGTCGGGATAGAACGTCTTTGTGCAATTCGGCAGTGCCGACACGGCCTCTGAGACATCTCTTCCCACCTTCCGGGCGTCCACATCGAAGGCAGCGACCACCTCTAGGTCAGCCACCCGGTACCCGCCCATCTCCTCGTGCATCAGGCCGATGGGGTCCTCATCCGTGTTCTTATAATACTCTATCCCTTGAATGAGGGCGCTTGCGCAGTTGCCCAAGCCTACTACGGCAATGCGTATCTTGCCCATATCCTTTTCACCCCCTAGGGAAACTGAGGCCATACACAGAATAGTAGTCCTGTACGGCCGCCAATACTGTCGCGGGCAAATCTTAGAATGCGGTCGTATATCTACCTTTTGGCTCTTGACGGCCTGATTCTGGTACTTACTACGCTCTTGCGTACGTCGATGTCTATGAATAGTCATCAGAACCCCCCATGGACAGGGCACGACCACAACCTTAAGCCATCCTGACGAATGGAAGAATCGTGAAGGTAGGAGTGACTGCCCTTCAAGGTGACGTCAGCGAACACCTGGAGATTGTCGAGAGGGCGATGACGGAGCTTTCACTTTCCGGTCGAGCGGTACCCGTCAGGCGACCTGAAGCTCTGGAGGGCGTCGACGCCCTCATAATCCCGGGAGGCGAGAGCACCACCATCTCAAGGCTTCTCGTCAAGTTTGGCCTGTTCGACGTGATTACGAGGCGGGCGGAGGAGGGCATGCCCCTCATGGGGACTTGTGCCGGTTGCATCCTTCTTGCGAAGGAGGGGGACGAGCAGGTCAAGGCGACGGGGACGAGGCTCCTCGGGCTCATGGACATGGCGGTAGATAGGAACGCCTTCGGCAGGCAGCGGGAATCCTTCGAGGTCGAACTGAAGATCGATGGTTTGGGACCTGCCAGGGGGGTCTTCATCAGGGCCCCCGCCATCCGACGGGTCTGGGGGGACTGTAGGGTCCTTGCCCGCCTTCAGGACGTGATCGTCATGGCGAGGCAGGACCACCTGCTAGCCCTCGCGTTCCATCCGGAACTCTCAGGAAGAACGAATATTCACAGGATGTTCCTGGAGCTCATCTAGGGGATGAGGGCAAGGACGAGAATGGAGAACAGCGCGGCCATGGCAAAGGTCACGACCGCGTTTATCCTCATGGTAGCCAGGCTAGAGTGAATGGCCGTCGTCAGTCGAACGGCGCTCTGGTGGCCCCACACCTTTACGTCCTCCAGAAATCCTGTGTGGACGGCAACGGTGGCCGGGACCATGACCCCGCTGGCGTCCTCCACGGCGTTCCGGGTAGCGGTCACCAACGCCTGGTGGTCCATCCTCCACCCGACGGGGTTGAACCCGGGAAGAGTGTTGTTGACGATGTGATTATCAGTGGTCATGACCTCAGCCTCGTCCACCAGATCCTCTATCCCCTCGAGCAGCTTTTCCCGTAGCTTTGGAACCATGTTATTGCCGTCGATGAGGAGGTAGGCTGTTCTCTGGCCATCCACCTCGACCACCACTGCCTGGACCCCGTTGGGTCCCAGTCCCCTTTCAGGATCGACCAGGTCTGTGTTCGAGGCGACACCGACCCGCAGCCCATCGGACATACCGCTCAGGGCTGCCTTCACCGCTTCACGAGTGGCCTCCAGGATGGAGTAACACTGTGGCGAACCGAAAAACACCGCGCCGCTCCCGAGCTCCATGCAGTTATGGGCGTCTATCAGCATGGCGTCATCCACGCCCGCTTCCTTGGCGGCAGCCATGGCAGAGAAGCCTGTGGCGAAATCGATGTCGTCCGTGGGTCTCGGTGCCAAGGAGGCCAGGAGAAGAGCCTTGCCGTCGAATACCTGACAGCAGACGGTGGCGTCGCCTCTGGACACCCTGACAAACTTGGAGACCCTGTGGCCGTGTCGTAGTCCCTCGAGGCTGTCGCTCACCCATACCCCTAGTCTCTCGCACTCCGCAGAGGTTGCGGGGTTCTGGTCATGGGTCGAGGGACCGTGGGGCACGAGGACCTCCGCCTTCAGGTCCTTCAGCTCCAATCTGAGCTTCGTGGGAAGGTCGCTGCCCCCAAGATGGCCATAAGGACCTGGATGCATGCTGGGCACGACCATGAGGGCCCGCTTACCTCCGTCAAGCTTCATGGACAGCACGCCTACGGGGATGGTCTGAGGGCTGGCAAAGGACTCGAAGAAGGCTTCCATCTCCCTCCTGCCTTCCCTCCCCTTCTCTGTCATGTGGTCTAGCGAGTAGCGGAGCATGCTGAGCCCGTCCACACCAAAGCCTTTCTCCAGGGGCCTGATGGCGACCTCGGTGAAGATGAGGCCCGCGCCGTAAAAGGCCGTGAAGGAAAGGAAGGCAACAGCCCAGTCCGCGAGGCTTAAGGGAAAGAATGCCAAGAGGGCTAGGATACCGAACACTGGCTGGTTGATTACCGCGGGTAGGGACCAAAGCGGGCTGCTGTGAGAAGTGGCGAGGATGGCAGCCTGCCTGAGCCAGAGAGTGGAGGCCCAGCCTATGATCAGAAAGCGGGCCATGGTGAGGACGTCGAGGAAGAAGGCAACGAGGGCCGCGAAGAACACGGTGACCATGCCCATGATTCCCAGTAGAGCCGAGCGCCGTAGGTACATCTTGCCGCCGAACATCTCCGCCAAGGGCTTTGTGAGGAGGGCCGAGAGCACCACTGGAAGGGCGAAGGCCCCGAGGCCCAGGAGGACGGCCCTCAGGTCAGGGATGCCCCCATTAGCCAGGAGTCCCGTGAGGAGGGACCCGAGGACGATGTAGAAGAGCATCTTGGACGGACTGGGGGCTCGAAAGAGCCTGCCCATCATGGCTGAGGTTGCCTGCTGTTGGGCCTCCTGGGCCGTCCTGGGAGCCATGACTGAAACCTACCGACCTTTCACAGCATCGATGACAGCCTTAAGGGCTTCCCTCCCGTTCGCCCGTTCGACAACAGTTCCCGTGACGACGATGTCCGCCCCCGCCTCGACTACCTCTTTCGCAGCCTCATAGCTCCTTATGCCGCCGCCCACCACCAGGGGTAGCCTGCTCTCCCTTTTCACCGCTTGAATCATCTCCCCGGGCACTGGATGGGGGGCTCCTGAGCCAGCCTCCAGGTAGAAGAGGTCCATCCCGAAGTACTCCGCCGTCAGCGCATACCTGGCGGCCTCGTCGGGCCTGTTCCGGGATACGAGGTCCGCCTCTCCCACCTCGCCCACCTTCATCCCCGGGTCCACAACCACATAGCCCATGGCTATGGTCTCGAGGCCCATATTCTTGATCGCCCTGGACGCCATGTACTGCTCCCTGACGACATGCTTCACGTTCCTGGAGTTCAGGAGGCTCATGAAGTAGATGGCATCTGCGTATGGGCTCAGGGTGCTGGAGCTGGCCGGAAAGAGGATCACGGGCAGCGTGGTCCTGGCCTTTACCTCCTTCACATCGGCATCGAGAATTCCCTGACTGACCCCCGTGGACCCGCCGATCATGATGGCGTCGGTGCCCAGATTCGACGCCGTCTCCGCCAACCTGGTCAGGTCGTAGAACTTCCCCTTCTCAGGGTCTAGGAGGGTCATGTGAAGCCTGCCCCCCTTCAGCTTTCTCTTGATATAACTCAGGACCTTCAAGGGAATCCTCCTACCAGAAAGGCCGCCAGGGCAACTGCCATCGCATACTTTGCTGCCCTCTGGGACGAGGTTGGCCTTCGAGCGGAATTGAAGGCGGCGTAGATAAACATTGCGTCTGCGACGAGAACGAGGTAGAGGTAGTAGGTTCCGAGGAGACCGATGGCGACCGGCAGCATGCTCAGGGCGACGCCTAGGAGGAGGGAGACTGATGCCACAACGCCCGCCCCCCTCCTTCCTAGGGTCATGGGCAGGGTCCTCCGATCCGCGTCCCCTGTCACGTCCTGAATGTCCTTGACTACCTCCCTGCCAAGGGTTGCAAGGAAGGCCAGGACGGCCAGGATGAAGGCCCGCTGCAAGGCCTCGGAAGAGTCGTAGACCGCCAACCCTCCAAAGATGAAGAGGGAAGCCACGAGCCAACCGATGAGGAGGTTACCCCTGAACCCCCCTTTCTTGAAGACCAACTCGTAGGAAGACATCAGGATCAGGTTGATGAGGACCACGATGAGGAGTTCCTGTCTCACGAAGAAGCTCCATGGTAACGTGGGAGCGAAGAGGATGGCCGCGGTAAGTAGCGCACCGCGAGGACTCACCCTCCCAGAAGGGATGGGCCTCTCAGGGTGGTTGACACGGTCCACGTCCCTGTCATAGTAGTCGTTCAGGGAGTTTCCCGCCGCGGTGAAGAGGAGGGCGATGGCCGCGGCCTGGAGGGCGGCCGTTGTCGAGAAGGCCACGACTGAACCCAGGGCCACGAAGCTGCCCAACAGGCAGCCTATGGTCGCCATGACGCAGTTGAGGGGCCTGATCAGCTGCAGGTATCCTCGCACTCCTGTGGATTGTCTCGTCGCGGTATAAGGTTTAGTTTCGAATCATCGCCGCCGCAAACTTAAATAGACCAGATATCTTTGGTTCAAGGGTCTGGTGCCAAGATGGCTGAGGAAGAGGAATCTTCGGAATTCAAGTACATCGTACGGCTGGCCAACACCGACCTGGACGGTAACAGGCCCATGGTCTACGCCCTGGCAGGCATCAAGGGCGTGGGCCTGAGGTTAGCCCAGATGATCACGGACATGCTGGGCGTCCCCAGGACCATGAAGATAGGGGACATCTCGGACGAACAGGTGGAAGAGCTGGCTGCCATCCTGGATGACCTCTCGAACCGCCTGCCTACCTGGGCCCTCAACAGGAGGAGGGACTTCTGGAGCGGCGAGGACCAGCAGATCATCGGTTCGGAGGTCGACATGAGGAGAAGGGAGGACGTCAACAGGATGAAGATGATACGATGCTATCGGGGCATCAGACACGAAACGGGACAGAAGGTAAGGGGTCAGAGGACCCGATCCAACGGTAGAACGGGGCTCACTGTAGGCGTGACCCGCAGGGCTGGTAGGGGAGGCCAGCCAGGTCAGAGACGGTGATGACATGGGCGACCCCAAGTTTCCGAGGGCCAAATGGTCCCGTCCTTCTCATCCCTGGCAGGCCGATCGAATAAAGGCGGAGAACGAGCTCATCCAGAAGTTTGGCCTCAAGAACAAGAGGGAGTTGTGGAAGGCTCAGAGCCTCATGAGGAGGTGGCGTCAGAGAGCGAGGATACTCCAGGCCAAAGTCAGATACGAGGATGCCCAGGCAGAGAAGGAGGTTCGGCAGCTTCTCCAGCGCCTGGCTCGTCTCGGCCCCCTGCCTCCGGAAGGCGCCACGTTGGACGATGTCCTGGCCCTTGAGGTGGAGAACCTCCTGGGGAGGAGGCTCCAGACCCTCGTGTACCTGCGAGGCCTCGGGAACACCATGAGGCACGCCAGACAGCTCATCGTCCACGGCCACATATCCATAGGCGATAGAAAGGTCACCATCCCCGGGTACCTGGTGAAGAAGGATGAGGAGGAGGACATCAAGTACCATGCTCACTCAGCCCTAGCCAATGAGGCTCATCCGGCGAGGCCAAGCTTGGAGACTCTGGAGGGGCGTCGCATAGCGACGGAAGGAGGTGACTAGTTGGTCAAGTGGGGAGTCGCCCACATCTACGCCTCCTACAACAACATCATCATCACCTTGACGGATATCACAGGGGCAGAGACCATAGCCAAGTGCTCTGGCGGGATGGTAGTGAAAGCCGACAAGGATGAGTCGTCTCCGTATGCGGCCATGAGGGCTGCGGAGAGGGTGGCGGACGCCGCCAAGGAGAAGGGCATCGAGGGCATCCACGTCAGGATCAGGGCGCCTGGGGGCAACAAATCCAGTTCCCCAGGGCCTGGAGCTCAGGCCGCCATTCGAGCCTTGGCAAGGGCGGGGCTGAGGATAGGTCGGATCGAGGACGTCACCCCCATCCCTCACGACGGTACGAAGCCTCAAGGAGGGCGGAGAGGGAGGAGGGTGTGATGAAGGTCGAGCTTCGGGAGTTGATGGAGGACCGAGCTGTCTTCCTTGTGGAAGGAGAGGACCCTGCCTT
This sequence comes from Thermoplasmata archaeon, assembly GCA_046758325.1. Lineage (GTDB taxonomy): Archaea > Thermoplasmatota > Thermoplasmata > RBG-16-68-12 > JAJISG01 > JAJISG01. The sequence continues at coordinate 3,524 of JBHHZZ010000007.1, read as the reverse complement.
TGTGAACGCCCTCCGGAGGACCCTCTTGGCAGACATCCCCAAGATGGCCATCGAGACCGTGGAGTTCCACCTCGGGCCCATCAGGGGCGAGGACGGCAAGGAGTACGAAAGCGTTACACCTCTGTTCGACGAGATCATCGCCCACAGGCTTGGGCTCATACCCATCCCCACAGACCTGGACCTTTTCGTTCCCAGGGAAGAGTGTGAAGGCTGCGGAGGCGAGGGCTGTCCCAACTGCACCATCATCTATTCTCTCACGAAGAAGGGGCCCTGCACGGTCTATTCCAGGGATCTGGAGCCCATTGGAGACTCCCGCTTCAGCCCCGTGGACCCCGACATCCCGATCGTGAAGCTGAGTGAGGGTCAGGCCATGCTCATATATGCCACGGCGGTCCTCGGGGTGGGCCGCGAGCACGCCAAGTGGCAGGGGGCCCAGGCAGCAGCCTACAAGTATTACCCCGTACTGGAGTTCGACCCTAAGGACAAAATGCTGGATGAGAGGGTGGCCTCCGTCTGTCCCGTCAACATCCTGGAGGCCGATGATGGGAAGCTCAGAGTGACGGATATCGAGAAGTGCACCCTCTGCAAGCTGTGTGAGCAGGCCTCTGAGGGTCGGATAAAGGTGAGGGGAGACCCGAGTAGGTTCCTCTTCCGGTTTGAGACCGACCGCTCGTTGACCGCAAAGGACGCACTCCTGAAGGGCCTGGAGATTCTCCAGGGAAAGTTCGCTGGTCTAGCCGGGGAAGTGGAGGGGCTAGCCTAGCTGGACGAGGACCCATGGAGGCAGACGAGGGGGGACTCGAGAAGTTCCTCACCCCGGTGGAGGTTGACGCCCTTCTTCCGAGCGTAGAGAACATGTTGCAGGAGCTGGATAGCCGCATGGCCCGCCACCGGGAGCTGTCTGAGATGTTGGAGGATATGGAGGCCTACTGGGGAGAAGACATCAGGGACCCGGCGAATCCAGAGCACGAGAAGCACCTCCTCCTTCATGCTCAGTTGCAGGAGGCGATGTCTGCGGCCAACGAGTCCGTCCGCAGGATCCGTGAGTTGGGGGGCCACGTCAAGAGCTACGAGCAGGGTCTCGTGGACTTCTACTCGATCAGGGACGGGAGGCCCGTCTTTCTCTGCTGGCGACGAGGGGAGGAGAGGATCAAGTACTACCACGAGGTAGGAGCCGGCTTCTCGGGGAGAAAGCCGATGAAGCCCTAGGCGGCGCTTCCTGAGCTGAGGCGCTGATTTCCCACAAGACTATAAACCACCTAACCCTGGTGACTCGGGAATGACATGTGGCAGCGGGCCTTGGAATTGCTGACCGCATACAGGGCCGTGGTCTTCGACCTAGATGGTACCGTCCTGATGCTGAAGGTGGACTGGAGGGCGGCGCAGAGGGAGATGGCGGATCTCGCTTCGGCCAGTACTGGAAGGGACTTTGCGGGCATGTCGGTATGGGAGATTCTGCGGTCCACCAAGGGCCACACTCGGGAGGCTCTGGAGGCCTTACTGAGAAAGCGGGAGGTCGAGGGGGCCGAGGAGGCCGAGAAGAAGGCCCTGGCCGACCTCTTCATCCTCCTAAAGGGCTTCAAGAGGGGCATCGTCAGCATGAACTCCAAGGCCAGCTGCGAGATCGCCCTCCAGCGCGCGGGAATCAGGCAATATGTCGACGTCCTCGTGGCGCGGGAAGACACGGAGAGGCTGAAGCCCGATCCCGAGCCTCTTCTCAGATGCATCCAGCTTCTCGGTCACGCCCCTGGGGATTCTGTTTTCATTGGAGATAGGGAGAGGGACCGGATTACCGCGGTACGGGCAGGAACAGACTTCTACAGCCCGGAGGACCTGGTGGGCTGATGCGGTCCCAGAGGCTTATGTTCCGATGTGTTATCACGCTCGCGACCGTCAGGCAAATGGTGAGGCTCAGATGAAAATCTTCCTCGCGGCCACCCTTCACGACTCCATGGGAAAGCTCTTGGATCGCCCTTCAGATATCCTGCAGAAAGTGGAGGAGATCTACGAGGGCGTCGCGGTGGTAGCCACGGTGAACACGAACCCGGTAGTGGTCGACTATATCAGAAAGACTGGGTGGGCCTTCGCCACAAGCTCGAGACAGGCTGGCGTGGCCAGAAGGGAGGCAGTCAGGCTAGCCCTGGAGGGTGACGCGGATGCTGTGCACCTAATCGATCTCTTTCAGTTGCTCCACTGGTTGGAGGCAGACCCGGAGGAGTTGAGATCAGCCCTTCAGGGGAGCGGTGATCGGCACCTCAATGTCATCGGGAGGTCGGAAACGGCCATGGAGCGCTTTCCCAGGCCCTTGCAGGAGACATGCAGATTCGTAAAGCAGTTTTCTCGAGCAGCCTTCGGCCAGGCATACGATCTGATGTCCGGGTGCAGAATCATATCCAGGGAGGCAGGCGAGGCTGTCCTCGAAAGCTCCCAGGCTGAGGGGGCAGAGGTAGACGGGGAGTGGATAGCGATAGTTAGGCATCTCCCCGATAGCCAGATAGGCCACCAGGACGTCTCGAGCCTCAGGCACTTTGATGAGGTTTTTGCCCTCGTAGCCCCCCAAGATCCCGGGCCTCGAGTGGACTGGGCGTCTCCCCAGACATGGGTGCAGGTCCTGGAGCTGTGCGTTCGCACCTGCAGGGCCGCGATATCGCCTCGCATCGAGTGAGTGACCGGACCACGAACGATGGAGAGGAGAAGGTTCATAGACTTCCTGCTCGTAGCCTGAGCGAAGGAAAGAGCTCATGATGGCCCGAGATGGCTCCGCCTCTACGTTTCCGACTCTGCTCTACGATGGGGGGTGTGGTGTATGCGCGGCCTTCGCCCGCGTGGTGGCCGCCCTGGAACCTCACCGACTCCGTACAATGCCCTTCCAGGAAGAGGCGGGGCGCCGCCTCCTGAGAGGATGGACGGAGGAGCAGATAGAGAGGTCCGCCCATCTCGTACTTCCCGATGGCGAGATCTTGAGCGGGGCTGCAGCCTTCGCCCAGACCCTTGACTTGCTCCCGGTGCTCGGCCCGCTGCACCGGAGGTTGTCTGGCCTAACGCCGCTCAGGCGATTCGAAGAGAAACTCTACGGCCTCGGAGCGGTTCTGAGGAGGAGGACAGGCTGCGCCTCCCAACTCAGGAGGTCCTCTTCCTGACTTCCTCCTCTGCGTACTTGGGCCTGGGGAAGCGGCGGGCCTTATGCTTGGAAAAGACAAGGTGTCCGTCTACGCTCATGTCGAAGACACCGTGATCCCCAGGCACGAATTCTAGGATCGAGAACCATCTCCAGGGCTGTGGGGAGGTAGCCACACTGTACGCAGTATTAGATTTCAATCTCAATGGTTGGATCACTGTCACTTCTGACGACTGGGGCAGGAACGAATCTGTTGCCTTGCACCGACTCTGTGAGTGGGGAGTGGACTAGGACCGCCTGAGACCCTTCAAGAGGTCCAGGTTCTTCCGATAGTCCACAATCTCTCCCGGGGTCTCCAGCACCATCGGGACGCCTTCAAAGCGGGAATCGTTCAACAGGATGCGAA